>JAFSDJ010000088.1 GCA_017436305.1 Lachnospiraceae bacterium
CGCACTTTCAGTGCTTTCCGCTGCATGGCAGCTATCTTTGCTCATATGCGGGCGCTCTGCTCATAGATTATAAAATGTGCTCATTCATGCAAGCATGATTCGCCCATTATATAATCTATGGCTGAACTGTTACTAAAAACAGTTCAAACGCGCCATTCGCAAAGTCGCACCTTCGGTGCTTTCCGCTGCATGGCAGCTATCTTTGCTCATATGCGGGCGCTCTGCTCATAGATTATAAAATGTGCTCATTCATGCAAGCATGATTCGCCCATTATATAATCTATGATTGAACTGTTTTAGATAAATTACAAAAAGGGGGCTTGTGCTATGGTAAATCATATTGTATGCTGGAATTTTAAAGAAGAGCTTTCAAAAGAAGAAAGAATTGTTGCAGGAAATACTATAAAAGAAAAGTTAGAAGCAATTAAAGACTGTGTAAGTGGCGCAGTTTCCATTAAGGTAAAAATTAACCAAATGGAATCCAGTACAAAGGATATTGCATTAATTTCCTGTTTTGAATCAGTAGAAGCATTAAATGCTTACCAGGTTTCTCCTGAGCATGTGGAAGCCGCAAAGTATATAAAAAGTGTGGTTTGTGACAGAGTCTGCTTTGACTATGAAGAGTAATAAGTGATTAAAGAAGGATTGTTTCTTTTAAAAATATAAAGAAAGGAAGCAATCCTTTTTATGTTAAAATGAAATGGGTGTAAAATACAAGATAATAAGAATGTTTTGTATTAGTATGATGTAAGGAGGAAATAAAGATGCCCTGGTGTCCGGTATGTAAAAATGAGTACAAAGATGGAATTACCCATTGCGTGGACTGTGATGTGGATTTAGTAGAAGAATTAACAGAAGAAAGAAAATCACTATATTTTGGAGATCAGGAAAAGCTTGAAAAAATCAATGCTTTTTTTAATGAAAATGGAGTGGAAAGCGGAAGTGTTATATTAAATGAAAGTGACAATGAAATGGAATTATCCATTTTAGAGTCAGATGTCAAAAAGGCTGTAAAACTTTTAAGTATCTTTTTATCTGAAGAGGAAAAGAAAAAAGAGAAAAATTCCGAAGAAGAAAGCCAGGAGGAAGAAAAAAAGATAGAATCTGTCAAAGCCTATGTAAATAAAAAGGATAAGGCTGAAGAATATAAGGCTAGTGCCTATACATTAATTGGAGTAGGCATTTTAGGAGTTGTATTTTTGATTTGCATGGGGCTTGGTGTATTGCCGATTCAATTGACATTCACAACAAAAGTTATGATGTATGTAGTACTTGGGGCTTTGTTTGCTGTATTTCTTGTATTTGGAGTCCTTTCTATAAAATCTTATAAAAAGAATCTTGCAGAAAGTGATGACGAAGAGCAGAAAATCAAAGAGATTGAGGATTATTTAGAAAAAGAACTGACAAGTAAAGCCATTGATGAAGCATTAGGATTTGACAGTGTGGAGGAAGCAAATTCAGAGTCAATGTATTTTGACAGAACAGAAGTCATTGAAAGGAAAATTAAAGAAACATATCCTGATTTGGATGAATCTTTAGTAGCAAAATTAACAGATGATTTTTATACAAAAATATACGAAGAATAGTATTTATTGTTCAATTTGAATATACAGCTAGTTGTGAAAGGGGGTTCCCGCACCCTAATCTATGTAAAAAATAGAAGTTTATAGAAAGAATTGAGAAATAAAGAGTAAGATTATGAAAATTGATATTGTTTCCGTAGGAAAAATTAAAGAAAGCTATTTCAGAGGTGCTATTGAAGAATACAGCAAGCGTTTATCAAAGTATTGTAAGCTGGAAATCATAGAGGTGTCAGACGAAAAAACAAAAGAAAATGCCAGTGAGAATGAGGAAAATCTGGTAAAGGAAAAAGAAGGAGAGCGGATTTTAAAGAATCTGAAGGAAGATGCTTATGTAATTGCACTTTCCATTACCGGAAAAAAATTAGACTCTGTTGCGTTTTCGAAAAAATTGGATAATCTTGGAATTTCAGGGAGAAGTCATATTCAATTTGTAATAGGCGGTTCATTAGGATTACATTCAAGTGTATTAAAAAGAGCTGATTATGAATTAAGCTTTTCTGATATGACCTTTCCGCACCAGCTTATGAGGGTTATTTTATTAGAACAAATTTACCGGTGCTACCGGATTATAAATAGGGAACCATACCATAAATAAAGATTAATGTTTTGTACAGAATGAAGGATTGCTATACGAAAAAAAGTATGGTAATCCTTTTTGTATAAGACAAATTTTAAATTTACAGAAAAAAATTGAACATTTACCAAAAGTACCATTGCAAATACTACCTTTTTTTACGAAAGTAGTATAGATTTTTCCTTCAATAACAGATACCATTAAGAAAAAAAAGAAAAGAGGTAATGTTTATGATTATTGAATTCATTAGTATTGTTATTGGAGTGATTTTTATGACTCTTATGTTTCAGGGAGGTTCTATGGAAACCTTGATTATGTATCTGGATTTGCCCACACTCATGTGCATTCTTGTGTTATCCATGCCAATTCTTTTTAGAAATGGTTTATGGAAGGACTTCTTAAGAGCTTTTAAAATGTTACATAAGAAGTTTGACTGTAGCTTAAGTGATATAAAGCGGAGTCTGGATGCAGTGGAATTTATGCAAAAGCAGGTATTGTATGCGGGAATTATTATAGTGTGTGTATCTCTTATCTATGTGCTTTGCTATGTTGATAATCCGGAATTGGTGGGGCCATGCATCGCTGTAGTATTAATTGGAATGTTATATACAGCTGCTATTGAACTGATTCTTCTTCCATTGCAGTTAGAGGCCAAAAGAAGAATCATTGATTATATGGAGAAAGAATAAAGATGAAGAAGGGATTTTTAACATTTCTTCTTGGAATGGTATATATCGGAATCATTGTGATGCTCATGCTTTCTCATGTACAAATGATAACAGGAGAGACAGAACGAATCATGGCAACTGTAGAAACCTTGCTTTTAGCGGTTTTTGCTATAATATTGTTATCCTTGTATATGAAAATAACCCAAAAAGAGCCCTTAAAGCCGGAAATAGCAGAGACCAAAAAAAGTCAGGTATCGGCTATTACAACTTACGAACAGTTTGTTGGAAATTTACGTGAATATGACTTATCAGAAAGAGAAGCTGAAGTAGCATGGCTGTTATATAAAGGGTATACAAACAGACAAATTGCAGAAGAACTGTTTACTGCAGAAAGTACTGTAAAAAAGCATGTTTCCCACATTTATGAAAAAATGCAGGTTTCAGGAAGGAAAGAATTTAAAGAAAAGTTGAAGACGTAAATTTCTTTACCAAAATTTACTTGTATCTTTTAGTTCTACTCTATGTTAATATTCTTGTTGTAACAATTGTGTAACAAAAATGAAATTATTTAGAAATATATTAAAAGCTAAATCAACATAACAATATCCTTTTTTATTCAGGTAGAAATAATTTCACAAACAAGGAGGAACATATGAGAAAACAAATATTATTTGCATTAACTGCTGCGACTGTTTTAACTACAACAGCATCACCGCTTTTGGTACAGGCTAGTTCACAAAAAGTAGCTTGTGAAACATTTCAGAAAAATGGTTGTGTGGTAGTTGCAGGAAAAGTAATAACAAACCAAACTGAGCTTAAGGAGGTGCTTTCTAAATTAGAGCAGGGAATTGGATGTGGAAATTTAATTGATTGTTTCCCTAATATTTCCTGTCCTGATACAGAACTTCCGGGAAATGGTACAGTTGATGAGAACAAGCCGGAGACCAATGTACCGGAAAACAGCAAGCCGGAAACAGAAAAACCTGACAATAATAATTCAGAAAACAGCAAGCCGGAAACAGACAATTCCGGAACCAATACGGACACACCGGGTACCAACGAAAGTGTAACAAGCAATTTTGCAAAGCAGGTAGTAAAACTGGTAAATGAAGAAAGAGTAAAAGCCGGTCTTAAAGAACTTACTATAGATACACAGGTAGAAACTGCTGCATTAGTAAGAGCAAAGGAAATCAAACAGTCCTTTTCCCATACAAGACCAAATGGAAGTAGTTTTAGTACTGTCTTAAAGGAACAGGGTGTAAAATACAAAGGTTCCGGCGAAAACATTGCCTGGGGTCAGAAAACACCGGAAGAAGTAATGAAAGGCTGGATGAATAGTGAAGGTCACAGAGCTAACATTTTGAATGCTAAATACACTAAAATTGGTGTAGGAAACTATCAGGATGAAAATGGAAGAAATTACTGGGTTCAGTTGTTTATTTACTAGATTCACTGTAATTTATATAAAAAGTAAAAAAGTGAAATTATTTATAATTTGATAAAATACAGTCACGTAAAGCGTGACTGTATTTTTCTGTGTGAAGCACACATTTGTTCCTTTCTACTAAAAAAAAGGTTAAATTAAAAATTAA
>JAFSDJ010000089.1 GCA_017436305.1 Lachnospiraceae bacterium
AGACGGACCATGTGGAAACTGTGCAAGTTGCCGGGAAATACTGGCAGGCAATTCCATGGACGTACTGGAACTGGATGCTGCAAGCAACAATTCCGTAGAGGATGTACACACATTGATAAAAGCAGCGCAGTATGTTCCGGTGCATAAAAAGAAAGTATTTATTCTGGACGAAGTCCATATGCTTTCAACAGCAGCATTTAATGCCATGCTAAAAACCATAGAAGAACCAAATGAAAATACCTTATTTATTTTCTGCACCACAGAAGAGCATAAGGTACCGGCAACCATTAAAAGCCGCTGTATGCGGATTGTATTTGAACGTATTCATGAAAATGTAATTTACGAATACTTAAAAGAAGTCTGTGAAATGCCAAAGTATCAGACCACATATGATGAGGATGCCTTGAAGTTAATTGCCAGGGAATCCGGCGGAAGTATGAGGGATGCACTGTCAATACTGGACCCGTTTTTAAACAGAGGAAAGGTAGAAGCTGAGGAAGTAGCAGAGTATCTTGGGATAGCCTGGGAGGAAAATTTATTTACGGTTCTTGACGGAATAGCCAATCAGGATATGCCAATGGCATTATCGGCATTCAGAGACATCATCAGACATGGTGGTAATGCCAAAAACTTTGTAAAAGGTCTTATGCAGGCATGTATTGACTTAATTTATGCCGAAGATGAAAAAAGGATAGAAGATATTGTCTGCACGAAGCTCTACAAGGCTTATCTTCAGAACATGGCAGGTCATTTTACCAATGACAGACTGTTATATATGGTGGACGAGCTTTCAAAAATCTATGGAAATGCAAAGTACACTTCCATAGAGTTTGCCGCAGAAACAACCATTATTTCTCTGATGGCATCGGAAACGACCATTTCCAAGATGGCAGAGGAAATTGAAGTGTTAAAGAAAGAAGTGGCGCTATTGAAGAAACAGGGGATAAATCAGGTTTCCATGACTTCTTTGCCGGTGGATAACGAAAGTGAGGAAACTTTGGCAGAGGCAGAAGCCATAACAGAAAAAACCATTCAGGAAGAAGCTGAACCGTCAGACTGGCAGGAGGAAGAATTTGCAATGTATGCAGATATGGCAGGCAGTGAAGAAGAAAGAAGTGTCTGGGAAGTGGCAGGAGCGGAAGCTTTGGGAAGTGCATTTCCTGACATGAATGGGTCATCATTAGCGGAAGAAGCTACTTACTTGGAAACAAAAGAAGAACCAATTTCTTCACAGGTAATGGAGAATATAACTGAGGAAGTACCGGAGAAAGATGAAACACAGCAAAAACAGGATTTAACGGAAGAAATCAGACAGCAGGAGGAAATGCAGGTACAAAATCCGGTACCGGCTGAATGTCTTCCGGCAGGTGCCATAATCGGGAATGATATTCTCTTAAATATGGAAACAAAAGAAACGGAAGAAGTAATAAAAGACCAAACTCAGGACATGAAAGGAGAGGGAGCAGAGGAAGAAGATGATGAAGACGATATGTTCTTTGATTTTTTCAGGAATGCTTCCTTAGCCAGGCATTAAAAGGTGGTTTGGTACATTATTTAAAAAGTGTATGAAGAAAAAGAAGCAGACATATAGACCACCGGAGGCAACAAAGGAATACTATAAAGAGGTATTGAATGCAATGGATGAAGATATTGCTGATATACCAGGGGTGGATGAGCTTATAAAGTATTTAGATCATGCGTCCAAATAAAAACTGGCGGAATATATGTTTTTGTGGAAACAGGCTCTATTATGGTTATAGAGTCTGTTTTTTTCTGCACGATGAAGATTTTTTTGTAGCTTAATGCCTGAAAATGCCAGGATGATCCATTGCAAAATTGAGAAAAATGGCATATATTAAAGGTGTAAATAATTGTCTATGATAGGAGGAGATTTTATGAGTACGTTGGAAGCAAATATGGCTTTATTAGCTGCTATTCCAGAGGAAAAGCAGCAGGAAATTCATTCTTATCTTCTTATGATTGTGAATTCCAATAGTGATAATCCATTTAAACCGCTTAGTAGAAAAGAAATTTATCAAGAACTTGAAGAATCAAGGGCATGTTTTTCCAGGGGTGAATATATGGATTTTGAAACGGCATTGGATGAAATAGGTGAAAGATATGATTTATAAGGTTGTTATTACGTCAGCAGGAAAAGAATATATAAGCCGTATTTATGAAAAAAGTTTTTGATATGTATAATGGTATAGAAATAGCTACGTAAGTAGCTTTTTTTTGTATCTTTTTATTTATCAACTTAAAGGACGGATTTATAAAAAATTCATTTATGTACTAAAAAAACTAAATAATTTTATGAAAGCAGGTTCTACGGTAGTAGAGTCTGCTTTTTTTATAAAAAGGAGGAGCTTTGTATGAAGAATATTAGATTTCATGCCATTACCACAGACGATATGAAAAATGGTAATGGCTTAAGAGTAGTACTGTGGGTGGCCGGATGTAGTCACCACTGTAAAGGGTGTCAGAATCCGGCCACCCATGACGTAAGTGGTGGAAAGGTTTTTGATGCATGGGAAGAAGCACTTTTCTGGGAATGTTTATCGAAATCCCATATTCAGGGTGCTACCTTTTCAGGTGGAGACCCGTTACACCCTGCAAACCGGGAGAAAATTGGACAGATGTGTAAAAAGATTAAGGAACAGTTCCCTAAAAAAGACATCTGGATTTATACCGGATACAGGGTTGAGAAAGAAAAGGATTCCTTCGTCTTTACAGATGGAACGGAAAAATTTTCTCTTGACTGGCTGTCTTTTGTTGATGTAATTGTAGACGGTCCATTTAAAGAGGAAATCAGAAAACAGGACCAGAAAAGCCATTTGCTTGTCAAGTGGTGTGGTGACAGCTCACAGAGAGTCATTGATGTGGGAAAAACCATTCAAAGTGGTACTGTTACCATATTAGAAGGTTGTAAGCCCATCGAGAAAGGAAAGGAGAGTGATTGAGATGGCAGAAGCATATAAATATCCCAAAATAGAAGTGAGGGTAATAAAAAAAGACGGCAGTTTACAGGAATATTGTCCTGAAAAAATTGTTGCTGCCATTTCAAAATCCGCTGAACGAGTAGCGCTTGAACTTTCGGATGCGGAAAAAAAGGCTGTTGTGGCAGCGGTAAGTGATAAAATTGACGAATACGGTAAAGACACTGTGCCAGTGGAACGTATACACCGTATTGTTGAATTATCACTGTTAAAAATCCGGGAGGAAGTAGGGCTTTCCTACATGAGTTTCCGGAATTATAAACAGGGGTTCTCCGGAATGATGGAGAAGATCTATAAGGAAGACCAGCGGATACGTTTCCTTGGTGACAGGGAAAATTCCAACAAAGACAGTTGTCTTGTGGCGACAAAACAGGCTTTGTTACGCTCGGCTACTTCCAAGATTCTATATGAACTGTTTCAGCTTTCTTTAGAAGAAAGTAAAGCTATAAAAGATGGTTATATTTATGGACATGACGAGGACAGCCGTCGTGATACCATGAACTGTTGCCTGTTTGATATGCAGACAGTGCTAACAGGCGGATTTAGCATGGCAAACCTTCATTACAACGAACCAAAATCTCTGGATGTTGCGTTTGATGTAATCGGGGATATAGTCCTGTCGGCAGCAGCACAGCAGTACGGTGGATTTACCGTAGGCGAGGTGGATAAACTGCTGGAACCGTATGCAGAGAAGACCTATAAAGAAAGCTATGAGAGATACATTTCAATTGGTCTTAGTGAAGCTGTGGCTGAAGAAGAAGCCCTAAAGGATGTCCGGAAAGAATTCACACAGGGATTTCAGGGCTGGGAAATGAAGTTTAACACCGTTGGCAGCAGCCGGGGTGATTATCCGTTCATTACCATAAGCTTTGGACTGGCAATGAGCCGTTTTGGCAAAATGGCAAGTATTACCTGTTTAAATGTAAGAAAAAAAGGACAGGGAGAAAAAGGTAAAGAAAAGCCGGTACTGTTCCCTAAACTTGTTTTTCTGTATGACAGAAAAATACATGGTGAAGGGTGTGTCGGCCATGATGTATTTATGGCGGGTATAGCATGCTCGCAAAAGTCCATGTATCCGGACTGGTTAAGTCTCTCAGGAGAAGGGTATGTTCCGGATATTTACAAACAGTATGGGAAAGTAATATCTCCTATGGGTTGCAGAGCATTTTTATCACCCTGGTATGCAAAAGGCGGTATGTATCCGGCGGATGAAACAGATGAACCTGTGTTTACAGGACGATTCAATATAGGTGTGGTATCGCTGCACCTTCCGCTTATATATTATACAGCAAAGCAGGAAGGAAAAGATTTCTTTGAGTTGCTGGATTATTACCTGGAGTTAATCCGGGGAATCCACAAAAAGACATATAAATATCTGGGAAATCTTCCGGCAAGCTGTAATCCCCTTGCTTATTGCGAAGGCGGGTTTTTAGGCGGATGTTTACGACCGGATGAAAAGATTGCCCCGCTATTAAAGTCGGCAACAGCATCATTTGGAATCACAGCTTTAAACGAGCTTCAGATGGTGTATAACGGAAAGAGTCTTGTAGAAGATGGTGCCTTTGCATTGGAAGTAATGGAATATATTAATGCAAAGGTAACAGAATTCAAAAAGGAGGACGGCAACCTTTATGCCATTTATGGAACTCCGGCGGAAAACCTCTGTGGAAAGCAGGTGGAACAGTTCAGGGAAAAATATGGCATTATAGAGGGTGTATCAGACAGGGAATATGTATCAAACAGCTTCCACTGTCACGTAACGGAAGACATTACTCCGACACAGAAGCAGGATTTGGAATACCGTTTCTGGAATTATTTTAACGGTGGAAAAATCCAGTATGTGAAATATCCGATAGCATACAATCTGGATGCTATTAAATGTCTGGTTGAAAGAGCTATGGACATGGGCTTTTACGAAGGGGTAAACCTGTCATTATCTTTCTGCAACAACTGTGGAAATGATGATGTAGAAATGAAAGACGTCTGTACATGTTGTGGAAGCAGGAGCCTGACAAAGATAGACCGTATGAACGGTTATTTGTCATATTCTCAGGTATCAGAGCAGCACTCAGACGGAAAGGTATTTACATACTCACGCTTAAGCCGTCACAAAATGGCGGAAATAGCGGAAAGAAAGAGTATGTAAAATAAAAAGTTTGAAAAAGGGAAAGAATATGTAGAAATACAATACATGGAGAATAATTTGTACTGTGTACGGTATTTTCCTTATTTTAAACAAATGAAAGATGGAAAATTTAAAAAACTGAATTGTAAAATAATTCAGTACATTAAAAAAGTAGATTATGAAAGAGGAAAATGTACAATGTGTTATCGTTCTGCTTAATTAGCAGAAGGTATATCACATGCGTACAATTCCTCTTTTTTTTATGCTTATTGAAAAAGGAGGAAAGGCTATGCTTTATAGTGAATTTTTAAAAGGAACAGGACAACCTGAAAACATATGGACCCACAAGGAATATGAACGGATTAACCGTATTTATAACGATAATGAAAATATGGAAAAAGAAGAGGCGTATGCACTCTTTCAAAACCCGGTCAGACGTGAGGATATACTTGAGATAGAAATGGAAATCATAAAAAGAGAAAAATTTCAGCTCGAACTAACCATAAAAGGATTAAGGGAAAAGGTCTCTAATCTGGAAGGGCAAGTGAAAGCGGAAAAAGAATGGTCAAATACCTATTTAAAGGTAATGAAAAATGACCTTAATAACATGATTTACACATTAGAAGATAAGCTTGGCATTATTTAAAAATGTGTAAAAAGTTATAGTGAATTTTGGTTATGAAAGGAAGGAATTTATGAATATCATAGAGGAAAAAGATATAAGAGTATGTCCAAATTGCAGAAAGGATGTAGAACGGAGTAATATGCTTTATACAAGAGACTGCCATGGAATTATCTCAAGACTTGTCTGCCTGGACTGTTATCCGGTGTTGATGAAGCGGGGATATGATGGAGTTTATTACACAGAGGCAGATGAATGTATAGAAGCGGATTATTAATTGTGATAGTACTGTCTTATAGGAGAAATGTATGAACAGAATAGAAGAAATTAACAGAGAAATAAATGAGTGCTATGCAATGATAGACCATTTTATTGCTCTAAAAAAAGTAAATCAGAAGCTGCCTCATATCAGAGAAAAATATGAGGAAGAAATAAAGTACTGGAGAAAGGCGCTGCAGATGTTAAAATTTCAAAAAAGGGGACTTAAAAACTCATAAATCTGTTATGATAGAGAGTTGCGATTAACAATATGCCAAAGCACTTGGGGAAACAGAGGGTTTCTAAGCGTAGTCGAGAGGCAGGAGTTACGGGTTTTGTGACTCTTTTTGAAATATATTTGCAGCTGGTCCGGTGGAAAGGATTCCACAGCAAGCGTCATTCTCGCACATGAAAATAATGAACCTTTGGATATTATATTGCATTCAGAGGTAATGTTTAACAAAAAGGAGGAAATAAGCGGAGAAAGTCCTGCTCATGTTAATTTTATACGGAATGTATGTAAACCTCTGTTTGAATCATGGGGGTATCAAGTTATAATTCTTCATTCAGATATGGATTATCTGGATTATTTTAATACTGTGATAGAATATCCGAGAAAGCATATGGAGCATAGAGGAATCAAAAGAGGGTTTCCCTGTTCCGGCAAATGTGGTATTAAAAGGGATTGTAAACTGAAACCTATAGAAGAATTTTACAAGTCTATAAAGGAGCCTTACGTACAATATGTGGGAATTTGCAAGGATGAACCGCAAAGACTGGATTCTTTAAAAAAAGATAACAGTAAAATTTCTTTATTGGAAAAGTATGGATATACAGAACAAATGGCAAAAAGACTTTGTGAAGAATATGGTCTTTTAAGTCCTATTTACAGGTTTTCCCGAAGAGGTGGTTGTTGGTTCTGTCCATATGCAAAGAGAGAAGAACATAGAGAAATCAGGGAAAAGATACCGTCTGCGTGGAAAGTGTTCATAAACCTGGAAAATACTCCGGGTATAGCCAATAATAAGTGGAATGTGTATGGAGAAACATTACATGATAGAGATGAATATTTAAAGAGATACAAGCAGTTGAGTATTTTTGATTTGTTGGAAAAGGAAGAGTAATGAACAGAGAGAGAGAATATCATAGATATTTTTGATATTCCTCTCTCTCTTTATTTTTTTTGCAGTAAATTTTAAAACAATTCAATTAAAATTAAAATCATAGTAGCCAAATTGAAACAAAGGTGGTATATTGATATAAATAAGAGATAATCAAATGTTATCCGTCAGATATTGAACTGATGAAAAACAAATTCTATGAGGTTTTTTATGAATGAAATATTTTACCCTAAACAATTATTAACTTTAAAGAACAAACGTATTGAGAATCAATGTTTTTTTGTTATGCCTTTTGCTCAAGAATATGAAAATTTATATGATACATTATCATTATATCTTGAAAATCAAAATTATAAACCTGTTCGTGTGGATAAAAATTCAGAAGCAAGTGTACCAATCATTACATTAATATTAAATGGGATTGCTACTTCGCAATATATTATTGTAGATATTTCAGAATCAAACGCAAATGTATTTTACGAATTGGGAATAGCTCAAACATTAAAGGAACCGAACAATATTTTTATTATCAAGGAAAAGGCAGCTAAGACTCCTTTTGATATTCAGCATTTACAATATATTTCATATGATAAGAATAATTTAAAAAAGTTAGCTTTGGAGCTTGTAGAGAAACTTGAGTCTTGCCAATATAAAAATGATTTTTGGAATGCACTCAATTCGCAAAATTTTATAGATGAAAAACAACTTGATATGTTTGTCGAATATTGTCTTAATGTGTTTTCGGAAGATACTATCAAAAATTTTACTTATATTCTGCTCAACCACGAAGACACATTTCCGCTTAGTGATTCTACCAAAAGAGCAATTTTGATTCTTGATGAAGTTTTTAGAAAAGAAACAAGAAAATCAGAATCTGAAAAATATATACCAATGTTGCAATTGCTTTTAAATAAGTTAGTAATGTATTGTAGCAATGACGTTTCTGTGATTGCGTATGTACAAGATTTTTTAAATCTGACTAATTATGGCGAGTTACGATTAGAGCAGCTGGTATCATTTCAAACAGATATGGTGATTGAGCTGGCACTTAACTCAAAATTAGAACATATAGCTTTAAGATGGATAATTGAATATTTTCAAAAATCGAAATCTACAAAAGTTGACTTAAACAGATATAAATTGGAATCATTCCTTTTAAGAAGTAATACTCAATTGGTAAATGAATATATTATTAATGCAATTGTATCAGAAAATCATTATATAAGAGAACATATGGCAGATATAGCAGGTGAGAAAAATTTGGTTTATGCCGAAGAAAATTTAATTATACAATTAAAAAGAGAAGATAATATATATACTACAGCAAGTATAATGGAGGCTTTAGGAAAAATTAAAAGTAATAAAGGTTCTCGCATTATATATGAATGGGTGGAAAAAAATGCCGAGTTTCTTATCCAAAAGAGCAATTATTTTGTATTAAAACATGCGCGGAATGCTTTAAAAAATATAGATGAGACTGATTTATTAATTTTATTTGATAAAAAATACTTAGAAATATTAAAAAATAATAATGCACTATAGAACCAGTGATGAGCAATATTTATAATATTCGTTAATATCTATAGTAATTGTAAATTCAGACAAAAGTAGGGCTTTGTATTTATTTATCTCGTCTACATTAGATACACAGTCCTCTAAGCGTTCTAATAATGAATTTATACATTTTTGCAAATATTTGTAAAAATGTTCTTTTCCACGAACTGTATCTTGATTTATTGCAGTATATAAAAATTTGAATGATTTAAACAAATCATATATGTGCTTCTCAGAAAAATTATGGGTAAGTGACTTTGGGTGTTGGAAATAATACAAATTGCACCCTGTTACAATGCCTATTTTATTTGCATGATATAATGCTAAAAAAGAAAAGGCATCGTCCTCATAAAAAGTATCTATAAATTTAAGATGGTTTTTAATAAGAAAGGAAGTTTTAAATAATTTACATCCTAATAGTGGACTCAAAAAATATTCGTTTGTAAATGAATGCGTCAATAAAGAAAGAGCCATATTACTAGTGAGAACATTATCATAGGCATATTGGTACCTTTCACTTATTTTTAAATCTTGTAATGCTGTTTTAATTTCCCATACAACTATATCTATATGATTGTTTGAAGTGAATTTTTTTATTGCGCGTGCTAAACAGTTTAAATCCAACCAATCATCACTATCTAAAAACATTACATATTGCGAATTTATACTATTTAAACCGACATTTCTACAATAACTTGCACCACGTCTAGAACTATTTTTAATGTACTTTATGTTATTATAATTCTCTATATATGAGGCCACTATATTGCCAGAATTATCGTCTGAATTATCATCAATAATAACTAATTCAATGTTATTAAAAGATTGATTGATAATCGATTCGATACATCTAGCAATATATTTCTCTGAATTATACATTGGAATAATTACAGATATTAGCGCGGGCATAACACATACCTCCAAATTTAAGATATTTGACGGATAACATTTGATTATCCTGCAATTTGAATAATAAAAGTTGAGAAGGTAGGAGTTACGTCTATATACTAAAATTCTTCCTCGGATGCTTGTTTCTTAATATATCTTTCTGCTTTGAAGTTGTAACATGCGTATAAATTTCAGTAATGTTAATGGAACTGTGGCCGAGCATTTCCTGTATATATCGTATATCTACATCAGATTCCAAAAGGCTTGTGGCAAATGTGTGCCGGAACATGTGTGGTGTTATATGTAATTCAATACCGGCTAATGCGGCGTATTTTTTTATCATCCGTCTCACAGACTGGTCTGATATAGGGTTTCCGGATTGTTTTGTAAAAAAATATCCTTTTTCTTTAATCCAATCCTGAAAGCAGGTTTGATATTTTATGAGAATATTGGCCACGTTGTCATTGCCAATTTGTATTTTTCTTTCTTTTGCACCTTTTCCGTAGATAAGAATAGTATTATCCGGCAGGTTGACATCGGAAGCTTTCAGAGAGCATAATTCAGAAATTCGGATTCCTGTGGAGAATAATAATTCGATAACGGCTATGTCCTGTAAAGTTTTTTTCTTCTGATAAGCAGTAGTAGCACTGGCATGCTGCGTATAGATAGTTTTAAGAAAACACTCTACGGTGTTTAAAGGGATCGTTTTAGGCAGAATAACGGGTGCCCGGAATTTAATCTGTATTTTATTAAATGGGTTTATTAAAATTATATCTTTATATTCCAGATAACGATAGAAAGCTTTTACAGAAGCAATTTTTCGCTTTGCTGTTTTAGGTTTATAATTCTGATGCAAAAAAGCAATAAACAGCTCTAAATCATTTGTGGTAATATCAGAAATATTTTGAGTTGGAACTTTTTTGGAAAATTGTGACAGGTCAATTTTGTAGGCTTTAATGGTTTTGTCATCCAGACATTTTTGAGATTTGCAAAATGAGAGATAGCTTTCAATGTTCATCTTTAGTGTATTCATAAAAAACTCCTTTTTAAAGAATATTTTACCAAGAAGATACAGGGAAAGGGGAAAGAAGTTGTAAAATTGGTATTTTTAAACTGCCAAATCGGGATTTACTATTGCAAAAAGAGACTATTTTCTTTATAATATGAGTATCATTTTTTATTTATTTACTATTTAGTAATACACCTATTTAGGTGTATGTGAAAGAAAAAGTCTCACGCATGTGTTGAGCGTAAAAGAAAGTGGAATACTGAATATATTGATTTATTTAGCACGTATCGCGAAGATAGGTGCTTTTTTTATGTTCAGGACAGAATTTTTATTAAAAAGGAGGAAAACGTAATGAAAATGCAGGTAGCAGATTATTACAGACAAAGTTCCTGCGAGAAACAGGCAGAATTTTTGAAAGCAACAGAAGTACCAGAACTGATTGTGGCGCAGAAAAAACTGTTGTCACTGGTTTGTAAGGAACTGGTAAAGGGGAGCTGTAGAAAGGAACTGCTGGAACTAACAAAGGAGCAGGTCAGAACCTATCAGGAAGAATGGTTTGACTATTCTTTTCTGAAGGAGAAAACGGAAGTCAGGGATTATCTGGCAATTGTCCGTTTTTTAGACTGGTACGAAAATCTGGGTGCAAAGGCACTTCAGGCGGATGTGGAATGTGTCCTTCCGTTAAACAAAATAACCCTGTATGAGAAAGCCTCTCTAATTATCCGGATGCCGTCTGGTGATTACAGAGCTTTTTTATTGTCTTTTTCAAAGCCAAAAAAGACTAAGGGTGGAAGGAGTATTCATACGAATATTTCCACAGACCTGGGAGTAATGACGGTAAAGGCAGGGCTTGAAGAAAAATACCCAGACATTAAAGTCTATTCTTTGTCCATGATAGCGGGGGATGATACCCTGGAAATGCTGTCAAAACAGTTTTTGGTGGATAAGAAGGGTGGAAACGGATATTTTATCAGTTTTGAAAATTATCTGAAAAAAGAACAGTTTCAAATGGCAGAATTTCTAAAAAAGGCAGAGGAAGCAGTCGCTACACCAATGCAAAGCAATTGTTATTCCTGTTCTTTTAGAAACCAGTGCCATATCGTACCGCTGGAAAGGAGTGAAATAGCAGTCCAGTCAGACAGTTACCGGATGCCGGAATTTACGGAAAAGCAGAAAACAGTGGTGGACCATAAAGACGGGGCATTACTTGTGTGCGCCGGACCTGGAAGTGGAAAAACCGCCACTTTAATTGGCCGTATTAAAGCACTGATTGAAAAAGGAGTGGATCCGGCTTTTATCCTGGTGGTAACTTTTACCAAGGAGGCAGCCAAAGAGCTTAAAAACAGGTGCCTGTCTTTTCTAAAGGACTATGAACTGCCTTATATTTCCACACTTCATGCTCTTTGCTATGATATTTTAAAGAGCAATAAGGAGCTGTTTGGAAAGGAGCTAAAAGTGCTGGGGGCTGAAGAGGCGCATGGTATTCTTGATGTGCTTACCCAGGCGCATGGGCAGTTAGCCGGCTTTTCCTATGGAAAGAAAACTGGTAAGAACGGACTGTTGGAAACAATTGAGAGGAGGATGAAAAGCTATAAGAACGATGATGAATCTTTCTTTTTGCATTATCCTGAGATTGACAGAAAGCAGTTTTCAGATTTCGTCAGGGAATATGATGAAATCGTTTCGGAAAGAGGTTTAATCACCTTTGATGAGCAGATTAGTCTGGCAATTACCCTTTTTAAGGAACATCCGGAAGTTTTAAAAACTTACCAACAGTTATTTCAGTATATTATGGTAGATGAATACCAGGATGTGGATGAAACACAGGCAGAGCTTGTATATCTGCTTGGCGCACATGGAAACGTGTGTGTGGTAGGAGATGATGACCAGTCTATATACGGTTTCCGCGGAGGTTCGCCTAAATATATGACAGAATTCAGAAGTCATTTTAGTGCCAGAACAGTTGTTTTAAATGATAACTTCCGCTCAAGGGAAACAATCGTAAATGCCTCAAATAAGTTAATTGAGAAAAATTCCGGACGGATTCAGAAAGACCTGGTTGCAAGCCGTTCCGGCGGACAACCGGTAACAATTGTGCCAAAACAGTCTGCACAGGTGGTAGAAAATATCATTCATAAACTCCATAAAAATGGTACCGCCTATAAGGATATTGCTGTTTTGAATTTTTCAAATGCACCGTTAGAAAAGCTGGAGAGTGATTTGCGTGTGCCATGCAGATTAAGCAAGGCAACCCTTGTGGAAGACGGATTTTTCCGGATTGTTTTTGACAGTATAAGAGCATGGAAGGAAGGTTTCACCACAGAGGTTTTAGCAGATTACGAAAAGGCAGCAGGGTTATACGGCCTGATGGATGAATTTTTACAAAGTGGGCCGGAAATAGAAAAATTGCGGTACCTGAATGAAGCTGTTTCCTACCTGCGGGCTAAACCGGAAACGGCAGCGGGAAATTTTATTAAGTATCTGTCATTTCTTTATGACATGGATAATACCGTTTCTTCTGATGCATTGAATCAGATGATACAGGATAAGCATATCCGGACATTGGATACTCTGTACCAGACGATGAAAGGCATGATTGAGTATGGTGATGAAACCCGTATACAATATGGGGAAAAAGACGAAGTCTGTCTTATTACGTCCCATGATTCAAAAGGAAAGGAATTTCCGGTTGTTATTTTATATGATGGTGACAGGTATGGTGATGATGAAGAAAGTCGGCGCCTTTTATATGTAGCACTGACAAGAGCAAAGGATCAGTTGTTTGTCCTTTGTGATAAGCCTAATCCGGTTCTTTCGGAGTTAGGTGTGGTTAATAATAATTATTTATAAGAGTAGAATCAGGCTTACAGCCTGTTTTTTATTATCAATTTATATGACAGGAGGAAAAAAGATATGTTGAATTATCAAGAATTTAAAGAAGAAGTAGTAGGTAAAATCGGGAATTATTTACCCCAGGAGTGTAAAGATGCACAGGTTATTTTAAAGCCCGTACAGAAGATTAATCTTGAAATGGATGGGCTTATGCTTAAATGCAAAGAAAGTAAATATGCCCCGACTGTTTATCTGGAAAATCTGTATAAACATTATCTGGATAACGGCGGAAATCTGGAAAATGTTTTAAAACAACTGGTGGATACCATGTGTTCAGAAGGTGTAAATGAGCAGGAGATGCAGTCTCTGTTTGAAAACCTGGAAGAAAAAATATTCTGGCAGGTGATAAATACAGAAGCTAACAAAAAGCTGCTTTCTGGCATACCTCACAGGACATTTGAGGATTTATCCATTATCTATCGTGTATTAGTAAAGAGCGATAGTTCCGGGATAGGAAGTTTCATTGTTAATAATGATGCAGCAGGAAATTTTGGATTAAGTGAAGAAAAGCTGTATCAGCTGGCAAAGAAAAATGCTAAGAGACTGATGAAACCAACTGTAAGAATTTTAAGTCAGGTATTGGCAGAATGCGGGTATTTGAGTCAAGAAGAGACAGACGAAGCATTCATGGCGGAAGATATGTATGTAATAAGCAATTCTGAGAATATAAATGGAGCTGCCTGTTTGCTGGATGAAATGGTGTTCCAGGAATTAGCTAAAAAAACAGATTCTGATTTATATATACTACCGTCATCCATCCATGAACTGATAGCAGTGTCTGTGGGGGATAAAAACCCAGAGGTTCTTGCAGAGATGGTAAGAGCAATAAACAGCTCTGTGGTATCACCCATGGAAATACTATCTGACAGTGTGTATTATTACTGTCGCAGTACACGAAGCATAAAACGGATTGCATAAGGAAGGAGGAATTTTATGGTTCAGATATTGTATGGCAATGAACCATATATGATTGCGTACTTTAAAAAGAAAGCAGTGGATACAGTAGAAAATAAGGAATTTTCCTATAAGGAGTTTAGCGGTGCAAATGAAGAATTTTATTCTTTTGTAAATACCGCTTCTTTTTTTGGGAAAAAACTGGCTGTATTAGTTCCGGAGACTTTAACGGAACTGGATACGGAGAAATTCCGTAAAGTGCTGCAGTCTAAGGGTACAGAAGCGGACATTCTGATTATGCCTTTAAAAGTCCAGAGTAACACTAAGTTCTATGGATGGTGTGAAAAACAGGGATTTTTAAAAGAGTGTAAGAAAGTTAAAAAAGAAGACCTTCAAAAGTTAATCCTCAGAGAGTTTAAGCTCTCTGGGGGTAAAACCATAACAGAAGAAGCAGTGAATGAACTCATAAAAAGGGTGCGCTATGAAGCGGATGAAGTTACATTATATGATGTTCTTTCTGATGTGAGAACGGTAACGTACTATAACAATGAGGTGACTGCTGATACAGTAAAAATGCTGTGCCGGGACAGGGAAAAGGAAAATATATTTATTCTGTCCTCGCTGTTAATGAAAAAGGATCTGGCAGGAATCCGCAGACAGGCAGAACTGATTGAAAAGTCGGGGGCATCACCGATTGGTGTTCTATCTGCCATGCTCAGGGATTTTCGTGTAGCTTATAAAATGAAGGTATTAGAAAAAGAAATTCCAAGTATAAAAGCCAGAAAACAGGCGGTAAATACCTGGAACATGCCAAGCGCAACAGGAAGTGCATCGCAGCTGTATAAGCAAATGGAAATTCTTGTTACTTCAATAGATGAAATTAAAGAAGGTAAGATTTCCAAGGAAACGGCGATTATGCTGACAGTTATGAAAATGGCATATTTGTAGTAGAAAGGAAGAAAGAATGGCAAATATATGTGAAATGAAAATGGTATTTTTCTCCGAAAAAAATCAAAAAGGATTAGAGGAATTGCATTTAATGCTTGAAAAAGCATTAAAGGAACACGAGGGACGTTTTACATCTGTTCTGGATGAAAAAGTTTATTCGGGTGTTTCAATGCGGGGCTATTTTACTCATATTAGTGAGTTAGAACCTGACAGGTTTTCTGCCGGCGCAGAAACAGCATGGAGTCCCCAGTATGATTATCTGGAAACGCTTTGCAGTGTTTACGGTGTGGAATTTGCCTCTTCGTCTGATGAACCGGACAGTAACACTTTTGAAATTTACGGAGATATGGAGGGAGACTACTTTACCCATACATTCTCCATAGATATCTGGGGAAATGACGGAACAAAAGAGGAAGAAGCTCCTGTTATCAAAGCCTCTAATGAGTTTTTTGATACGGAGCAGGAAATGCTTGACTGGTTAAACAGTGAAGAACACTATGGCACTTTGTTTCAGGCTGATTCATGGGAAGACTGGGAGTTGTTTTTTGACCGGTATGAAGCAGGACATATCCGTTGCTGGACCAGGATTAGCTGAGTATTTGAATACGAGAAGTTTAAAGGAAGAATATACTGCTACTTCATCTTGCGAAATAAGGATATAAGGAGCTCGAAGGTGTGTTATTTGATTGCAAAAAAATTCAATAGTCATGGATGTTTGGCTATTAAAGCAGAATATGGCCCTGAATTAGCTTCTTTAGTTGATTATCTGGGAAGAAAAAAAGCACATACTGATGTTCAGGTTCTAACAGTCAGTTCAAAAGAGGTGTTCATGGAATATGCGCCATATACTGACATTGCATCAGAGAGTGTTTTTATTTCAAAAGTTTTAGAAATGTAACCATCAAAAAGGGTTCTTTAAAAAGAACTCTTTTTTTATACGTATTTGGTGGATTTTAACGTGTTATCCAATTAAGGATAGCACTTTTTTTAAAGGAGGAAAGCTGTATATGCAAATAAAAATATATGTAAGTAATTTAAGTAAGTATGTGGAAGGAAGAGAAAACGGTAAATGGGTACCACTCCCAATGGAAGCCGAAAGGCTTGAGGAAGTACTTGATAAAATTGTAGGAAACGGAAAGGAGCATATCATATTGGATTATGATGCTCCTTTTGCTATTTCAGAATATGAAAATATTCAGGAACTCAACAATTTCCTATTAGGTATATCTGAGTATGACTTCGAAATAGACATACTTACTGCTTTATTTAAAGCAGGAGACAGCCCTGCTGAGGTCAAGGACTACATTAAAAATGGAAACTTCAGGATTGTAAACGTTGATGAAGTTTCCAAAAACTGGAGTAGCGGATTAAGTGGAACGCAACTGTTCGGAATGGCTCTCAACGAAGTAGGTTACAATAATCTATTTTCCCAACCGATACCGGTTGAAATGATAGATTATATGGATTTTGAGCAAATCTATATGTGTCTGTCTGTAAATGACGGTTGGAGAGATGTTCGGAGTGGAAATACTACGTATCTGGTAACTTTCCAGTGTAATACGAGTGCTGCCTGATTTAAAAGGTGGCACTCTTTTTTTAAAGGAGGAACAATATGGCTCAAAAAATAAAATGGCTGGACGAGAATTGCAATCTCTGCCAATGCAGATTAAACAGCTGGGATGCCAGATTATCAAAAATACTGGCATATAAAATTCCGGTCTGTGAGAAATGTATGGCAAAGGAATACGGTATGGAAGTGGAAGCTTTCCGTAACCGTATGGAAGATTACCTTGGTATACGTCCATGTCTTGGATTATAGGCGGTGATGTGTATGGAAAGACCTGAATACAATCTTCTTACTCAAAAGCTTCTGGCAGAAGGCTACAGCGTGGAAAATTACCCGGACTATGTGCAGATTGACACAAGCAGATGGGGAAAAGACCCGTTAGAAAAGGTATCCGGCGGATTTGAATATAAGCGGTGGTATAGTGACCGGCTTGTATATAAAACAGGCTGTGGAAAATATGTAATGGGCAGTGAAGTCATGCCACATATGTCCTATATGGATGTAGACTGGACTCATGAAAATAACTGTCCTACCATACTCTGCCCTTATCATAAATCCGGCTGTGAGCAAAATGATCCAAGGCTTTTTGAAACAAGTGGATTTTCTTTCTGTGCCTGCCATCAGACAGAGGAAGCCTATCAGTACGATAACAGCATTGAAAAGGTGTTGAAGGAAAAAGAGCAGGAAAAAGAAAGAAAATATCAGGAATATGCCTTTGTCCATAATGGAAGGGCATGCCGAAATCACATGTACTATGATGAAAAAAACGGTACATGGAGTCTAAATTATGCGCCGCTACAGTGTGTAAACAGATGCAACAGTGCATACTGTCCGATTCTTGGCCGGGAAAAAAATAAAAAACGTGGAAATGTTTATTATGATTTAAAAACCAGCTTTATCAGACAGGATGGCACATTGTTTGACGGTGAGGAAGTTGTAAGCATTACCAAAGGCAAACAATTTTTTAAAGCTCCTGTCAGTATGGACATCTGTGAGGCATTTATAAAACTCCAATCTGGAGAAATTTACCGAAAATACCTCTGGGAACAGGGCACACTATTCATGATGATGAATAAAACCTGGAAGTTTGAAATATTAAATATCCGGGCAGAATCCAAACCCAGCAGGGATTTATTAAAAGACTTGGAAGATATAAAAGCCGGCATAGATATTGTTCATGAATCTGACCTTATAAAGAGGCAGAAAGAGTTTGAACAAGCGAGAAAATCCAAAAGACAGGAAAAGGAGATTAAAAAGCTGGAGAATAAAATCTTGCAAACCGGCTATGATAACCTGAGTCCATATGGCGCTGACCGCAGACATGCGGACAAATGGCTTACAAAAGAAAGGATTGCGGAACTGGAAAAACTTCGTCTTCAGAAAGAGATGGAAGAAAGAAATAAGCCGGTTCAATTGTCATTATTTGAATGAGATAAATTTATAAAAACAAGTAGGGAAATCCCTAAGAAAAGACAGGGATTTTCCGAAAGGACTTTCCCTGTTTTTGTTTCTGCTGTTACAGTGGGGAAAGTGAGGAAACAGATGAAAAAAGTGAAAAAAGTAAAAGTGAAAGAAGGTACGATTTTTGACGATGTATTTCGTACTATTTTGGAAAGGATGCCGTCACTGGCAATCCCTCTTATCAATGAAGTATTCCATACTGATTATCCGGAGGATGAAGATATTAAGCAGTACAGGAATGAACACATTACGGTAAATGGAAAGGTGATTACGGATTCCTGCCTGGGAATCAGAGACCGGATTTATCATATAGAGTGTCAGAGTACGAACGACAACTTTGTCATAATCCGCATGATTGAATATGATTTTGCCATCGCATTAGAACAGGCAGAAAGCCGGATAAAAGAAAGTGGGGAAAAGAGCGAATATACGCTGCATTTTCCTAATTCCTGTGTATTATATTTGAGAAACACAAGGAATAAAGATTCCATTAACATGAAGGTGATTTTACCAAACGGCAAAGACTTTTTATATGAAGTGCCGGTTATCAGACTTCAGGATTATACAAAGGATGAAATTTTTCAGAAAAAACTATTGATGCTATTGCCTTTTTATGTTATGAAATATGAAAAGGAATATAAAAACATTGAGGAAAATTCTGAAAGACTGAATGCACTGACAGAAGAATATCAGGATATTCTAGGTAAACTGGATAGCGCATTGAGCGAAAATACCAGGGCGAGTTATCACAGACGCTTGGTGGAGCTGATGAGGAGGATATCAGATTATATGCTGAAACCTCATGAAAAATTAAAGGAAAGGATGGGAAGTGTTATGTATGGAAAGGTATTAGAACTGGAAACAGACAAGATAATGGAAGAAGGAATGGCTAATATACAAAGCTTATACGAACTAACGAATAAGGAGGGACGTATGGAAGATTTCCTGAAAGCAATGAAGGATTTGGATTATATGAAACTGCTTCTTGAAGAATATGGCATTTAGAAAACATTCCAACATAACAGAATAACTACTTTGTATAAGTGGTAAATAGAAAGGAAAGCTCATGAAGAAATTCGTGGGCTTTTCTTTTTTTTGTAAATTATAGAAAATCAATCAATAATCTTTAAACATTAACAAACTGTATACTTGTTTAAAGAAAAATTTGTTTCTTCCCAACCAGTTTTTTTCTTCCGCACAGGTGGATTTCTTCTTCTTACTTCTTTCTTTGTTCCTTTCTTTTATGTGCCGCTAAGGCGGCAAAATCGCCAAAAGGCGGTAAACAAGGGTAGTGGGAGAGAGCGGGGTTTGGATTGTTTAAACAAATATACAGTTTGTTAAAGTTTAAAGTTGACGAATGAGTTATATGGTGTTATTATAATTGCAAATATCTTAAATATTTTGTACTTTATTTAGTGAATAAAGTGTTATTTTTAAAACGAGTTTATATTCTTCATAAACAGGGAAGGGAAGAATGTAATGGGCAATTAAGATTTGCCTAAGAAGAATTTTACAATTATCTATATGGATGTAAGGAAGATAATTAAGTGGGCGATTTGCCGTCCATAGCGTAAGCTGAATATGATAACGGAAAATAACCAGTGCTTCAGGGATTTGTCCCTGCTGAAAAGATTATCTACGTTATCAGCTTTGAGGTTTTAGAACTATCTAAAATAACATAGTTGCAAATGGCTCTCAGGAATTTTTACAAGAAATAGATTAAAAGAAGGGAATGATTCAATGAAATATAGTATATATAAAGAAATTATTTGTGAAGACACAAAGAAGCGTTTCAAAGTCGGAGATACTGTCACAGTTAAACTGGAAAACGGTGGCGGCATGGGTGGATGCACAATTGTTAAAATAACGGATAAAGGATTTCATTATAATCAAGGCGGAAGAGATAAGTGTATACAGTACGACCGTATACAGGATATTTATTAATTTAGAGGAGGAATAAGTTATGCAGGAAAAAAGAATTGTATTGGATTCACTGGAAGTAAAAAGGTCAGAGGAAAATACTGTTATTCCCGGTGGGAAAAGTGATGTTTTGGAAAAGAAATATGCATTTGTCGTGGATTTTAACCATTCCGGAAAGAATACAGCAGAATGTCCGGAAAGACTCAGACAATATTATGAAAGGAGCCGGTAAGATATGTACTGTATGGGAAAGCCGGTGGGATGTGACGGTAAGTTAAAGGATGGGTACATAGAATTAGATAAAAGTCAAATAATTGTTGAGGTTGAAGAATACTCTCTACAGTTATTCAGGGTTAAAATGTTTAAAATGCTGGACCAGTGGATGATATGGTCTATTCTGTTTACTCTCTATGTAAGTCTTGAAATCAGAGAGGGGCAGAGCGTTGAAAAGAGTACTTTCCTGTTTTTCCTTATCTTTTTTATGGCTATATTATTTGTATTTGAACTTGTCAAAATATATTCCGGTGAATATCAGAAGAAGCATGCTCAGACTTTGGGAGCTATAGCAGGATTTTTAGACGGACTTGCCATAATATTCCTTTATGCGGACAAATTTCTGCTACTGGAATCCGAAGCCGTAAAAGAAATATTTTTCTTGTTTTTAGGCAATATTACAGTATTTTATCTGTTTTTTTCCCTATATCAGGTAGTAGATAAACAGATAGTGAAAAAACGGTTAAGAAAGGGAGTAAAAAAATGATTGGAAAAATTTTTTTACCACCATGGACCTGCGATAACAGGAACATGGTTAGAAATGCAAAACAACAGGGTAAACGGTACAGCCTTGACAGTAACGAAGAATATATAGGTCATATTTATGATGATACAGGCAGATATAAGACCTACTATTTAAAAGCCGGGGTGGATAACATAGCCCGTTTTATATGTAGCAGCGATAGGGATAAATTTTTAACGTCAAACAATGACTCACCTGTCCTTAATACCATTGGAAAATTTCTGGATTTAGCCTGCCTTGATGAAACAGAGCAGAAAGCATTGATTACCCTGATAAATAAATACCAGGGGGAAAATACAGAGTTTGTAAGTAAATAAAGATTTGTGGAGGCGAAACAATGAAACAAGGTTATCCTCTTTTTAGAGTATATAGACCTAGCAAGGAGGAAATTGAATTAGAAAATTTCCAACGTCCTGTTTTGGAAAAACTGTCTAACGCAGGTTTTGGGGTAAAAGTTGCAGATAATACCTATATGGATATACCCTGTAGGGTAGATAGTGATACTTTGCCACTTGAGATGTATTGTTTAGATAATAACGAGCCGACTTTTGTTAAAACGTTTTATAAGTGGGAAGAAATTGAAAAGTTTGCAAGTGAGATAAATTGATAACTAACAATTTTAATAACGGATTGGAGGAAGAATTATGAGAAAGTGTCCTTGGTGTAAATATAAAGCAACTGTAAAGAATAGTCCTCTTGGATACTACGCTGAATGTGAACGGAATGGTCATATTCATAACATAGGAGTGCTGGTTTCTGCAAGTAAATCATTTAAAAAAACCAAACAAGAAGCAGAGGAATTATGGAATAAAGAAGTTGAAAAATATAGGAATAAAAACACAAATCAAAACTTAAAACTAAAGACTTAGTGAATTGAGGTGTGATTATGCAAGGAAGTATTTTTAAAGAGTTTATAGGTTCAGATGTGTATGGAATTTTAGGAATAATCTCATTGTGCGCATTCATTGGTGCGAGTATCTTGATTTCATGGATGATGGCAAGTGAATCACCCTATGAGAGGGAATGCAGAAAGACGAAAGAAGCATATGAACGATATGTAAGATATGTAATCAGTCACAAGAAGGATAGCAAATAAAGATTTGTGGAGGTGTAAGTTATGAGTAAAATGCAGATTAGTGACATTGTAGAAATTAAAGCACAAATTGTTGATTACAATGATGGTTTAGAAAAAGTAAAGCTTAGAATAACTGGTTATGAAGAGGACAAAAGAAGTCTTGCGGAAAGATATATCTGGCTGAATTACAACGATATTAAGCAGACAAATTGAAAGTTAAATAACGATTTGTAACAGTCACAATATAGAGGTGCCTATGGAAAACCTGGTAAAATCCGGTTACATACGGATTGTAGGAGAAAAAACAAACTATATATCCTATAAAGAATTTTATACTTATGAGGAAGCCTATATCCGCCGGCTCCGGGAACGGATGCAGAATAATACCCTGCAGATGTACTGTGCCTGCTGGCGGAAAATACTCTGGAATTAATGATTACAGCAAACAATGTTATCCGGGTAAAAAATAATAAATTACAAGACGAGCATATGAAGTCCTGTCCGAAATCAGTTCACTATGAAAAATGGGTTGCTGGTAATAAAAAGGGAACAAAAAGTGATGAAGACGGAAATATTATGTTTAATATTGTTCTTCCTTCTGTTATAAAGTCAAACAGTTCCGGCTCCTCGTCTTCTGCATCAGCAGGGGATAAAGAGAATACAGAACACCGGACAAGCCTTCAGGATATGGTAATCAAGTTAAATGCCATTGCTTGGGAAAAGCAGACTTTCAGTAAAAAGAAAGAAATTGCTCTGGCAAATCGTGAAAAAAGACCACAGACATGGGAATATAAAAGTAATCATGATTTTATCCGCCTGATTTTTGGAATATCAAACGATATCGGCATCAAAGTAGGCAATCATTTTGGAAAACTTGCTGATATCTGTTACCGCAGGGATGTATTTTATCAGTGTGAGGATTTCAGGCAACGTTTTTTCATGTATGCAACGATTGACAAAATCAGCGAATACAAGGAAGAAAGGAAGTACCAGTATATAACGGTAAATATGCCGTCGGATAAGAGCAAAAACAAAGCTACCATCCGTATTCCCACAGTAATATTTGATGTCATGATACAGGGAAAGGAAGATATAATGGAAGGCACCCACCGGATATTGGCAGGATATGTACACAGAAGCATGTTTAAAAATGAAGATGGGACAGTTACTGACTGGATTACCATGCTGAAAGGAGTTATTCTCTATACCGCTGAGAACGGACTATATGCAGAGGACGGATATACAGCGAATCTTATAAACCGGTTATGTGAAAAAAGAGTGATATTCAAACGTCCTTACCAGCCGCTGGAAAACTTCGGGGACACTATTCCGGCCGTTATGATTGAGAGACTTCGCAGCAAGCATATTTTGATAGATACTGCTGCCAGCACCAGGGAGTATAACAAAAAACTGAACTGGTCGCTTGATAATCCGGAGTATGACTGTATTATTCTGAAACCGGAGGATGATATAGATATTGTATTTCAGATGATTGATAGTTGAGGGTGATTGTGTGTAGTAAAGTAGTAGAAAAGTTTGATTTAAAAATAAAAATGGAGTACAAAAAATGATTTCAAAAGAAGAAACAGTGAAAAAGCTGATTGAGAAAGGATTTTTAGCAGAATTAAAAGACAATGTCGTTTACGTTTACGGCGAAAATTCTAATAAGATTGCGAAAATCCTGAAAGAACTTAAATACACCCAAAGCTTTGGCACCGGTCCTAAATCTAAAGGCGAAATAAAGCTATGACCGTTTACATGGAAGTTACACAAGACGAATACGAATTGCCGGTAGCAGTTGCTGACACGGTGGAGGAGCTTGCCAAAATGAGAGGAACGACTATCGGCTCAATATTAAGTACAATCTCAAAATACAAGTGCGGAAAACGTAAGAAAATAAAATATTTGAGAGTTGATTTAGACTAAACAAATTGAGGATAAATATATAAAATCCGTAAAATTAATGATAGGGAGTGACAAAATGGCAAAAAAAGAAGAAACAGACAGTCTGCAACAGAGTGTACAAAAGATAATACAAGAAGTGTCAGAAGACATTTGTGATAATTATTGCATCTACCGTAATACGGTAGATGAGGATGCTCTGTGTGACGCTATAAGAAACGGCTGTTCCTGTCCGCTTGACAGGCTTCAATAATAATTTTGTGAGGTATGATTATGACAGACCGAATGTTTACAAAAAGGTTAGCAAAGTTAAATAGTATGCTCTTTGATTGTGTAGTGCTTGCGGAAGATATATTAAACACAGAACAAGCTAAATTTTTAAAGAATGTGTTTGATGATTACGAAGATAATAAATTGATTGCACTTCGTACACTCTACAATACATATGCAAGGGATGGTATATGTGATTGCGATTTACACAGTGCGACGCTTTCCGACGTAACAAGACTGGTTGAAAAGTTAGATAAATAATTGAAATTTAGAAAAACTGATAAATTGAAAAATAAATAAATTTATGGCTATTGCGAAATGTCTATTTTGGTAGAGAGGAGAAGGGGAAGCATTGTGAGAAGAAATAAAAAAAATATGGATACGCCCAATGAAAATTCTCAATTTCTAATTAAAAAATGTTCTTTTTGTGACAAAATAAGGGAACAAGTGTATGAGTTAGCATATGACCGCGGTACTTTTATTTGTGACGAATGTATTGCCGAAATTACAATACATCAGATGGATAAAGATTTAGCGAGGTGAAGACAGATGGCAAAATTCTTGGATAAAACAATGGACGAATGGGACGATATTGCTGAACAATGGCACAATAATGAAGCCATTGAGGTATCTTTGCCAGAATATATGGGGCTAAATGAGGTGGAATATATGAGATTTGTCCACAATATTACGGAACCAAATTTGTCGGATGAGGAAATTTTTGAAGGAATTATGAGAACACTCAACGTTACAGGACCTCTATAACCTGGTAGAATCTGTAAATCAATATGATGAACCTATACTGATTGTAGGGAAAAAAGGAAATGCAGTACTTATATCAGAAGATGACTGGAATGCGCTTCAGGAAACATTGCAATTAAGCAACATTCCCCAAATGACACAATCAATTATAGAGGGCAAAAAAGAACCTTTTGAGAATTGTATTCTGGAGGAGAAAGTAAAGTTTTAATAAAAACTATGTGCTATTTAAAAATTGGGATATAAAATGCAAAAGAATGATACATAGTTATGTTATACTATATGTAAAGCAATTAGACCAAAGACGATTGATGATTAACCATGCATGGATTATTTACTGCCTATATCAAAAATAAAACGGAGACATAACATGAAAAGAGCAAAATTTGAATTAATTCAACTTTATAAAGATTATTACCTTGCTGAATTTTTAAAAACTTTGCGAAGTGAACGCAGCAGAATCGAATATGAAAATGAAATACTAAGTCTTTGTGAATATTGTGACAATATATTTCAGAAAATTACGTATGAAAAAGCCAATGCCTATATCCAGCAATTTAAAAACCGGGCATATAAAGGGGAAATAAGCGGGGTAAGGGTAAGAAATCTGTATTCATATTTTCAGTCGTACGGTATTTATCTGGAACAGCGGATAGATGATTACCAAAATCCCTTCCATCTGATTTCCTGTGCTGACCTGACTAAGGCAGATGATATACTTTCAGTCACTATCCCGAACGATAACGAAATCAAAGCTATCCTAAAAGGCACCTATCAGAAGAAAGACAAAAGGGCTTTTATGTTGCTTTTGCTCAGCTACCGATGCGCATTGACAACCGTAGAGCTGATAAATCTGAAAACAGAGCATATTACTTTAAAAGACGGCTGGTATATGCTTGCTCTGACAAAAGATAAATTCATAACTTTGCCGGAAGATGTAGCCACTTTTTTTAAGGAATACATAGAAACAATTCCGGAAGGTTATCTGTTTTTAAATAAGCGAGGCAGAAAACTAAACCATATGACTGCCTCTACCTTGATAAAGGGGGCAATAGGCAGTATTGTAGAAGATTTATCCCTTCGTGATTATACCTTGATGGGATTCAGGAAAGCCGGACTTTTAAATATGTTAGATGGCTCTGATGATGTGGAAGTATCAAGATATGCCGGAGTATCCATGAATCAGCTTAGAAATTATAAAAATGCGTATGAAATGCGTGGTGAGACAGCAGCCGATAAAAGTCCGATTAAAGTCACTTTATAAACCCGTATGTATAAGAAAGGAAGAAATACATTTATGAAAGAAAAGAATATGACTATCTATATGCCAGAAATCAATGGAACTCCAGTTATTTTAAACACAGATTTATTTCCTTTTTATGAATTTGTTACTAAAAGAAGTGAACAAGTCCCTTGTTACAACCGGGAAGAATCCGTATTACCTGATATAACAGAAGTTAAAACCCGGCTTTTAAAAGAAAACAACTGTGAAAGGTATCTGGAAGAGCTTAACAGGTTAGAAGTAGTATTAATTGAGGATATCGAACAATTCCTTGATAAATGGAATATAATTGTGTTGCGAGAAAGGGTTTGATTATGAGAGATAAAATACTCCTTGATAAAAATACCAACACTTATGCAGATTTCAAAGAATATGCCGGCTTTTCATCCGTTGAGGATGCCCTAGTGCGTTCCAATTTATACGACTGTCTGGATGGAAGCGGAGCAAGTATAATAACAGCAAGAAATAACTTCCTCTTTGCACGTTTTCTGGATATGTGGTACCTGATTGCCCTTAGTCATTCCGGCTTTGCATGTATTGGAAAACAGGTCAATGTATATCTGCTTGACGGAATTATACACAAAGAGAAATTTGACTGTAATACAGCCGGCTGCGATAAAGACGGAACCCCTGTCGCAACCCTGCCATATTTATTTACGGAAAAAACAACTTATATTCTTTTTCCGGGCGAATTATATCACATCCTGATAAATACTTTCCCTGATGTGATGATTTATGAATATTGCTCAGGAGGCACCTTAAAAAACGTAACTGAAACTGCTTATGGGCAGACTTATTTATCGTTACTATTTGCATCCATGCTGTCTGCACAGGTAGAACCCAGAGCATTTCCTTTTCTGTCTTTTTTACCGGAGTCTCTTGCGATGTCAGCTCATTTTATTAAAAAAGAAGACGCCCGAATTGAAACAATAGACCCGTTTACCTGTGAAGCAAAACTGCATAATGGATATATGATTAAAAAAGCCCTGTATCATGTAAATGAACCTATTTCCAGTATGTTTCCTTTTATTACTCCTGACCTTGATAGTCCGTTTGGTGAACCGGCAATGAATTTTCACTGTCCGCAGGTACATATCATGGAACATGCAGTGGCTAATAATATTATTAATTTTTCAGAAAGAAAAGGCAAAAAATAAAAACGGTTTTGTTTACAGTTCCTTTCTCTCTGATGGAAAAATGATTGTTTTTATAAAGAAATCGTGGTACATTGAATTAAATGAATCAAATTATGCGAAAATGGATGAAAATTATTTTAAGAAAAGTAAAAACCGATTCTTATATTCAAACGGGAGAGCCCGTATAATATAGGGGGTGCAAATTTTTGTACCCATTCAAAAATGAAAGAAAGCAGGACTATCTATGAACTTTTTACGATATGATTCACGGTTCGGAGCCGGATTTTGTGAATATGAGTTATTTATCTCATATAATGGCTATTTTAAACCACAAAAGAAAAAAAGGGGGGTATTTGGAACCATCTACGAAGAAGGCATTCTGACAATGGATAACCAGATATGCCGCGGGGTTGTAAAAACAAAAGCAAATGGTGAGAAACGGATTCAAAAACTTATGCCCCTTATGGAAGGTGTCAGACAAAATGACGAAACAGAAGATGCAAAACTTGCAAGGCATATGCTTAACAAAATAAAAAAAGATAGAGAGCGTTTTCCGGTATTTACAAAAAATGTATTGCGTTGTACCCTTTATCGTATTATCTATGCTATTATCTGCCTTGCTTACATATTTCTTTTTTTTAATATGCTAAGACTCCAGATACAAAGCAAAGCATTCATGGCAGGACTTCTCCTGTTAGGGATCATGATAATGGCAGCATCGGTTATGATACGAAAAATAAGTCCATTATAATAATGCTTTTTATTCAAAGATTGAAACTTTATCAACAATAAATATTTTGAAAAATTGTTCTTTTATAAGATATTTTTCAAAATATTTATTGTTTCACTTATTCTATTCTTAATACACTTCTAAAAGTAAAACATTTACGGTATATATGTTGCAGAATTACAGTCGTGCTTGTGCCTTTGTTAAAGATACTCCGGCAGAAAATTCAAGATTGAAGGTGATATGTTATGAGTGATTTTTTTATATTTACAGACAAGGTACATTATTATAATATAAATACAGAAAATTTCCCATTCTTTTCCCAAGTGCATCCGGGGGAAAGACTGGACTTTTTTACAAGCAAAGCGGCAGCAGACAATGCTTTATCAGTCTGTGTGGGAAAATTAAGAAATTGTCCGGAAGAGGATACAAAAGAACATCTACATAAACTGCAATCTCTTTTGCCAAATTTAAATGAACAGACATTATTTGAAAAAGAATGTTCAAAAAATTTATATGTTCCTTTTCTTAGGGGGTGAAAGCAGTGAAATACAGAAATAATTTTTCTTTACTATTATTTATCTGCACTATACTCTGTGCTTTTGTTTCGTTTCCGGCTGCCTGCCTGTGTTTGTTTTCCAGCATTTTTTGCAGCCCGTTTTTTCAGAAATTATTCAAACGGACTCTAAAAAAATGGGTTACACATGCCCTGCCAGCAGTTTTTTTCATACTTGCAGCATTTTGTATTATATTTCAGGAACAGCAGACTAAAGAATCCCAAGATGTACCGGATATCTTCACAGAAAATATCCAATCCGAGACTGTCATTTCCGAAAGCGCAGAAAACGTAGAAACGCAGTCAAAGCAAGGGTTTTACATTGCTTATTTTGACGTGGGACAGGGTGATTCAGCGCTGATTGTATGTGATGGCCATGCTATGTTAGTGGATGCCGGTTTAAATGATCAGGGCTCCCTATTAAAGAATTATTTAAAGCAGTGCGGTATAAAGCAGTTGGATTACCTGGTTCTGACCCATTTTGATGCTGACCATATCGGCGCAGCGGATGTTATTATTGATAATTATTCCATTGATACTTTAATTATGCCGGATGCTGAAAAAGATACAGAAACTTACCGTGACGTAATAGCTGCCATGAAATATGCAGCATTGCAACCCACATACCCTGCAGTTGGTGATAAATATACATTGGGAAGTGCTTCCTTTCGCATTGTTGCCCCTAATTCATATGACTATGGTGATAATGCTAACAATTATTCCGTCGGATTCATTATTACATATGGAAATACCAGATTTTTCTTTGCCGGTGATGCCGAAAAAGAAGCAGAAGATGACATGATGGCAAATGGACTTCCTCTTAATGCAGATGTATATAAAGTTTCCCATCATGGAAGCTCTACCTGTTCCGGCAGCAGCTTTCTGGATGCTATAAATCCAAGTTATGCTGTTATCAGCTGTGGCAAAAATAATTCTTACGGACATCCTCATGAAGAAGTAATAAAAGAATTGGAATCCAGAGATATTACCATTTTCCGTACAGACAAACAAGGAACCGTTTATGCTTCTTCTGATGGAGAAAATATTACTTTTTCTACTGACTCCATAGCAGGAGCAGATTATACCGGAACGTATTCGCTTAATCCTGAAGCCATAAAAAATTATACATTTCCATCCCTTCCTACAAAAAAAGTCAAAGATTATATGGAAACGATGGCTTCAGAAGATACCTATAACAAAATTTCAGACATTATAAGTGGCTGTATGAACAGTCTCTTGGAATGAGTAGGATTTGAAGCGATTGACTTAAACGGACCACTAGAAGCTTATTAGGAGAAGTGACAAATGATAGGATATTTTGAAAGTTGGGACGTCCTTAGTGTAGCCGGGGCATCCTATCAGGAAATAAAAAAAGATAAGAAAAGATTTCGAAGACAATATGCACAGGGATATATGACATTTCGTGGGCAAGAGTATCTTATTTCAGTTGCACATTTATCCTCCGGCGAAATGCTCGTCCTTAAAATTTGTGACCAATATGGAAAACATCAAAAAGAATCAGAGTGCCGCATTAATTCTATTTTGGATATTATTTTTCAATCAGATGAAACATTAAAAGATTATTGGAAACAGTACAATAGAAATTATGGCATAACATTACTCATATACTTTGTATTGTTATGTACACAGATTGTCTGCTTCATTGCAACATTGAAATTTCATAATTTACAACAGTCTGCTCTTTTTTTGATTGTCAGCTTTCTAATTTTTATTATTCAAAAATTTAACTTGATAAAGGTCCCAAGATTCCGAAGCTAACTATTATTAAACGTGTACAGAAATTGCGAAATATGATTTATACTTGCAAAAGACGGATACATACTTTATAATGGTAATATCATTTCATTGATTTTACTATTTTTTTAATGCACCTGTTTAGGTGTATGTGAAAGAAAAAGTCTCACGCATGTGTTGAGCGTAAATGAAAAGGATGTCATATTGTAATTATTAGCACTTATCCTGACCGGTAGGTGCTTTTTTATTACAAAAAATCTTGCAATTATTGCTAAAATTATGAAAAAGGAGGAAAAAGCATGAACAAGGTAATTTTAATGGGTCGCTTAACAAGAGACCCGGAAGTGAGGTATTCCCAGGGGGAAAATCCTATGGCAATTGCCAGATATACTCTGGCAGTGGATCGCAGATTCAGCCGTAATACTGATGAGCAAAGCGCTGATTTTATCAGCTGTGTGGCTTTTGGTAAAAGCGGTGAGTTTGCAGAAAAGTATTTTCGTAAAGGTACAAAGGTATTAATCACAGGCCGCATCCAGACAGGAAGCTACACCAATAAAGATGGTGTAAAGGTGTATACAACAGATGTTGTTGTGGAAGAACAGGAATTTGCTGAAAGCAAAAACAGTTCAAACGGAGAAGGCAATTTCTCCGGCGGAAATGCTCCGGCACCTACGGCTGCAGGAGATGGTTTTATGAATATTCCTGACGGTATCGACGAAGAATTACCGTTTAACTAATTGCTTAAAGGGCTGCTAATGCAGCTCTTTTTTTATGAAAAGGAGGACATATTATGGATAACATAATAGAGGAGTATTGTAAATTGTGGGACCGTATCTGCGGATACCCGGTAGACTATGTACAGGTGTTTGCGCTGACTATATTAGCACTATTTGCTCTTGGTGCTGTTTTGTCACTACTTACCCTGCCTATGTCTGTTGGTGGTGTTGAAGGATGGCTTTTAATCATTATTGGAAAGTTCTTCTGGGCTTTCTTGCAGTCGGTTATTGTAACTACGGCTGCATCGTTAAAAATCTTTTCTAAAAATTTCCAGTTTTTCTGGGAAAATGAAAAGAAAGGAGCTAAAGGCAAATCCGCAAATTATCGCAGAAAGAGAAGGTAGCAATAAGCTGCCTTCTTTTAAAAAGGATATATGCTTTCAGAAAGGAGCGTTCTATGATTTACACTTTTAAAAAGAATACGGTTGCTTTATTTTCCAAACTGGAGCCGGCTGATGAAACAAAAATCCAGCTTCCGGAATCCATATCAGAGGAAGATGTGCTTTTACTTCACCGTATTCTGACAGCAAGAACAGCAGACGAGCTGGAAGACGTGCCACTTGATGCACTAATGAAACTCTATTATCTGCTTGGCCAAAAAGAGGTCACAGATTTATTTTTAAAGCAAAATTTTCTATGTACAAAATATAATCTGACGGATATAGAGCATTTTTATCACAAAAACAAGCGGAGACGTCTTATTTAAAAAGGAGGGATACCATGATTGAAGAAATCAGGGCAAAAAGCAGAATCGGTACATTCGATTCTGTTTTTTTTGATGTTGATGTGGACGTTAAGGAACAGGGAAAGCCGGTCAGAACCATTTCCAAAACTCTGACCTTTAAGGAATTTGTAAAGTGGCTTTCAGGCTCTTTAAGGGAAAAGAAAGAAATTGCCTACTGTCCGGTAGGCAGGATTCCAGCGGGGTATGTAGATGCCCTAATCAGTAGCGAAGGAGCATTTTATATTGCAGTACGTACTCCCATGGCAAAAAGACAGGTTATATATATGGGACACCCCATGTTCTGTGCATATCCGCCTTTAATTTTTATGTTACACATAAATGCAGACGGTACGCTTACAAAGGCAAGCTGTTTCGCACTAAAAGAGACGGAAGTAAAAGAGGACACACTTTTATGGCAGTATCCCTACGGCCACGTATCAAAAGAAGGGTCCATCTGCATGGGCAGTGTTCCCAAAAATAATCTGCATGGTCTTGCATCAGCAGAAAAAGTAATTGAAAATTTTTTCTTGGGAGAGGACCAGGGACACAGTTACAGAAATGATTTTACTTTGCTAAAAGTGTCTCTTGGAGAACTTTTCTCCATCACAGAAAAAGCAGAAACATTTCCCCTGCAATATCTAGCAGGTGGAAATACCACATTTAAAGATGAATGGAAAAATTTCAAAAATTGATTGAAAGGAAAGGAGGAGCCTTATCGAACACTACGCAGGATAAGGCATATGCATTATGTTTAAACAGGGAAGTTTATTTGATGACATGTTCGGATTGGACGATTACCAGTCCCCGGAGGAGAAAAAGGAAGAAAAAAAAGAAGCTTCCACTAAAAAAGAGCCGACAAAGGAAAAAAGAAAACAATCTTCTAAGAAAACAAAGGAAAAGGAGATTTCCGTATCCTTACCGGTTACAGTAGTGGCAGGTACATGGAAAGAAGAAATTGCTGATATCAATGGAAAAACGGAGAAGATAGCCTTAAAAGACATTGCAGATTATCTGTACCAATTAGGCTATAAATGTATGGCACACAAGGATGTTGTTTTCTTAACAGAACATCTGGAAGAACACATTCTCTATGTGGCAGAAAAAGAAAACCATTCAGCTAACATGGATGTGCAGCTTTTTTCTGCTTCTGATACTGTTACCATCGCAATTGATGGTTTAATAAACGCAGAATATTCACTGGAACATCAGTTTTCAGAAAAAAGAAGAGAAGAAGTATCCGTAACGGATCTGCTGTTAGTATTTATTGCAAATTATCCGGAGTATACCGGATGTACACTTAACTATGATATTGAAAGCGGCATTTTACTTCCTGAATTTACAAAAAAGCCTGTGGAAAAAATCAGTTTCCCATGCGAAGTAAAGGGAGCAGATGGAATACTGACAATAGAGGAAAGCGACATAACCGGAAAAGACATAGCCAGAAGCATTTTCAAAAAAGCAACCGGGACAGTTCTTCCGGATGCTGATTTATTCATTTATGAAAATACGTATGGCATGCTGGTCTTAAAATTCATCGCTAAAGTTAATAAGTTTTCATCCTTTGACAAAACAGGCATACAGTGTGCCAATGGTGCCAAGGAAAAGAAAGCAGTGGAATATTTTTATCTTCCACTTACCATAAATCTGGTAATTTACGGTATGACACACCCGTTGTCACCGGAGGATTTCAACGGCAAAGAAAAAGTAACTTGGGAAGAAATTGTAACTTACTTACAACCATCATACCCCATTTTTTCTGACCCATCCAGAAAACCGGTACACCATTATCTAAAAAGCCATCAGATTTTAGGAATAGGCTTTGAAAGTGGAAAAAAGGGTTATCAGGCAGAATCCCTGTACGAAGCTGCGCATACCGGACCATGTAAGCTTATCAGGTCCCTGCAAGATTTTTTAGCTGCAAAAGCAGCTGAGTTTTACTATGGAACATTTTACGCAGATGAAAAAGAAAATGAAACGGGAAATGATATTACCGTTTTTTCATCCAGACTGGCTTGTATTACAGCCAGAAGTCTGGGCATGGCAAAATATGACAACCTGGAATTTGACCTGCGGGTACCTAAAATCCCAAAGTCCGTTATGGATGAGGTAATTACTTATTTCCGAAAAGACCTCACCAGGGAAGCCATCGTCCGGATTTATTACAACGCGAAAGAGGACCGTTTTCAGATTGTAAAACCACTGTCAGAAGAAAGAAACAAGGTAAATACCATTTATTCTTTTATTAACAGTGTCCGAATTGCAACTGAAACGGATAGCGTGCTGGTGTGTGAGATACATTCCCATAACACTATGCCGGCTAAATTTTCTGCAACAGACGATGCAGACGAGGCTTATGGCATCGGATTTTACGGTGTTATAGGGGAAATAAATAAAGAAATACCCCACATGGCGCTTCGTCTTGCTTTTAATGGCAGTTATAAATTAATTGCTTGGTCGGAAATTGCAGACATTTGATAAAGGAGGAAGTTTTTATGGACAGAACCATAAAAGGAAGAACACTACAAGAGGCTTTCAGCCTTCTTAGAGCGCCTTACACCGGAAAATGGAAATATAAGAAAAATATACCATTTATACCAATTGAAGGCTTTTCAGAGAGAATGGATCAGGTCTTCGGTCCTGACAATATCTGGATTGAGTTTACAGAACCCAAACTTATATGTCTTTCCACCACCGGCCAGGAAGTTTTTGTTAATATGTGTCACCTGACCATTTTTGATGATTCCGGAAACATTTACCGGAAAACAGATGGTATCGGAGCTACGGAAATACTTCCAAGCCAGACTAGCGGTAAGCAAAGCGGGCTTGGAAACAGCCCTGCATCCACAGCTACTTTGGCCTATAAGGATGCCTGTAAACGTCTTGGTATTTTCGGTGAAACATTAGAAGATGAGTCTGGCTCTAAAAACAATACAGTTGATAAAGCCAGCCAGAAGGACACTGAAAAAAGAATTGTCTCTTTTACCATTATGACAGCTTTTACAGAAAAGACTTCCAATAAAGGAAGCTCATGGCGCTGTCCGGTTACAGTAAAGGAGAAAAACGGCACTAAAACAGAAGGAACTTTAGTGGTTTTTAATAACGTATATAATTCAGATGAAAAAGTAAAAAGACTGATTGCGACTGCGTCAGATAATCCCAAATATACAGTCACAGCAGAGGTAACTGTAAATACTACCTATGATAAAGACAAGGTGAATTATATATTGAAAAAAATATTATAAAAAGGAGGAAATCGTCATGATCACAGAATACACTGCAGTTTATGCAGACTACAAAATGTGGCTTCAGACATTTTTATTTTTTTATATAGAGTTTCAGGAAATTAAAGAAACTCTCTTAAAGGGAGGTACTGTAGATCCCCAGTTTATTAAAAAAATAACAACTTCCATGAAAAAAGCCAAAAAAGCTTTATTGGATGAAAAAGAAAAACTAAACCTTCCGGAAGGGCTTGCTTTTATGCAGGATTTGGATTTAATGGGTTTCTCCATTAAAAACGGAAGATTTGTAGGGGAACTGACAAATGTAGCACCTATCGTTACACCCTGGTATAAGGACTTTGATAATGAAAAGGACTTCTACAAGTATGAAGTAGCCAGTTATATACTGGCACTCTCAAGGTTTCAAAATGGTGCATAAAAAATTAGGACAGTGTTATGCTGTCCTAATTTTTTTTACTAAAAGGAGGAACTATTTATGAATATCCAGAACAAACAAATAAAATATCATTTTATATGCATAGGTGCCGGTGGCACAGGTACCTATTTTTTAGGACCTTTCAACCGTTTTCTATCCACTCTAGACGGGAACCGGCTAAAATCAATCACCGCACTGACAGTCATTGACGGAGACGAAATAGAACTGAAAAACTGTTCCAGACAGTTATTTTATAAAGAAGACATTGGACGTTCCAAAGCCTCTGTAATTGCCGAGGTTATGAATGAAGAACTACATGACATGGGAAGCAGACTATGTTGGAATGCCTATTCCAGCTATCTTTTGGATACAAAAATGTTAGAAGAAATTCTGTCATCTACGAATTCTTCTGACTGTATTTATATCCCTGTCGTTTTAGGATGTGTAGATAATCATTCCTGTCGACTACTGATAGAAGAAGTATTTTATAAAACATCTACCTGCAACCTTTTTTATTTTGACTCTGCAAATGAGTTTGAAACAGGAGAGTGTGTTTATTCCTACAAGTTAAACGGACAGGTTTTATCTCCCTGCCGCTCCCATTATTTCCCTGATATAAAGGAAAACAAAGGAAAAGCAAGGGATGAGCTAAGCTGTGAAGAGCTAAACCAGGTTGCGCCACAGCATATCGCTACAAACATGCTGGCCGGACAGATGCTATTATCGGCTGCCTGTAACCTGATAGAGGGAAGCAGCCAGTTTTTTGTATCAGACTATCAGACTTTAAAAAATGCTGCTATTTTAACGCCGGGATTCAGTATGTTTAACGGCATGCGCCATACCAGTGAATTTATTCCATACAGGAAGTAAGGAGGACATCATGAATATTTCTGAATTAAATGCCTGTACTTCCATACTGGAACAGGATATGTGTCTGCTTTCCACTTACTTTCCTAATTCATGGAGTATGGAAAATTTAGTAAGTTTATATGATAGCAGGTCTTCCCTTTTGTACTTTTTAAAGGCAAAAACAGCTTGGCTGATTCACAGCAGATGCCGGGGCTGGAACGAAGACGATCTGACAGCAGAATTTATCACAACAGACATACCGGCTGACAACTTTTTAGGCAGAATACTTTCTGATGCAGAAGACATCTTAGCTAACGCATACATCGGTGGAATGACTGCTGCAGAACATGTAGGAGAAGAAGGTCCTATGGTTGATAATGCACAGTTCCTGCTTGACTGCATTTCTTCACGTTATCAGGAGAATATTTCATGTCTTTTTGAAATGCACAAGCAAAGCTTTCTGTTTGGTTACTACAATATCTGGGCTGTTATTTCTGAAAACAGCTCTTTGTGTGAACTGATAGAACAAAAACAGGAACTTGAATATTATTATAATGCCCAGGATAAAGAAGAATTAATTTCACTTTTTAATAAAAAACAGTTAAGAAAATTGTTTGATACATTTGAGCAACTGGCACCTTTCTGTAACTGTTCCTTTGATGTTTTTTTACGTCTTTTAAAAGAAACCAATTTTCTTGAAATTACAGATGGATATAGGGATGATCCGGAACCATTCTGTATCTATGTTCTGTCTGGCTATGAACCCGTTATGGCATATTGCCAGAATAAGGAAAACATTTTAACGGATGAAGAAGCTGCTCTGTACAACTGCATCTGCACTTTTGAAAACAAAGGGTGGGATATGGCCTACAGCGTATACTGGAATAAAGATACCAGTATATTATCAGATGGTAGCAAAGCCTGTTTTCAGACATGGGCAAGTAATTCAGAACCATATACCGGTGAAAATGTTTACTTTGGTTTGTATATAAACAGTTTTTTAATGCTGTCAAAGCTGTTAAAGGAACATCACAAATTGTAATGAAGGGAGGAAAACCCATGAAGGTGGATTTGGAAGCACTGAACCAGGTTCTTGAAAGAAACGAACAATTTATTCTTAAAAAACCTATAACAGCTGATAGCAATTTACTATACTGCTGTTATATCGAGCATCTTATTGCCAAGATCATTACCGGATACAATCCGTTGCTTTACTATCACAGCATGGAACGAACAATTAAACATTCTGATAAAATTTCAGGCATATGGGATGTGCCGGAATATTTCAACAATTTATCCCATGAGGGTATGCCAATACCGACAAATCCAGACGGATATTATAATTTTACCCCGGATAATCTAACAGGAGTAATGGGCATTTATTATGATAATCTGTGTGTGTTTGAAGAGACAGCGATTGAAATAAGAAATCTTTACCTGAAAGATGCTGAATTGACCGAAGAAGACGCTTTTTATATGGTATATCCAGAAATGGCCGTAGAAACATATAACGATGAAGAACTGGAAGAATGTTATGATTCATATCAGGCTTATAAATTAGTAGGCAATACACTATACAGTCAGAAACAAATAGCTGATGAAGAAATTGTTTCTATGTTTTTAGACAATATTCCTGAAAATATACAGGAAAGCTTTCAGGAAAAAGCTCCTGAAATTGCCTGTGCATATGTTTCTCTCGTTTTCACACTTCTTTATACAAGTGGTGACTCAGCATATAATTCGGGTCTTTTTATATCGTTACATTACTCAGATTCCATTATTTTACTGGAAAAACGGTTAAAGAGGAGAAAATCAGATAACATAAGTAAGCTGAAGCTTAGTACTTACAATAAAGCCCTGAAGTTAATGAAACGTCCTACGTACGTTGTAGATTCCCAGATACAGGCTGCTTTAAATACTTTAAATAATCTGGCTCCCACAGGTACCTGCTTTGTGTTAAGCGGATACACTGACAATTTAGGTCCAAACAAAAGATTATATCCCAATGCCGGATTTTATATTGGTGCAATTACAGCCGACATACTGGCAGAAGAAATATTATCAGAACTATATGCAAAGGAAGACTAAACAAATAAAAAACCAGGTTATCATCTCAATGATGGTAGCCCTGGCTTTTTTATTGCTTATCTATCTGGTTCCAGATATGTCTTAATGCTTCATTATATGTATAATTTTTCGATTTATCCTTTAACAGCTTAAATCCTTCAAGTAAAATATTTTCTTCAGCTATATCCTCATTTAAATAGCGGGAGAGAAGTGATACAACCGCTTTTCCTTTCTGGTCTTTTGTTAGTAATGAAATAACCTGATACAAGTCCGGAGTTTCCTCTTTTAATTCCTGCAGTTTCATGTATGTCTCAAGCAAGTCTTTATCTGCCATATTTGGAATGGCTGCATCTTCATCCAGAGATGGTGAAAAGTATTCGAGTGGAACAGAAAATAAAGCACTGTATGCACGCATTTCTTTTAAAGAAGGCTGTCTGTGTCCGTTTTCCAGTTCACTTGTAAATACCGACAACTTAGTGCACACTGCACGGTGTTTTAGTGCACGCATTCCGGAGGTTGAGTGCATCTTTTCCGCCACATAGTGCATTACCATTTTTTAGTCCTATAATTAGATTGGCACACTTTTGTGTGACTATC
>JAFSDJ010000090.1 GCA_017436305.1 Lachnospiraceae bacterium
AACTTCATAATTACCAGTTATTATAACCTATTTCATAAAAAAATGGAACAAACTTTCAAAAGAAACCGGAAAAAGATATATTTTTTTACAAGATTGGCAAATTTATGCTTGCAATCGGCTTGCTTATCTGTTAGAATAGTCGTGTTGTGAGCGATCAAAGCTTAATTTTTAGTTATAGGAGGTGCTATTATGGCAAAGTGTGATATTTGTGGCAAAGGTGTTCATTTTGGAAACGGAGTAAGCCATTCTCATAGAAGATCCAATAAGATTTGGAAATCAAACGTGAAAAATGTTAAATGTAAAGTAAACGGAGCTGCTAAAAAGCTTCATGTTTGCACATCATGCTTAAGAAGCGGTAAAGTTGAAAGAGCGTAGTGAACAGACAAAAATGGGAACTGAAATTCAGTTCCCATCTTTTTTGCTTCTTTTTCTTTTCCTATTTCATCTTCTTAATTCATAATTATCTATCTAAGCTTCGATTTTGACCTGAAGATATTCTTTCATTTTTTCATATTCTAAATTAATCTTTTTAATTGTATCTGTGTCACCAAATAAGTTGTCCGGATGAAAAATCTTAATCAAATCCTTATAACGCTTTTTTAAACCTAAAGGACTTGTCACTCCTTTAAAGAAAAAAGCACCTTCATCATAAAAATCTCCAATCTCAGACTCTTCTTCATAAAAATCCTGACTGCTATAGCTTTTATAATATGCTTTTTCCCGTTCAAACTGCTCTTTCTCCCGTCTGAACTCCTCCTGTTTTTGGGCAAGACTTAAAAAGTCAGCTTCCAAAAGTTTAAACTTCATCTCATAAAGGGACTTTTCCTGCTTAAGCTTATCCTGTTCTGCATGTATCCTTTGTGTCCATGCCTTCATTTCTTTTTTTAATTCTTCTTTTTCTGCCTGTAATCTTTCAAGCTCCGAAAGATTTTCCTGACTCATAATTGTTCTCCTCTTATTTAACCAAACCATCAACTATCCTTTATCCGCAAAACAAATTAAAACCAACCACTAATAGAATTAATGTTATTAGAAAAGCAATAATTGCATGGTCAATAAACAACATAAAAAGCATACCTATAGCAATCATAAAACAGGTATAACCAATTGTTTTTTTCATTGCAACACGCCCCTTTTTTGCCTGCTATAGGATAGTGTATGCTGTTTTCGTTTATTGGTTCCAATTTTTGCAAATTTATATTTTAACCTATTCTATATTACCCCTCATTCATAGGAAATGCAATATCTTTTGCGTCTTCATCACTTACCATTTCTTCTTTTGGAGTTGTAAAACGGTCTACTAAATCAGGAATCATGTCTATAACCTTTGTAACAGTATCCTGATTTTTAATATTTACAAGCTTTGTCTGGCCATTTTTAATAACCAACACGGCGCTTGGTGACATTTTACCGGTCATACCGCCTGCACCACCGTTTTTCTTATCTCCTGAACTGGCACCTGCACCTACTCCAAAGGTTACATCTACAAGCGGCAATATGATTGTATCGCCAACCTGTGTAGCTTCACCTACAACTGTTTTGGTAGATAAAAAACCCTCCATCCCTTTCATTAAAGAGCCTACTACGTTATTGAAGTTGTTTCCATCATTCATTCTTCATACCTCCGGTTAATATGTTGTACAATTTTCTAACTTCTTTATCAAATAAAATACTCCAGCCAATTTTTAATACTGTAAAAACTCTTATCCTGCCTTTTACATAAAAATCACCCTTTAAAATATTTTCATTAAAAACAGGTACGATATTTATATGATTGCCGTAGATTGGATAAAACATACTAATATAAGCCAGAACTTCTCCGGTTGTTGCCGGATCTTCAAAACCAAATATAACATTTCCTTTTATTTTTTGTGGCTTTATATGCTTAAAAAATTTAGATAACTGGGTCTTGCATTTCGAGATAGCACGTTTGCTTTCTTCTCTGTTTAATACCTCAATATACCAGCATACCGTTTTCTGTATATTTTCCAGTTTTTCCTTTACATTAAGAACAGTGTACTTTATATTCTTTATTTTTTCAAATAGTTTTTCAAAAAACAGCTTTATCTTAATAAAGAATTTCTTGATTTTTTGAATAAACCTTGCAAAAACATTAAGTTCTTCCGGTTGTTCTTCTAACTTTTCTAAATCTTCCCAATGATTTAAATCCTCTGTATTTTCATCGGTATTTATACTCGTCTGTTCAGATAAAACTTTTTTTGCTTCTGTAGTATTCTCTTGCTTTTCACCGTCTGTCTTTTTTTTGCCTGTCTGTTTTTTTTGAGATTTTTCTTTATTCGCCTTTTTTTCTTTCTGTTCTTTAGGCTTTTTCTCCGCTAAAGCATCATAAACAGGTATTCCCAGCAAATAAAAAATACAGGAAAACTTTTGCTCCTTTTCCTCATCATAGTGGATTTTCCCATAAATTAGGGGAAACAGCCAGGAAATCCGGGCTTTTAAGCGTATTTGCTCCTGTTTCTCCCCTTTTGCTCGATATACAATAGGGGCAAACAACACTAAAAGAAGTAATACCAATAGAACAATTAGTATTACTAACAGCACAATTCCTATTATTTTTAATATATTTAAAAGAACCGCCATTTTTTATCCTCCGTTTTCAGGAGTTTTTCTTTAAACTGATAGGTGCCATAAGCCTTATAAAAATCAGCAATTATTTTTATTACAAGTTTAACCGATTCGTCATAAGAAGATGCAATTCCTATTATGTGCAGTGATTCCTTAGGAAAATATTTTTGCTTTAAGTTTCCTACATGAAAAATGTCAAATAAATCATTTCCATTTGAGAGTGCAATGACATAAACCCCCAGCTGACCTGCATTTCTGCGGATTTTACGAATTATTTTCTTTTTGCTTTTTGAAGTTGTCTCATCACAATATAATTCTTTATAAAAAGTCATAGTCTTTCATTTCCATTCGATAAAAGTATAGACCAAAATTAGTATAGCATACTTTTTTCAGAAAGCCTATAGTAAGATTTTCATTGACATTTTTCTTTATACTTTATAGGATATTCTTAATAATTGTGTTGTAAGAACAGGGGGTTTTTTATGAAACTCATAGCCAGAATGGCCTTAAGGGATGGAATGATTATCGGGGAAGATGTTTATTCTTATCAAAATATACTGATTGTAAAAGAGGGGACTATTGTAAATAGGCAACTTATTGATAAACTTGCCCGATACTCCATTATGTGTGTAGCCATCAAAGACTCTGCAGACACGGTCCTTTCAACTCAGGATAAACTGGAACAAAGTACTGTTTTTAAACAGTTCCAACATACATATAAAATGAATTTAATATTTTTTAAACAAATGATGACTGAATTTTTTGCCGGAAAAAGCCCTATTCATACTACTTTTTTACTGAAAATTCACGATACTATCAAAAGTCACATAAAATATAATGAACAGCTTTTTCAAATGCTTTCCTGCATTAAATTAGAAGAAACTGATTTAACTTATGCACATTGCTTAAACGGAGCTTTGATTAGCCATGTATTTGGCTCATGGCTTTTACTGTCAGAGGATGATATAAAAACACTGACTCTTTGCGGTTTCCTTTATGACATTGGAAAATTAAAGCTTCCAGACAGTCTTGTATGGAAAAGGGATAATTTGAATAATTTTGAGTACAACTGGTTGAAAACCCATACTACATTAGGATACGATTTGTTAAAAAATGAAAATTTAAATGCTTCCATTATAAAATGTACACTTGAACATCATGAACGTTGTGACGGATCGGGATATCCAAATAATTTAAAAGCATCTGAAATTGACCGTTTTTCCAAATATATTGCCATTGTAGACGATTATTTGGAAATGACTTCCTACAAAAATATTAATACAAGAACATTAACTACCGATGATATAATTAATTATTTTAAAGAACAGGGCGTCAACAAATATGATGCTACTACATTGCAGATAATTTTAAAAGGAATTTCCCAATTATAAATAAAACTCAAAAACGTACGATAAAACATTTTTCTGCTTGTTTTATCGTACGTTTTCGTTTTATTCTACCATTTCACCTAAATAGTAAAATCCCTTACATTCTTTTAATGTAACAGTAACAATTTTTCCAATTAATGAGTGGTCTCCTTTAAAATGTACCAGCGTATTATTGGAAAGTCTACCGGTTACAAGGGAAGCATCATGCTCGTTAATTTCTTCAACAAGGGCATCTGCTACCTGTCCCTCTAAAAGCTTAACTCGCTCTCTTGCCGTCTCCTGTACAACCTTTAATAATCTATCAAAATTTTCCTTCACTTCTTCTTCCGGTACCTGATTTTCCATAGCTGCCGCAGGAGTACCTGTTCTCTTGGAATAAATAAAAGTAAAGGCATTGTCATATTGCACTTTCTTTACCACATCGATAGTTTCGTCTACATCTTCTTTTGTTTCTCCCGGAAATCCTACAATAATATCTGTGGTAAGAGACAAATCCGGTATTTCTTTTCTAAGCTTTCCAGCCAATTCCAAATAACTTTCCTTGGTATATCTTCTATTCATATCTTTTAAAATTCTTGATGAACCTGACTGTAATGGTAAGTGTAGGTGTCTGCATATTTTCTTTGACTCCTTCATAACCTGAATCAGCTCGTCCGACAAATCCTTTGGATGAGAGGTCATAAAACGAATACGTTCTAAGCCATCAATTTTTTCAATCTCCTTTAAGAGCTCGGCAAATGTAATTGGCTCTTCTAAATTTTTCCCATAGGAATTTACGTTTTGTCCAAGAAGCATAATTTCCACAACACCATCTGCTACCAGTTCTTCAATTTCCCTGATAATGTCTTTTGGATTACGACTACGCTCTCTGCCTCTTACATAAGGAACAATGCAATAGCTACAGAAATTGTTGCAACCAAACATAATGTTAATACCGGATTTAAAAGGATATTTTCTCTCTACCGGTAACTGTTCCACAATTTTGTCTGTATCCTTCCAAATATCAATAATCATACTGTCATTTGAAAGCATTGTTACTAAAAGCTCTGCAAACTTATAAATATTATGAGTTCCAAAAATTAAATTTACAAAAGAATAGCTTTGCTTGATTTTCTCAATTACGGAATCTTCCTGCATCATACAACCGCAAAGTGCAATTTTTTTGTTAGGATTTTTCTTTTTTAAGCTGTTTAAATTACCAAGTCTTCCGTAAACTCTCTGGTTGGCATTATCCCTAACGGTACATGTATTGTAAATAACAAAATCTGCTGTTTCTTCTTCTACAAGTTCATAACCTGCCAGTTCTAAAATGCCCGCCAGCTTTTCTGAATCTCTGGCATTCATTTGACAACCAAAGGTAATAACTGCACAGGTTAATGTTCTGCCTAAGCGTTCGCTTTCTTTTTTAACTAATTCCTTTGCCTTGGCAATAAAATAATATTGTCTTTCCGGCTCATTTTCCGGTGCTTCCTTCATTTGGTTGTATTTTTCAAAGTCTATATTTTTTTCTAACATTGTATGCTCCTTGTCTTTCTATTGGTCGCTGTTTTCTCTGCCCTGTGGACAGTTTCAACTTATGGACGAACCTGACCATTTCCGGTTATGGCATATTTGTAGGAAGTAAGCTCTTTTAACCCCATTGGTCCCCTTGCATGAAGCATCTGGGTACTAATACCAATTTCCGCGCCAAAGCCAAATTCAAATCCGTCTGTATATCTGGTAGAAGCATTTACATAAACGCAGGCAGCGTCTACACCCTTTAAGAATTTCTCAGCATTTTCTTTATTTTCTGTAATAATTGCTTCGGAATGTTTTGTATTGTATTTGTTAATATGGGAAATGGCTTCATCCACATTATTCACGATTTTGCTGGAAATAATATAGTCCAAATATTCTGTTCCAAAATCTTCCTCTGTTGCTTTTGCACAATCCGGAATTATAGTAAGAGTTTCTTCATCACCACGGATTTCTACCTGTGATTCAGATAAGGCTTCCTTTGCCATAGGAAGAAACTCTGTTGCAACTGCCTTATGGATTACTAAGGATTCACAGGCGTTGCATACACCGATTCTTTGTGTTTTTGCATTTTTTAAAATGTCAGCTGCCATCTTAAGGTCTGCAAATTCATCTACATAAATGTGACAGTTACCGGTTCCGGTTTCTATAACAGGAATGGTACTGTTTTCCGTAACGGTACGGATAAGACCTGCACTTCCTCTTGGAATCAGTACATCTACATACTGCTTTAAGCCCATAAATGCCTTGGTAACTTCTCTGTCTGTATTTTCAATAAGCTGGATGGCATCCTGAACAATACCTGCTTCTTTTAATCCCTCTCTAATTGCATTGGTAATCGCTATATTAGAATGAATAGCATCAGAACCACCCTTTAAAATTACAACGTTTCCAGCCTTAAAGCAAAGACCAAAAGCATCTGCTGTTACATTTGGCCTTGACTCATAAATAATACCAATAACACCAAGTGGTACTCTGCGTTTTTCAATTTGAAGTCCGTTAGGTCTTACAAACTGCTCTATTACCTGTCCGATTGGATCCGGAAGGTCTACAATCTGTAAAATTCCCTCTGCCATTGCCTGAATACGGCCTTCATCCAATTTCAGTCTGTCAAGTAATCCGGAATGCATTCCTTTTTCTTTTCCTGCCTGAATATCCAGCTCATTTTCTTTTATAATCTCAGCCTTTTTTTCAATAAGCTTATTTGCCACAACTTTTAAAGCTTCATTTTTTCTTTCTGTTGTAAGAAGCTGTATTTCATATTTTGCATTTACCGCCTGTTGTCCCATTTGTTCTAAATTTGTCATTTTTGTCTCCTCCTTTGCCTTTTATACATTGTAACATACTATTTTTAATAAGTTGTTCCTAAGAATTATTTTCCAGTCTTTATATGCTTGTTTTTTGTTACTGTTTACGAGGTACCAGTGAACAATAACTATTTTCTACATGCAATCAATAATGTCCTTCTCTGTAATGATAATATCTGCACATACATCATGGCTTTCATAAGGGATTTCTTCCTGTACCTGAAAATCATATGCCAACGCAATTTTACACTGAAATGAATCTTCTTTACCGTGAAGAAACCGGTCATAAAATCCCTTTCCATAGCCAATCCGATGGCCACATTTATCAAAAACAGCTCCCGGCATAATAAGAATGGCTTTTTTTAAGAAAGGTATAAATTTTCTATCTTGTATAGTTTCCGGCTCTTTTATGCCTTTATAGCCCTCTTTCAAATCCTCTTTGGACAAAATCTGAAAAAACTCCATTTCACTTTGGACACCATTTGTAATTACTTTTGGACAGTATACTTTTTTCCCAAGCATAAAAGCATATTCCATAATGCCATCTGTAATTACTTCACTTTTATAGCTGGCATAAAGCAGTACTTCCTCTGCCTGCATAAATTCATAATGACCTACTGTTTTTTCCATAATTTCGTAACTTAGGGATAACTGGTCTTCTCTTAACAATTCATCTCTGGTTTTTAAAACATTTTTACGAAGTATAATCTTATCCATTCTTTGCTCCATGTAAACTCATTTACTGTTATGTTTTTTAAGAATGTTTTTTATTTCCATATTTCTCTCCCAGATTGGTAATACTGCCATCTTCATTCTGAATATCAATATTATTCAGCTGTCCTCTTAAATTAGCACGTACATTAGCAATATATTCCTGTCTAAGAAGTGCCTGTTCTTTAGTTTCTTCTTCTGTAAGCCCTTCTGCTTTTGATTTTCTGTATAATTCATTAATACGATCAATTTTTTCCTGGTTCATAACATTCCTCTTTTTCCTATTTTTAGTACAGATACTTAGTGAAGTCTTTCTACAAAATCCTGTAAATCAAAATCCTCATTTTTATTTGCTTTGAAAATTGTTCCACAATTTTCCCCATCAATAATCCTATGAATAATGCTAATATCCTTGCTGTTTGCAATTACCATGTCTGCCCCTGATTCAGTAGCAAGCTTTGCGGCAGTCATTTTTGTGTTCATTCCACCGGTTCCCACATTGCTTCCTGTTGAGGTTTTTCCCATATGCATATATTCCTCTGTCAACTCATCTACTTCTTCAATAAATTTTGCATCGGGATTTTTTCTTGGATCGTCTGTGTAAAGTCCATCAATATCAGACAACAATATTAATAAATCTGCGTCAACCAATGCTGTAATAATAGCTGATAATGTATCGTTATCACCAACCAGCACATCATTATCATCTACACGAATTTCGTATGTGGCAATGGTATCATTTTCATTTACAACCGGAATTACCCCAAGCTTTAACAACTCTGAAAACGTGTTGTGGGCATTGTAACGATTCAAATTATCTAAAATAGTATTTTTCGTCATTAAAATCTGGGCCATTGTCTGATTGTATTCCGCAAACAGTTTCTGGTACACCATCATCAACTTTGCCTGACCAATGGCAGCACATGCCTGTTTTACTGCTAACGGTTTATGACCTGTAGTATCTGTAAGGCGGATTGCTCTTTTTCCAACTGCAATGGCACCGGAAGATACTAAAATAACATCCTTTCCCTGATTGCGCAAATTGGAAAGTTCTCTCACTAATACTTCCATTTTCACATAATCCAGTCCGCCTGTTTCTTTATGAGTTAAAGAAGATGAGCCAATCTTAATAACAACTCTCTTTTTATCCTTTAATGTTTCTCTGATATTCACAATATTTCCTCCTCATGTACCCTTATAGAGGGCAATATTCTCCTGCAATTGCTTCTGCCACTTTTAGTCCGTCTATGGCAGCAGATGTAATCCCACCAGCATAACCTGCACCTTCTCCACAAGGATACACCCCTTTTATGTCAGATTCAAGTTTTTCGTTTCGAAGAATTCTAAGTGGCGAAGACGTTCTTGCTTCAATGCCCAGCACTAAAACATCTTCGTTGGCAAAGCCCGGAATTTTCTTATGAAACTGCTCCATTCCCTCTACAAAAGCCTGATTTAACTCATCCGGCAAAATCTCTCTTACATTGGCAAAGACAAATTCACCCTTCGTAGCAGGTGTAATATTACCAAACTCTTTTGAGAGCTGATTTCTTTTAAAATCTCCGTAAAGCTGAAGAGGAATTTTACCCTTACCAAGCTCATAGGCCTTCTTTTCTATCCTTCTTTGGAATTCTACACCGCCAAGAGGTGTTTTGTTTGGAAAATCATCCGGTGTTACCGACACAATAATGGCGCTGTTAGCGTTTATACCCGCTCTGTCACTATAGCTCATACCATTTACAGTTAGTCCTTTATCTTCCGATGAAGCATTTACTACATACCCTCCGGGACACATGCAGAAAGAATAAACTCCTCTGTTCATAGAGGTTTTTGCCGTAAGCTTATAATCTGCAGCCTTTATGCCTGTGCCTTTTAAATTAGCCATACCTAACTGGTTCTTATTAATCATAGACTGATTATGTTCTACACGAAAACCTACTGCAAAGGACTTTGCCTCCATAGGTACATTATTTTTATAAAGCATGGAAAAAGTGTCTCTGGAGCTGTGACCGATAGCTAAAACTAACTGCTTACAAGGGATTTCTTCTATTTCCCTGCTGTTAGCTACCCCTAACTGTTTTTTTCCGGCGTCACTACCATTTAAAGCTTTTCTTACCCTGATTCCGATTAAACGCTCTCCTTCTAAAATAAGCTCCTCTAATCTTGTTCCAAATCTAACTTCACCCCCAAAGGAAACGATGGCCTCTCTCATTTTTTTAACTACATTTATTAACACATCTGTTCCAATATGAGGTTTTTGTTTATAAAGAATTTCAGGGTTTGCTCCCATTTCCACAAACACCTTTAATACTTCATGATTTCTGTGTCCTTTATCCTTTATGGATGTATTTAATTTACCATCAGAAAAAGTTCCGGCTCCTCCTTCACCAAACTGTACATTGGAATAGGGGTTTAAAATTCCATCCTTCCAAAAACGTTCTACCGTTTCCATACGTTTTTCTACCGGTTCGCCCTGTTCGATGATTATAGGCTTATACCCTGCTTTTGCCAGATAATAGCCGCAAAATAGTCCGGCTGGTCCTAATCCTACAATAACCGGTGAATATTCTGTTTTTTTTGTTCCTAATGGGGGGAATTTGTACTGTTCTTTTTTTATCTGTATAATGTCTGCTTTCTTTTTCTTTTCACAGAACTTAAAAACCGCTTCTTCTTTTTCTACATATAAATCTATCACTAAATTATAATATAATTCCGGCTTTTTTCTGGCATCTAAAGACTCTCTGACAATTTCAAAATCAATCAATTGTCCCGGTTTTAAAAACAATAATTTATTCAGTTTTTTCTCAATCTGTTCCCTTGTATAGCAGGTAGGAACCTTTAGCTGGTTTATCCGAAGCATTATTTTTTCCTTTTACATTTATTCTTTGACTGCATCTGTAGCTGCAACATAAGCAGAAGACCATGCCCATTGTAAGTTATAGCCTCCGCACTTTCCGTCTATATCTATGATTTCTCCGGCAAAATACAGGCCTTTTTGTATTATGGACTCCAAATTTTCATGTAATTCTTCCGTATCCACACCACCTTGACAAATTTGTCCTTTATCAAAAGAATTATATCCATTTAATACAATTTGCCAGTTTTTTAATAAACTTGCAATTTTCTTTAGCTGTTTCTCTGCTAAATCGGTGGCTTTTTCATTTAAAGATATTCCACACTCTTTTAAAACCATCTGACAAAGTTTTTTATTTATTAGTCCCAGTAATAATTCCTCACAGTTGCCAAAATCTTTCAGATTCTTTTGCTTTCTATGAAAATAGTCTAAAATTTCATCAATCTGAAGATTTGGTAAAAAATCACAGACAACATATGTTTTTTTCTTTTCCCAAAGGGCTCTTACAGCAAAACGACTTAATTGGAAAACAGGTATGCCTGAAATGCCATAGTCCGTAAATTGCACTTCTCCATATTCTTCTGCTACCTTTACTTTTGCCGTTTTATTTCCGGTTCTTTCTTCTATGTACAATCTTAAATTGCAATCAGAACGAACCCCTGCAATCATTTTCCAATAATTTCCTTCTGCCTTTAGCTGTACCAATGCCGGAAGTGGCTCTATGACGGAATGTCCAAGCTTTTTGGCAAGCTTATATCCGGAACCGTCCGACCCGGTTTGAGGTGATGCTTTGCTTCCACATGCTAAAATTACTTTATCTGCCCTAAGCTCACCCTGGCTAGTCTTTAAAACAAATCCTGTTTTACCGGATTCTAATTTAGAAGGAATGATATCACTAACTGTAATCTCTGTTTTAATTGTAACACAAAGTCGCCTAAGCTCCATTCTAAGTAAATCTAACACCGTTGATGCCTGATTACTAAAAGGATACACAAGTCCGTTTACATCCTTCCATACCAGTCCAATCTCCTCAAATATTTGAAGTGTTTCTTTTTGGGAGAATTTTTCTAAAACAGGCACCACAAAAGACGGGTGATTTCCTCGATAATCACCCGGCTGTATGCTTAAATTGGTTAAATTACACTTTCCATTTCCTGTGGCAAGCAGTTTCTTTCCGATACGCTCTGTATGCTCAAGTAAAACCACATCTGCACCTGCTCTTTTGGCGCAAACAGCTGCAAACATTCCGGAAGCACCACCGCCTACTATTATTATCTTTTTCATAAGCAATATCATAACACTAACTGGAATAAGACTCAAGAAAATTATAAAGTTCTTCTTCTGATTCCACATATTTTTTATCTAATATATCCTGCTGAATATCCTCCGGCAAATCCGACAATAAAATATCTGTATACAAATAAACTGTTTCTAAATCACTGTAATAAACATTAATATATTCATTTTCTACAAGTAAATAGAAATCCTCATTTTGAAGATTGGAATAATAATTTTTTATTACTACAAGCTTCTGTGGTGAAAAAGATTTTAACTCCATACTGGCAAATCCTTTTTCTAAATCAGCAAGGGAAGGCGCATCGGAATAAGCTTTTATAATCTTTTCTAATTCTTCCCTTGTTTTTCCAATATACTGTTCCGGTATTATCTCTTCATTCTTAGTGGTTTCCTTTGTTTCATTGTCATAAGACTCTACCACATAAACAGTATCACAGGTTGTTGTAGCCTTTTGGCTTGAAACAGCTACATTTTCTTCCTTTACTGTAGTTTCCTCTGTTTGTTTTGTTTCATCATCTACTACAGTAATATTCTGAATAATGGGTGCTTTTTTTTCCGTTTCCGGTTCTGTATAAAAAAGACTTTTTCCATAAGTATAAAACGCAAAAAGCAAACACCCTGCATTTAAAAATAAGCTGATTCTATATAAATGTTTCATAAGGTCACCCCTTTTTTATATAGTATCAGCTCAATTTTTTATTTTATTCCTGACATTTTCTTAAAATCAGTATATTTTCTGTGAAAATAATAAGGGGAAATACAATATTGGCAATTACCACTGCTAAAATTCCCAAATCTGTTGTAATAAGCAATATCTTTAATAAAAGTGCAGAAATAACAAGACCAATAATAATGGTAATATTGGAAATCCATATTTTACCATGTCCCCAAAGGGCTGCTTTTGTTAAAAGCGCCAGACCATAAAATACAACTGCTACACTTCCTATCCGCATCATTTTAATAGCAGTAACGGAATCGCCTTTATAAAAAATTTCAATAAACGGACCAGCAAAAAGAATTAAAATAACTGCACTTACCCCGGAAACAATCAATATTTCTTTCAGTCCATCTGAGAAAAATCGCTTTGCATGATAATAATTTTCTCTAGCTATAAGCTTTCCATATACGTTGGAGAAATTCCCTGCCATAACAGTTAGAAGCGCAATTGGAATTCCAGTAAGAATATGATACTTACCATAATAAATTCCAAATTCAGTGGCAAGTGCAAGCTGTTCCTTAGCTACCATAGTATGATTATAAATAATCTGATTTACAATCACATTGCCATGAAGCATAAGTGCCCCTACCATAAAAGGCAGCAAAGAAACAAGCAACATACTTATAATTTCTGTTATCGATTCTGTATTTTTGGTAGTATCGCGAATTACCTGATTTTTAAAACTTTTATTGTAAGCCATATATAACAAAACTAAAAATACCAAGGCAAATATTTCACCAATCAGGATACCTAAAGAAATTCCTGTTGCACCAAATGCTGAAGCATAGGAATTCTCATTTAATACAACCGCTACTTTCTCGCCATAAGATAATACCATGTAACCTATTACAAGACACATAACAAACTGAATTACTGCACTAACAAGCTTTGAAACACTTGTAGGCATCATAGAGCCCATACCTTGAAAAAATCCTAAAAAGGCACCGGATACTAACACCACAAGTAATGTTGGAATAAAGCACAAAAATGCCAGCTTGCTTAGAGGAAGCTTTAACAGCTGTTCTATTAAAACTCCACTAAATAAAAGTAACAGAATTCCTATTACAACACCTAAAATAAGACAAAAGTAAAATCCTGCTTTAAATACCTGTCCGGCATTTTTGTATTGTCCTCTGTTTACACGAAGAGCAATCATTTTTCCCATAGCTGTTGGAATGCTATATGCAGTCAAAAAAACAAATACCATATAAAGCTGGTAAGCACCTGCAAAATAACCCATTCCTTCGTCACCAATCAGATTTGTAACCGGAATTTGTCTAATAAGTAACAGTAATGCTACTCCAATGGAAAATGCTGAAATTAATCCACCTTTTGTAATTAAACTTCCATTCCTTCTTCTCTTTTCTCCCATAGTCCCTTACCTTATTTGAACTTTGTCTTTAATGAAATTCTACGTTGCTATTCATATTTCCATTAATTCTGTCTTCTACAACACACACCATGGTTTTTCCCTGATTTAATGTGATTTCATTTTCCAGCCCAAGATCATAATAACGTATTACACCGTTTTCCTGATCCCCTTCACGCATCCAATGGGCTTCTGTACATGTTCCGTTAGTGAAAATAAGTGCATATCCTTCACTGTGACAATCAAATGCCAGATATCCCTTTTCATCACGCTTTTCCCAATCTGCATATTGAATAATTACGTTTGTGAAGGCCAACTGCTCTCCAGTCATCTCGTCAATATGTTTATCTCCATACTGGAAACGATAATATAATTTGTCTGATTCATTATACTCAAACCAAGGCTTATTCACATAATAGCCAGGTGCAATATAAGTTGCGTTGCTGACACTACCATCAAGTCCGGTAAGTGAAACAATTTCACCATCTTTCGCAAACTTAAACTTACCGCTATATGTATCTTCATATTCGTTACGGTATTTTAACTTTTTTATACCTTCTTTAATTCCTTTTGCGCTGGCATAAGCATTATGTGGAGAAGGTCTGTCATCGGTACGATAAAACACCGTACTTCCAATGGAAGCAAGTCCCGATAAATTGTCCACATAGTCTCTGTCTAAATATTCTACTGCATAAGAAGACTGTCCGTAATGAGCATAAACTGCATCAAACTCCAAAGCCCAGAACAAAAAGTACTCTCTACAGCTTCTAACCGAACCAATCTTTTCAAGTTCATCATAATCTTCAAAAATACCCATCATACGGGTAATTTCTCCCTCTACAGGTGCTTCAAAAACCACATCTGCCTTACTGACTCCACACATGGGGTTAGCCGCTTCAATATTACTAAGCATTACTGCAACCGGTCGTCTTTCACCTATTTCTGCGTCCACCCATTTTCCTGTTAAAAAGCTTCGAACCTGTCCTTGTTCATTGTATTCTCTTTCAAATACTTCCAAGGTTTCGTCTGTTTCCTCAAAATCCTCTGTCTTAGAAACTTCTTCTGTTTCTCCTGTAGTATTTTTCCCACATCCCCATAGGGAAGCTGTGGCTGCAAATAATGCAGCTAACAATAACATTTTCTTTTTCATGAGACTCCTTCGCTTTTGTATCATTCTCTGGTGATACCAAGCTTATCTAAGATTTTTTCTTGTTTTTCTATCATAATTTTTTCTTCAGACTGTTCCATGTGGTCATACCCTAGTAAGTGTAACATACTATGAGCTATAAGAAAAGAAAATTCTCTAAGTTCACTATGACCATACTCCTTTGCCTGGGAAAAAATACGTTCCTTACAAAGTATAATATCTCCTAAATAAATCTCACCGGTATCAGGATTTGCATATGCCATTTCATTTTCTTCTACAATTGAAAAATCTCCCGGTGTTTCATAATCTACGTTGGGAAAAGACAAAACATCGGTTGCCCTGTCAATATCCCGATATTGCCTATTGTATTCCCTGATGCCATCTTCGTCTGTTATTAAAATATTAATCTCTGTTTCATAGGGACAATTTTCCCATTCCAAAACTCCGTTAATTACTTTTTCTATAGTATCTTCTATGGGAAATGGGAAATTGGCATCCACTTCATTTTCAACGCAAAAAGTCATAATACAATTTTTCCTCCACAAATAAATTTCGCATGATTGTAAGTTCATTCATGGTAATATTGCACTGATTTAAAATTTCACTTTCTAATTTTTTTTCAAAAACAATGTCTACTACCTGCTTATAATCAAGGGTTGCTTTTTTATCCTTTTCTAACAGATAAGTAATGGATGAAACTACTCCATCAGCAAATAGTACAAGAGCTGTTTCTTTTTTTGTAATTTTCTTGTCCTTATCTCCATATTCTGTTAAAAGCTCTATTAATTCAGGAGGAAATTTGTATTCCTCTGCAATTTCCAAAGTTTTATTTAACCCTTTTCCAATTTTATGATAATATCCTCCTGCTTTTGCCAGATAAAAATTGGCACCTATTTTCCTTGCAATTTTATCACAAAAATAAGCTGTATGAACCGCATGATAATACTCTTTTGGGGATTCATCTTTTAGTTTTGCAAGAAGAATAAAATCCGGATCATTAATTTCCTGATATCTGTCCCTATATTTGTGAACGATTTTACTACTATAAATCCGCAAAAATACAATTAGCGCAACAAGACTTATACAAACATTCATCATAGGCAACACAAAGGCATCTAATGATATCTTTTGTTTATCAAACAAAATCAAAAAAGCTGTTTCACCTATAAATAACAATATAAGGGAAGCAAACATTGCTCCATTTACCAGATATTCCTCATCGATGTTTTGAAATAATGCCATACCGGCCAGTCCTACAAAAATACACATGAAAAATCCGTAGGAACTCATATCTGAAAAAAATAGCATCATAAATACTAAATTAACATAGGCAATACTTCCGGCTATTGTATTACTTGTTAGTGAAAGAAAAATCGCCGGTAGCAAAATTGGTAATACCTTTAAAGGAAGAAATATAGCACTTACAGAAAAAAGCAATCCTAATATATAACATGTAAAAAATCTGCCCAAATGTTCAAAATTATTAAAAAACAGACTTTTCTTTTGCCCTGAGACTGCCAAGGAAAGCACTACAATAAGACTCAGCACTATAGTCACAATCATATTACGGATTATTTCATCTACAGGCTTTTTTAATAAATAACATCCCAAAAAAGTAACAAACGTCGAAAAAAATATAATTGCAGTATATATGAGAAAATTTTTATTTTCGCTTTTCTTTTGTTCTTCCACGATAATTTCCTCTGTCCTTTTCCTTTTGTCTATTTTCATAATTCTCATAAGCTTTTACTATTTTTTGAACTAATGGATGTCTTACAACATCCTTACTGGTTAAATGACAAAATCCAATGTCTTCCACTTTATTTAAAACCTTAATAGCCACATCCAGACCGGATTTTGTTCCATTTGGTAAATCCTTTTGAGATGTATCACCGGTAATCACTACTTTGGAACCAAAGCCGATACGGGTTAAAAACATTTTCATCTGGGACTCAGTAGTATTTTGCGCCTCATCCAATATAATATAGGCATTATCCAAGGTCCTACCTCTCATATAAGCAAGGGGCGCTACCTCAATTAAGCCCTTCTCCATATTTTTATTAAAGCTTTCTGCACCCATAATCTGGTAAAGAGCATCATACAACGGTCTTAAATAAGGATCCACCTTACTTTGCAAATCCCCCGGCAAAAAACCAAGTTTTTCTCCTGCTTCTATAGCAGGTCTTGTTAAAATTATACGACTAACCTCATCATTTTTAAAAGCAGTAATAGCCATTGCCATGGCAAGGTAGGTTTTACCGGTTCCGGCCGGACCTAAACCAAATACAATCATTTTGTCTCTCATAGCATCTACATATTGTTTTTGCCCAAGAGTTTTTGGTTTAATGGGTTTGCCGCTTATGGTGTGACAAATTACCTCTGAATCTAATTCTAAAAGTCCATCCTCTTTATTTTCCAGACTCATTTCAATGGCATAATTTACATTTTGTTCTTCAATCATTGTTCCACGCTTTGACATTTGTAAAAATTCTTCCAAAAGCTTATATGCTTTTTGTACATTTTCCTCTTCCCCTCGAATTCGAACTGCACCGTCTCTATCCACAATTATAACGGAAAAGTCACGCTCTAACTTTTTCAAAAAGGAATCCTGCTGTCCAAAAATATTCTGCATATGTTCCGTGGTAATCTCTAATGCTTTTGAAACTTCACTCATGTACGTCCTCTTCTATTTCCACAGGAACTTTCTCTACAGGGGCTTTTCTGATAGCTTCTTCTACCACCTGTAAACTTCCTGTCATTTTCATTTCCGATTTACCTTGTTCTATTTTAACATTTTTTTCTATTATTTGAACCCCTTTTTCTTCTAAACTTTGACAAAATTTGATTAATTTTTCCTTAAGGAGTTCTTCGCACATCTGTTTTGAATAGGTTTTTTTACAGATTTCATAGGCTTTATAATGATTTTTCCCATAGTAAATAGGTAAATAAAAATCATCCATAAGTTTTACCTGATTCGCAGTTTTATATACAGTATACTGTCCGGTTTCAGGCTTTTTAAACACTTGAATCGTGGTATGAAACAATGTGACATAGTATGTAATTTTTTCTTCCCCCGTATAATGTTTTTCTTCATAAACGTAGGCAATCCGGTCAGAATATGGGTAACTGTAAGAAATATAAACGTCCCCATCTGCTCCTACATAACGATAATTTTTCGCTACCTGATCATCTCCCATAATGGGAATGGTGCCGGAAATTACCACATCTCCTGTTTTTACCACACTTCCTTTTGTAACAAGGGGCACTCCCTGTCTTGTTACAATACTATCTATTACACCGTCAACTGTTGACACATAATTCCATGTCTCATCCTGCACTTCTTCCACAGGATTTTCCCTGTCATAATTTATATAAGCTGAATTTTCCTTTATATTGACTACCAGCTTCGTGCCTTCAATTTTAGCAGAAGTCCATGTAATAAAATTATATTCATTTCTAAGAGCTTTTTCCAAACTGTCTATATCCACATCATCTCTTGACATTCCCTGTTCGATTTGATTTTTTACAAGAAAATCTGCAAACATATCTTCTGTAAGCATCTGATTGCCATTTAATTCTATAGCCCACACAAACCGCGACAAAAAAAGAAGCGAAACTATGCAGGCAAAAGGACCTATTAAAAACACCTTTCTTTTTTTCCATTTAAACCAAACAAACGGAAAACCGGTCTTTTTTAAAATATAAACTCTTGTGCCTGTCTTTCTCACAATGGGTTTTAACCTGAAAAAACCCGAACGGCTTATATACATTTCATAATAATTTTGTCCCGGGGTAATCCCCCAAAGAATAATACCATAATTGCTGCAAAGGTTCATAAATCTTTCCGTAGAAAATCCGGTTACCCGTATCCGCACATACCCTTTTAAGAAACGAAAAAATGAAAGCATAAGTCCTCCTTAATCAAAGAAACAGATTTGCTTAATTTTCCCGGAAATTTTCATTTCCTCATTGGTATAATAATCTACAGATAAATTGCAGCCACTAAAATGCATCCTGCAGGTCTTAGTCTGTACTATTACAGACTCAGGGCTACATTCTATGATCCCTTTATAATTTTCAATAAATACCTCTTCGCATCCGGTAATGGATAGAATGGAAACACCCATTACAATATCCTTTGGAAGCTTTAAAGAATCAACCATTTGTTCTTTTGCAGTTTTTAATACGTTACTTTTCTTTTTACTCATACTGTATTGTATGAGCGCATTCTTTCTATTATTCCCCTACAATACCCTTAATTAAAAGTGGTTTTTCTATCTGTTCCTTTGAAAAAGAATATGCCTTTAAAAAACGCCCCCTGGCTGTTTCCATTTTGCCTTTATCATTTCCGTACATGGTAGCAAGGCTCTCTCCTTTTTTTACTTTATCACCAATTTTTTTGTGAAGAATAAGGCCTACGGATAAATCAATGATACTTTCCTTTGTCTCTCTGCCACCACCTAAAATTAAGGAGCAGATACCGATTTCATCACAAATAATTTGGGATACGTAACCATCTGTGGGTGAGGATATTTCTTCCACAAACTCTGCCTGTTTAAAATGGGAAGTGTCATATACCCATTCCTTGTTGCCACCCTGAGCCTCTACAAACTCAGCCAGTTTATCTAGTGCTTTGCCACTTGAAATGGCATATTTTAACATGTTTTCTGCTTCTTCTAACGTATCGGCTTTTTTTCCTTTTACAAGCATATAGGAGCCTAATGTTAAGCAAAGCTTGGTAAAATCCTTCGGACCATTGCCTTTTAGGGTTTCAATGGCTTCTATTACTTCTAAGGCGTTACCTACTGCATATCCTAAGGGCTCATCCATATTAGTTACAATGCCAACTGTATTTTTGCCTGCACCATTACCGATATCTACCATTTCCTTTGCAAGTGCGAAAGCGTCTTCTTCTTTTTTCATAAAAGCTCCACTTCCGGTTTTAACATCTAATACAATGGCATCTGCACCGGCTGCTAACTTTTTACTCATAATGGAGCTTGCAATTAAAGACATATTATCAACAGTGGCAGTTACATCACGAAGTGCATAAAGCTTTTTATCTGCCGGTGCCAAATTGGCAGTCTGTCCCATAATAGCAATTCCAATGGAATTTACCTGATTTTTAAACTGTTTCGTTTCTATAGAGGTGCAAAAGCCTTCAAAACTTTCCAGTTTATCAATGGTACCGCCTGTATGTCCAAGCCCTCTTCCACTCATTTTCGCCACAGGCACACCACAGGCTGCCACCATAGGAGCCAGTGCTAAAGAAGTTTTATCGCCAACCCCACCGGTACTGTGTTTATCCACCTTGATACCGTTTATATCTGACAAATCAAGAGTTTCACCGCTATTCATCATTGCCATAGTAAGAGCCAGAGTTTCATCTTTATCCATTCCCTGAAAATAAATTGCCATCATCATAGCAGACATTTGATAATCAGGAATCTGACCATTTGTGTAACCCTCAATCATGAAATTGATTTCCTCTTGTGACAATGCATTACCGTTTCGTTTTTTTACAATCAAGTCATACATTCGCATAAAAAGAATACCTCCAATCCATTTATTTTAAAGCCAATAACCTTACAACCTACCTATAAAATTATTTTAATATAACCATATTGGTGTTTTTCTCTTTATCTACAGTAACCTCTAAAAATCCTATACTTTTAATGTATTTTTTGAACTGAGAAAACCCGTATTTTTTTACATTAAAATTGGGCTCTGCCTCTTTTAACTTTTGTCCTAAGGATCCTAAGTCCATACCGTTTGGGCCTGCCTGCTGGACAATAGTTCGTAATAACTCTAATATATCTACTTCATCTTTATCTACTGCAGATATCAAAATGCTCTTGTCTGTTTTATAAAGCTTTATAGATTTTAAGCCTTCGCAGAAAGTGGAAAATTTGGTATAGCCATAGTTACGCACATCGAAATCCGGGTACATTTTTACAAGGCGGCTGCCTACCTCTCCCATATCAATTTTCGTTTTGCCGTCTGCGCTTTCTTTTTCATCCAAAATGGAAAGGATGGCTTTTTCGATTTCTTTCATCTTGCGGACTTTCTTCTTTACTTTTTTGTCATTTTCCTCCGATTCTTCTTCACCGCTGATATTTCCCAGATAGGTAAATTTATCACAAGCGGAAATGAAAGCTTCGGGGGTTTTACTTTCACCCATACCTACTACCATTTTTCCGGCTTCTCTTAGTCTTGCAGCGAGTCTTGTAAAGTCGCTGTCGCTTGTAACAAGACAAAAGCCTTCTACTGTGTTGGAATATAAAATATCCATGGCATCAATAATCATAAAGGAATCGGTGGCATTTTTGCCTTTTGTATAGGCAAACTGTTGCATTGGCTGAATAGCATATTTTAAAAGAACATCCTTCCATGAACTTGTTTCGGTTTTTGTCCAGTCACCATAAATTCTTTTGTTTGTTACCACTCCGTATTTTGTTAATTCGTCTAAAATATTTTTTACATATTTTGCGGAAATATTATCGGAATCTATCAGTAGTGCAAATCTTTTATCTTCCATACAATTTTCTCCTTGTCTTTCAATATCGGTTTCAACCGGCTAACTATAGTCTTTACTTGAATTATTTATTTCTTTTCCAAATTTGCAGTATATTAACTACTACTCAATCCTTGTAAACCTGGGAAATGAACCACGGTAGTGGCTAAATAAATCTGTAATAACTACTTCATAATCAATACATCTTTCAGCTTTTCTAATACGTTTCCCATATTTCTCACTGCCATCAAAGCTCTTTATCATATAGCCCCAAAGTTCCTTCATTTTAAACAGCACGTTTTTATCCCCAAAATTTATTTCCTTATAGCCCTTATAAATCAGGTCATGGAATTCCTTTAGCTGTTTGATCTCAGGCATTTTTCCGCTTTCTCTGTTATATAGTAAAGCAGGATTTTGCAAAATACCCCTGCCTAGCATAATATTTTCCAAAGTTGGAAACTTTTCTTTTATTTCTTCTAATTTTTCTGTTGTAAAAATATCTCCATTGTAGCAAACAGGATTTTTACTTTCTGCTATTGCCTGCTCAAATATAGAAAGATTAGGAATGTTTTTGTAAAAGTCAGTTTGAACTCTTGGATGAATAATCAGTTCTTTTACTGGATATTCGTTAAATATTTGAAGAAGTCCTGAAAATTCCTCCGCAGAATCTATTCCAATTCTTGTTTTAATGGAGATATCCATATTAAGACCTTCAAATATTTCTTCTAAAAACCGGTTTAGTTCATGGGGTTTTGCTAGAAATCCGGCTCCCTTTCCTTTTGATACAACGGTACCAGAAGGACATCCTAAATTTAAGTTTACTTCTTTGTACCCATATTGCTCTAATGCCCTTGCAGTGCGAATAAAATCTTCAGATTTGTTGGTTAATATCTGTGGCACAAGATAAAGCCCTTTATTGTGGTCTGGTAAAATATCATTCAATTCTCTTGAATTAAAATCTCTTTTTACATGAGGTGTAATAAAGGGACTGAAATATTTGTCCATGGATTCAAAACAGCTATGATAGGCATTCCTGTAAACATAGGTGGTTATGCCCTCTAAAGGAGCTAAATAATAGTTCATCCTATAGTCTCCTTCCATGCCTTTGCCTCCAAAAGTCTGCATTTAAACTGCGTATAAAAATCTGCATCATAAGAATATGGCTTTATAAAAAACTGATTTAATATGTACATACTACAGGTTTTCATAAGGCACTCAATGTTAGATTCTGCTAACTTTTCTGTCAGTTCCAATATAAAATAATGCCAGTCTTTAACAAACTGTTCATATTTTTTAATATCCGGTGTGTCAATCCACTGGCGAACCTTTACCTTAACCCGTTTTTTGTTGGTACACTCATGAACCTGTAAAAAATACTGAATATTGCCAGATTCATAATATCTTCCAAGTGGAAAAAGACGGCAGATTCCGGGACGAAACTGATGGATACTACAACGTCCCTCACTATTTAAAAATCCACATGCATCTTCCTTTTCCTTCATTTTTAGATTTGGTAAAATAATGCCATCTACTACGTTTAATTCAATTTTATCTGATAATAATTGTTCAAAGGTTATTCCTAAATTAGTTACTAATCTGTAAATATCGAAAGGGTCAAGAACAATAGAGTTTCCCATACCATGACAACAATCGGAACACCCCTTACAGTCACAGCAGCCTGCCTTTACCATATCATTTAATCCGTACAGATTACCGTCGGATATTTCTTTCAAATCAACGTTTCGTTTCATATTTTCCTACTTTCAAATTTATTCTATTCCAATTGCACATTATTGAACATACCTTCTGCTATCTGCGCCCTACATTATTATGGTTAGTATAACGGATTTTTGTAAAAAATACAATGAAGCCGTGGCACAAATTGAAGCCATGGCATAAATCTGTCTGCTGACTAACAGGACGTTACTGTTCACTCGTACCTCGTAAACAGTAACAATTCGCAGGCTCATTTAAAGTTTTGCTACGCAAAAGGAGCCTGCTCACACCCAAATCACGTTCATACGCAACAAAACAGCAAGTGTTTTGTTGCTGACTGAACAGT
>JAFSDJ010000091.1 GCA_017436305.1 Lachnospiraceae bacterium
GATAGTCACACAAAAGTGTGCCAATCTAATTATAGGACTAAAAAATGGTAATGCACTATGTGGCGGAAAAGATGCACTCAACCTCCGGAATGCGTGCACTAAAACACCGTGCAGTGTGCACTAAGTTGTCGGTATTTACAGTGCAGATGTGGTAGTGTGACAGGGGTATTATTGGAAGTTGTTGCATGTACAGAGCAGAGAGCCGGCATGATAGAAACATATTATGTATCGATAATATAGTTTTTATGGCTGCTCGGGTGTTTGATACAAAAAACAGCCTTCTTCGTGGGAGTTTATCACACCAATTGCCTGCAGATAGGAATAAATAATAGTAGTTCCTACAAAGGTCATGCCCCTTTTTTTTAAATCTTTGGAAACCGTATCTGAAAGTTCCGAGCTGGTTTTATCAGATTCGTAAATGATGGAATTTTCTGTAAAATGCCATATATATTTAGAGAAGCAGCCATATTCTGCCTGAATTTCTTTGAAAATTCCAGCATTCTTAATGGCGGCATTGATTTTCAGCCTGTTTCTAATAATGTCTTTGTTTTGTAACAGCTCTGCTTTTTTTGTATCGTCATAGCCACAGACAGTTTCTAAGTTGAAATTGTCAAAAGCTTTTCTAAAAGCATCCCTTTTATTCAGAACACATTCCCAGGATAAGCCTGCCTGAAAGCTTTCCAAAATTAATAACTCAAATAACATATGGTCGTCATATTCCGGGAAACCCCATTCTTTGTCATGGTATTTGATGTAAAGGGGGTTTTTTAAATTGCACCATTTGCAGCGGCAGAGTGGTGTCCGGGCGGTCTGTGTATTGATTAAAAGCTCTTGAGGGCTGAGTTGTCTGCTTTGAGTCTGGTTCATGTGTTCCTCCGGGGTTTTAAGTTTTTTTACTAAGTAGTTTAGAAAGTTACAAATTTATTTTATCAATTATTGCTGATTTTTCAAGAGAAGATATATTGTTACTGTTCCTCTGTTCTCAGTAATCCTTGGTTTCTGAATGCAAAATCGCTTCGTGAAGCAAAACCAACGCTTGTGTTATGCTATTATGCAGCCTGACAGCAAGTATCTGGCTGTTGTGTGAACAGTAGCTATCCATCTTTGGGGTTTAGGGCTTGACAAGGAGTGAAATGTATATTATTCTAATTGATACATAAAGCAAAACCAAACGGATTATCGGACAAATATTTTTTAATTCATTTATGGCGATTCGCCAGTTTTTCCAACGGAGAAGATAGAAAATCAGAAAAGGAAGGGAGTTGTTTGTAGTATAAAGTGTATAAAATTATATGTAATTTAAAGTAGTTACATTGAAAAGAATTACGTACAAAAGACTTAAATAATAACGAAAAACCAAATAAATAAAAACGTTTTTATTGCAACTCTATGATTGCAGTGTTATAATAATGGCAGAAAAACAAGTTATTTTACTAAGAACAATTTATAATCTGTATTATTAAACGCTGCTTTCAAAGTTCCAAAATCAAAAAAATATCAAACAAGGGAGGAGCAGTTTGAAAACAGATATTAAACTTGCAGATTATTTTGATGACAATGAACGATTTGCTGATGTGTTTAACGGCCATATGTTTCGTGGCAATCAGATTATTTTGCCACAGCAACTGGAAAATGGTGAAGTCCGCAGTAAAGTAAAGGTTAGTAATCAAGGAAATAAAAATGACTACCGCTATATTTTTAGGGACATCAAAAAGGGATACAAAGGAGCCACGCTGATAGTATTTGGAATTGAAAATCAGAAAGATATTCATTATGCTATGCCAGTGAGAGTTCTTGTTTATGATGGAAGCCAGTATAAGGAACAATGGGAAAAAATAAAGAAAAGCCATAAGCTGAAAAAAGACCTACAGGGCGCAGAATTTTTATCGGGCTTCAGTAAAAAGGATACACTGGCTCCGATTATTACATTAGTAGTATATTGGGGAAAAGAACCTTGGGATGGCGCAAGGGATTTATACCAGTTGTTTAATGAGGAAACCATTCCAAAGGAAATGAAGCCATATTTAAATAATTATAAAATCAACTTACTGGATGTAAGACATGACAGTACAGAGAATTTTAAATCGGATATTAAGCAGTGCTTTCAATTTCTTCAAAACGAAGGAGATAAAGAGTCATTAAAGAAGCTACTTGAAGAGGATAAAGCATACCAGTCACTGAATGAGGAAACTTTCCAGCTTATCAGCTTGTTATCCGGTGAGAAAGAGTTATTAGATAAACTAGATCAATATGAGAATGGAGAGGGAGGCTACAATATGTGTCAGGCATTTGCAGATATGAGAATGGAAGGGAGATTAGAAGGAAGATTAGAAGGAAGATTAGAGGGACTTGCCGAAAAGGGGATTCAGGTATTCATCAATGCGGTAAGTCGTGGAATGTCAGAAGAAGATGCAAAAGCGATTGCTGATATTGATGACAGTCTTGTAGAGATTGCTAGAGAAAAATTAAAGTAATAAACTATATGTTCTTTTATTCTTTTTTAGCATAGATTTAAATAATCAACAAGAAAAAGATAAAACAAGAGCCATTCCCTTACCTAAAAGGAAATGGCTCTGAAATTCATATGTTGTCTTAGTACTGGGAAGGAGCTGCAAGTGGCAGATCCTGTAGGTAACTACTGCTTAGAAAGTTCAATTAATTCTTTTAACATCTTTGGAAGCTCTGTAGACATATTCTCATTAGAGAACTGGCAGGTACCAACCTTTTTGTGACCGCCACCGCCATATTTTAACATCAGTTTACCTACATCAACGTTGGAAGTCCTGTTTAAAATACTGTAACCTACAGCAGCACTACAGCCCACGCCGCCTTTACCGCTTACAATCCATGCAGAAATGTTCTGTTCCGGGTACATGCTGTAAATCATGAAACGGTTACCGGAATAAATCGGATCTACACCTCTTAAGTCGGAAATAATTACGTTTCCGCCAACCTGAGTGTATTTGGAAACCATTTCTTTAAACTTTTCAGTCTGTTCAAAATATACTTCAATACGTTCCTTTACATCCGGAAGATTTAAAATTTCCTCTGTTGTCATAGTACGGCACGCATCAATGAGCTGTTCCATTAACTGATAATTGGAGATAGTGAAGTTTCTCCATCTTCCAAGACCGGTTCTTGGATCCATTAAGAATCCAATTAAAATCCAGCCTGTTGGGTTTTGTACTTCGTCAATGGTAAGATTACCGGAGTCTACCTTATCAACGGCTTCCATCATATCGTCAAACTGTGGAAACTTCTCCTTACCACCATAATATTCATAAATAATACGGGCACAGGATGGAGTAATACGGCTTTCTCCGTTGTATTTGCCCTCTAACTGTAATCTTTCATGCTCACTGGAATGATGGTCAAACCATAAACCACAGCCCTCAACATAAGGAACATTGGCAAGGCAGTCATTTTCATTAACCTCTACTAACCCATCCTGTAAATCCTTTGGATGAGCAAACTTCCAACTGTCAATAATACCGGCTTCTTTTAATAAAGCACCGCAAGCCAGTCCGTCAAAATCAGAACGTGTTATAAGTCTCATGTCTTTCTCCTTCTATTATTATAATATTTCAGCTAAATACAAAAAGCTGAATTTTTGTCAATATTATATGGAAATAACTCCCATATAGTAACAATTATAGTGGAAACGTACAAAATTTTCAACCTTTTGGGTGAGGGAAGTAAAAGTAAAAATGTAGAAAATCTAGGGTTATATTTGGGCATTTATTATAATAGAATTGACTTTTTTCATCTATTATTTTTCATACTCTATGATTTTCTCAATTTCAGCACTTAATTTAAGACCTAAAAATTTATATCCTTCCGGAGTCGGGTGATAGTTGTCAGTGTCTACATAAATATCTGCATTTCCATTTCCGGTAGGATTAGAAACATTTCCATTTCCTGTTATATAGCAATTACCGTCAGCACTTAGAAGGTGTCCTTCCGTTAAAACAGTGCCATCTCCGGCAATGGTATCTCCTGTTAATAAGTCGATGTATGGCAAGCCAAATTTTAAAGCTTCCTGGCGCAATTTTTTATTTAAATCTATATGCTTTACCGGTAAATATTCATAACCTGTATGGTGATAAAGTCCGATAATGATTACTTTAGTGTCAGGGGCATGTTCCTTTATATAAGCATGACATCTGACAGCCTCTGCTACAATGTCATTATTGTCATACCGGTCCACATCATTAGGACCGCCTTCAATAAAAATAATGTCAGGATGTTCATTTTCGATAGCGGTTACCAGTCTGTCATAATAGGTAGTGGTGGCACCTTTTGTCAGGTAACCGGTTCCGCCGGTGCCGTTATTAATGCACTCAAATCCCAGCAGATTGCACACTACCATAGGATATCCTACAAGGCAGTTACACTGGTTGGAATACCTATAAATTCCCTGAGTTATGCTGGTGCCTACAAACAGTGCCTTTGGGTTCGCCTCTCTTTCGAGCTTTGAAATAGTGTCTCCTTCCTGTAAATAAACACCCCAAAATTTAAGGGTACATTCGATTTTAATATTTCTTTGTTTTTTCTCAGAAAAGCGTACTTTATAGCAGGCCCATACATAAGGATTTTCTGTGTATCCTTCGTAAGAAGTCAGCTCATATCCCTTTCCTTCATCAACAGAAATACGGAAAAAAGAAGAGGATTTAAAAATAAATTCCTGGCAGTTTGTGGTAAATTCTATGGCAAATACGTTGGTAGAATCGGTAATCCCGTTAAGTGTTGCCGTATCTTTTGTGAGAGTGGAGTTGTAGCAGGAATAGACCGGGTTGACCTCTCCGTTTATTGTAACCGGCTGTAGCTTGTAAGAGGTGGCAGTAATGTCATCCTCATACAAAGTGATTTCCGGAGGGTTTTCCATGATTTTTAGGGACTTTTCAGTTTTGCCTGTACTGGCGCGGGAGTTTGTCCCAGTGTTGATATTTATGTCTGTACCGGCGACCGGAGCAGTATTTGTGTCTGCTTTAATGTCAGTCTCTGTAATTGTATTTGAACTTACTGCTGTATTGGCATTAGCCTGAAGCAGTGGCATACCCATACCCGCCAGTAAGCATGCGCAAAGTCCTATAAATGAGGGGAAAAGAGATTTTGTTTTTTTCATAATATAATTAACCCATATCCTTTTTGGTAAATGTTGTTGTGACTATTTATATGATGCAAGCCTCTTAAAGTCATACTTTTTAGCCCTTTTTAAATTATAGCAAGAAAGGAAATTTCCCTCAATTGTTTTTGTGGAGAAAAGAAAAATACATTTTTTTCTATGAAAAACGGAAAAAACAAATTAAAAAGGGTACTTGAAAAAACAAGTCCCCCTGGTATATAATCCTGTCTTTGACAGTTTAAGAAAAAGAAAATCGCTACAAGCCCAGTAAATATGTGGGGTGTAGCGATTTTTTATGTCGTTTCGAAATATAGTAATTTATTCTTTTCTTTTACTTTTTTTCTGAATCGTTTTCATTTGA
>JAFSDJ010000092.1 GCA_017436305.1 Lachnospiraceae bacterium
ATAGTGCGAACTATTTTAAAACTATTATTCAACAGAGATTTTATGAGGCGCTTATGAGAGCACAAATATTTGCTTCTTATAAGATTGGCTAAAATAACCACCTATTGATAAAGTGTGGATAGTTCGATATTTGATTTGGAAGGTACGTATTTCTAAGATAAAAGAAGTTATTCAAAAGAATAATTAGTGGAAATAGATTATGAATTTGTACAAAAGAGAATATTGACAGTATCTAAGAAAGAAGATACACTAAAAATAAGCTTTTGTGTATTCTTACCAGTAAATGCATTTTGGAAGATGTTTTTTTGTTAATTATAAACTATAATATATTAAAAACTGTGATGAAAAGTGATAAATATAATATTAGACATATAGGGGGATAGCACGATGAGATATAAGACTTTGCTAATAGGAGAAAATAATGCTATTATTGATGATTTCTTTTTCCAAATGTCCGGGCATTTTGATATTATGACAACATCAAATCGTAATGATGACATTATAAATCATTTAGAAGTTTTTCAGCCGGATATTTTAATATATTGCATGAATGCAGATTCCAAAAAAGATTTTAACAGAATGTATTTCCTAAAAGAAAAGCTAAAGAAAAAAGGGATTCTATTAGGTGTTATTGGAACAAAAGAGATTTGCAGGGAATTTGAAAAAATTGCATTCGATGCAGCTGATATTATGTTAGAAACACCTTTAACAGCCAATACGATAATGACTGAAATAAGAGTCTTTATTAGAAAAAAGAAAAGCGAGCAGACAGAGAAAGAGGAAGAACAGAAGCTTATAGAAGAAAAAGAGGAAAATGTTACAGAAATACAAAAGAAGCACATATTGGTCATTGATGACGATCCAATGATGCTCAAACTGGTAAATGAACAGCTTCACGAAAGATATAATGTGGCAACAGCCATTTCAGGAAAGCTTGCACTTACCTTTTTGGAAAAGAAACATACAGATTTGATTTTATTAGATTATGAAATGCCTGTAAACAACGGTGCAGAAGTGTTGAAAAAGCTTCGGGCCAATCCGGCAACTAAAGACATACCGGTAGTATTTTTAACAGGTGTATCTAATCGTAGTACAATTCAGGAAGTACTTGCCATGAAACCACAGGGATACCTACTAAAGCCAATTGATAGTGAGAACCTGTTTAAAGTTATTATGGACGTTTTAGGGAAAAAATAATTATCATTCACACTCCAGCCAATCACATGTTGATTGGCTGAATGCAAATATATGGATTTTTGCATTGTAAATATTGAAGGTATCCAATAATCAGTTTTTGTGTAAAAAATAAGGGTAAAAATGGGGGAAAGAGTATGGGTGAAAATTTTAAGAACTTTGTAGAAGAGGAGTTGTATTTAACAGATTTAATTGATGTAGAAACTTTGCAAAGCATTCAGGATGCATTTTCTAACCTGGTAGGGATTGCTGCCATGACTACGGACGCAAGTGGTAAACCGCTTACGAAAGGGTCCAATTTTTCTGAGTTTTGTAGTAAGTATAACAGAGGAACAGAAATTGGCGGTGAAAGATGCAGAAAATGCGGAAGAATGGGAGCAGAGGAGGCTTTGCACCAAGGCAGATCAAAAGTATATGAATGTCATGCAGGACTGTTTGATTTTGCTGCGCCCATTATGGCAGATGGCAAAATGGTAGGCTGCTTTGTAGGGGGACAGGCACTGGATAGGGAGCCGGAGCCGGAAAAGTTTTACAAAATAGCCGGGGAGTTGGGAGTAGATCCAAAGGAATATTATGAAGCAGCAAAAAAGGTAACCATTATGCCTAAGGAAGAAATTGATAAGGCTGCAGATTTTTTATATGCCATAGCCAATGTTTTATCAACAATGGCTTATAGCAAATATCTTACATATGAGGCAAACAAAGAGATTAAGAAGGTTTCTGATATGAAGTCAGATTTTCTAGCTAATATGAGTCATGAAATCAGAACACCAATGAATGCAGTAATAGGTATGGCCGAAATGGCATTGAGAGAAGAACTTACCCCGGTTGCCAGAGATTATATTTGCCAGATTAAAACATCAGGACAAACATTGCTTACCATTATTAATGATTTATTGGATTTTTCAAAAATTGAATCGGGAAAGATGGATATTATACAGGACGAATATGAGACTATGTCAGCAATACATGACATAGTTGGAATGGTGGCCACAAGATTAAAAGATAAGAAAGTGGAACTTATTGTAGATGTAGTTCCTGATATTCCGGAAAAGTTGTATGGTGACATTGTAAGGAATAAGCAAATACTAATTAATCTGGCTAATAATGCTACCAAATTTACCAATAGTGGATATATTGCTATCCGTGTAACATATGAAAAATCAGATGAAGATACGGTATTATTGAAAATAGCAGTAGAAGATTCAGGTATTGGCATTAAAGAAAATGAATTAGACTATTTGTTTGAAACATTTTATCAGGCTGATAGTAAAAGAAACCGTAATATAGAGGGAACAGGCTTAGGCCTTGCAATAACAAAAAATTTATTAAAGCTGATGAATGGCAATATCCAGGTAAAAAGTATTTACAATCAGGGCAGCACTTTTTCCTATAGTATTCCTCAAAAAATTGTAGATTCAAAAGCAAGTATACAGATAGAGAATGGGGAAAATTATCACATTTTAACTGTAGGGCTGGAGACTTATGCACAAAAACAGCTTGAAAAAGATGCAAAGCGCTTAGGCATCAGTTATGAGCGTTTTATTAAAGTTGAAGATATAGATTTAAAAGATGTGGATGAGAACACATTTCTATTTATAGAGCATGCATATTTTTCACCGGGTATAGAGAATTTTGTACGTAATACACCACGACTTAACGTGTTTTTGATGGTTGATTATTTTTCAACCATGGAAAGTGATATTCCTAATTTACGAATAATAAAAAAACCTGTATACGTTCTCAATTTAGTCCATTTACTGAGAAATAAAGAGACAGTTATAGAATTAAATGCACAAAATGAAGATAGTTTTGAATTCATAGCACCAACAGCAAAAGTTTTGATTGTTGATGATAATACAGTAAATTTAGTAGTAGCAGAAGGTTTACTAGAGCCTTTAAAAATGAAGGTGGATACTGCCACTTCCGGATTAGAGGCTATAGATAAAATATCTTCAGAGTATTATGACCTTATTTTGATGGATCATATGATGCCGGAATTAGATGGAGTGGACACAGCACATCTTATCCGGCAACATCATAAAGAGTATGAAAAGGTCCCCATTATTATGCTGACAGCCAATGCGGTAGATGGAACAAAGCAGATGTTCTTGCAGGAAGGGCTAAATGACTTTGTACCAAAACCAATTGAGGTAAAAGTACTTGTGTCTGCCATTGCCCGATGGCTTCCGGGCGAAAAGGTTCAAAAGACCAAAGTTTTTTATAAAAATCCGGATAATTTAAAGGAAGAGACAATAATTATTGGGGATTTAGATGTCCAAACAGCTATAAAAAGGCTGGGAAGTAAAAAACTCTTCTGGACAGTACTAAAAAAATACTTTAAGTCTATTGATAAAAAATCAGAAGCCATACGGAGAGCTTGGGAACAGTCTGACTGGGAGCAGTATATAACAGAAGTTCACGCATTAAAGAGCACTTCAAAGCAAATTGGTGCCGATACATTATCCGATTTAGCCAAAAGGCTTGAATTTGCCGGTAAAGCAGGAGAGTTTGAAATAATAAAAGAAGAAACTGCAAAATTATTAAAAGAATATTCAAAGTATTCTATTATTTTAGAACCCTATTTTAAGGAAGTAGAAAAGACAGAGTGTGAAAAAGAAGAAATCGAAAACGAATTTTTGGTTAACAGCATTTCTAATATGGAACAGGCTATAGAAAGTTTAAATATGATTCAGATGGAAAAATTACTGGAAGATTTAATGAAATACAAAATGTGTAAAAGAGATGAAGAATATGTTTGCCAATTAAATGCAGCAGTAGATGCCTATGATGCAGATACATGTGAGAGTATTCTGGCAGAATGGAAAAAGAGAATATAGGCAAAGGCAGAGAAAGGGGGAATTTTTATGACAGAAAAAAAGGAACACCCATTTTATGAATGTGTCAATATGGTATTAAGACCATCGGATTTTGGATACAAAAATAATGTGCTGATAGTAAAGCACAATAATGCGTTTATAAAAAGAGAGGATATGGGCGATAACCCATATTATTCTTATAAAAAATCAAAAATCAGAAAACCTTATGAGCCTTTTTTAGACATTATTAAAGAGTATGTAGTGGAAAAAACTGCACATTGTAAAGGCTTTTCTTTGGATAGCTTCTTAGAAAAGGCAAAGGTATATCCGCTACACAAGGAAATATTTAAGAGATATTTTACGGGCCAGATTTGTGAAAGACAGGAAGAATTGCTACTTGGGGAATATAAATATGAAAAGGATAAGATGAAAAAGGCAATCGTAAATATGTATTCAGAAATTGCCAAAGAAAAAGAAGGCTGTCTTATTTTAGATGAAATTAATCTGGCCAGCAATTTTGTAATATGGATGATGGAAGAAATATCCAAAAATCCCGAATATTTTCATATAAAAGTAATTGGCATTTATAATGAAGCAGGAGAAGAACTTCCTTTTGCAAGTGATATTTTAAGGGAGTTCATTCATAGATGCGAGGAGGAAGCTTTAGTATATTACTGGCTTTTTGAAGAAGAAGTGGATATATTAAGTCAGCAAAAAGAGCCGGAAGCAGATATTTTTGAAATCATAAAGAACATAAAAAATATGTGTGTTTTGTTAGAAGAGGAACCTGCAGCTTATTATGCAAGGTATTTAAATGAACAAATAGAAAAGTATAAAATCAACCTGAATCCCATATATAAAATGGTTTTACTTAAGGTAGACTATCAAATCAGTATGATGAGGGAAGAATTTGCATATGCATTGTATTTATGTAATCAGATGGAAAAACTGGCAAAAAATGAGCATATTTTTTCCTATGAGGAAAGGTTTGAAATTTTAGCATCAAAAACGTTAGTACATATGTATAGTGGAAATATTACCCAGCAAAAAGAAAATATAAAGGCATGCAGAGAAATTCTGGAAGAGAGAAAAGATGATAAGCTGCTTTTCAAAATAATGCTTATTGAAAATATGGCAAAGTATAACGGGTGGAGAAATCTTTGGATTTCTGAAAACGATACAGAGGTGTCAAATTTTTTAATAGAAAAATGCCTGGAATATAAGTACATAAATCACCTGGCACACATTTTTGTTTATTCATTTGGAAGTGATTATCATAAATTTTCAACAATAGAAGGATTAGAGGAAAAATTACCGGAATTTTATAAAGGTATTGTATTGGGTGAACGTTTACAAAATGAACAGTTTTTAATTGAAGCATACCAAAAAAATATTATGCTTGCTTCTATACACGGTCAATTTCAGGTTAGCATTTATTTTTACAAAAAGAGTCTGGAAGTAGTAAAAAACAGTAAAAATGAAATAGGAGAAGCGGGAATTTATAATGGTTTAGGTTATAGTAATTGTGGAATTGAAAGTTACAAAAAAGCAAATGATTATTATAATAAAGCTTTAATTATATATTACAAATACCAAATGCCGGATGAAATTGTAGAAACACTTTATAATCTTGGAATTAATGCTACGCTGGCCGGGGAGTATAAAAATGCAAGTCGTTATTTGATGGAAGCAGATAACATTCTTGGGGTTTTAAAGAAAAGCACCTTGAAAACCTGTGATATTGCTAAACTGTTTGGATTAATTGCATTAGTTAATTTCAGACAAAAGGCACCCTATCATACCCGTTTATATTTAAACAAATCCAAACAATATCTGGGACATATTCTGGATAAGGAGGACGAAGAAAAAATATATATCGCAGATGATAGTATGTTTTTACAGTATTTTGTCTCCGGATTAATAAAACAGCAGGAGAAAAATTATGAAGAGGCAATGAAATGCTTTAAAAAAGCAAAATTTTACATGAAGCGTTCCACTGGAAGTATGTTTTTTAATTATTCAGAATTTATATTTGATTACTACCAGTTGTTGATGCAGTTAAACAGAGAAGCAGAAGCACAGGAGGCTATGACAGAATTTAGGCAATTTTGTGAGGAAAATCATTATTTTTACCGTCTGCATAAAATCAGTGAATTTTTAGGGGCAGTTGTTCAGTCCAATGAGTCAAAGGCTCCACAAATGATATTAGAAAAAATTACACTGGAAGACATCTCTAAATTAATGAAAATAAAAGCTGTTGAAAAAGAGAAGCAGTCACTGGTAAATGCAATCCGTTTCTTTAGCATAATTCAAAAAATCACAAGTCATATGACCAGAACCATAAAAGAAGAAGTTGCAGATATGATACCATTATTTAAAAATAATTTTGCTATAGATGATGTATTTTTAATACGCTGTATGGAAAATGAAAATGAAGTGGTATATAGTGATTTAGAAAATGAAATATCAAAAGAAAATATTGAATTTCTGGTAGATTATTTTAAAGCAACACAGGAAGGATTTGTTGTTTCACAGGATGGAATGCTACACAATGAGTATAAAAGAGTACTTTCCTGTTTTAGTGCAAGTCCTATATTATCTTTTGTGGCTGTTCCAATATTTGAAAATGAGCAGTTATACACTATTTTTATTGCCTATATTGAAATTAAAAACAATTGGTCGCCTTCAAAGGAAAAAAATATACTGGAAGAAAGAGATTTGGAGATATTTACATACATATTCAGAAAAATTTCCGATGCTATAGCAAAATTAGAGGCGAAAAACCAGTTAATAAAAGCTAATGATACAATGCGAGAGCAGATGCAGCATGTTTTGGAATTAAAAACCGAAGCTGAAGTTGCAAATATATCAAAATCTAATTTTTTGGCTAATATGAGTCATGAAATCAGAACACCAATGAATGCCATTATAGGTATGGCAGAAATTGCATTGCAGGGAGAATTAGGGACAGAGCAGCGCAAGAATATTGAACAAATTTATTCTTCCGGAAAAACCTTATTGTCTATTATTAATGATATTTTAGATTTTTCTAAAATTGAATCAGGAAAGATGGACATTAACGTGGAAAAATATCAGCCATTGTCTATAATTCATGATATTGTAAATATAATTAATACCCGTATTGGTGATAAGAATCTGGAGTTTGTTGTTGACGTTGTTCCGGATCTTCCCTATGAATTGTTAGGAGACAGTATCCGAATTAAGCAGATTATTATTAATCTTGTTAATAACGCGGTTAAGTTTACAAAACAGGGAATGGTTAAGCTGAAAATTGCTTATGAGTACATAAATGATGAAAAAATACAGTTAAAAATCCATGTAAAGGATACTGGAATAGGAATAAAAAAACAGGATATAGGAAAGCTGTTTCAGGCCTTTCAACAGGTAGATAGTAAAAGAAATCGTAACATTGAAGGTACAGGTCTCGGACTTGCTATTACAAAGCAGTTATTAGCCTTAATGGGTGGAGAGATTAATGTAAAAAGTGAATATGGGCATGGTACCTGCTTTTCATGCTGTCTCCCACAAACAATTGTGACAAAGAAAGAAATGCCTGATATTTCTAATATGGAGCAAATAAAAGCCGGAATTTTCATTGATAATTTTTATACGAAAAAGCAGTTAAAAACAGATATGAAAAGACTGGGAGTGAATTGTCAGGAAATATTATCGCCAGAGGAACTTCTCGAGCTTATAAGAAACCAAATAGAGTATATTTTTATTGAAGAAAAGCATTGTACAGATAATATTCTTAATATATTGGAAAAATCTCCGGATACTAAGGGCGTATTACTAACAAACAATTATATTACGGAGAAATATGCTATTAGTAATTTAATTACTGTAAAAAAACCCATATGCTCATTGGAATTAGAAAAGATATTCAACCATGAGGACGTATATGGAACAAATTCAGAAATTGGGGAAAATGCCTTAGATTTTATTGCACCGGAGGCAGAGATTCTTATTGTAGATGACAATTCCATTAATTTAAGGGTAGCAGAAGGCTTGTTAAAATCATTGCAGGTAAAAATTGATACGGCATGTAGCGGAAAAGAAGCAATTGATAAAATATCAAAAAAGAAATACGATATGGTATTTATGGACCACATGATGCCGGAGTTAGATGGTGTAGAAACCACACATATTATCAGACGTTTTCATGAAGAGTATAGTGAGGTACCTATTATTGCACTTACTGCCAATGCAGTATCAGGAACAAAAGAAATGTTTCTTAGTGAAGGAATGAATGATTTTGTTGCAAAACCAATTGAAATGAAAATTATTGTTTCAAAAATAAGACAGTGGCTGCCGGCAGAAAAAATAAAAAAAGCACAAAGTGGCGGAAATACCCAAGAACAGGTAACTAACAGTAATATTCAGATTGAAGGCTTGGATGTGCAGTATGCATTAAGCCTTGTAGGTGAAGAAAAGTTGTTCTGGCTTGTATTAAAGGAATATTATCAAGCCATAGAAAAGAAAAAAGAACTTATTCATAAGTATGAACAGATGGAGGAATGGAAGGCATATACAGTAGAGGTACATGCTTTAAAGAGTGCTTCCAGACAAATCGGTGCTTTAGAATTAGCCGGAGAAGCAGAAAGAATGGAGAAGGCAGGAAAAGAAGCAGATGGAGAGCTGATACATAAATGTACGCCGGATTTATTGACCCTGTATGAAAACTATCAAAGCATATTAGCTCCGTTTTTTGAACAGAAGCAGGACAAAGATACAGAAAAAGAGATTATTTCTTTGGAGAAATTAAAACAATTGTTTGAAGAATTGCGGGAAGCTTTAGACTCACTGGATATGGATGGCATGGAAAGAGTTATGAAAAAAATGGATGAATACCAATATCCGGAGGAACAAAAGAATATGTATGACCAGCTAAAAAGTGCAGTAGAGCAGATTGATTCAGAAACCAGCGAAGGTATTTTGCAATTGTGGGAAAAGAAGTTATAAGACACTTTTGGAGGTATTATGGTATATTTATCACATTTTGAATTTCCGGACACGGAGAGGGAATATGACTTTATATTTGAACAAAAGAGAACCTGCTACGATACTTATTATCCGTTTCAAATAGTATCTAAGCACAATCTGACAATGTTGGACTTTGAACCGGTTACAATACTGTATGGTGGTAATGGCTCCGGCAAATCTACTACTTTAAATATTATTGCGGAAAAGCTGGGGCTTGAGAGAGATACCTTATACAACCGTTCTAATTTTTTTGAAGATTATACAAAATTGTGCAGCTTTAAAACACAGCAGAAAATTCCAAGAAGCAGCAGAATTATTACCAGTGATGATGTGTTTGATTTTATGTTGAATTTAAGAAGTATAAATGAAGGAATTGATGGAAAGAGGGAAGAACTGTTTCAGGATTACATGGATGCAAAATATTCTCATTTTCAAATGAAGTCCTTAGAGGATTATGAGCAGTTAAAAAAAGTCAATATGGCAAGAAGCAGCAGTCAGTCAAAATATGTTCGAAAAAAACTTACCGATAATATCAGGGAACATTCCAATGGAGAAAGTGCCTTTCTTTATTTTGCAGAAAAAATTAAAGAAAATGGCTTGTATTTGTTAGACGAGCCGGAAAACAGCCTGTCAGCCCAAAAGCAACAGGAGTTACTGGGATTTTTGGAGGATTCTGCCCGTTTTTATGGGTGTCAGTTTATTATTGCCACCCATTCTCCGTTCCTTCTATCCATGAAAGGTGCTAAAATATATGACATGGATGAGGAAGTTGTGGATGTTAAGCATTGGACTGAATTAGAGAATGTCCGGACGTATTATGAGTTTTTTAAGAACCATGAGAATGAATTTGGGGATTAAAGAAAATTTATAATGGTATTTTTGGTATTCTAATCAATGATGCCGGGGTTGAATATCATATCAGAGAGGGACAAATTATGTATTCAAATATATTAGTAACCCACGGAAGCTGCCCCCATTGTGGTAAAAAAATAAGGGGATACATGGAAGATTATTCGGATTTTGGAAGTCCTGTCAGAACATGTAAAAAATGTAAAGGTAAATACTTAGACGGAAGATATCACGAAATTGCCATTGATGGCATTGGAGCTTCAATGTCTGTAAAAAGAAGTGGCAAAACAGCATTAATTGGTTTTGGTATATTTTTAGTAACATTTCTTTTTAATTTAGTAATGGTAATACTGGATGGTAAGTATAATCCTGAAATGGTGTTGTTACAAGCTTTTGCACTTATCATAATATTTTCGGCACTTGTGGATGCCATTATGATAAAAACAGGTATAAAGGGAAAACAACTGGAGAAAAAAAGAATAGAATCTGATAAAAGGCTTAAAGATATTCGATATGCCAGAATGCTTGCTGAATTTGGTTATGATGTGCCGGAGGAATATTTGCGAGTGTAGTTGCGGAAATAAGAGGAGAAAAAAGTGTGAATCTAATATCCAGCACTAAATAGTTCTTTACAGAATAAATATTCTGTCTTATAATGAAACCACGCAATGCGTATATAAGGAGTATAAGATAGATGGAATTAAATGAAGCAATACGAAATCTTAGAATAGAAACAGGAATGAACCGCAAAGTGTTTGCAGAGCATTTTGGGATACCCTTGCGGACAGTAGAGGATTGGGAAGCGAACCGAAGAACGCCACCGGAATATATTCCAAGATTGTTATGTTATCAATGGAAGTATGAGCAAATAACTAAAAAATCTGCGCTTTATAAGAATCATCAAGATAGGAATATCAATATAATTATTGACCCAGAAGGTAACAAAATTGTGATGATACATGACTCAATATTTCGAAATAAGCAAAATATAAATTGGTCAGATGTAGAAAAGTATTTGGAGCAATATATTGGGGAATTGTATACAATTGCTGAAGATGGAGAGAAAATTTATATAGGTAAAGATTTACCGGATGAATATGCACATTCCGATTATTCAGCAAAGTTAAAAGGAGCTCTTGCAAAGACAAAGGCTAACGCAGTGCAGGCAATTCCTGAAATGATTGAAATATCCACGAACGGAAGTTATAGTGTTAATACAGAAAGCAAACACAGACTAGACGCTAAATACGGCTGGTATCGTTACGATTCACGATTTGCAATTGCTGTATATGATAATGCTGGCGAAATTGAAAGATATAATGTATTTAAGGCGAGAATGATAATACGATATGATGCAGACGGTAAAAAATATTTGTACGATGTAATAAACATAAAAAAAGAACCGAGTACCCCGCTTGGCTAGATAAAATCTACGTACGGTAAAAACCGGTTCCTTTTAAAGTAGTATAATAAAAAAGAAAGAAAAAAGCAAGTTTTTTTAACGAATGTTCAAAACTAACAAAGTCTCATTATAAAAAAGGAAAGAAAAATGTACCAAATATCCATTTATTTTAACAAAATTGCAAATTCCATGATAACTTATTACATCAATCACGTGGCCGTTGTAAGTGGCAATTCATTCATGATTGACAATCAGGTTCCGCCTCATATTACATTGTCATCCTTTAATACAAAGGATGAAGCAGCGGTGATTTCTGCCCTTGAGGAAGCATCCAAAAACTGGCAGCAGGGAAAAATTAAATATGTAACAACAGGCACTTTTTTCCCATTTGTTTTATATATTGCTCCTGTGCTCAATGAGTATTTGCATGGACTTTCAGTAGATATTTATAACGCTCTTGAGCCAATAGAAGGAATTGAAATCTATAAATACTACAAGCCTTTTCAGTGGATTCCTCATACAACCATTGGAAAAACACTTTCACAAGAAGAAATGCAAAAAGCCTTTCGACTAATGCAGACTGATTTCAATGTTTTTGATGCAAAAGTGGTTAAAATTGGGTTAGCAAAGACAAATCCTTACCGGGATATATGGGAGTATGAATTAAATTTATAGCAGGTAAAAAGAAAATTATGGTAAACGTTGTTTGGGAGCGGTGTTGTCAGTTTGAAGACAAAATAAAAAATGTATAAAAAGTACCTTCAGACATGTAATATTAGTATTGAAATTTTTTTACAAGGTATATACTATGTATATACGCAAATGTAAGGAGGATTTTTATGCAGGCACAAGTAAGAGAATGGGGAAACAGTCAGGGAATCAGACTTTCAAAGGAAGTACTAAAAAGTGCAGGAATTGCATTGAATGAGGTTCTAGATATTACCGTATCAAATGGTGTAATTACCTTAACAAAACCATTTCGTCACAAAACACTGGAAGAAAGAGCCGCAGAATTTGGCGGAAAGCTAATGCTTGATGGTGAATATGATTGGGGAGAACCTATGGGAAGAGAGGTATGGTAATGGAACATTTGCATCAAGGAGATATTCTTAAAATAGAGAAAATCAAACATCCGGTATTGGTTGTTAGTAAAGATTTTTTTAATACTAGTGGTGAAATAATTGGATGTCCGATTATTAGAAACTTCATGCAAGGTCCAATGCACAGTCTGATGCCATTGCTCAGACAGCAGGATATTTCCTCACAAATTCTTTTGCCTTTTCATAATTAGTAGTAAAACTGCTCAGTGTTGGCGTTTTATTCCCGGTCTTTATATAAATTCCCCTATACCGATAAGTCACTATATAGTATCCTGTAATGGATTCATCAGGGTAGCAATATATATTCCCAAACACAGTTCTATGTAAAATCCCATCCGGCAAAAATATCAAATACAAAAGTGTACAGAAAAATACGTTCTAGGATTATTTCCTGATTGATTGTTTATGCCTATAACGATATAATACAAAATAAAAAGAAAATTTTTTCGTAATTATGAAAGTACGGAATAATTGCATTTAGAAAAACAAAAAAGAAGGTATGGGGTAAGTGGATGAAGAGAAGGAAAAACATACTGACAAAAAAAGGCATATATACCCTACTGTTGACAACTGCATTATTCATGGAAGTGAATACTGTCTGTATGCCATTAGGAGTGGTTTTTGCAGAAGAACCTGTAGAAGAAATTAAGTTGCTTGATGAAAGCGAATTTGTCGAGGAAATTGCTACAGAACAATCAACTACACAGGTGTCTGCTAATGATTTAAGTGATGAGCAGAGTGAAAGTTCAGACGAAAACAGCCAACAAAGTAACGAAGAGGTCATATCATTAGAGGATACGGAAACGGAACCTTCCGAAGAAGAAACCACCGAAAAGACTATCAACAACCCATTCTACATAAAAACAGAAGACGAAATCAGCAGAGTTACGTCTTCCTACTTAGAAAACACAGAAACTAACAAAGTTGCCATTGACGAAACGGTACCCATTGCAGAAACCTCTGTATATAAAGACATAGATTATTCTTTTTTAAAGGATTACGATTTTGGAGGATGTAATTCAGCTTCTGTAAAGGTAACCTTTGACTCTATGGAGGATTTAAAAGTCAGCCAGGATGTGCGCTTAAGAGAAGGAAATATAATCAGAACAAAGGGCTATTACCAGGCTGGTGACGGAGGCGGAGCAGTCTATGAGATTTCTAAAGTAGCAGGTACAGGAAGTGTACAGCTTGCAAATGGATTGTATGCAATATTGCTTCCGGATACATATACTTGTACGGTAAATAATGGAAGTGAGACATGGGTTGTTGTAAATATTAAGCAGTTTGGTGCAAAAGCAGACGGAACTGTAGCTTCTGAGGCAGCATTTTCAACAGCAGCTAATTTTGCTAATAAATACATGGAAAATAATGATGATATTTTTAGAGGTATTGTATATATTCCAACCGGAGAATATAAGTGTGACAACGAAGTTCATTTTGACAAAGTTAAAAATTTAAACGTTGTAGGTGATGGTTCTTCCTCTGTTTTATTTACTGATAATGATTACAGAGACCAGGAAGGTTATGCGGAGCATTTTTTTCAATCATGGTACAGTGAAAATATGTTTTTTGGAAATTTCCGCATTGAAGCAAGAGAGGTAGATTTATATCATTATATGAGACAGCTTACATTGCTGTATTGTAATCAGGTGTATATTTATAACGTAGACATGATTGTTCCTCAGGAAAGCTATTCCTCTTATTATTTTGAGGACAAACAGTATTCCAACTTTTGTGCTTATACAGGAAACCACAATGTAACAGTAGATGATTGTACTATGGTACAGTTAAGCGGAACCTATCGAGGTGCCAATATTGGTATTCTGGATATCTGGTCTGCCAAAACATCCAACATTACAGTCATGAACTGCGATTTGTACGGAAATGCCAGAGATGAGCAGATTGGTATGTTTAGTACAAAATATGAGTCTTCAGGTGTTAGCAACGTGGATTTTATCAATAATACCATACATTCCAGCCAGTTAAAGTATACGGATATTATAGGCACAAGAACTATGTGCTTTACATTGGCATATACAGACTCTCAAAATGTGGACGATATAAGAATTGCAGGCAATCATTTTATTTGTGAAACAGATTCCAAGTTTATGACCTTTGCAAATATTACCAATTGTGTAGTAGAGAATAATATTATCGAAATTATAACTTCCAATGACAGTGGGGCATCTGTGTTTGACTCCTCTAATTCGGATCCGGACAATGTTATCATCCGAAATAACGAATTTTTTCTAACCAGCGTGGATGGTACTCAGGGAAAAGGAGGCGTTGCCACCGGTTATTTAACAATGGAAAATAACAGGTTTATTTCCGATATGTATTTGTCCTTTTATTTTGCCCACAAAGGAGCAGTAGCAAAAAATAATGAAATAGTATTTCTCCGTAGCATGTGTTCACTTGCAGAAGGCACATACGAGTTTACCGGAAATACGGCTCACTTGTATAATAGCGTTAGATTGGACGGTTATGGATTTAGAAGATATTTTATTGTTACTGCTGATGCAACTAAAGGCGACAAAGTTCAGATTAATAATAATACCATATATGACTATAAAAGAATTGTAGAAAAAAGAGGGTCATTTGCAGGGTTGTTTGAAGTAAACACCAGCGTTGACACTTTGGAATTTAGTGGAAATACATACAATGCACCCAATAAAAAATACACATGGTGTGATTTAAGCCAGTGCATTACAGAGGGAGATAGAAAAGATACAGATATTAATCCGGACGGTTCCTATACCTATTACGACAGAATTTTCCGAATGAGAACGTTTGGTGGCAAAAATCTTATTATAAAAGACAATAAGCTGCAAGGTACTATGGGATATTATGGCTCATTTTCAGAGGGACAGACATACACTGCCACCGGCAATGAGACACTTCCTTATAGAGAAGATATAAGCACAGAGGAATCTATAGTAAGCAGCATTGATATTTTATACAATGGACAAAAAACAAGTAATGTTACAGTAACCTCAGATACAGTTACTCTGGATAAAATTGTACGGATTGTTGCAGAAACAGATGAGGATGGCAACATAACCAAAGAGGAAGAAACTACAGAAAAAGAAGTCAAATGGTATACTTCTGTGGATGGCATTGCATCTATATCTGATACTGGTGTTGTTACAAGACATTTATACGGAGACGTGAAGGTGTTTGCAGTTGCCACAGACGGAAGCGGTGTTTATGGTGAATGTACTATACATTTCCAGAAAAATCAGGCCAGAGAAATTACACTTGCAAAAGACTCACTGGACTTACAGCCGGGATTAAAGTTTTATGCAGATTATACCGTATTACCGGAAGGAACCTCACAGAACGTGCTTTGGACTTCTTCTAATGAAGCAGTAGCAACTGTTTCTAAAACCGGTACAATTACTGCAGTAGCTAAAGGAGATGCAACTATTACCGCAACCACAACGGATGGAAGTAATCTTACTGCAAATATTCAGGTACATGTAACACCGGTTACGGTAAAGAAAATTGATTTGGATAAGTCATGGCTTTATTGTGAAAACAGCCAGATTGGAACTACTGTACAATTGTCTCCTTCTTCCTATACACCGGATAATGCAGAAAATAAAAGCATTGGCAGATGGGAAAGTACTGATAGCTCAGTAGTTACCGTGAATCAGAATGGACTGGTTACCATTGTGGGAGGCGGAATCGCAGAAATTCGGGGATATTCTACGGATGACTATTGTTATGGTAAGTGTACTTTTTATGTACAGCCTCCTAAAGTAAACAATTTCAAGGCTGCCCAGGTTACTATGGATAGTGCAACTTTTACATGGGATAAGGTTGAATCCGGTTACGGATATTATCTGTATCAGAGGAAAAGCGGCGAATCTGCATGGACTACGGTGAAATGCACTAATAGTAATGATTATATGGGTACAGATACAACTTCTTATACTATAAATTCTTTAAGTGCTGATACAGAATATGAATTCTGTATTCGCTCCTTTATTACAAACTGGGAGACAGGAGAACGCCAGTTATATGAAAGTAATGATAATATCATAAAGGTGAAAACCTATAGCTATCAACCGGTAACGTCCATTACAGGTAATACGGAGACTTTTACCGTTTTGGGACTTGGTGATGCATCGTTTATATATCAGGAGTCCAATGGATTTTTCATTCATTACAAGCCATATACAAACAATATGAGTAATCTGGATTTTACATATAAGATAGAGGATGAAAGTATTGCAGTAATTGAAGAAATCCAAAATACTACAACTTCCGGTCAGAAAAAGATTAAGATACGAGGACTTAAGTACGGTACTACCAATCTGAAGGTTACAGCAAATGATAATTTGAAAAAAACCGTTACCATACCGGTTGGTGTAATTCCTGCTAATACATTGGCAAGTAGTACAGCCTTTGCAAGTGCTGTATACAATAAAATCACAGTTGAATTTGAAGGCTTGGAGGATGAATCCAATATTGACGGATATATGCTACAAAAACGTGTGGGCCACACATATACAGATATTGCTTATATTCCCAAATCCGGAGCTGACACTTACAGCCATGTGCATAAAGACCTTACTGCAGAAACTACTTATAATTATGCTGTAAGAATATGCCTTAAGGATGGAGATACTTACTTTAAAGGAAATCCGGGTGCTGAGACATCAGCAACTGTTCCTGCTCCAACTCAGGCGAAAACTCTTACTATGGGTTCAGATTCCTATGTGGTAAAAGGAAATAACACTATTGAAGTTTCGGCCCAGGTAGGTCCGGAAGGAACATCTACTAACCAGTTATACTGGGAAATTGCCGGTGGAAAATATGCCACAATAGAACGGGTAGAAACAGAGGATGAAGAAAGTCTTGTGGATTATGCAAGAGTGACAGGTGTTCTTACAGGTGTGACGAAAATAAAAGCCGTTACAATTGATGGTTCTGATTTGGAAACTACAGCCAGATTAATTGTAGCTCCTGAAGCTTTAGCCAATATTCACACAGATGTCAATTTAGATAGTGTCAATATAAGCTGGGACAAATGCCTGGGTGCAAGTGGATATTATGTGTATAAATGGAACGAGAACAAGGATGAATTTGTACTACTTACAGACACAAAAGAAACTTGTTATACAGATACAGATGTGAAGGAAAATACAGCCTACCGATATAAGATTTCCGCATACCTGCTATATGACAATACTGTTTATGAAGGACAAATTTCAGAAGAAATTGGTGTGGCTACCGCCAAATATGATTTTGGAATTCAGGCAGCAGGATACGTTGGCATTTATGATGGACAAAGCCACAACGGAGTAACCCTGACAGGCATTAACAGTGATACAGATAAAGTTACCTATAGTACGGATAACAAAAACTGGTCTTCCCAAATGCCGGTAGTTAAAGACGTAAAGGATAGCACAGATATTTATATCCGTGTGGAAAGAACAGGAAGAAATCAGCCTTATTGTGTAAAAGTAGCTGCAACTGTAACACCATGTGGAATTGATTTAACAGACATAAAACTTGTAAAAGCTACAGTAGACTGGAATGGCAAAGTACAAAAACCCTCTGTGGTATCTTCTACCTGCGTAAAAGATAAAGACTACACAGTGTCCTATGCAGGAGGCTTTAAAAATGCAGGCACCTATACTGTCACAGTAAAAGGAACGGGCAACTATACAGGAAGCAAGAGCTTTGACTACAAAATCCAGGTCATTAAGGGACACAAATATTCTGTATCCGGCTATATTTACAAAGTTACAGGTAGTAAAACGGTTTCTGTTGCAGGCATTACCAATAAAAACAAAAAGACTGTTACTATAAAAAGCACAGTAAAATTAAGCGGAAAATCCTATAAGGTTACTGCCATTGAAGCAAACGCCTTTAAAAAGTGTAAGAAACTGACAAAAGTAACAATTGGTAAAAATGTAAAAACAATTGGAAAGAATGCTTTTTATAAATCCGCCAAACTGAAGAAAATCGTGATTAAATCAAAGATTTTAAAGAAAGTAGGTAAAAATGCTTTAAAAGGAATTAACAAAAAAGCTATAATCCAAGTGCCAAAGAGTAAAAAGACAAAGTACAAGAAACTTTTCAAGAAATCTACAGGATTTAAGACTACTATGAAAATTAAATAGTGTGGAAAGATGTTACTGGTCAGGTCGTGAACTGTAAGAGCAAGAAAGGAACTGGTGTAAAAGAGCAACAGTTCCTTTTTTCTGAAAACCTCATAAACGCGTGTTTTATTTAAATAGTTTATATTTTTTTGGATTTTTTCAAAATGTACACCCCATAAACAAGGGATAAGACACACAGAAATGCACTGGCCATTATGCTATTTTCTGTAGTTCTCGCTTCCAGATTACCAAAAGCACTCAAGCTGTTAATTGCAATATGAGTAATAATACAAGGCCACAGGCTTTTCCCTTTGTAAAAAATAATGGTAAAGAGGAAACCAATAGCTACAGCATGGCAAACTTGTAAAAGAGTTCCCATAACTTCGGCTCCATTAAGTAAATTCACAATATGTCCAAGTCCAAAAGTAAGACTGGAAATAAAAATAGCTGACTTTACATTATCTTTGCACATTGCTTTAAATAAAAATCCCCTGAAAATGATTTCTTCTAAAAATCCAATACAAAACATACTAATAACATAAAGAATGCTTTCAAGTATTGATGTATTCAATCTGACTCCGTACCAGACATTGGTAGAAGCTAAAAGTATCAAAGGAATAAAAAACAAATAATCCTTCCAGCTTCCCTGAAACTTGCAAAGTCCATATTTTTCCTTTAACGAATTTTTTCTAATCCAGAAATAAAGAAATCCTGTCATAACAATGCCTAAAGGAGCAGTTACACTTTTAGCAATGCCAACAGATGCTGAAATACTATCTCCCACACTAAGCAAAACAACATATAAACCAATCCAAATAAGTGCAAAATTTAACTCGTTTTTATCATAAATTTTCTTCATCTTGTACCTCCTGCTTTGCTGCATAAACAGCACCATAAAATACTTTTGTAAGTGTTGATATTAAAGCCTTCTCGTCATAAACCATCTTGTTATTGGCATGCAAGCTGGCATAACCGTGAATAAAAATAAATATTGTACGAAATATCTCCTTTGCCTCATGGGTTGAAACATCCGTTTCCTTTTGAAATACTGAAATAATAGGCATTAAGTCTTCAGAATCTGTCAATTCAATTATGCTAGACCCTGAAAATTCGTTAGATTGAAACAAAAACTGAAACAAATGAGACTCTTCCATTGCAAATTGAATATAATTTATACCAATTGCAAGAAAAGGATCCTCGTGGTCGTGGCTCACATCCATAATATAATTGCTATGGTATTCATCAGCCTTTTTATAAACCGTCTTTTTTATCTCCTCAATGCTTGAAAAATGGTATAAAACAGGCTGTGTGGAACAATTAAGCCGCTCCGAAATATTCCGGGCTGTGATTTTGTCTGCACCTTCTGTTTTTGCAATTGAAAAGGCTGCATCAATAATCATGTCCTTTGTGATTTTTACTTTTGGTGGCATGAATACTCCTTTCTTTATAATTGTTGTTATATAACATATATTATATATAAAAGCATATGGTTTGTCAAGGGGGGGAAATCCTGCAGATGTAGTGTGGGCACTGGCAGGTCCGGCTGAAAATGAATGGTATTTATCTCTGCTTCAAAAGGACGTAAATCAGGTTGTAAAAATCACTGCAATTGAGGAGATTGAAGCGGAATAGGAAATTTGATTGGATAAAACATGACAAAAGTCATATTCAAAATATATCTTTTTTCACTACAACTTCTTTACAGAAATTGTTATGATGTCAGTGTAGTAAGAAATAACCAACGAAGGAGAGTGCAATGGGAAATATTATCTTAAAGACAACCGATTTAACAAAGAAGTATAACAATAAGGCAGTTGTTGATAACTTAAATATTGAAATCCGTAAAGGAGAGATTTTTGGATTGTTAGGGCCAAATGGTGCGGGTAAAAGTACCACTATGAATATGATTTGTTCAATTGTACGCCCTACAGCAGGCGAGATTGAATTGTTGGGCAAGAATCCTTGGAAACAGAAAAAAGAAGTAATTCATAAAATAGGTTATATTCCTCAGGAGCTTGCTATTCATGGAAATCTTAAGGCTTGGGAGAATGTAGAATTGTTCACTTCTCTATATGGAATAAAAGGTCAGGAGTTGAAAAAGGCGGTGGGTGATTCTTTAGAATATGTAGGTTTGTTAGAGCGAAAACAGGAATTTGCCAAGAATTTTTCCGGTGGTATGAAAAGAAGATTAAACATAGCCTGTGCACTTGGTCATAATCCGGAGCTTTTAATATTTGATGAGCCCACTGTAGGTATTGACCCACAGTCCAGAAATTTCATCTTAGATAAAATTAAAGAGTCAAATGCTAAAGGTGCTACAGTTATCTATACAAGCCACTATATGGAGGAAGTAGAAGCAATCTGCACCAGAATTGCAATCATGGATAATGGAAAAATTATTGCTTGTGGAACCAGCCAAGAGTTGAAAAAACTCGTTAATAGTGGCCATGAAAATATTACATTGGAAGAAGTATTTTTGACACTTACAGGTAAAAAACTGAGAGATTATGCGGAATAGTGAGGGATAGAGATGATTCGTTATTTAATAAAAAACAATTTTAAACTCATGTTTCGTAATACATGGAGCATTGCTGTTATGTTGTTGGGACCCATATTAGTTATAGCTGTATTGTCCAGTGCATTTTCAGAGTTAATGAAGTCCTACGAAGGTGTAGATACATTCCCGGTAGGATATAGAATACAGGAAGCAGATGATGCAGTAATTGAAGCAACGAAAATGGCTGGTGAGGAGGCTGGAATTCTTTTTTATGAATATCCTCAGGGTGAAATAAAGGATGTTATGGAGAAGAATGAATTGTCAGGGTTTGTAGAATTTTCTGAAGACAAATATACGGTATATACAAGTGCAGACTATGAAGTGGAAGGTATTACATTAAAGTACTTTATGAACAAAGTGATGAATGAAGGTGTAGATGCTTCATTACAGATAAAGGAACAAGCGAAAATTGCACTCCCGGTGGAACAATTGGAATTTATGCCTGCAATTGATTCAGTAGATTATTATGGAATTGTTTATATTGTATATTTTTGCTGGTGTGGCATGATATGTGCCACCGGTGTTCTCAGCAATGAAAAGAAGTATGGGATTGTACGAAGATTTCGGGTTTCTAATATATCAGAGTCACAAAATTTCCTCGGCAAATTTATTCCAATTGTATTGACTGTAGCAGGTGGAATGGCAATTGCCACAGTTATTACCGTATTGCTTTATGATATACACTGGGGAAAACCACTTCTATCTACAGTTATTGTATTTCTGATGATAGCAGCAGGAGCGGCTTTGGGAATGATGCTTTATAATATTTCAGATAGTCTGGTAATTACTATCATTTTGCAATTTACAATTGTTTGGTTTTTGGGATTCTTCGGCGGAAGTTTTGAAACATATATGTTTTCCAGTATGCCAGACTTTTTGAAACAGTTGTCGCCTATTTATCATGGTAATCGTGCATTAGTAGAGCTATCTTGTATGGGTGAGAGTAGTTATGTAGCAAGTACGGTAATATATTCTTTAGCAGTTACTGTGATTTGTTCCATAGTAGCTATATTTGCAGGTTATGTCAGAAAGAGAGGTAAAGCATGATTGCATTAGTGAAAATGAGTCTTAAATTGCTATTGCGAAACAAAGGTTTTTTGTTTTTTCTAATAGTGACGCCAATATTATCAACAGTGATTTTAAGTATAAAAATGGAGCATACCGTATATAGTGATAATTCAGATAAAGAGCTTGTTATTGAATTAAATGATCATACGGAAAAAGCTGTATATGTGGGTGATACATCTGCATGCATCATAAAAGTATATGATGCTTCAAATTCTGAATTATCCGGATATGTATTAAACCAAATAGCAGGAACAGGTATGTTCTCTGTTTGTCGCGCAGATGTAGGTGGGTTAACAGAGGAGGAAATAGAGAAAGCTGCTAAAAGAGATGCGTTTGATGATAGAGTCGGAATGTTACTTTATCTGAAAGAAGACTTTGATGAAATGGTATTAGCCGGAAATTGGGAACAAGGGATAAAATTATATAAAGTATCAGAGGATGAGCGACAGGAAATATTTGTGTCAGAGCTCACAGACTTACTTGGCAGAATAAAACAGGTTCAAACTATTGTAGGGGATGATGTAACTGTAATGCTTCAGATGCTTACAGAAATTGAAGATCAGTTGCCGGAAAAGGAAGTTGTTAATTTCGCCGGTAAAGAAGCGATTGAATTAACAGAAAAGCAGGTAAACCAGAGGACACAAATTGGTTATGCGTTTGCGTTTATTACATTGGGATTTTTGTTCTGTGGAGTATGCGTAGCACATTCTGTAATTGAAGAACAGAATAATAAAGTGTTTACACGAGTTTTATTAACAAAGTTAAGTGGTAGGGAGTATTTTATATCCAAATTTGCGGTAGCAATTGTAATTAGCGTGATGCAGACCATTGTACTTGCTATTTGTCTGTTCTTTATTCCGGAACTGGATGTTGGAATGAGCATGATAAGTTTTCTTTTTATTATTTTCCTGCTGGGATTGATATTCGGTACCTTGAGTCTGTTGATTGGAGTGATTCTTGGAGATGTTATGAGTTCCAATTATGCAATATTTGCAATTTGGAGTATATCAGCACTGTTAGCAGGTTTGTACTTCCCATTAGATGATACAACAAAAGCATTAAAAACGCTTTCTTATCTTATGCCACAAAGATGGTTTATGGATGTATCAGAATTATTATTAGTTGGGGACAAAAGTGCCTATTTTGTGGTATTATGTGTAACAGTAGCTTATTTAATTGTAATTATTAGTGTAGGTGGCGTAGGACTTAAAATTAAGAGATACGAATAGAAAGGACTTGCATATGGAAGAACGATTCAGGAATCACTATTTTGTCCTGCTTCGAATTGCATTATTGCTGGTATTGGAGGTATATATTATATTATCCCAGTCCGTGTTGACAGGGGCATCTGTAGAGGTGCTCCTGATTCTTGCGTTATTTATAGGCGTCATAGCCGGAAAAGAACTGATGGAGCGAAGGTATCAGATTATCTGGTTGGCAACAGCAGGGGTCATATGGATTATTATGTTGTCGGCGGTAGGAACAACTTTTACGCTATTAGGTGTTTATTTGTGTTATGAAGTGCTGACATATTTTAAACCCCGCTTGTTTTGGTATATACTTCCAGTAGGAATTGCTTTTATACCTAGTGGGATTGATAGTTCTGTACAGTTGGTGATAGCTGCTTTAGTAGGATTAATTTATTGTCAGCATGATTTTGTAGTGGAGCCTTATCGTAAACAGACAAAGGAAGATACCATTACGGAACAAAGATTAAAACATGACATAAACCGCAGAGAGTATGAAATGAAGGAAGAAGTCCGCAAGAGCTTTTTAATAGCGGAGAACCAAATGTTGGAAGAAAGGGCTGAGTTATCTCAAACTTTACACGATAAGTTGGGACATAATATTAATGGTTCGGTATATCAACTGGAGGCAGTTAAGGTTTTGCTGGAAAAAGAGCCGGATGTGTCCAGAGAAATGGTCCAGGCTGTGATTGACCAATTGCGTAGTGGAATGGATGAGATTCGAGCAATTCTTAGAAAAGAGCGTCCTAAAAAATATAAACTCGCTGTATTACAATTGGAAAAACTATGTGAAGAATGTAGAGCAAAAGGCGTAGATGCTACATTGATAACAGAGGGCGAATTAAAGGGCATTCCGGAAAAGTATTTAGAGGTTATTTTGGATAATGCTTATGAAGCAGTATCCAATTCTATGAAATATGCAAAGTGTACCAGAATAAAAATAAGTATACACGTGTTGAATAAAATGATACGTTGTAGCATATCTGACAATGGTATGGGTTGCAAAGAAATAATTGACGGAATGGGGATTTCCGGAATGCGAAAAAGAATTCGGGAAATTAATGGTATTTTAGATTTTGAAACTGAAGTAGGTTTTACAATCAATATGTTGTTGCCACTATAGAAAGGTGTGACTGTATGGATAAGATAAAAGTGATTATTGCAGATGATAGTGATTTTGTAAGGGATGGAATGCGCATTATACTGGAAGTGGATGAAGATTTTGAGGTGATTGGTTGTGCAAGAAATGGTCGGGAGGCAATCGAAATTGCAGGAGAAAGTACACCGGATATTTTTCTTATGGACATACAGATGCCCGAAATGGATGGAATTGAAGCTACCAAGTATATTGTAGAAAATAACTTAGGAAAAGTTTTGATTCTGACCACATTTGATGATGATGAACTGGTACAAAATGCATTAAAAAATGGTGCAAAAGGATATCTGATTAAAAATCATACACCGGAGCATCTAAAACAGATGATAAAATCTGTATATAATGGTACGGGTGTTATGGAAGATGCCATATTAGAAAATTTAGCAAAAAATACTGATATGAAAGCAAATGGGTTTTGTGAAGAAGGATATACTGCTCGCGAGATGGATATTATAAAGGCTGTGGCAGAGGGGTTGTCTAATAAAGAGATAGCAAATAAACTTTTTATTACAGAGGGTACAGTGAAAAATTATATTACTTCTATTTTGTCAAAAGAAAATTTATCACATCGTACAGCATTGGCGGTATATTATCTGACAGGTAAAAAATAAGAGTTTTTTTATTCCTCACATCTGCAGTCAAAGTATTTCACTGTCAAAGTAACTCACTTGAAGTCAAAGGGAGTGAATGCTATAATAAGCATGTTCTGCGATGCGGCGGGCCTGCAATCCGGAGAAATAATAATAGTATGCAAACGAGGAATTATAATTGGAAAAAGACAGTATAAAACCAATAATATTACATATAAATTTTATAGTACTATGGATGGGAATGACATTTTTTATATCAGGATGCGGAAAAGTCGGTGAAAAATCCATGAGCATGACAGTGATGTATGTCATAACAGTGCTTTTATCGGTGATTCTTTTATTTTCATATTGCATGATGATACACAAAAAAGAGCCTTGGTTTTTGGTATTGTTCAGTTCTGTAGTAATTGTAAATGTGGGATATCTGGCACTGGCAATATCAAAAACACTGGAAGAAGCCCTTTTGGCCAATCGGATTGCTTATCTGGGATCGGTATTTTTGCCACTTGCCATGTTTATGATTATTATGAATGTGTGCAGATTGAAGTATAAGAAATGGATGGTGGCAGTTCTTGTATTGATTAGTCTGATAGTTTTTTTGGTTGCAGCCAGTCCGGGGTATTTGGATATTTATTATAAAGATGTTGTGCTTGAGACGGTAAATGGTGTGACTGTCCTAGGCAAGACCTATGGAGCGTGGCATGTTCTATACCTGTTTTATTTATTGGGTTATTTTGGAACCATGGTTGCAATGATATTCTATGCAAAGATACGTAAAAAGCCGGATTCCCAAGTGTATGCAACTATTCTCGGTGGGGCAGTGTTTGTCAATATCGGTGTCTGGCTTTTAGAGCAGATGGTTAAAGTTGATTTCGAAATTTTGTCTGTGTCCTATATTATTACAGAATTCTTCCTGCTCAGCCTGTGCATGATGATGCAGGAGAAAGCAGAACCGGTGCAAAGGGGAGAACTGCCGGTACCATTGGAGAATCCGGAGATAGAAGAGACAATTGTAGCAGAAGAAGCCGGTGAAGGAAGGAAAGAAGAAGCAGTATCCCACCTAGAGCCGGTTGACAGACAGAGAAATGATGTAGAAGATACACAGGCTGTAATTGATGAATATCAGGAAAAAAGTAAATATTTTGCGGAGCATTTATATTTGCTGACAAAGACGGAAAAGCGGGTCTATGAATATCATCTGGAAGGTAAAACTACTAAAGAGATTATGGATGAGATGGAGATTACGCAAAACACACTAAAATATCACAACAAAAATATATATAGTAAACTGGGTGTTTCCTCCCGTAAACAACTACAGGAAATCGGCAGACAATTATAAACCACACTTTTTCCTACCCTAATTTTATATAAAAGTAGGTTTCCCACCCTTTTTTCGGTTGCGCGTGTGGGGGATTTTACAGGGGAATAAGATATAATAAAACAGTGTTTATATTTTTACCATGATGATTAGGAGGGAAAGCAGATGAAATTAAAAAACAAACTATTTGGAATGATTCTTTGTGTCATGGTTATGACAGGGGTTATACCAATGTCGGTTATGGCAGAGGAGAAGATGTCATCGGTGACTATCTATGGACTGGAATATCCGGTACAGGGAAAGAAACTGGACACAAATTACACACTCCCAAGTTCAGGTATCAGTTATACAAAAGATACAACCGTAGATGCAGGAGTAAAGTGGTACGATCAAGGAACACAGATAGGAACAACAACTAGTGGCGACTTGATTACAGATGCGGACTATACTGCAGTGAAGGGACATTATTATATGGCAGAATTGCATTTGTGTGATGTGAAATATCTGGATAATTCTGTGGATAGCTATGTATATTTTGCTGACAATGTTTCCGTAGTATACGAAGAGCAGAATCGATTGAAAAATAGTAGCGTGTATGTGACGAATCAGGAAAGTCAGGCAACTGTGTATTTATTTTTTAAGGCGGATCCGGTGTATGATGGTTATACCAATTACGCGATTATAAACACAGATAAGGTGCCAAATGATGGAAAGGACTTTAAGATTGGCGCCGGAACAAAACCATGGACAGTGAATGATTTTGATGTATCTGAAACGGATGATTATAAGATTTCACTTGAATGGTACAAAGGAACTGGAGATAGCAAGAACCCGATGAGCGAATCAGAATCTTTTGTTGCAGGTCAGATGTATACGTTGCGTGTAACTTTGAATTCAGATTTTGCAGATAAAAATGCTTATTTTGACAATGAAGAAGGATTTCTTTGGTTGTTTATCAACAATACACCGGGAGAAACATATCAGATCCATGCAATGTCTATGAGTGCTGATTTTGAGCTTTTGGCACAGAGTAGCGTGGAGGAGGTATCCATCGAAGGCATTAAGCTTCCTGAGGCATATACAGATATGCAGACCACAGGCTTTACCGTAGGTGAAGGTGTAACAATTAGTGACGTGCAATGGTATAAGACAAGCGGAGTAGAGTTCGACACAGAGGTAACCGGAAAGTTTCAGCCAAGTACCAACTATCGTCTGGGATTAACTTTACAGCCAAAAGACGGTTACATATTTAACTTAACGCAGGAAGATGTTTCAGTGAATGTGGGCAACATTGGCAAATACTCAGCAGGTGCAAACAGCATTGTGGTTTATATTGATTTCAAGATTGGCGCACACACATGCAGTTATACAGATACATGGCAAATGGATGGAACAAATCATTGGAAAGCCTGTGTATGTGGTAAAAAAGGAAATGTAGAGGCACATACTTATGATGCAGGTGTAGTTACAAATGAAGCCACAGAAACAAAAACCGGTGTGAAAACTTATACCTGTACAGTATGCAAACATACTAAGACAGAAACAATTCCTGTAGTGGAGAAGAAAGAAGAACCAAAGGGCGAACAAAGCCAACAACCAAATGACCAACCAAATGAACAGCCGAAGGCACCGGCAAAGAATGCAGTTATCAAGGATAAGACCGGTGTGTCCTACAAAGTAACAAAAGCAGGAACAAGCGGGGCAACTGTCGAGTTTAAGGCACCAAAGAATAAAAAGGTGACAAAAGTTACAATTCCGTCAACAGTTGTGATTAACGGTATTACATATAAAGTAACATCCATTGCAGCAAATGCCTTTGTAGGATGCAAAAAACTTACAACAGTAACCATTGGAAAGAATGTAACTAAGATTGGTGCAAAAGCGTTCTACGGATGTAAGAAGCTTAAGAAAATTACAATCAAAACAACAAAGCTTAAATCAAAAACAGTTGGTAAAAATGCATTTAAGGGTACTCCAAAGAGTGCAAAAGTGAAAGTGCCTGCAAAATCCCTGAAGGCATACAAAAAATTCCTTTATAAGAAAGGTTTTAATAAGAAGGCAAAAATTACCAAGTAAAAAAGATGATAATATATTGATGGATGGCGTGGTATGGAAATGTCACGCCATCAAATTATACAAGGGAGCGATGATAATGAAAAAAAGTTGGCGTTGGCTATCTATGTTGATGGTGATGATTTTGATGATTACTGTCATTCCTATAATTCCGGAGACTGTGGAAGTAAAGGCGGCAGAAAATGAAATTGAAACAGTTTCCCAGATTAGTCTTACCTATAATGAAGAAGTACTTGATTTAAATGTGGCATGGACGGAAGGCGAAGTAAACAAGCGCGCGTTAAAAAATTGTTTTGTGGAAACAGAAGGGCTGACCTATGATGCAGGTAACAGCGGATTGCGTTTTCGAAATGGTAATTCTATGAATGGAATTGGAGGGGGAACCAATCAGGTAGACAGCCAGAAAGAATATGCACTTTGTTACCATTTGGAAATTAAATCTTCAGAAACATATAACTGGGCAGATGGTGTAAAATCATGTAAGTCAGACACAGAAATCACTGGAATTGATGGATTTACAGTAGAAGTAAACGGAATAAAAAGGGATGACGTTCTGATCAAGTATAATGAATATTGGAATTCTTGCAAAGTTTATGTTCCGATTGGAACTGCGTCTACAGAGAAAATTGTGACAACCGTGACAATTTCAGAGAATGATCTAGCATTAGAAAAAGGTGGAACACATACATTTGGAGGACAGGTTTCAGGAACAGTTTCGGACAATTCCATCGATTGGTCGGTAGAAGGGGCTCTTAGCAATGATACTACCATTGATGAAAACGGGAAATTGTTTATAGGAGAAGATGAAAGCGCAGAGACTTTGACGGTGAAGGCATCTGCACATGCGGACCATACAAAATTTGCAGCCATTACAGTTACCGTATTGGAGGAAGCACCTTATATTAAAAGTGTATCAGTAAATTCCATTCAGTCGGAGTTGTACACCGGTCAAACCATGGAGTTTACTGCAACTGTAACAGGAACACAGACAGATAAAAGCGTAATCTGGTCAGTGGAAGGAAATACCAGTCCAAACACTACCATCACCAATACCGGTTTTTTAAAGGTAGGAGCTGACGAGATGGCAGAAACACTTACGGTAAAAGCCACTGCATGCAAAGATGATTCGAAAGTGGGAAAATCCACTATAAAAATAAAACAGAAAAACAGGATTTCTCAAATAAATCTTTCTTATGACATGGATGTGATAAGGCTTACAACGGCATATACCGAAGGAGAAGTAAACAGTCGTGCCAGAAATAACCTGGGAACCAATACAGAAGGATTGCAGTATGATGCGGGCAACAGCGGATTGATGTTTTGGAACGAAGGCGTTATGTACGGAATCGGTGGTGGCACAAATCAGGTGGATGATACAAAGGAGTATGTTCTATGTATTAATTTGGAGTGGAGTAATTCCTGTGGCTGTGACTGGGCAGTACAAATACAACAATGTGTAAATAATACGGAAATTTCGGAGTTGGAAGGAGTTTCTGTATTTGTAAACGGTGTTGAAAGAGAAGATGTTATTATCCAATATAATGAAACATGGAATTGTTGTAAATTTTTTGTGCCGGTTGGGAAGGCAAAATGTGGAACGGTTCCTGTATTAACGGCACAGAAAGATGCTACATGTAAAAATGAAGGAAAAAAAGCATATTACTACTGTGGGGACTGTGATACCTATTATGAAGATTTAGAAAAAAACAAAAAAATAGATAATATTACAACATGGGGTATTATTTCAAAACTAACAACACATACATATAATGGTGGTGTTGTGACAAAACAACCCACAGAAACAGAGGCCGGAGTTAAATCATATATCTGTGTGGTATGTGGTGCAATAAAGACAGAAGGGATTCCGGCAACCGGAAAGAAGGAAGAGAAGCCAAAAACACCGGTAGAGCCACAAAAGCCACAGGCACCGGCAAAGAACACGACCCTAACGGATATCAAGACAGGTATACGTTATAAAGTAACCAAGGCCGGAACAAGCGGCGGAACTGTAGAATTAAAAGCACCGAAAAACAAAAAGGTAAAAAAGGTGACGATTCCTTCAACCGTAAAAATTGATGGTATTACTTATAAAGTAACATCGATTTCAAAGAACGCATTCAAAGGCTGCAGTAAATTGACAACAGTAACGATCGGAAAGAACATAACCAAGATTGGTGCAAGCGCATTTAGCGGATGTAAGAAACTGAAAAATATTACGATCAAAACAACAAAGCTGAAAAGTAAGACAGTAGGAAGCAAGGCATTTAAGGGAACACCAAAGAATGCAGTTGTAAAAGTGCCAAAGAAATCTTTGAAAGCTTACAAAAAATTCCTCATTAAAAAAGGAATTAATAAAAAAGCCAAGATAAAATAATGAAAAATTCAGTGATAGAAGGAGCGTCATTAGGGCGCTTCTTCTTTTAATGGTGCAGGATTAGGGTGCGGGAAGCCCAATTATTTTGCCAGAATGGATTATACATCAAAAGATGCTGCACAAGGAATGATGAATTTGATATGATATGGATTATGATGCAAATGGATGATAAACTTAATAGTTCCTGTAGTTGCACTTGTTTAATTGTTTAAAATGGTAATTTAAATATGAAATCAAGTTGCATAATAATTTTTAGTATAGTAAAATAGCCATGTAAAACTGGCAATTTGTCATACCAGGGGGTTATCAATGGACAATTTCACACATGAGACAATGGGGCATGAACACTTTCCGGCATATATAGCATTTAAGAATTTTTTTAACAGTTACCTTGTGGAAAGAGATTATGAAAAGACACTTTCTTTTATGGAAGAAGACTTCTATAGTTTTGGAACCGGTGTTGGTGAGGTGGCAGCTAATAGGGCGGAATTTATTGAATTGTTACGAGCAAAACTTGATGTAATATCTGAACCGATAGAGTACAAGGTTAAATCCTTTTACGGGAAGGAAATTGCAGAAAATATTTGGAATATCTTAGCCGAAATGGAAGTGTTTCTTCCTAATGGAGGAGATGAAAAGATTGTATATGCAATAGGTTTTACCGGATGTTTTAAACTGTCTGAAAAAGGATTTGTTGTTACTTCCATGCATATGTCTGAACCTGCTAATACTAGGGAAGAAAAGGATTTTACTTATAGCGTTGATTCTATAGATAAAGCGAAAACAGAACAGATAATTTTTGATATTATAAGTAGGTCAATGCCGGGTGGTATTATAATCGGATATGCAGAAGAGGGATACCCTTTGTATTTTACCAACAACCAATATCTGGAGCTTTTGGGATATTCGTCCTATGAAGAATATTATAAGGCTGCAGATGGACTTGGTACCAGCCATATTCATCCGGATGATATAGATACGGTTAATAAAGAAATAATGCAAAGTTACGGTACGGATACACAATATGGAATAGAATACCGTATCAGGCATAAAGACGGACATTACATTCCTGTTTATGACATAGGTAAAAAAATGGTTACTCCCGATAACAAAGAGCTTATCATTTGTGTACTTTATGATATGACAGAAGATGCTAAACAGAAAGAGGTTTTGATACAGGAGTCCCGTTATGACGCACTTACAGGTGTTTACAATCGAGGCGGCGGTGTTCGGACCATTGAACACGCATTAAAGTATGTTGATGCATATTCCTTTGCTTTTTTTGATGTAGACAATTTGAAGCTGTTGAATGATATATATAATCATACAGCTGGTGACCATGCACTTAAATATTTTACCAGATTACTTATGAAGCATTTTGATGATAGGACAGTTTTATCTCGTTTTGGCGGAGATGAATTTGTTGCATTTTTTAAAGATAAGTTGGATAAGCAGCGGATTGAGTCAATATTTTCCAAATTAGAGCAGGAATATTGTAGCTTCATAGAGCAAAATTATCCTAAAAGTCAATCTTCCATTTCAATCGGTTGCGTAATAGGAACCAAGAAATGTGCCTTTCAGGAGTTGTGTCAGACTGCAGATGAATTAATGTATGATATTAAAAAGAATGGAAAAAAAGGTTACAAAATTGTTGAGTTAAATTAGTGAATTAATAATAGTTGGGGAATGCATGAGATAGAAACTATAAAAGACTTTTCCAAAGGAAAAAAGAAAGCGTTCTTAAAAAAATAGCTACGGTGTTACCTTTCGGTATCACCATAGCTTTTTTTAAGGGAGTTTATGTATATCTCCGATTAATTAAATATTAACTTCTTTTTTTAACCAGTCAAGAGCTTCCTCTACAGTTGCAAAATGACCTTCTGTGATTCCTGTCTGAGAACGCTCTGTATTTTTCTGAGCCTGAACTTTTAACATGATGGATTTGCCTTCTGCAAATGCAAATGCTTTACAACCGGCTTCTACAAATTTCTGAGTCATAACAACTAATTCTCCGCCTTCAGTAGCTGTAACAGGACTCATCTGAGAACAATCGGCAATATAAGCCCAGCCTGTGCTTTTCCAAGCTTTTGCCTCAGATATAACCGTCTCCGTAAGCCATTTCAATTCATCAATATTTGTTTTGCCAACACCTGCAGAAAGTACGATTTTTCTTCCGGGAATTGTTTCAACTGATTGTGCACCATTTTTCTTAGCCATAATGTTCTCTCCTTTAGTAACGTTTATCTTAGATTATTAGATTTTTCATTATAAATAATTAATTAGCTGTGAAAAATCTGAATATTAATAAAATTATAAGATAAAACCAGGATGATGTCAATAAATATTCAGACATCTTTAGCAAGTACTAAAAAGAAAAAAGAAATTTAGGGAAGGTTATATTACTTTCTACATACTTTATTATATGGGTTGTAGCGATGCTTGTTTTCTGGAAAACAACGGGACCAATCACATGGGAACAGCAACTTTTACATGTCGTTTTCCTAATTTAATGTATATGGTGTTAGGTATTTTTGTATAACCAGTTGATATAAAAGAAAGGGTATGCCCACAATTTTGGCATACCCTTAAATTTTTGAAAGTATTGTTTTTTACTAAGTTTTTAATTAACCAAAGTATCTGGCAAGTAAACCTTCAAAAGCCTTACCATGTCTAGCTTCGTCTCTAGCCATTTCATGAACGGTATCATGAATCGCATCTAAGTTAAGTTCTTTTGCACGTTTTGCAAGATCAAATTTACCTGCTGTAGCTCCGTTTTCAGCTTCCACTCTCATTTCAAGGTTTTTCTTTGTGCTGTCTGTTACTACTTCACCTAATAATTCAGCAAATTTTGCTGCATGTTCAGCTTCTTCCCAAGCTGCTTTTTCCCAGTATAACCCAATTTCAGGATAACCTTCTCTATGAGCTACTCTTGCCATAGCAAGGTACATACCTACTTCTGAACATTCGCCGTTGAAGTTTGCTCTAAGATCTTCAATAATATCTTCAGGTGCGCCCTGAGCTACACCTACAACGTGCTCAGCAGCCCATTGTCTTTCACCGCTCTGTGCAGTAAATTTTTCAGCTGGAACGCCACACTGTGGGCATTTTTCCGGTGCTGAATCTCCTTCGTGAACATAACCGCATACTTGACATACAAATTTCATAATCTTTTTCTCCTTTTCTTTACATAAAATATTGTTAATTGTTATTTTTTTACACAGGAAATTTCTCTGAACTTTCCTATATATTAGATAGCACTTGGTGCTATGATGCACAGCTTGCGGAAAAGTAGCATTTGCTAACTCATTTCCCCTTTAGTGCAATCCGGACATTTACCATAAAAATAAGTAACATGTCCTGTTATCTTTCCTGAAAAATGGGAATCGGCTAAAGAAGTAAGACCTTCTAAACCGTCTATCTCCAAGTCCATTACCCGGCCACAGCCTTGACATATAAAATGAAGGTGAGGCATTACATTGCCGTCAAAATGGTCTACTCCGTCTCCCAGTCGAAGTCTTAAAATTTCGCCCTTATCGGACAATAAAGTCAGATTTCGGTAAACAGTGCCTAAGCTTAGATTAGGAAATTTAGAAAGAAGACCCAAATAAACCATATCGGCAGTGGGGTGATCTGTTCTTCCAATTAAAAATTCTTTAATTGCTTCTCTTTGTCTGCTGTATTTTTGTACTGCCATTATTACCTCCCATCTTATATTGAATTTTACAGGTTAATGTTGCAAATGTATTAGTTGCAACATGCACATCATTAAAATTAAAACAATAATGATTACTGTTATTATACTAAATAATAATTTTTTGTCAATAAGTAAATGAAAAAAATTTTCATCAGCGAGTTTTCATGGAGAATTTAATTGTTTTTTTTGCGAAATGAACAGTAACGCAAATTTTTAGCCAAAAATATCCGGATGAATTTCATCAAATCTCACAAATTTGTTAAAAATTATAGATTTTGGTTGTCTTTATTGTACAAGTTGCTTATAATTTATATGTGTTAAAAACAGAGAGAGGAAATTATGCCTAAAGGCAAGATTCTCAAAATCAGAAAGGGAGGTAAAAAGTGACATGAACATGTTACAAAAACTGCAGAAAACGGTTTCTGCAAAGGCAATTAGTATGTTGTTGGTAGTGGCGATGCTCTTTGGCGCAGTACCGGCAAATACAGTTCTCGTGGCAAATGCAGCAGGCGAGACAAATTTAAGACTCCACTTAATGGTTGCAGATAATCAGGATTTTGAATGTCCTGCATTGAATGCATGGAGTAGTAGTGGTGAACTTACCATAGAAGGAAACAGTGGAACAGTTACTCCTAAAGGATGGAGTAGTAGTGTTTCTACAATGACAAGAAGTGTTTCAGAGAATGGCATTACGGATTACAGTATTGCAATCAAAGGAAACATAGCTGGGCTACAGTTATTAGATGTGCAGACATCAAATGATAATGCCGGCAGATATCAGTCAGACGTATGGGATAATGCTATGGCAGCTTTCACAAATGAAGAGCCAACAGATCTATATGCAACCTACGATGAAGAAGAAAATACATATACATGGTATACAAATAAGGAGTGTACAGAGGAGTTAGAGCTTGCAAAACCAGCATACTTTACAGTACATTTTCTTGATAAAGATGACTGGGGATATGCCCTTGTAAATTATTGGCAACAGTCACAGATTACAATTTCAGATGTGTCAGGTGAGGGTAATAAGCCAACAAGCTGGGGAGAGGGTACTCTTGATAAGCTTGTAAAAGAAGATGTTGCAGATGAAGCAACAGGAAAAGATTGGTTCAAAGTTACATTTCAAGGAACCATTACCGGTTTCCAGATTTTAAACTCCGATGGAAATGTATTTACTATTGAAGATCAGGAAACAATTAGTAAATTAAATGCATTGACAGAAGATACACCAACGGATGTATATCTTGTAGATGGTGTTGTTTACTTTGATAAAGAAGACATTCCTGTCAGCACAGCAACCGGCACAGACTTGACAGTTCACTTTAAAAATTCAAAGAACTGGGAAACAGTGTATGGTAAATTTGCTTATGGAACTAACTGGACTGCTTTTGAAGGATATGAGTATTGCCTGAATGATTTAGGTGGTATTATTGAAGAAAACAGCGAAAACGAAGGCTGGTATAGTTTCAATGTAAAAGGTAGTGGTACACAAGCTGTAAATGGTTTATTTAATGGCGGTGCCTGGGGAGATGAACTCCAGACCAATAATTACAGTATTCCAATTGTTGAGGATGGAATGGAAGCATGGGTTACATTTACTGGTGAAACAGGAAAAGATATTTCTGTTTCCTACGAAAAACCGCAAGGCTGGGTAGATGGCGCAACAGTAGGAAAACCTGTTAATCCGGCAAGTCTCTCAAATATTAAGAGCCCGGTAATCAATGATGACGGAACTGTTACATTCAATTTTGCCATGCCTAAATCTGACAGCAGTGATTCTGTTGCATTAATGGGTACTTTAACAGATTGGGATAACGGAGTAGAAATGGCATATGATGCCGAACAGGATATTTACACAATTACTCTTACATTAAAACCAGGTAAATATCAGTACAAATTTAAAACAGCAAATGGAAACTGGTATACAGATCCATTAAATACTGAATATGAATCAGAAAATAGCTTAGTAAAAGTTCCGGGTTTAACAGTAGAAGCAGATAATTTGGCAGGTATAGGTCCTGTAGAAGTTGTAGCAACGATTCCTGAAGACAGTAATCTTACTGAAGAGGATCTTTCCTTTAGTCTTGCTGCAGTATCCGGAAATTCTGTAGATGTGGATAAACTTCATATCGAACAAGATCCGGAAGATGGAACAAAAGCATATGTTACAGCAGATGAAGATGCAAAGAATGGTTACTTCAAAGTTGTTGTTTCATATAATGAAGATGGAGAAAATAAGACATCTGAAGTACAGCTCTATCATACACAGAAAGCTTATTTATATGAATATACATACAAGGAAGATTCCACACACAAAGGAAAATCAGACATTTATGTATGGTATAACTCACAGGCCGGTAATGTAGGATATTCCTTAAAAGAAGTAAATGGCGATAACATTGCTTATATTACAATTGATGACACAACCAAGAATTTTGGTTATATTGCACGTTTAGACGGTATGTGGGGCGCAACAGAGAGTGAAGATAGAGAATTTGGCGATCGTACTCTTTATGTAAACACAGATGACCTCTATACAAAGGTAAAAGGTGGAGAAGGTATCCAGAATGCATATCTTTTACCATCAGGAAAAACATCCTATGATAATGGTATTAATTTTGCATACCGTGATGATGTACGTTTCTACAACAATACAATGGATGAGTTAGCAAACTCAGAAGTAAAAGTTTTCTACAAATTAGAGGACGATGAAACTTACACAGAAGCTGATATGGAATATAGCGAACAGGATGAATTATTTACATACCTGGCTCCGGCAGAAGAGTTAGAAGAAGGTAACTATGAATTCTACTTTACCGTAGATGAAACAATAATTGAAGATCAGTATATGGATGGTAAGATTGAATTCAAAAAGCCTGTTTTAAATGTGGAAGCAACTGTTACTCCGGAAGAAGCAAACTATGATATGAATCCGGTAGTATCTTTTGATATTACAGTTTCAGATAATTCTGTTTCAGGAAACTATATTTCTTCCATTACAGCGGATTTGACAAACTTAGGATATGAAGGACAGGAAGTTGCTTTCTCAGCAACATCTTTAAGCGGTGTGTTATACATTGACAGGGGTGTGGCAGCAGGAGAGTATGCAGTGCCATGTACAATTACAGATATCTGGGGCAATAATACAGTAGTTGAAGTTCCGGTAAAAGTAGTAGCAAGAACAGATGCATCTCCATCATGGGATGAATCAAATATTTATTTCTTATTGACAGACCGTTTTGTAGACGGTGATTCAAGTAACAACTATGATGTAAACAAAGGTAAGATTGAGGCATATCATGGTGGTGATTTCAAGGGACTTATAAGTAAGTTACCTTACTTACAGAATCTTGGTGTAAATACAATCTGGATTACTCCAATCGTAGACAATATCGAAGATGTTATGAATGCTGATTTACACCAGCAGGCATATCATGGATATTGGGCAAAGGACTTCACAAAGATTGATGAACACTTAGGAAATACAGAAGATTTAGATAATCTTATTGATGAAGCAGAAAAACGTGGTATCAAGATTATGGTGGATATTGTTATAAACCATGCAGGATACTACACAAATGATAACGCAAACTTTAGTGGAATGCTTCGTACAGACGAAGAATTAGTTCCAGGAGATGTAATTCTTGATGAATTAGACAATTTGCCTGATTTTAAAACAGAAGAAGAAGAAGTTCGTGCACAGTTGGTTGCATGGCAGACAGCATGGGCAAACCATGAAACAAAGAATGGAAACAGAATCGCATACTTCCGTGTGGATACAGTAAAACATGTTGACCATGAAACATGGGCAGAATTAAAAACATCTGTAGCAAAAGATAATCCAACCTTTAAGATGATTGGTGAGTACTTTGGTGCAAGCATTAACAATACGGGAGATTATCTTGGAAATGGACAGATGGATGCAGTTCTTGACTTTGATTTCAAATCACAAGCAGGAAATTTCATTAGTGGAAATCTTGAAACAGTAGAAAGTGAATTAGAAGCAAGAAACAGCTTGTTAAGTAGCAGCTTAACAACCGGACAGTTCTTAAGCAGTCATGATGAGGATGGTTTCCTTGCAACAAAAGCAGGTGGAGATACTGCAAAAGCAAAAGTTGCAGCAGCTCTTCAGCTTACAGCAAAAGGTATTCCGGTTATCTATTATGGTGAAGAAGTTGCTTTATCCAGATTAAATCTTTTTGGTGATCAGGATAACAACCGCTACGATATGCAGTTTGACAACTTAACAGCTGAGCAGAAATCTATGCTTGCTCACTATCAGAAGTTATTGGCAGCAAGAAATATGTATGCAGATGTATTTGCAGCAGGTAACCGTACAAAGGTTGCAGGTTCTGACGCAGATAAATATATTGTATTCAAGAGAAGTACAGCATCTGACAGCGTTTATGTTGCTTTAAATATAAATACAGAGCCACAAGAAGTAACATTTAGTGTAAGTGGAAATGATGTATTATACAATGCATACAGTGGTGAAAAGGTAGATGTAAAAGACGGAGAGGTTACTGTAACTATTCCGGCAAGCAAAGATGGTGGTACTGTAATTCTTGGTGCTGAAAAAACACTTTCAGGAATCACAGTTGATGCACCGGCGAAAACAGCTTACAAGAACGGCGAAGAGTTAGACTTAACAGGTCTTGTAGTAACTGGTTACTATGGCGGAAGCAGAGTAATAATTCAGTCAGATGCTTATAAGGTTGATGCATCCAAGTACAACAAGAACGTTGCCGGAACATATGAAATCGTTGTTTCTTATGGTGGATTCAGTAAATCATTTAATGTTTCTGTTGCAAAGGCTGATGAGCAACCAAAAGAGCCGGAACAGCCAAAAGATATTGAAGTTACTGGTGTAACATTAAGTCAGACAGAGGCATCTGTGGAAAGAGGCAAAGAGCTTACCTTAAAAGCAACTGTAGCTCCAGCTAATGCAACAAATAAATCAGTTGTCTTTACATCTGACAATGAAAAAGTTGCAACTGTAACATCTGAGGGTGTAGTAAAAGCAGTAGCAACAGGTACTGCAACCATTAAAGCTACAACTCTTAATGGTAAGAGTGCAACATGTAAGATAACTGTCATTGTTCCAGCTACAAAAGTATTTACAAACCAGAATCTGAAAATTAAGAAAGGACAAACACTTCAGTTAACAGCAAGTGTACTTCCTGCAGATTCAACAGATAAGCTTACATGGAAATCTTCTAACACCAAGAAGGTGACTGTAACTGAAAAAGGTAAGATTAAAGCAGTAGCAACAGGTTCTGCTACTATTACTGTTACATCTGAAAGCGGAAAGAAAGCAACATGTAAAGTAACTGTTGTAAAGAAAGCTGTTAAGGCAACTAAAGTTACCATTAAGAAAACATCTAAGACAATGAATGTTGGAGATGTTAAGCAGTTGAAAGTAACATTGAAACCATCTGGCACAACAGATACTGTAGCCTTTAAGAGCAGTAAGAAGAGCGTAATCTCTGTTGAAAAGAATGGTGTATTGACAGCTAAGAAACCAGGTAAAGCTAAGATTACAGTGACAGCCGGCAAGAAGAAAGCGACTATCACAATCACTGTAAAACAGCCTGCAACAGCAGTAAAATTAAACAAGACTTCTGCTACAATCAAGAAGGGTAAAACATTAAAATTAAAAGCTACCTTAACACCTAAGAACTCAACAGATACATTAACATTTAAGAGCAGCAAGAAGAGTGTTGCAACTGTTAATAAAAATGGTGTTGTAACAGCGAAAAAGAAAGGAAAAGCAACAATTACAGTTAAGACAAGCAGCGGTAAGACAGCGAAGTGTAAGATTACTGTAAAATAGTATTATAATTTAGTATTTTGTTCTACAAATTGCCCCGGTACAAATTGTGCCGGGGCAATGTTAATAAAAGCAAGACAAAGTTATTTAAATAATTGCAATACCCGGATTAATCTCCTTTCTGAGTCCCCGTAATTCTATAAATATTTCAAATCCGCCTAAGTCAGGCTATATTTTCATAAAATTTTTAGAATAATTGCGCCTATTTTTAGAATTATTTTTTTAAAGTATGCTATAATTTCAACAAGAAGAGGTATTTGACATGAAAAAGCGAAGAAAAAAACTTTCCTTATTTGGAAAATTAATTGTTGTAGGAATTACTATGGTCATACTTCCCTTATTGCTCACCAGTACCACATTTGTGGCATTAAGGGTATATTTACTTAAGGCATCAGGGTTTGGAGATGGACCTGCTAATGTGGAACCTATAGCATCCAGGCTCTTTATGATTTATATGTTCATAGCTGTAATATTAATCCTTTTATTAACCGCATCCATGCTTGTCAGATGGGTATTAAAAGGCATGATTAATCCTATCAGAGAGCTGGGAAGAGGTATGGAGTGTATTGCAGAAGGCAATTTTGACTATCAGCTTTCCAGTAAATATGAGGGTGAAATTGGCACTTTGTATAATAATTATGAAGACATGCGCCTGAAACTTAAAGAATCTACTCAGATAACCATTGATAATGAAAAGAAAAATAAAGAGTTAGTCAGCAACATTTCCCACGATTTAAAAACACCGATTACAGCAATTAAAGGGTACGTGGAAGGCATTATGGATGGTATTGCGGACACGCCGGAGAAAATGGATAAGTATATTCAGACTATTTACAATAAAGCAATTGATATGGACCGGTTGATTAATGAGCTGACCTTGTATTCCGGTATTTCCTCTAACCGGATTCCTTATAATTTTCACCGCATTAACGTAAGGGAATATTTTAATGATTGTATTGAAGAAGTTGGGCTTGATTTGGATTCCAGAAATATTAAGTTAAATTATGATAATTTAGTGGACGAGAAAACAAGGATTATAGCTGATCCGGAGCAACTAAGAAGGGTAATTAACAATATTATAGGTAACAGCATTAAGTATATGGATAAGGAAGAATGTATTATCGAAATCCGCATTTTGGACCAAATTGATTCTGTCAGAATTGAGATTGAGGACAATGGAAAAGGAATCAGCCAAAAGGATTTACCGAGAATTTTCGAGCGTTTTTACCGGACAGATTCTTCCAGAAATTCCACCAAAGGTGGAAGTGGCATAGGCCTTTCTATTGTAAAGAAGATTGTAGAAGATCACGGCGGTTACATTTGGGCAACCAGTAAAGAAAATGAAGGAACTTGTATTCATTTTGTAATAAGAAAATACGAAGAGGTAGAGAACGATGAGTAAAATATTAATTATTGAAGACGAAACAGCAATAGCAGATTTAGAAAGGGATTATTTGGAAATTAATGATTTTGAAGTTTCTATCGAGAATGATGGTGAAAAAGGTTTAGAAGCTGCACTTAGTCAGGATTTTGATTTAGTTATTCTGGATTTAATGCTTCCGGGAATGGACGGTTATGAAATTTGTAAACGCATCAGGGAAGAGAAAAACATACCAATTTTAATGGTATCAGCCAAAAAGGATGACATTGACAAGGTAAGAGGTCTTGGACTTGGCGCAGACGATTACATGACAAAGCCTTTCAGCCCAAGTGAGCTTGTGGCGAGAGTAAAAGCCCATCTTTCCCGCTATGAAAGATTAATCGGTTCTAACCAGAAATCCAATGACATTGTGGAAATCAGAGGTATCCGCATTGATAAAACGGCCCGTCGTGTATACATTGACGGCGAAGAAAAGCCATTTACCACAAAAGAATTTGACCTTTTAACCTTCCTTGCAGAAAATCCAAACCATGTTTTCACAAAGGAAGAACTGTTCAGGGAAATCTGGGATATGGACTCTATCGGAGACATTGCAACTGTTACGGTTCATATTAAGAAGATTCGTGAGAAGATTGAATTTGATACGGCTAAACCTCAGTATATTGAGACGATTTGGGGCGTTGGGTATAGGTTTAAGGTGTAAAAGTATTGACAAAAAGAAGAATAGAAATTATCATAGAAATATAAAAAGGTGTTGCCGATAGACGGCTAGTCCTTAGTATTCAGTTTACAAAAAGTAACCGAAACCTTGGCATGGGGCGGTTACTTTTTTGTGTCTTGGATATACGCTATCAAAATCGTTACAACTATGGTAAGAACCATAAGTACGATTGAAAGGATTTCAAAATCACTCATAAGTCAGCCCTCTCTTTCGTAAG
>JAFSDJ010000093.1 GCA_017436305.1 Lachnospiraceae bacterium
ACTGCTATGTACAGGGCAATCCGGTAACGCTTACCGACCCGTTCGGCTTATGTCCGGAAGGTGGAGGAACCAATGAGGAATTACAGCTTTCCAAGCATACTTTATTAGACATCGCAGGCTGTATTCCTGTAATCGGCTGGATGTTCGACCTGGCTAATGCAGTATCCTATATACAGGAAAAGAATTACACAGCAGCTCTAATCAGTGGCCTGTCAGCCCTTCCGGGGATAGGAAATCTGGCAGGCTCAGCCCTAAAGCTTGGCTCTAAGGTAGTCAAGGGCTACAAGATAGCCCAAACAGCTGAAAAAGCCGCAGACATATGCAGGACAATCGGCGCAGCAGGAAATGTGGCCGCCAATACAGTAGCCTTAGGAGCCGCCACCAGTGTGGCAATCAAGGAATATAAGTCCACCGGGAAAGTCTCGGCAGGCACCATGCTAAATGTAGCCGCCAGCGCAGCAGGTGTGGCAGTTTCGGCGAAGGCGTTGTCCAGTGCAACAGGGCCGAAGGTGGCGAAGAGTGGAAAGGGTAGTGAGAGTAAGAATAAGATACTGTTTAGAGGTGATAAAGCTAGTGTCGTTCCAGATGATGTATTCCAAAATGGATTTAAACCTAAGGGAACACATAATGATGCATTGCTACATACTAAAAGTAATACAACTGCTGGAAATTTTGTTTCCACTTCTGCAAGTAAAGAGATAGCAACGCAATTCGCTGGAAAAAACGGATATGTGTATGTTATTGATACAGATAATTATATTGATATTAATAAAACATATGGCGACTTGGTGGATTATGTAGAACAAATGGAATTTTCTATTCCAGGGGGAATAAACCCCAATGAAATAGTTGGGGCGTATAAAAAACAAAATGGTATTTTAGTTGGAGATTTTATTCCTAATCCTAATTATGGAGGTAAAAATTAATGGATGATAAATATGAGATTTTTTGTCTGGTAAATGATAAACGTAATAAGGCTAGGATTCTTTTGAATGAAGAACAAGAAAGATACAAAATTAAGTTTGAAATGGAGACTTGTAGTGTTTTAGTCGAAGCAGAGAATTATTTTTATGCGTTAATAGAACTAAGGAAAAGGTTGGAAACTGAAAAAATTAAATTATTGTGTAAAGGATGTAGTCGATATGTATATCCATCTCCGATGATATTAGGCATGGGGGATGCAATAGAAGCATATGAATTAACATTAGGAAAGCATGCTACGGTCAAGAATCTTGTGAATATTTTTTCTTCGTGCGAGCTTGATGAATATGCAACAATAGAAGAACAATTAGCATATTATGAAGAATGGTTAAAAAGTAAGAAAGAATAGAGATGTGAAACTGATTAATTTATTATTTTGAGTAGAAGTGCGGAGATAATTTAATGGATATTTATTGTGACCAAATAAACCAATTCGTGCAGGATTTATTAATTCCTGCACGAATGAAAAAACATCAACAAGGAAACTAAGGAGTAAGAAAAGTATGGCAATACATTTTTACAAAATCAATGACGAATATGGCTGTTTTTCAAATTTTGCACACTACGGCTTTGAATTAGATGGAAAATGGTGGATGACGAGTGAGCATTATTTTCAGGCACAGAAATTTTGTGGAACGGAGTATGAAGAAATAATTCGTTTACTTGATAATCCTATGAAAGCAGCAGCGATGGGAAGAAATAGAGATTTACCATTAAGAGTTGACTGGGAACAAGTCAAAGAAGATGTCATGCGAAAAGCTGTATTGACGAAATTTACACAAAATGAAGAAATTAAAAATATATTATTAGCTACTGGCAAAGAGACCATAATTGAAAATACATCCAATGATTATTATTGGGGATGTGGTAAAGATGGTTCTGGGAAAAATATGCTCGGAATTATATTAATGGAAGTGAGAGAAAAACTCTCTTTACGGTAAATACAAAGAAGAAGAACAGTGGCAGCTTATTGTGGATAAACAGGCAGAAAACAACCAGATAGCGTATGAGTTAGACACGGCTAACTATACGGAAGGCGAGTATCAGATAAAAGCAGTTGCAAAGGATAAGGCAGGAAATACCAACGAAGAACTTTGTTTCAGAACATACACCATCGACCATACCGGAATTTCTAAAATTATGTTA
>JAFSDJ010000094.1 GCA_017436305.1 Lachnospiraceae bacterium
TCTGTCTATTTGTGTTGTTCTTAAAGCGAAAAAAGGTTGGAGATAAAAAACTTCTCCAACCTTTTTTGCAATGGTTTCGTTTCAATTAATCTTAACTTAGTGACATTGGGATTTGAGGCTACTCTTCTTTTTACGTGTAGAGCCATAACTTTCGTGTATGCAAAAATTAGTTAAAAAAAGAGAAAAAGTAAAAAAAATTAAAAATAAGACATAAAATGCAAGAATAAGTGATGAAATAAAGAGAAAAATAAGTTAAATTATATTTATCAGTTAGCTAAGTAATTCGAAAAGAAGTACAGTAACGCTAATTCTAGATAAAAGTTTCCTTAAAAAAATAAATATTTCCTCGAAAAAGACTTCGCGTAATGCGGAGTCTTTTTTGTGGAATGGAAAAGTGCGGGAAATACAGCAAAACTAGTTGAAAAAATGTATTGACAATAAACAAACGAAACCGTATAATAACGAAGTGTGCGAATAAAAGGCACATATGTTAATTGTTTTATTTTATTTCAGGAGGTGAATCAGAATGCCAACATTTAACCAGTTAGTAAGAAAAGGACGTCAGACAACTGTAAAGAAGTCTACAGCACCAGCTCTTCAGAAAGGATACAACTCCCTTCATAAGAAAGCTACAAATACTTCTTCACCACAGAAAAGAGGTGTATGTACAGCTGTAAAGACAGCTACTCCTAAAAAACCTAACTCAGCTCTTAGAAAAATCGCCAGAGTTCGTCTTTCTAACGGAATCGAAGTAACAAGCTACATTCCGGGTGAAGGTCACAACTTACAGGAACATAGCGTTGTTCTTATCCGTGGTGGTAGAGTAAAAGACTTACCAGGTACAAGATACCACATCATCAGAGGTACTCTTGATACAGCAGGAGTTGCTAACAGAAAACAGGCTCGTTCCAAATATGGTGCTAAGAGACCTAAAGCAGCAAAGAAATAGTTTTTTTTAGATGTACCACAAACTAATTTAGTGTTGGAATTCTGATTTACAGATAGATCGACACGAACACTAGTTAAAACAGTGAGTACCGAAGATTTAGATTTTATATTTAAGGAGGGAAGAACCGTGCCACGTAAAGGACATATTCAGAAAAGAGACGTTTTAGCAGATCCTTTATACAATAACAAAGTTGTTACTAAATTAATTAACAACATCATGTTAGATGGTAAAAAAGGCGTAGCTCAGAAAATCGTATACGGAGCATTTGCTAGAGTGGAAGAAAAAGCTGGAAAACCAGCTATTGAAGTATTTGAAGAAGCAATGAATAACATTATGCCAGTATTAGAAGTAAAAGCAAGACGTATTGGTGGTGCTACTTACCAGGTACCAATCGAAGTAAGAGCAGACAGACGTCAGGCTTTAGCTCTCCGTTGGATTACAACATACTCTCGTAAAAGAGGGGAAAAGACAATGGAAGAAAGATTAGCTAACGAACTTTTAGACGCAGCTAACAATACTGGAGCTTCCGTAAAGAAAAAAGAAGATATGCACAAAATGGCAGAAGCAAACAAAGCATTTGCTCACTACCGTTTCTAAGATTATTAGGAGGAAAAAACCTTGGCTGGAAGAGAATATCCATTAGAGAGAACCAGAAACATTGGTATCATGGCTCATATCGACGCAGGTAAGACTACAACTACAGAACGTATTCTTTACTATACCGGTGTTAACTATAAAATTGGTGATACTCATGAAGGTACTGCTACCATGGACTGGATGGAACAGGAACAGGAAAGAGGTATTACCATCACTTCAGCTGCTACAACATGTCACTGGACATTACAGGAAAACTGCAAACCTAAAGCAGGTGCA
>JAFSDJ010000095.1 GCA_017436305.1 Lachnospiraceae bacterium
TGTTCACTCGTACCTCGTAAACAGTAACAATTCGCAGGCTCATTTAAAGTTTTGCTACGCAAAAGGAGCCTGCTCACACCCAAATCACGTTCATACGCAACAAAACAGCAAGTGTTTTGTTGCTGACTGAACAGTAACAACTATTACATGTTTAAACAGAATACCGAATTTGTGATTGCATTTTTTAGATAACTATGTTATTCTAAATCCAAGCAAATAGTTCTGTTATTATTTTCTATGTGGCAATTCATTGCCATATCTGGTTAGGAGAGCAACCATTCGTTTATCTAACAAAACTCTTGCTTAAATTTCACAATAATAACAATAGAGGCAGGAGATAGATAAAGTTGGGGGTTTTTTACTGATTACCTGTGATTAGTAACGTTGACTTTATTGAGAGTATCTGCCGGATAGGAGAATTATGCCACTTAGGGATTTAATATATGTCGCAAATCTATTAGCAGGTATCGTAAAGGATGAAAATTTGTATGGAACATCATTAGTTAAAATTCCCCTTCCACAGTTTGTTACTTTTTATAATGGGGTAGATAAACAGTTGGAGCGGGTGGAAATGAAGTTGTCGGACGCGTACAATGTATTTACGGATAATCCCCAGCTGGAATTAAAATGTATTATGCTAAATCTAAACAAAGGGTATAATAAAGAACTAATGTCCAGATGTGAGACATTAAAGGGGTATATGACATTTGTAGATAAAGTAAGGGATTATCAACAGGAAATGCCATTAGAGAGTGCAATAGATTCTGCAATTGAGGAATGTATCAAGGAGCATATATTAGAAGAGTTTATGAAACGTGAGAAAGCGATGGTGAGGAGTATGTCAGTGTTAGAATTTAATTTGGAGAAGCAGTTGAAGTTTATGAAAGCAGAGGGAAAAGCAGAAGGAATTATCGAATTTTTAGAGGAAATGGGAAATATTCCGGATACTGTAAAAGAAGCAGTTTTATCAGAAACAAATTTAGATACATTAAAGAGATGGAACAAATTAGCTGCAAGGAGTGAGTCAGTAGAGGAATTTGTGAAGTCAGCTGGAATTGTATTGAAAAAAAAATAATCAGCATACTATTACCCAACAAACAGCAAGTGTTTGGGTGTTGTGAGAATAATAACGGAATCATTCCCGCATATTTAAAACAAAATCGCCACTCTGACGAAACGAAAATGCTCTGTCAGGGTGGCGATTAATTCTAATTTACTTCACGTGCCAATAGTAACAATTGAGGTTTTAGTCTATCATGCATTTTTAAGTAAATATTCAATCAAATCCAAATCCTTTTCCAAATCCTCAAAGGTGGGATAATACTCATCTCCTTTGTAAACCGAATTTACCATGGATTTATTCAAAGAGTCAAAAGCACGTAAGTCAATAGGCTTAGAGAAGAAATATCCCTGTGCCATATCAGCACCGATTTCTGCAAGGAAATTAGCCTGATCCTCTGTTTCCACACCTTCTACCTGAACGGTTAAATTTACTTCTTTTGCCATGGCAATCAGGTAGCGGAGAATGGTAAGACCTTCCTCAGAGGTAGTGTTGTTATTTAAGAAGGAACGGTCAAGCTTAATACTGGCAATGGGCAAATCTCTCATAAGATTTAATGGTGAATACATACTTCCGAAGTTATCAATGGAAATCATGTAGTCATTTTCATGTAAAGCATGAATGATTTTAATAACATTGTTAGAACCACCGGAAATACCACGTTCCGGAAGTTCTAATATTAAAAGCTTTTTGTCTATAAGATAATGCTCAGTCAACTCATTTAACTTTGTAATAAACTTAGTGCTTTCAAAATGAATAGGCGAAACGTTCATAGAAATAGGTGTTGGTTCAATTTTATTGTCAATCCATCTACGAATAGTCTTACAACACTCTTCCCACATGTAATAGTCCAGCTTTTCAATAACGGAAGTACCTTCAAACAATGGAAGGAACGCATAAGGAGAAAGGATTCCCTTTTCCGGGTGGTCCCAACGAACCAGGGCTTCGGCGCAGGTAATCTTAAAGGTTCGAAGATTTACCATAGGCTGTAAGTACATAAGGAATTTGTGGTCCTCCATAGCCTGTTCCATTTCCTGGCTCATAGCTTTATTTTCCGTAAAATCCTTATTTAACTCTGCGGTGTAGAAGTTATAGTTGCAAACCTTTTTATTTTTATTTAAGTTTTGCGCTAACATTGCCCGGTTAATCATATCTAACACTGGTGTTTCCATATCAGAAACCGGATAAATACCGAAGGTTGGCTCTAAGGCAAAGCTGTCATTGTAACGTCTTAAAGAAGCGGTTATCTCTTCTGTGAACTGAATAATCGTATTGTTGTCATTGGTACGCAAAAGTGCTCCAAATAAGTTAGAGTATAAATGGGCAAATAAAAAACGCTGTTTTTGCCCAATCTGGCGAAGGCATGTGGCCGCAAAAACAACTACCTTGTCACCTTCTGTAGGTCCAAAAAGCTTATTTACAGTACCTATATTGGAAATGTTAAAGGTAATCAAAGTAAAAGGAGTTTGCTCCTCATCAAAAAACTGCTCACAGCTTTCGTGAATAAAAAAATCCAGATTACCAATTTTACTGATCGGGTTAATATAGGCTATTTTATTCAGTTTGTTTAACGTGATTTTATGCTGCTCCTGCTCGCTTTTAAGGTCATTCTCCAAAGAGTCCATTTTTTGCGCTTTATATTCATAATAGTGCTTTTGAAGTCTTATCTGATAAATCAAATAACCTGAAAAACCAACCAGTCCTACAATTACCATCATCATTACAAAATTCATGGCGTCACTCCATCTGTTTTGTTGAATTTAGTAAAAAATTTTCTTGTATATAATATACTCTATTACAGATAAGTCAGTCAAGCTATTGAAGGGAAGAACTGCATACGAAGTTACTGTTCAGTCAGCAACAAAACACTTGCTCGCAGCAAAACATAAAATGAGCCTGCAAATTGTTACTGTTTACGATGTACCAGTGAACAGTAGCTATATGAACAGTAGCTATACGAATATTGCATTTACATCATTTTGTGGTTAAAATAAGTAAAGCACATATCAGAATATAAAACGAAACGGGCGATGAACGGTATTTTACATAGGAAAAACGGAGGAAAAAGATGTTTGATGTGACCGATAAAGAAAAACAAGTATTTACAGGCTTTGTAAACCAGCTTGTAAAGTGGAGTAAGGGTGGAGAAACTCCCACAAATGGCAATCAGGACACTGCATATTATCTGAATTTGCAAAAGGAAAGACTTCAAAAAAAGGGATTGCGCTTACAGTACGATTTAAGAGAGAGGGAAAATTTTGAAGTTCATGGGACAACCAAAAGAAGCAATAAATATACCTGCACCATGGCATGGCAGAGCTTTTTCAAAAAAACATCTATTTTTCAGGGAAATAAAAGAATTTATCAACACAAGGACAATGAACTTGTTTATGGTATTGTAACAAGCATGAATCAAAGTGAAATGACAGGAGAAGAAACCTATGTGTGCCCAAACTGTGGTGGGGTCAGTACCATTAATCAGTTGTTTAAAGGATGTCCTTATTGTGAAACCAGATTTACCATGGAGGATTTGTACCCAAAGGTTACCAATCATTTTTTCCTGCGTGATTATGGGCAAAATGAAAAGGAAATGAAGGCCATGACAATTAAGTATGTGTTAATTGGTATGGTAATATGCTGTATTATTATGTTGTTTTTAGGATTAATGGATACCATGAAGGGCCGGGAATTTAATCTGTCCTCCAGAATTTTTAAAGGATGCCTGATAGGAGGATTTTACGGGCTCCTGGCAGTTCCGCTCAGTTTATTTTTTGGCATATTAAAGGATGCAATAAAGACACTGCCGATTCTTTCACGAACAACGGGAACCAAAAAGAAAATTACGGAAATACTGTCTGCCTATGACAACACCTTTTCCTACGACCATTTCGTAAGCCGTGTGCTGGCACTTTTAAAAATGATTGTGTATTCCTATGACAGGACAGACATGCCTGCCTACGACAAACCGGAAAAGGGACCGGATTATTCCGATATTGTAGAGAGTGTGTATCGTGGCGCCATGGCATTAAAAAATCATACAGTAGAAAACGGCTACTGCTATTTGGAGTTAGAAGTCATCATGGTAGACCTTTGCTTAAAAGGAGGAAGAATCAAACGTGTGGAAGAAAGCTTCTTTATGGTAATCTGCAAAAACATAGAAAAGCCTGAGAATTTTGGATTTTCCATTAAAAAAGTACAGTGTAAAGGCTGTGGAGCCAGCTTTGATGCCACTAGAATTAAGCATTGTCCACACTGCAGGAGTGAATATGAATTAAAAGAAGATGACTGGGTCGTACTTAGCATCTGGAGACAATAGGTGGATTCAAAAATAATTTATAATATAGAATACATCTTTCGGTAATGAAAAAAATGTATTTAAATATAAAAAGGAAACTATTTAATTAAAACAAAGTCAAAATTGCAAGAAGAAATTAGAGTTTTTAACTAAGTTTGTGAAATGTTAATAAATCAGTACGTAGAATCACACTTGTTTTATTGTGAAAAATTAACAACGTTTTAAACACTTTTAGACCGTCTTAAGGCGGTCTTTTTTTTCTTTATTAAATTGTTAATGAATTATTCTAATTGGATTTTAGACAAATATTCTCTACTACTTAGCCCTTTAAAAATACGTCTAGGATAATTATTTATAAAATCTTCTATGTGTTGAATTTCTTTTTCTGTATAATCTTTAAAGTCACACCCCTTTGGGGCGAAACGTCTAATAAACTTATTCTGATTTTCATTACTTCCTCTTTCTCCGGAGCAGAACGGATGACAGAAATATGTTATAGTCCTGTTTCCTTTCTCAATGTTTTCCCAATCCATAAACTCAACACCATTATCCATAGTTATAGATTTAAATTTTTTCCGGAATCGTTTTTTACCTATTTTTCTTTCTAAGCGGTTAAGTGCTTTTACAACTGATTCTGCTTTCTTGTTTGCAATTTTGATTATAATTTCTTCTCTAGTCATTCTTTCCGTTAATACCAGTAATACTTTTTTACTTTTCTTTTTTCCGCCTACTACAGTATCCATTTCCCAGTGACCGTATTCTTTTCGTTTCAGTACATCTTTAGGTCTTTCTTCTATGGAACGTGATTGGGTGTTATGTAGCGCTACGGTCCTTTTCTGCTGTTTTTTCTTATGTTTTGATTTTTTATAGGGCATATCATTTTCCGTAAGGTTTAAATATAAATCATTATAATAATAATTATACAAAGTTCTTTCACAAACTTTTGTCCGAAAATTTTTTGTAGATTTTAAATGCAAAACAGCATAAAAAGAATAATGTTCTTTTATTTTTTGTTCAACATATTTTATAAAAGCTAAATCATTTCCAACTTTTAAAGGCCTACCTTTATTTTTTTGTATCTTTAAATAGTTTTCATGGGCAGTATCTGCACAGTATTCTTTTCTTGTTGTTAAATCTGTATTTAAAAGAGTAATAGTTCCTCTTTTTATTTCATTGTAGATAGTAGCAGGACACCGATTCATTTTTTTTGAAATTTCTATAACTGGATAACCTTCTTTCAAATATGTTTCTAATTGATACCGTTCTTTTTCTGTAATATGTTTTCTCATAGCTTTCTCCTATATTATTTTTTCACGTACCATTCCTAACCCCCTGTTAAGGACTGACTAATTTCGGGGAAAACCTCAATAAGTCATTCCTAAAGCTCCCCCTTCCCCAACTCCTGGGGGGAGATTAATTTCAGTTTAGGTTTTGGTTTTTAAAATAGTAGTGGGAAACAGTACGTTTTTTTATCCATTTTTTTTTCAACCCCTTTTCTATGTTCTTATAAGTTTTTGGGTATTTCCTTGTTCCACCCTAATTGACACTAACAGAATTATTTTAATAAGTAAATGGGATAAAAATTTTTTAAATATATAAAAATTTTTTATCTTATTCCATTGACTTATTAAAAAAATTCTGTTCAAGACGTGTCAGGGCGAAACGAGGAAATACTCAAAAAGCATATACATACAAAGAAAGGAGTTGAAGAAAAATGTATAAAAAAACTGGATAATAAAGGAGCTCACAAGAAAAGCCTAAAAAACATTATTTAAAATCGGCTACTCAATAGGGAAGAAAGGAAAGGTAAAAAAATATGAAAGAATACAATGTTACACTAACCGAAAAGGATATGGAACTTATAAGTACATGTTTATGCGGTGAAATACTGGATTGCCAAAAAAGAATTGAAATATTTGAAAAAGCTGTAAACATGAATGTAGATAAAAGCTTATCAAAAAAGAACTTAGATAGAAATAAAGATAAAATAAACGAATGTGACAAGTTATGGCATAAATTACAAGACATATTATACATACAATAATTTTAAATGCTGTCCTATCGGCTTGACGGGGAGAAAGGAAAAAGCCTATAATATCCCTAAAGAAAGGGGTGTAGGCTATGGAAAAAGATATGACAGAAAAAGAAAGACAGGACACAAGAAAAGCACTATTATATGAATTAAGATTAATATTTGCAAATGGAGAAAAAGAAAACTACACAAAAACAGAAATATTAGAAAAATTTGATACAATCGCAATGAAAAACGACTAAAAAAGAGAGGATAGTTAGCACGTGTTAACTATCCTCTTTTACTTGCTAGTTTTTATTATCAGATTTTTCTATACGTGCACATGCACCATTAGATATACATTCATCATCTTTAAAATCAGCACATCCAGAACAAGGATGATTACCATTACAAAAATATTCTTCAATTTCTCTATCATCCCAAAAATTATAATCATACATAATATAATTCTCCTTTTTATTTATTTGCATATGCGAATACTTGTTTAATTTCTCTTTCCGTAATAGGTTCCCACCTCTTCAAATAATCATCAATACAATAAAATTCCCTAATATGTTCCGCATCATCATATACCTTTACAGCATGTATTCTTCTAAGGAAAGCTTTCCAAGTTTCTACATGTTCTCTTTTTATATCCCTATATTGTTCTTCTAAAGGGATATTAGATATAATGAAAACCTTTGTATAACAAGCTTGTTTATTATTATATCTACATGGTAAATCCAGTGGGTAACCGTCTAAGTAATTGAGCATTTCACTAATTCTAAAATTACTACTATAAAATTCTTCAAATATAATAACATCCTGTGAGCGGTAACTATCCCAAGGGTGCTGATAATCAGTTACGCGGTAAACGTTTTCATACCCATATCTTTCCATAATTCCCCTTGTTTTTCCTGTGCCGGTTTTACCGTAATAATATTCTACTTGCAATGTACGAAAAGTATTTTTAAATTCTTCCTGTTTAATAATCTGCCTACACCGTTCAATCTTATCCAGTTGAGTCATGTATTCCGGATTTTCTTCCAGTATCTCAAAATTTGTCATACCTTCTTTTATCCAATCATACAACCTATTTAAATCATTCCGCTTGCCCTGGTGTTCAATAGGTACTTGTCCCATTTCTTCAAAAGTTTCTTTTAAATTTGTTTCTGCCTTATCAGTATCTTTATATTTTCCTTCCTTCCTTATGTAATCCCTGTTATCCTGTGGAGTTCCACGACACATATCAATATGAGCCCCGGGAAAACGGTTTTTCAAAGTTTGAAATCTTATCTGATTAGCAGAATATATAAAGAGGTGCGTGTGATATGTTTGGGTTTTACCGCCTATCTCATCACACATACACCAATAGCTACAGCTTTTAAACAGTGGAAGAATATCTTTTAATGTCTCATGGGAATAATTATGTTCCAAAGGATTATTAAAAGTTAAAAGCCATTTACGGCTCCTAATATTTCTATCCATATATCTACACTCCGTTTAGGCTTTTGTCTCAAAAGTTATAATGTCTCATGAGTTGTCTCATAAAATGTCTCAAAGAAAAAGCCTGTATTTATGCTATTTAAAGTTGTTTTGTCTCATGTCTCAAAAGTTGCCTAAGGGTAATACTGGCCTTAGGCAACCCCCTTGACAGCATGAACCCACGCACGTACCCTATTTGTCTAAGGGGGATGCCCCGCAAAGCGGGGACAAATCCCCCTTGCAAAAAGGGTAGCACGTGCGCCCCTACTGTAAAGGGGTAAATGCAAAGCAGTTGCCATTATATTTTGAAAAGTTTCAATAATTCATTTTCGGTAGTGGGGCCCCACACCCCACTACACTCAAAAGAATTATTGAAACTGTTCAAAAGTATTATAAAAATCGTATAGCTTTTTACGCCCCCTAAAAAATTCACTACCTACTTTTTCTTTCATTGGTTTCCAAATTTTGACGTAAACAAATAAAGTCCCACCAGTAACTAAAGCCAAGAAAAGTCCAACTATACCAAAGTTGTTTACTTTTCTGTGCACAAATTCATACTCAATTTGACACCTAATCTGTCTATCCAGCTGTCTATCATTCTGTGCAACTAATATTATCTTGTAACCTAAATGTCTATGTTCAGCAAAAAAAGTAAGCCATGAACCACGTGTCTTGTGGTTCCAATCCCTGGGATTGAATATCCTGTGGCACTCATCAATTACCAACAATATCTGATTTTCTTTTATGGGTCTATTTTTAAAATAACGTTTGCTAAATTTTACTAAATTATTAGGATCTAAATCATAAATATTTACATAACTATATTTTCCATGTTTTTTCCTTAAACAATCTTTATTAATAGTTACCGTGCCAATACAAGGTTTGCCCGAGTTCAGCCACCAAATCATGTCATCTGCCATGTGACATGATTTACCACTACCTGGAGTCCCACTGTAAAAATATATCATTTTTTCTTTCTCCCTTTTCTTGAATTTCTAAAAATATAAACAATATCTAATAATATCCATTCTAAAAATATAATGGATAAAAGTATAATAAAATGCATAAAAACTAGTCCTTTCCAACTTATGAAATTGCTTTTATATATCTAAGTAATATTGAGGCTAAATAAAAAGTTGTAATACACACCAACCATGCCTCCCCTATAGATATAAAAGTGCTAATAGGAACAAACCAATTCAACCAATCCAAATATGGTATTGATTGCAAAGCATTAATAAACACATTAAAAGGACTAGAAGGTAGCAATGCTATAACCAAAGCCCCTATCAATAATGTTAATGCCATTTGTGACATAATACCTACCCCCTTATTAAATTCCTAGTTGCCATTATAAGAGCCATAATAAAAGCTAACGTAGATAAAATCCTACTTATTTTCGCAACTGGTTCAAAGTCTTTCAAATCTATATTAAACGTATACTCAAAATTTATAATATCTGCTTTTAACGTCCATTTTATAGACGGAGCAACAGGGTCTTTTTTTAATATTTTAATACTTTTAATTAAATCAAAAGGCACACAGAACGGGAATTTTTTCGATAAATCAAACTGATAAGGCGATAGCTCATTACTACCAATTTCTTCACCGCTACTTGGGTCAATCACTGGTCCTGTATCAATTACATCATCAATAGACGGATATATATCTATCAAACCACCTGTAGCAGGGTCAGGAATAATCACAGGCAAAGCCCTTGTTGCAATACCCGGTTCCGCTTCCACACCAGGAGCAGGAGTACTTCCCGGGTAAGGTTCGCTTTGTGGAGATATTATAGGACATTCTTCTATTTTCTTATCCTGTTTTTCAGTATATTCAGTCATTTTATCTGAGTTATAAACATTTCCCGGTTGTGGGAAAGCCTGTGTTGACGGTTGAACAGGAGTAAAAAGAATACCTCCTACAGATAATTCCCCAGCATTATCTTCATAAAAAGATATAAACTCATCTATAGTTTTCCTCAACGTCAAATAAGGATAATAATAATCATAATTAAGCCAAGTAACATTGTATTGTAAGCCAACATTTAAGTGATAAAAATGAAATCCACCATGTTGCCCCTTATAAATAAACCCTGTTTTACTAGCAGTAGCTGGTGGCGATAAATGATTATACATGGTAAATTCCCCAATTTTATCACTTATAATAACATCTCGCCATAAATAAGGCACACTCTCCCCCACCACAGGCAATTTTTCTTTAGTTACTAACATCATTGTACGTGACATCATATCATACTTACTAGGGCCATCTTTCAAAAAACAACAAAAATGCTCAGACGGAACAACGTCAATAATATCATCAAACCATGTCAAATGTGCTACATACACATCTTTATCATCCGGATCCACCACATAATCATAAGCCACTACTTTAGATAAATTAGTCAACCCATATTGTTCACACTCAAATGATGGTTCTATCGGGCAATAAAAGTTATCTTTTATCTTAGATATACACTCATCCACCGAATCTTCAAATCCTTCCCGGAATGATATTACGCTATTTAAAATTTCTCCTGTTTTGGCATCTATAACCGCGTCTAAACGTTCTTCCCCATACATAAAAGTTCCTATTACAACATTTACACCAACATACTCATTGCCCCAAATATCAGTATCCATATCTTGATAAGGCCTAATATAATACTGATAATCCGGGTCACTACCATACAAAGCATATAATGCCTCATATCCACTATAAGCAAGTGAAACTCCCTCTATTACAGGGTTTGGAGTATATCCTTTTTGGCTCATTCCATATTTTGCACCATTTTCAAATTTTTTAATAATAGCTTTTTGAAAAGTTGGGTCTTCCGCTATTTTTAAAGCATTACTACCGTCTACAGCATTAAATTTAGGAGATACACTTATATCCGGCTTTGGAAAAGGTACAATTTCCGCACGAACTACACGCACATTAAAGAAGAATATTGATATTACAAACACAATATATAATATTATTTTTCTCATATACTTTACTTTCCCTTCTAATTATGTTACTTTTTTAATTGAAAGGTGTGATAAAAAATGAATGAACATTTACTATTTTGGATATTGCTTATCATAGTTTCCATAATATTCTACATAAAAGATAACTGGCAAAAAATAGAATACAGGTGTACTGATAGGAAACTAATAAAAAAAGCAAAGAAATACAAAAAGCAACATAAAAAAAATATTTTAAAAAAAAGGAAGGGAAAAAATAAATAATTAATTTTTCCCTTCCTAGAAGTTAATGGCAATTATTATTTACCGGTTATCTTTTTGAAGATTTTAACACCGAAAGTAATTACCATTACACCGCCAACAACACCCAATGCAACTGGTAATACAGAAGAAAGCGAAGTTGTCATGTCTGCGGCAACTGTTTTTAAACCTTCTGTTAAAGAAGTAATCAATGTTGAATTTGTTGTTGCTGTTGCTGTTTCTGCTAATACTGGCATAATATACACCACCTTTCCTAAGTATTTGTTATTTTAAAAAATCCGCTTATAACAGTTCCAACAAGAACAAAAACAGCGGAGATTATAAAACCGGACACACATCCTATACTTAATATCTCTATCATCATTTAACACTCCTAGATATATGATTATTTAATATCAAAGTACATATCGCACCAAATACAAGTCCAAGTCCTAACACAATATAAATTCCACAATCTGTCAAACCAGTAAGTATCTGAGAAATTTCTCTATTTTGTTCAATAATAGTATCAGTGTTTTCAACAAGTATTTCATAATAACCGTAATTATCCGAAGAAACGTTATTGTTTTCCGCGATGACCATATTATCATATCCATTGCCAATAACCTCTATATTATTATCTTTCTCCGATAAAATCGGACTATTTTCTGACAAACTCATATGTCAAACTCCTATTCTTATCATCATTTTATTATTTCCCATAAGGGAAGGGCAGTGGCATACTGCCCTTTACATGAAAAAAGTATAGATATATAGCACAGTGAAACTGTAACTAACTATTTAGAAGATTTTACAAAAGGATTTCCGGCAATAACTTGCGGTAAATCCCCAAAAGGATTTTCTTTTACATCTTTATGAACAATCACATCCCCAAGCACAGCTTTATCTTGAAAACCTCTGTCATAAACAGGAGTAACCATATCCCCTGGTTTAAGATAACCAATATCAATTCTTGTCCATTCATTAAATACTTTAAATCCAACCGCACCTGCTTCCTTTTCAGCCTGTGAATACTGTCCAACTAATTGTACCGTGAAACTTTTTTTTCCTTCTTTTTCATAACTGCTAATTCCAATAACCATACACAATTTTTCTTTGTTCATTTTCTTTTCCTCTTTTCTTTCTTCTTTTTTTCGTTGTTTATGTTAAAGTTTGGGTAAAATCCACTTTACCCAAACATATAACCTATGTCAGTTATATAACCGTCATTAATCATAAAAGTGACATTACATTCTTTATGAAGTATTTGCAGTACATCTACAGAAAAATAATTCATATGTTCAAGAGTTAAATTCATACATATTATCCTTTCAAAGTGCTGTCTTACTTGTCTAAACACATATTACAAGTTACATTAATTAAAACAAAGAATAAATATTATTGACAAAGAATACCACAGGAAATATAATTACAAAAAATAAAACATACTTAACATATAGGAAAAGTGAATGAAAGGTATAAAAGTGAAAATCGGGAGGTTTATTATGAGTCAAATTAAAGAAAGCGCATTAGAGCTTGTAGGGAAAACACCAATTTTAAAATTAAACGGTTATGCAAAGAAAGCCGGAGTAAAGAATGCTACAATTTTAGCAAAGCTTGAGTATTTAAATCCGGCAGGCTCTGTAAAAGATCGTATTGCACTTGCAATGATAGAAGATGCAGAAAAGAAAGGTTTATTAAAACCGGGGGCAACGATTATTGAGCCTACATCAGGTAATACCGGAATCGGTCTTGCATCAGTGGCAGCAGCTAAAGGATACAAGGCAATCCTTACTTTACCGGACACCATGAGCGTAGAGCGCCGTAACCTTTTAAAAGCATACGGTGCAGAGCTTGTTTTAACAGAAGGCGCTAAGGGGATGAAAGGTGCCATTGCCAAGGCAGAAGAATTAAAGGAATCAATTCCGGGTTCTATTATTTTAGGACAGTTTGTAAATCCTGCTAACCCGGAAGTTCATAAGAAAACAACAGGACCTGAAATCTGGGAACAGACAGAAGGAAAGATTGATATTTTTGTTGCAGGTGTAGGTACCGGCGGAACTATTACAGGTGTGGGTGAGTATTTGAAATCCCAAAATCCCAACGTGAAAGTTGTGGCAGTAGAACCGGCCGACAGCCCTGTTTTATCTACAGGAACTCCGGGGCCTCACAAAATTCAGGGGATTGGTGCTGGCTTCGTGCCGGATGTATTAAATACAAGCATATATGACGAAATACTTACTATTGAAAATGATGACGCTTTTGCAGAAGGCAGAGCATTTGCTGTCAGCGAAGGTATATTAGTAGGTATTTCTTCCGGAGCAGCTTTAAAAGCAGCGGCTATTTTAGCAGCCCGTCCGGAAAATAAAGACAAAACTATTGTAGCATTGTTGCCGGATTCAGGAGACAGATATTTGTCTACTGCATTGTTTAATAATTAGATTGCTATGGGGTATTAGTACAATGAAAATTTTCAACAAAAGGTAGATATGCCATCAGAGTTAGGCTGGTTATAAGAAAAACTTATAGCCAGCCATTTGTTTTTCCTAGTGGACGGGTAGGTTATTCGACGCTATTATTGTCTTGTGAACAGATAGGAATTAAAAATGTTCGCAGAAAGAGGTAAATATTATGGAAAAAAAAACAAGAGCAGAAAGAAATTTAAAATTTGAAACATTACAGTTACATGTAGGACAGGAAACACCGGATCCGGTAACCGATGCAAGAGCAGTTCCAATTTATCAGACCTCTTCTTATGTATTTAGAAACAGCGACCATGCAGCAGCCAGATTTGGTCTTTCCGATGAAGGAAACATTTACGGAAGACTTACAAACCCAACAGAAGATGTATTTGAAAAACGAATTGCAGCATTAGAAGGCGGTGTTGCAGCATTAGCAGTAGCTTCCGGTGCAGCAGCCATTACTTATACTATTGAAAATCTGGCACAAAACGGCCACCATATTGTAGCGGCAAAAAATATTTATGGCGGCACATATAATTTATTAGAGCATACTTTAAGACAATATGGTATTTCCACCACTTTCGTTGATCCTTTTAATTACGAAGAGGTGGAGGAAGCTATAAAAGAAAATACAAAAGCTATTTTTATTGAAACATTAGGTAATCCAAATTCAGACGTGGTAGATATTGAAAAACTGGCAAATATAGCCCATGCTAACAAAATTCCGCTGGTGATTGACAATACTTTCGCAACTCCTTACCTGGTTCGTCCAATTGAATATGGTGCTGATATTGTAGTACATTCTGCAACCAAATTTATTGGCGGTCACGGAACAACCATTGGTGGAGTAATTATTGACAGTGGAAAATTTGACTGGGAGGCAAGTGGAAAATTCCCATCCCTTACTGAGCCAAATCCAAGCTATCACGGTATCAGCTTCACAAAGGCAGTAGGTGCAGCAGCATTTGTTACAAAAATCCGCGCTATTTTACTTCGCGATACTGGTGCTACGTTGTCTCCATTCCACGCATTTTTCTTTCTTCAGGGATTGGAAACCTTATCTCTCCGTGTAGAAAGACATGTGGAAAATGCCTTAAAGGTTGCCCGGTATTTAAATAATCATCCACAGGTTGAAAAGGTAAATCACCCATCAGTTACAAATGACCCTGTCCAGCAGGAATTATACAAAAAATATTTCCCAAATGGTGGTGGTTCCATTTTTACATTTGAGATTAAAGGAGATGAAAAAAAAGCAAGAGATTTTATTGATAATCTTGAACTGTTCTCTTTACTTGCCAATGTGGCAGATGTAAAATCCTTAGTAATCCATCCGGCTTCTACTACTCATTCACAGTTAAATGAGCAGGAGTTAGCGGAACAGGGAATTAAGCCTAACACGATTCGATTATCAATTGGTACCGAAAATATTGATGATATTATTGTGGATTTAGAGGAAGCATTTAAAATAATAAAGTAGTAGAAATTCTATTGCTAAAAGCAAAGAAAGGATGTTATACTATTATTTAAGTTAGTCGATGACAGTAATAGGAATAGAAATCGTGAAAAAGAATTTGAAATAAATCCTGATGAAGAGGTAGATATTACATGACATTACAGCAGTTAAGGTATGCAGTTGCCATTGCAGACCACAAATCCATGAATAAGGCAGCAGCAGAGCTATTTATTTCCCAGCCAAGCCTTTCCAATACCATAAAGGATTTAGAGAATGAAATTCATATTGAAATTTTCTCACGTTCCAACAGAGGAATTGTCATTACACCGGAAGGAGAGGAGTTTTTAGGATATGCCAGACAAATGTTAGACCACTATCGTCTGATTGAAGAAAGATATGTGGAAAATACAGTATCCAGGAAAAAGTTTAGTGTATCCATGCAGCACTACACCTTTGCGGTAGAGGCCTTTATTCAGATGGCAAAAAAATTTGACATGGAGGAATTTGAGTTTGCTGTTCATGAGACAAAAACAAGTGAAGTTATTGAAAATGTACGGCTGAATAAAAGTGAGATAGGCATCCTTTACAGAAATGAATTTAATGAGAAATTCATAGACAAAATTTTAAGGGAAAATGACTTAGAGTTTATTCCTTTATTCGACTGCGAAATCTATGTGTATATGAGCAAAGGAAACCCACTGGCAAAGAAACCGGTTATTGATTTTGATGATTTACAGCACTATCCTTGTCTATCTTTTGAACAGGGAGATAATAATTCCTTCTATTTTGCAGAGGAAGTATTCAGTACTTATGACTATAGACAAATTATTAAGGCTGACGATCGGGCTACTTTACTTAATCTGATGGTTGGGCTTAATGGTTATACGCTTTGTTCAGGCATTATTTGTGCGGAATTAAATGGAGATGAGTATGCGGCAGTGCCTTTAAATACCAATGAGACCATGACCATAGGGTATATTAAACATAGAAGGATGCCACTTAGTGTGCTTGGGGAGAAGTATATTGAAGAGCTTATGAAATATAGAGAAAGAGTCCTGTAAATTACATGAAAATATACACTGTAATATAATCACCAAAAAATTATAAAAACGGATAAAGGAGAGGAACAAGACTATGAAACTATCATACGATTCATCAGAATTTGCAAAAAAATTTCATTACGATGGGAATGACTTAGGAGCCACCTACACAAAAGAGCAGACTATTTTCAAAGTCTGGGCGCCTGTGGCGGGGGAGGTAACATTATGTCTCTACAAAGATGGCATAGAAGGAGACTGCATGGAAGAACACCCTATGGTGCAAAAAGACTATGGCATCTGGGATGTAAGCATTAAAAAAGACTTAGAAGGTATTTACTATACGTATAAAATTACAAACGGCGACACTACCTGTGAAACCCAGGATATTTACGGAAAAGCCTGCGGTGTCAACGGAAAGCGAACTATGGTAGTAGATTTAGAAAATACGAATCCGGAAGGCTGGCAGGAAGATTCCTTCCCAAATCGTGGAAAAATTACACCTGCTATTTACGAGCTCCACATAAAAGATTTTTCCAGTGACCCGCATAGTGGAGTTACAAAAGAACACAGGGGCAAATATCTGGCATTTACTGAAGAAAAAACCACACTGGATAATAAGGGGGAAGTTCCTACATGTTTAAATTACTTAAAGGACTTGGGAATCACCTATGTACATTTACTTCCAACCTTTGATTTTGGTTCTGTGGACGAAAGCAAGCCTTTAGATGATCAGTTCAACTGGGGGTATGATCCGGAAAATTACAATATACCGGAAGGTGGATATGCTACGGATGCAGCGGACGGACACGTACGTATCAAAGAGTTTAAACAAATGGTTCAGGCAATCCACAAAGCGGGCTTAGGTGTTGTTATGGATGTGGTTTACAATCACACTTACAGTACAGATTCGGCTTTCCAGAAAACAGTACCGGATTACTATTACAGATTAGAAGAAGACGGAACCTTTTCCAATGGGTCCATCTGTGGAAATGATACAGCCAGTGAACGCTACATGTACCGGAAATTTATGATAGAGTCAGTGTGTTACTGGGCTAAAGAATATCATATTGACGGCTTTAGATTTGACCTTATGGGCCTTCACGACACAGAAACCATGAATCAAATCAGAAAAGCATTAGATGAACTTCCAAATGGAAAAGAAATCCTTATGTACGGAGAACCATGGAGTGGCGGTCCTTCCCCAATGAGAGAAGGCAGTATCCCGGCACTAAAGAAAAATATTACAGAGCTTCATGAAAGAATTGCCATTTTCAACGACGATACGAGAGATGCCATAAAAGGAAGCGTTTTCTACGAAGAAAGACCGGGCTACATAAACGGGAAAACAGACCTTGGAGAGAAAATCCCATCCTGCGTACTTGCATGGTGTGATGGAAAAGGTGGTTACATGCCCAAAAATCCGGGACAGATTATTTCCTATGTATCTGCCCATGACAATTTTACCTTGTGGGATAAATTAAATTACACCTTATATGAAAAACCGGACTTTTACAAAGAGGATAAAGAAGTGCTAAAGCTTAACAAAATGGCAGCAGGAATTGTAAAGACTTGTCTTGGTACACCATTTTTCCAGGCAGGAGAAGAATTTGCCAGAACCAAAAACGGCATTGGAGACTCTTACAAAACCGAATCAGCCATTAATCAGCTTGACTGGAACAGAGCCTGTGAGTACAAAGACCTAACAGATTATTACAAAGGCCTTCTTGCTATAAGAAAACATTTTCAGGCATTTACTTCAAAGGAAAGCAAAATTGTTAACAACTTCATTTTTGAAAATACCAATCCGGAAGAAGCCATTGTTTTTACCGTAAAAGGAACAGGGGCAGAAGAAGACTGGTGGGATGAGTTATTTATCATTTATCAAAATGAAGAAAAAGACAAAAACTTTAAATTAGCAGAAGGTAACTGGCAGCTGTTATGTGATGGCACAAGCTGTATTCCCAAAGGAATTAAATCCTTAGAAAAAGAGATTTTGGCAAAAGGGAAAGCTGTCACAATCCTTGGAAAAATAAAAAAATAAAAATTTTCTTCAGATACTAAAGAATTTTTTCAAATATCCGATAATTTATATAACAGAAGCTTATTTGTTGTTGCCAAAACAGCAACAAACAATTCCACGGAAGGAGGAGACTATTATGCGTATTGAAGCATATACTCAGGTACAACAGGTATACAACACAGCAAAGACTCCGAAATCTTTTAAAATAAACGCTGAAAGTGTTCGTGACGCAGTTCAGATTTCCCAAATGGGTAAAGACATTCAGAATGCAAAGCAGGCAGTTGCAAGTACACCTGATGTAAGAGAAGAAATCGTAGCTCCTTTAAAAGCAAGTATTCAGAATGGCACATACAATGTGAGCAGTGAAAGCTTTGCTAATAAATTATTGGAGAAGTACGAGCAAATGCTGGGTTAATTTTACAAGGATGTTGAATTAACCCAGGTGTTTGCATGATTAATTTGTGCAGACACCTGTTTTTTGTTCCTACGAAGAAACAAAAACAAATCACAATCAGCAGAAGAAAAGAGGTATTATCTGTGGCAAGTTTAATGGAAAATTTAATGGATGTGTTGGAACAGGAGCAGGTAGTGTATGAAGAACTTCTACAGTTGTCCATGAAAAAGACACCAATTCTCATTAAAGGAGACACAGAAGCATTACAGAAAATCACGGATGAAGAGCAAGTCATCATTGACAAAGTCAATCACTTAGACAAAACAAGACAAGAAGTGATGAAGGATGTTGCTAACGTAATTAACAAGGATGTTGAGACACTGAAAATCGGTCATCTGATTCAAATGTTAGACAAACGCCCGCAAGAGCAGAAAAGACTGTCATACATCAATGATAAATTGAAGGAAACAGTTGAGAAAATGCGCAGGGTAAACGAGCAGAATAAAGCACTTATCGAAAGCTCATTAGAAATGGTAGCATTTGATATTAATTTGTTGCAAAGCCTAAGAAGGGCACCGGAAACAGCCAATTATAACAAAGGCGCATTAAACGCAGGAAATGTTATGAGCCCGCAGGCAGGAAAATTTGACGCAAAACAGTAAGAAAGCAGAGGGAAACATCTATGGGAATTATGGGAAGTTTATATATAGGAGCATCCGGTTTACAGACTAGTCAGAATGCACTGAACACCGTGGCACATAATCTTGCTAATGCCAATACCTCAGGCTATACAAGACAACAGATTTTGTTAAATGACAAAGTCTACAATACCATATCTGTAAACTTTAAAGCTATATCAAGTCAGCAGACCGGACTAGGCGTTACCTATGCACAGGTAAGGCAGGTTCGGGACTATTTTTTAGATCAGACTTATCGGAAGCAATCTGGAAGATGTGCTTTTTATGAAGTATCCTATAATGCCATAAATGAGATAGAAACATTGCTTAGAGAGCTTGAAGGTGAAGCATTTAAGGATTCTTTGGATAACTTATGGGTTTCCATTCAGGAGCTTGCAAAGGATCCAAGTAGTGCAGTTACACAAGGTACATTGGTGCAGTGTGCTTCGCAATTTATATCCAAGGCTCAGGCTGTAAGTGTGGGCTTATGTGATTATCAGGATAATCTGAATCTTCAGGTACAGGCAGATGTTACCAGAATCAATGAAATCGGCAAACAAATTTATAGTTTAAATAATGAAATTTTGAATATAGAGGTTGGTGGCTTTGAGTCGGCAAACGATTTAAAGGATACTAGAAATGCCCTTTTGGATGAACTGAGCGGGTTGGTAAACATCTCTTATGAATATGATGTAGACGGCTGTGCTATGGTTAAAGTAGAAGGTCATACTTTTGTAAACAGGGCAATGTCCTATGATATTGCAGTAACGCAGGATTCTACTACCGGTTTTTATACACCATACTGGGTATTTGATGCGAAGAAAACAGAATTACCCGATGGTACTATAGGCTGGGATACTACCGGAGCAGAAGTTTTTAATCTTAAGAGAACCATTTCCAGTGAGTTGGATACAGACGTTGGTGGATTAAAGGCAAAGATGTTGGCAAGAGGTGACCGTCGGGCTAATTATACAGATTTAAATCCGGACACGTACAACGATCTTGTATCCCAGTCGGTTATTATGAATATGCAGGCGGAGTTTGATAATCTGATTCATAATATTGTAACAAAAATCAATCAGGTTTTTGCAGATGCATCCGATGCTGCTACCGGATATTTAATGGACGGCGCTAATCCTCTCCGCTTATTTGAAAAGAAAGCACACGAGGGCTATTTTGAAGATTTGACGCCGGGCATGGAAGACACACTGTATACAGTTGAAAATCTTGTTGTGAATCCGGACCTGGTAAAAGCACCTACCAAGATGGGACTCATTAAACCGGATGGTTCTGTTGATCACGATTTAGCAAACGCTTTAAATGCTGCATTTGATGAAGAAGCCTATGTTTTAAATCCAAATGTGACAAGTAAAGCCAATTTTCTTGGCTACTATGACAATATGGTAAGTCAGATTGCTAACCTTGGATATGTATTTAACAGTGTTTATGAAAGTCAGATTACAACTGTTAATTCTACAGAAGAAGCAAGACAACAGATAGTTGGAGTTTCTGAGGAAGAAGAGCTTACAAGCCTTATCAGATTCCAAAATGCTTATAATGCATCAAGTCGTTACATAAACGTAGTAGATGAACTTTTAGAACATATTATTAATACACTGGGAATGTAAAGGAGGAATTAAAATGCCATCACAATTTTTCGGATTAAATATTGCATATACAGGTCTTTTAGCCTCCAATGCAGCACTAAATACAACATCAAACAATATTTCCAATGCTACTACAGAGGGTTATTCCCGACAGATAGTAAATCAGTCGGCATCTCTTGCACTTAGAACTTATACTACTTATGGATGTGCAGGTTCTGGTGTAGATGTGAATTCCATCGACAGAGTAAGAGATGTATTTTATGATTTTAAATATTGGAATAATAATTCCAACGTTGGAAAATTTTCTATTTTAGATGAATATACTTCCCAGATTGAAGACTATTTTAAAGATGATGAAACCACAGAAGGTTTCAATACGATTTTTGATAAAATGGTTTCAAACCTTCAGGAACTGAAAAAGAACGCAGGAGATGTTCCTACGAAGCAGCAGTTTGTAGGTAGTGCGGAAGGTCTTACATATTATTTTAATACAATGGCAGAAAATTTAGAAAAGCTTCAGCTTGAGATTAATACACAGATTCAGAATAAAATAGACATGATTAATTCCTATGCAGCTGAAATTGCTTCCCTAAATAAACAGATTAACGTAATCGAATTAACCGGAATTACGGCCAATGAATTAAGGGATAAAAGAGACAGCATCCTTGATGAGTTATCTTTAATTGTAGATGTGGAAACAGAAGAAATTCCCATCAGAGATTCCAATAACCTGGATAGAGAAACAGGAGGTAACCGCTATATCGTAAAGATTGCAGGAGGTCAGAAACTGGTAGATACTAACGAATATTATGAGCTTGTATGCGAAGCTAAGGAAAGTTACGAGACAGTCAATCAGTCAGACGCAGTGGGACTTTATGATATTTATTTTAGAGACGGAAGAAGCTTTAACATATACAGTAGTGTTGTTGGAGGGGAATTAAAAGGTCTTATTGAAATGCGAGACGGAAACAATGGTGAGAATTTTACAGGAACTGTAGAAAATGTATATTCCGGCACCCTTCCAAGCGGTGATACGCGCACTATGATAGATGTTTCTATTACAGCAGATTATTTAAAGGATTTAAATGCCTGCATTTTATCTCCTGCCGGTGGTGTTATTACTCTTGGAAATGAAGTGTATTGTTATGATAAATTCAGCGTTACCTATGATGCAAATGGTGAAATTGAAAAATATACCTTTGTAATCAGCAATGACCCAAATAAAAACTATAAACAGCCGGATATAGGACGAATAGGAAAAGATGCCACCGTTGGAAAATCGGTGGACTATCAGGGGATTCCGTATTATCAGGAACAGTTAAATGAGTGGGTTCGTATTTTTGCAGAAGCGTTTAATAAAATCGCCACGACACCTGGTGCAGAAGATGGTGAGGGAAATCCGGCAGATATTTTCTTTCAGGCAGATAAACCGGGGGATACTACCCAGTACCATTTTGATGCTTCGGAAGGCATTACAGCAGGTTCCGTTCTTTATAGTACGGATGACAGCTACTTTTTGCTAACTGCCAAGAATTTTGCTGTATCCAACCGAATTGTAGAAAATGCAAATTTATTTGCAACACATACAACCATAGGCGCAGGCCAGGACAAATACGACATTGTAGACAGTCTTATTAAAATGCAGGAAGATACAGGTGTAGCGGAATTTAGAGGTGCATCAGCAGGAGAATTTTTACAGTGTGTTTTGGCAGACGTTGCTTTAAATGCAAATGATGCCATTACATTCCATAATAACTACACGGGAATACAGTCTTCCATTGAAAACCAGAGAACTTCCATAAGCGGTGTGGATAGTGATGAAGAAGCGGTAAATTTAGTAAAATACCAACATGCTTATAATTTGGCTTCTCAGGTTGTTCAGGTGTTAACTGAAGTATATGACAGACTGATTTTACAGACAGGTGTATAGGAGGTTGTAATATGCGTATTACCAATAAAATTATACAAAACAATTCCATTACCAATATTAATAGATGTAAAGAGTTGGAAAATAAGTTAAATACTATGATGGCTACGGAAAAGAAAATCACAAGACCAAGTGATGATCCTGTTATTGCCATTCGTGCTCTTCGTCTTCATACAAACTTGACCAAGGTTGGACAGTATCATGAAAAAAACGTAATTGATGCAAGAGCCTGGTTAAAGATTACAGAAGATGCGGTAGAGAATACAGTAGATGTTATTTCGGATATGTACGAACAGTGCACTGCCGGCTCCAAAGGGTCTTTAAAAGCAGATGACCGATCAAAAATATTAGAAAATTTAAAAGCACTTAGAGATGAAGTATATGCTACCGGAAACTCAGATTATGCAGGACGTTATGTATTTAGCGGTTACCGTACGGATACCACTTTAACATTTAAAGGCGATACTGTTAAAAATTATTTCATTACGGAACAGCTTACAGTAGGCTCTTTAGAAAGCATTACATATGTGGATTCCAAGGATTTAAACAGGATAACAAGTGTAAATGCTACAACTATTACCACAATAGAGCAGGATATTACTTCAAATGAGATATATAGATTACGGTTAGCATATTCTAACTGTTCAAATGGAGTACTGCCTACTATTAGTTACCTGGATTCTACCGGAACACAGCAAAGTATAACAGTGGGTGCGGCAGATGTGGTATCTGTTTATAGTACATCACCTAACCCTTATCTGGCGGCAGAATCTTCTGCTAATGGAGTTGTATTTATTCCGGAGACAGGAGAGCTTATTTTAAGCGAATCTGTATATAATACATTAATGGGTCTGAGAGATGAGGGAAGTACACAGGAAATTAATGAAGGAGAAATTCGTGTTACTTATGAAAAAACTAACTGGAACAGCAATGAATTAAGACCGGAACATTATTTTGCATGTACCAGTACAGATGATGGTATTGTATACAATGGAGACTTTTTAACAAATCTACCAACTGATACTGACGGACAGATTATAAATTACGACGTAGGTATGAATCAGACAATTCGTGTTAATACAGTAGCAAATGATGTATATACACCGGACGTGGGACGCGATGTAGATGATTTGATCACGATTACGGAACAGGTTATCGAAATGGAAGAAATTAAAAACAAGTTAGAAACCATGATTACTAATGAAACCGATGAAACCGTAAAAGCTAAGCTTCAGGAAAAGTTGGATGCAGTGGATAAGGCGTTCTCTCTTATGCAGGATAAAATGCAGAAGATGTTTGAACATGGCATTACTAAAATGCAGGGGTATCTGGACATTGCAAACTTAGCGCTCACTCAGGTGGGAAGCCGTGGAGCAAGACTTGATTTAATTGAAAACCGACTTTCTTCTCAAAAGACAACATTTGAAACACTGACCTCTGAAAACGAAGATGCAGATGCGGAAATTGTTGCAGTACAGTTAGCAAGCGCCCAGTTTTCTTATGAAGCTGCTTTAATGGCAACAAGTAAGATTACACAGACTTCACTTTTGAATTATTTATAGCTTTGAACAATAATAATAAAAGAAAGGACAGGGTGCGTATGGAAATTAATACAAAGAATTTTGGCTTTATTAATATCGAAGAAGAAAAAATCATACATTTTACAGGTGGTATTATTGGATTTCCGGAACTTACTGATTTTTCTCTGATACATGATGTGGAACAGGAAGCAGGAAACAGTATTCAATGGCTACAATCTATGCAGGAGCCTGCATTTGCTTTAACGGTAGTGGACCCGCTTCTGATTTTGCCCCAGTATAATCCACAGATAGAAGATGAATTGTTAACTCCTCTTGGTGAACTAAATGAAGATAACATGTTAGTATTGATTACTATTACTGTTCCCTCAGATATTACAAAAATGACAGTGAATTTAAGAGGCCCTATTGTTATAAATACGGACAACAAAAAAGCATGTCAGGTAATTGCTGAAGGAGAGGGTTATGCTGTAAAATACCCGGTTTATGAATTGCTGAAAGCAAGGAAGGCGGGTGAGTAATATGTTGGCGTTATCAAGAAAGAAAAATGAAGCTTTAGTTCTTAATAATAATATTGAAGTTACCGTTTTAGAAATAAAAGGTGACCAGGTAAAGCTTGGTATTACTGCACCAAAAGAAGTTCCAGTATACAGAAAAGAAGTATATGTGCAGATTCAGGAAGCTAATAAAGAAGCAGGAAGTGCAGAAGGATTAAATGCATTAAAGGATTTGTTTTGATTAAAACAGAAATTCAATAGAAAATTACGGGAAAAGAGGGAAAATGTTTAGAAAAAGTGTAAACATTTTCCTTTTTTGTACCGATATATACTCTAAGAAACGTATACACAGCTTGCGGATTTAACAAAAGCAAATATCACACGGAGGTGAATAAAATGGCATTAGAACCATTAGGAAGTGTAATGTCGCTGCAGGCGCAGCCCATTAAAAAGACAGAAACAGCAAAATCTGTTACAAGTGGAACGGAATCCTCAGTACAGACAGCAACTCAGACAGCAGATGCAGCCATTTTAAAAGTGGGTGCAGCAGAAGGAAAAGACAACAGTGGTACAGAAAATGGTGCCAGAGAGCAGGGACAGGGTTCCAAAGAACAGCTGAAACAGGCTATTGAGAAGATTAACAAAAGCATGAGTCATTCAGAACTGCTGTATGGTATACATGAAGATACGAATCGTGTTACCATTAAAGTTGTTGACAAGGACACAAAGGAAGTGATCAGAGAACTTCCACCGGAAAAAACTCTTGATATGATTGCGAAAGTATGGGAGTTGGCCGGTCTTTTAGTAGATGAAAAACGTTAGGAGGTAGAACGTATGCCTATTCGTATAACCGGTATGAATTCGGGACTTGATACGGAAAGTATCATCACTGAATTAATAAAAGCGAAAAGTCAGAAAAAGACAACATTAGAAAAAGCTCAAAAAAAGTTAAGCTACAAACAGGATGCGTGGAAGACCTTAAATAGTAAAATCTATAGCTTATACAGTAAAACTATTAATAATATGGCATATACCACAGCATACAAAAAGCAGACAACAAGTGTATCCAATGAGTCTGTTGCCAGTGTTATTACCGGAACAGACGCATCTAACGGTATGCAGAATTTGACCGTAACTTCTTTGGCTACATCGGGTTATTTAACCGGTGCCCAGTTAAGTGAAACAGGTGCTTATTCTAAAAGTACTAAACTGTGTGAAATTACAGGCTCAGGTATAGGGACATCGGATGAGATAACTTTTTCTGTTAAAACAAAGGGTACAACAACAGATATTAAGTTAAATGGATCTTCCACCATTAATGATGTGGTTACCCAACTGAAAAATGCAGGACTAAATGCAAACTTTGATGAAAAAAATCAACGAATGTTTGTTAGTGCATCAGAAACAGGAGAAAAAGCGGATTTTGCATTAACTGCCAGTTCAGATGCAGGTTTTAAAGCGTTATCTGCACTTGGAATTAATGTTTTAGATGCAGCTTCAAAAAAACAGTATGATACATATGCAACTTTAAATAATTCGGAAAATGCAGCCTTAAAGCAGCAGTTAATTGATGAGGAAGTTGCCAAACAGGTTGAAAGCGTACAGAAGCAGCTTGAAAGCATTAATACAGCCATTACAGAACACGAAAAGAAAATTGGCGATTTCTTAACAGAATATGGTTACAAGGATGCTGATGGCAATGTGGATACAAGTAATCTGGACACAGATTATGATGCTTTAGTAGCCCAAAAGACTTCTTTGTCTACTGCGCCTGCGGATGAAACCGAAGAAGCAAAGAAAACAAGAGAAGAAAAGCTTTCCGAAGTAGAAAAGAAGATTAAAGCATATGATTCTTATAGAACTGAAGTGTCCGGTTTAGCATCAGCTAAAAATGATAAAGCAGCTGCTGAAGCTAAACTTGAAAACGACAATGCGGCAATTAAAGCTTCTGTAGCAGCTGACATGGAGAATAAAATCAACTATGCCACACAGGTAGTAAATGGCACAGCTACCGGTTTCTCTAAAGATGCTACCAGAATCAAAGGAGAAGATGCTGTTATTACATTAAATGATGCAGTATTTACTTCAAAGAGCAATACTTTTGAGATTAATGGTCTTACTATTACAGCCAAGGCAGAGACAAAAACGGGTGAAGTGGTTACCCTTACTACATCCAATGACTACGAGGCTATCTATGGTACCATAAAGAAGTTCATTAAAGAATATAATGAATTGATTAATGAGATGGATAAACTGTATAATGCAGACAGTGCTAAAGGCTATGAACCTCTTACTGACGAAGAGAAGGAAGTAATGAGTGAGTCTGAAATTGAAAAATGGGAAGAAAAGATAAAGAATTCTGTTTTGAGAAGAGATTCCACATTAAGCACTATTTCAAATATTTTCACAAGTACAATGTCTGCCGGATATGAAGTAGATGGAGAGACTATGTATTTATCTCATTTTGGAATCAATACATTAGGTTACTTTACTTCAGCAGATAACGAGAAACATGCTTATCATATCGACGGTGATCCGGATGATTCCAATACATCAGGCAATGCTGATATATTGAAAACCATGATTGCTAATGATCCGGAAAAGGTTATTTCTTTCTTTACTAAGCTGTCAAAGTCATTATATAGTAGCATCGGAGAGAAGATGAAATCCGACGATTACAGTAGCTACAATAAAGTGTATAATGACAAACAGATGGAAAAAGAATATAAGTCTTATACAGAAAAAATTGCAGAGCAGGAAGAAAAAATTACTGCTGCTGAGGATAAATATTATAAGCAATTTAGTGCTATGGAAACAGCACTTGCAAAAATGCAATCAAAAACAAATGCAATATCAGGTTTATTAGGAGGCTAATGACATGGCAATACCAAACGCTTATGCAAAATATAATGACAGCAAAATACTGACGGCATCAAAGCCTGAGTTAACACTTATGCTTTATGAGGGGGCTATTAAGTTTTGCAATATAGCAATTATGGGAATTGAGCAGAAAGACATTAATAAAGCGCATAAAAACATTGTGAAGGTTCAAAAAATAATTGATGAATTCCGGGCAACTTTGGACACAAAATACCCGGTAGCACAGGATTTTGACAGGGTATATGTTTACTTGTTAAAACGTCTTAGAGAAGCTAATGTAAAAAAAGATAAGGAAATTTTAGAAGAAGTAAATATGCATCTTCGCTCCATGCGTGATACATGGAAAGAGGTTATGAAAAAAACACATACTGCTTAAATATCACAGTAAAATTTAAACAAAGAGGATTTTTTAAATCCTCTTTGTTTGGTTTCATGGTAAAATGTAGCATTTCTGCTGAAAGGAGAAGGTTATGACAGAAAATTATGTTCGGATTATGGTGGAAAGTCTTGAAAAGAAAAAAGCCATATTAGATGAAATAATGGAAAAAAGTAAAGAACAAACAGAAATTTTAAAAGCAGAAGAGTTTTCTGTGGATGATTTTGACAGAAATGTAGAAGAAAAAGCAACCCTTATTGAAAACCTTAGTAGGCTGGATATAGGTTTTGACAGAATGTTTGAGCATGTAAAGGAGGAAATTACTTCCGACTCCGGTAAAGAACAGTACCGGACAGAAATAAAGAAAATGCAGCAGTTAATATCAGAACTTACGGAAAAAAGTATTTCTATTCAGGCTTTGGAGAACAGAAACAAGCAAATGGTAGAAACAACTTTTAAGAATGAAAGAGAAAAAATAAAGGCGGTAAAATTAGGTTCAAAGGCGGCAATTGGTTATTATCGGAATATGAGCAAGACAAATTTTGTACAGCCACAATTTTTGGATCAGAAAAATTAAAAAAGAATAAGTAATATAAACGAGAGTGGTTAAAAAACTAGAAAAATATGTCGATAACAAAGATTATAGGAACATATGACAGCTGGGAGCTGTAAAAATTGCATGGATGCATCAGGACAATGAGATAAAAGATTTGAAAAAGTCGGTCATGAAGCAACTTTGCTGTGACTGACTTTTTATTTTTTAGGAGGAAATGGAAATGGTTATATATACATCCAATATGTTAGAGAATTATCTTAAAAATGATTGGATATTAGAAATGATGCTGATGGAGGAAAAAGAGGAAGATAAGTCAGTGCGTACACATCAGTGGTTAAAAACGATGGATAATAAAAGACTTATTTTTTCTCATGTTTACGGAGATATATTGGAACAAGCAGGATGTGAAATAAAAAATAAGATTTTAGATGTTGGTGGCGGTTATACTTCGCTAACAAGAAAAATGCTAGTAAATAGTGAGTATATGTTACTTGATTTTATGGCACATGGTGGAAAAGAAATAATAGAGAAGATAGAGTGTGAAAATAAAAAGGAATTTTGGATTAATTCAGACTGGATGGAATACGACATTTCTCAAAAAAAGTTTGATATCATTATAGCAAATGATATTTTTCCAGATGTGGATCAGCGCTTGGAATTATTTATAGATAAATATCTCCCACATTGCAAAGAACTACGACTTGTGCTTACATTCTATAATACGCCTAAGTATTACCGTACTAAGCGTGTGGATGATGCGGAAGTTCTTACGTTTCTTTCATGGGATGGCGAAATTACTGGTATAAAACTAAGGAAATACATAGAAAACTTTATTGATACAACTTCAGATGAAATAGAAAAATTGAAAGATGTAAATGAGAGCATTTATTGGAATGGACGCCAGGTGGTCTATATAAAATTAGCTGGAGGGATAAGGGAGTAAAAGATGGATTATATTGTTCAAATGAAACCAAGTTTTGATGAAAATGAGAGAAGTGCTATGAATGAATATATGAGTTCAGATGCTTGGCTTATGGAATTTAAGAAAACGAGAGAGTTTGAGCAGATGATTGCACAATACACAGGGGCAAAATATTGTTCGATTATGCCTAATGGTACGTTGAGTCTGTCCGTGGCACTTTTGGCATGTGGTGTTACAAAAAATGATGAAGTGTTAGTGCCTAATTATACTATGGTAGCAACTCCAAATTCTGTTGAATTGATTGGAGCAAAAGCTGTTTTTGTTGATATAGAAAGACACACATTGTGTATGGATTTTGAAAAAATGAGGGAAGCTGTTACTGATAAAACCAAAGCGATTATTTTGGTTTCGATCAATGGAAGGTATCCTGAGAAAATTGAAGAAATTGTACAGTATTGTCACGAAAAAAACATTTATGTTATAGAGGATGCGGCACAGTCTTTGGGGAGTTTTTATGGAGAAAGACATGTTGGGAAGTATGGAGATGTAGCAAGTTTTTCGTTTAGTGTACCCAAAATAATTACAACAGGACAAGGCGGAGCATTAATTACTGATAATGAAGCACTTTATAAAAAAATTTTGCTAATTCGTGATTTTGGAAGAGAAAAATCTGGTGAGGATCATTATTTGGTCAAGGGATGGAATTTTAAATTTACTGATTTACAAGCGGTAATAGGGATTGAACAAATGAAAAAGTTGTCGGATCGAGTCCTAAAAAAACGTAAGATGGGTGAAATATATTATAATAATCTCCAAAATATTAATGGTGTAGAGCTAATAGAAACTAATCTAGAAGAAACAACACCGTGGTTTTACGATATATTGTGCGATAGGAGAGAAGAGCTTATAGAATTTTTACATGAGCATGGTGTTGGTAGTAGGAGATTTTATCCACCATTACATAGCGAGCCTGCGTATGAGGTTGAAGGAGAATATCCTATAACAGAGGAAATTTCTCGAAAGGGATTATGGCTTCCGTCCTGGATTGGACTGGAAGAAAGTCAGATTACAATGATATGTCGTTTGATTCGACAATTTTATGAGAATGATTAGAGGAGATTTACATGGTTATTGCGATTATAAATGGAGGATTTGCAAATCAGTTGTATAAATATGCATGCGCGTACTCAACAGCAAAAAAATATAATAAAAAGTTAGTAATAGTTGTACAAACCACAGATGCAGCAACAGATCCATTTCAGTTAGGCGAGTTTAAGCTGGAGTATACCGAGTTATATATTACCGAAAGTTATATAGAAGTTTTTTTATTATTTGAAGAATGGAAGAAGAAATATAGACTTAAGGAAATTAATGAAAAAGATTACTTATCAGTTATGTGTGTTGAACTGTTTGAACAATATGAAGGTATTATACTTTATGGAACCTATCAGAGTTCGATATTTTTTAGGGACTATATAGGAGACCTGAGGAATATATTTTACTTTCAAAGTGAAACATTTTTTCTAAAGAAGTTTAAAGAAGAAATTGCAGGAAAACAAAGTGTGGCGATCCACGTTCGCAGAGGTGATTTTTTAACCTATGAGGGACTTTGTAAAGGAATGGAATTTTATAAAGCTGCAATGTGCCTAATGGAAGATATTTTAGGGTATGGGGAAGCTGAGTATTACATTTTTTCAGATGATAGAGAGTTTGTAAGAGCATATTTTGGTGAGAATCAAAGAATTCACTATGTTTCAACGTATGGAGATTATAGAGAAGCTGTAGAAGAATTTTTGGCAATATCGTTGTGCAATCATAGAATTCTAACAGAAGGAAGTTCTTTTAGCAGAATGGCTGATGCGTTACATAATGATTCAGGAAGTTATGCAATTTATGAACTGAATGGATTTGAGACAATGGTATATGAACGGGAAAATATGGTGTATTTGAATTGCGAAATGATTGAAAAACTTGTTAGTTATTATGCACCTTTGTTTGATAGAGATATATACCACCAGGGTATGATAACAACAACTGAAATGCAAAATTTGAAGTTATCGGATCTTATGCATATATGTATAGATGCAAGAGGTATTGGTGTAGAAAATGAGATTGCGTTTAGGATTAAAAAGATAGAGCTTCTTAATGAAAACAATCTGTATGGGGAAGCGCTAATACAGGGAAGAAAGCTGTGGGAATTGGCAAATGGGACAGAGTATGAAGCACAGATGCATGAAGTATATTGGCGATGTCTGTATGAGTATGGTTATCGAACTGAAAGCATAATTGAAGCGATATTTCTAAAAGATATTCATATGAATCCAACTGAATACTATGATTTGGAAGAAGTAAAGAGATTAAATTATTTGACCAAAGTAGATAAAGATATGGAAATAGTATTTGTACCATCACGCAGATTTAATCCTCATATATTTGAAGACATGATACATACCGGATGTTTATTAAAAAGAATTGGATATCAGGTAACATTTATGTTTAGAGAGTTAAAACATGGAATGTTATATTGCCAACCTTATAATTTAACACTTCGTAACAGTCTTACCTATGTGGATGTTATGGGGCATAATACAGGATGTTCTATAATAAATTTAACAGAAAAAGAAAAACAATATGGTTCAATTAAAAATTTTTTTGACGAATATTTTAAAGATTCAAAGAAAATATTTTTATTTGCAAAACAGATAGATATTATAAATGCAAAAATAAAATGTGAAAATTCAGAAAAAATGACAACGATATATTGGGATTATAGCAATTTGACTGATGCTGGAAATTATGAGGAGATACAGGTGCAAAGTGCTAAAAGTCAGAATGTAACAAGAGATGAGATGCAAGAATGTTATCTAAAGGCGGATTACAGTATATCGTTTAATCGGACGATTCAGAGTGGTAAACCTATATTAAGATTGGAAAATGATACAAAAGGAATTTTTATACCTAGATGTGAAAAGAGAATTGCTGATTATTACAGGATTAATTCCACCATTTTTGAAAACACATTCTCAATTATAGAAAATATTATTGGATGCATGGAAATGTTATAGGAAGGGGATTAAAAATAATGAGAAATTTTTCACTTAAAAATACTATATGGAAAAATCCGGGACATGAGTTGGATGAAATTGCACAGCACGTGACGGATAGAGAAAAAAAAATAATTTTAATTGGTAGAGCTGAGGAAATACAAGAATTTTTAAAGTCTAATGACTGTATAGAGATATATGGAGTATCACCTACTAATGAGTGGAAAAACGAAAAAATAAAAGTAGTAGATTTACAGGAAGTATTTCAAAGTGCTCAGGAATATATTTTTGTTTGTGTTTCACATGAAAGAAATGAATATGAAAGTATAAAGGGACAAATAACAAGATTTCATCCTAAGTTTTGCGAAAATGAGAATTTTTTTCAAGGAGAAGTATTTCGCTCAATTTGGTACGTATACGAAAAAAATGAGATTAAGATAGATAGAATTGAGATTTTTTTAACACCATGTTGTACACTGAATTGTGAAAAGTGTATAGCTTTTATTCCTTATTTTAAAGATAGAGAACCAACAACATTGGACATGTTAAAACGTGATGCAGACTTACTTTTTGCAAAGGTAGATTATATATATAAGTTGAAATTATTGGGAGGGGAAGGTTTTTTATATCCGTATTTGGTAGAATATATAGATTACTTATATTGCTGTTATGGGGAAAAGATTGGAAGTGTACGTATTGGAACTAATGGAACGGTCTTTCCTAGTAAAGCCATTTTAGAGTGTTGCAAAAGACATGATATTATTATAGATATAAGCGATTATACGGCAGCTGTACCGGAACGATGCAAATTAAGTGAGATGGTTGAATTATTTAAAGGCGAAGGAATCAAATATGATATTAAGCGTGTTGGGGAACAATGGCTTGATATGGGATTCCCAAATGAAATACCGGAAGAAAAAAACCAAGAACAACTTTTGACACATTTTCAGAAATGCGCCATGTTTTGTCGAGATTTCTATGATGGTAAATTATTTTTTTGCTGTAGTAACTTTGCGGCAGTTAGAACGGGGCTTTTTCCGGAAAATGAAAATGACTATTTGGATTTTACTCAGGAGTTTAGCAAAAAAGAACTTTTGGAATATGAACTCGGTTATAGTAAGCTAGGACATACAACTTTTTGTCGGATGTGTTTTGGGTGTTCGGAAGAAGCTAATTCAAGACATGTTGAGGTGGCTAAACAAATGTGATTGTATGTAGTTATATAAAAAATAGAGGTAATTATGGATAAAAAAAGTGTACAAATATTAAATAATTTGCAGAATAATTTAAGAAAGGGAAGTTTAAGTATAGAAAAATTTCCTATAGATGATGTTCTGGCTATGGTTAAGATGGAATATGACTTATGGTTAACTGAAAAAAAGAATCAATTAGAGGAATACATGAATGCGTACGCTTTATCACTAAGTTTAGCTGTTGATAAAAAAGATATGGAGCAGATAGGAAGTATTTTAGGCGAATTGGAAATTGATTTACACAATGCATCAATAGAAGTATTAGAGAGGGCAGAACGGTTGGAAAAGACCAAAGACTGTGCTGTAGTGAATTTATTTATAAAGAATGCTAGTGATGCATATAACCGTTATTCCTCTTCTTCGATATCAGGTGAAAATGTTTTTGAAGGAAAAGGAGTTGTCTATACAGTAATTACAGGAAACTATGACCAACTTTTGGAACCATTAGAAGTTGATGAAAATTTAGATTATGTTTGTTTTACGAATAACACTGAATTATCTTCAGAAGTGTGGGATATTAGAGTTATAGAAAACATAGAGGAACTCGATCAAGTCAGACTTGCCAGAAAGCATAAGATATTATGTTATGAATATTTGAAAGAGTATGATTATTCAATTTATGTTGATGGAAAGATACAAGTAATAGGAAATTTGAGAAAATATATAGAAAAATACAGCAAAGGAAGTCCTATGTTATGTTTTCCGCATTTTGTACGTAGTTGTGTGTATGAAGAATCGTATGCTTGTATTCAATACAAAAAAGATGATGTTACAATAATTCAGAAACAAATGGCGGAATATAATCAAGAAGGATATCCGATTAACAATGGTTTAATTGATTCCGCATGCTTGGTACGACAACATCATGACCCAATGCTACAAAAAGTTATGACATGTTGGTGGAATGAGGTTAAGTACAAGAGCAGGAGAGATCAATTAAGCATAGGATATGCTTGTTGGAAAAATAATTTCAGCTATGATTTATCAGATTTATTTATATACAGAAATGAATATATTTGCAAGCGTCGAGACAGGGAAAAGCCCTACTAAGTTGGATTGAATGTTTTATAATATTGCATGTTAGGAATGAGATGAAAGGTGTTGATAGAAGTATGAATCAGAATGATTTTAGTGGTTTGGAACGAAAAATGAAGGAGCTAATATGGAGTGAAGTTTACCATGATACTATAAGGGGAAGTAAATGGCTAAGTCAAGATTTGGCTTTTTCACCAGGTAGAGGAGCGATAGGTTATCAGTTAATGTATGTGTTGTATAGGGTTTTAAATGAAGTTAACCCAACCTCCGTTTTGGAACTTGGAATGGGGCAATCTACTAAGTTGATAGGGTCCTATGTAGCATCAGCAAATGGGGAGTGCAAACATTATGTTGTGGAACATGATGAGAATTGGATTGAATTCTTTTCAAATCATTACCCCCTTCCAAATACAACAGAGGTTGTAAGGTGCGCTATAGAGGATACGCCTGTTATTGTAGAAGAAGAAAATCGTTTTACCAATGTTACAAAGTATGTTGGATTTGAAGAACAATTAAAGGATAAGAAATTTGATTTAATTATGATTGATGGCCCTTATGGTTATAGGAGTCCGGATTTCTCAAGAGTAGACATTTTAAGTATTTTACCCCAGTGCCTGAAAGAAGAATTTGTTATACTCATGGATGATTGTGATAGAAAGGGTGAGCAACAGACGTGTCAGATGATAGGATTTATGTTACAAGAAGCAGGAATTCCGTTTTATTCAGGTACATATTCAGGGGAAAAAGATGTAACAATAATAGTTTCACAAAATCTGAAATTTTTATGTTTAATGTAAAAATATTATGTTATTGCCTCTTGGGAAGTGAAATTAAGAAATTAATAAATAAAAAAGTGGTCACTTGTCAAAGTAAATTCTTGTTTGTCAAAGTAAAACTGTAGTAACTACCCGGTTGATTGCAACCGGGTATTCTGTTGCATGAAAAAAATGCTCAAACCGAGTGATTTTTTGTCTGAAATAGTTTAAAATCAGTTTTTAGCAGGGAAAAAAGGGCGCAGTGAAGCACGGAAGAAATTTAGTCATTTTTTTGCCAAAGTAAATTCCACCCGTCGTATGTGGTATATGTAGCTGTGTCCCGGTGTAGTTTAGTTAATTAATTAGCAAAAATCCTCTTTAGGGATGAAACATTTAAGGGTATCATCCCAATACGTCTGGGTATCCGGTCCCTTCCAATAGTCCCATGGACCACTGGAATAACCGAATTTCAGTCGATATGCTTGAAGATAATTAAGGAGTAAGCCGTCAGAGTCAAGAAAGTCCCAGGGATTACTATCCATTTCGTATCCTTTTTTGACCCAGTTGCAGAGTGCATCACGCTCTGGCTTTGTCATGGGAACACATTCTTCCATTTCATGGAATGCTTCCATATTTATCTGGTAATCAATGGAATTTTTATCGTATCTCATAACTGCACCTCCCTGCGGAAAATGGATGGGCTGAGTGTCACTTCCTGGGGAGGAATAAGGTGACACTGCAGCAAATCCGCTATTTCCTGTCCATAAAGAAAAGTGAACATTTCGTAAGGTGATTTGTTTCCAAGACTTTCACGGACGTAGGAATTTATGTGATTCATCATTAGGTTAATATCATCGTGAGTATAATGCTCCAAATCAGTACCTTTAGGAATGAACATACGAATAAATTCATGGTTTCGCTCAGCAGAACCTTTTTGATAGGGAGCGGATGGGTCACAGTAAAAGATACGGGGCCGAAGGTTGCCTTGTCTGTCATATTCGATGGCTTTAGGATTGGAAAACTCAGAGCCGTTATCTGCAAGGCAGACTTTGAAAAGAGTCATGAAGTGGTCTGGGCAAGTTCCAGATACAGGTGCTCAAAAATGTCAATAACAGACTGGGAGTCATTGTGGCCGCGAAGAAATGCAAGCATAAATTCCGCTTTGACAAAGTGGATAGTAAGAAGAAATTTTTCACCTTTTTTACCTTCCACAGAATCAAGCTGAACAATGGGAATATCCGGATGTCCAGCCAAATAAGTGTTGAAGCATTCAAAGGTACGGCCAATACGACAGGATTTGTCAACTTTTACATGAACCTTATTTTTACGGGCACTGAAACGAACCTTTCTGGGTAAATCCATGTTCATGGCCGAAAGGATACGTGAATCAATCAAGCGATAAATGGTACGCTCGCTAACCATAACAGAGTCTTTGTTGGTTACGCAAATATGATGTGGAGATTGTTTTTTGCGGATAAGAGGAGTGACAATCTCTTCAAGATGTTGTACTTCTGCTTCGGAAAGTGAAATGCCGGAGCGAGATTCGGACAGAACCAGTTTGTATTCTTTCTGTGCTTCAGAGGCATAATAAAAGCGTTTTTCAAGACTACAGGTGCTACGGTTGCCACAGCCATTGCAGACATAAGGGGGCTTTGAAAGCTTTGGACAAATTTCTTCCTGGAAATCCTTACAAAAGGTATTGCACATGTTACAGCGTCTGCAAAGCTTGTAATTACGAGAAGCATGACAAGGAGAACAGAGCCGGCTCTTTGTACACTTGAAACGAAGAGCACATGCATTGTAATGAAGATTTATTCCACCGGTTTTGCGAAATACGAGATGCGAGCGAATTTCTTTTGAAATGGTGGATGGGTCTTTATCTAAAGTATCAGCAATAGCTTTAAACGAAGCTTTTTCGTTGAGCATGGTCTGAATGGTGCATCGGTTATCATTAGTTAAATGTTTGTTGTTAGCCATAATGGTACCTCCAATATTCATCTGGTGATACCGGGACACAGCAATACAAGTATATCAATAAAAGACAATGGAATGGTGGATTATTTGTCGAAGTAAATTCGGGTTATGAATTTGTCAAAGTAACTTCTGGTTGTGGCGAGAGTGAACTGGAATTTACTTTGGCAAATAAGGTAAATAAAAAAGTTTCAAAAAAATTGTGATTTAGTATAAAGTATTAGAAAAACCTTCCGATATATTATACAAGTAAAACAAATTACTTATTAACAATCAGTAATCTCATCCAATGAAGCGTACGGTCAGAAGAAGAGATTACTCAAACAAGAAAGCGGCAGGGAAGCCGTGTTAAATTCAAGGAGGAATATATTATGGTAGTACAACACAATCTTACAGCAGTAAACTCTAACAGAATGTTAGGACTCACAACAAAAACTCAGGCTAAATCTACAGAGAAATTATCTTCTGGTTACAAGATTAACCGTGCAGCTGATGACGCAGCAGGACTTGCTATTTCTGAAAAAATGAGACGTCAGATCAGAGGTCTTACACAGGCTTCTTTAAATGCTCAGGATGGTATCTCAGCAGTACAGACAGCAGAAGGTGCATTAAATGAAGTACATGATATGCTTCAGAGAATGAACGAATTAGCAGTTAAAAGTGCTAACGGTACAAACCAGTCAGATGACCAGAGCTATATCCAGAGTGAAGTTGATGCGTTAATCAAAGAAATCGATCGTGTAGCTTCAACTACTACATTTAATGAAAACAACTTATTAAATGGTTCTTGGTCTGGAGGTGTTGATTTACAGGTTGGAGCAGAAGGTACATCTGAAAATAGAATTAGTGTATCAATTAATGCTATGAATGCTACAGGTCTTAGTGTTAATACACTTTCAACTTCAGGTGTTGCATCACAGACAGCTGCTCAGAACGCTATTAGTACAATTAAGAGTGCTATGGTAGCATTAAGTGAACAGCGTTCAGATTTAGGTGCTATTCAGAACCGTTTAGAGCACACAATCAACAACTTAGACAACGTTGTTGAAAATACAACAGCAGCTGAAAGCCAGATTCGTGATACAGATATGGCAACAGAAATGGTTAAATACTCCAATAACAATATTCTTGCTCAGGCAGGTCAGGCTATGCTTGCTCAGGCTAATCAGAGTAATCAGGGAGTATTATCCTTACTTCAGTAGTAGACATAACAAACTACCAATAGAAAAAGGAGTTGACATTTGTCAGCTCCTTTTTCTGCAATGGAGATATATTTATGAAAATAGAAAAACAGTATAGTGCATTACTTGAATTAGAAAAAGAGATTAATGAGAGATTAAAGAAGAATGATTTTGTCTCTATTAAAGAATTAATATTATGGCTTGCGAAAAGTTCAGATTTTCAAAAATTGAAAAAGAAAGAAAATAGTCTGATTATGTTAGATGCCTTTTGTGGTATTTGGCTGGAGGAAATGAAACAATTGCCTGATTGGGGTATCTTAGATAATATTTTTTCTTCTGTTAGTTCTTTAAATGATATAGAAGAAAGATATCAAAATATTAAATTTTTAGCACTTCGGGTTGAAAATAATGTTCCGGAGGAATTTTGCATTGATCTACTTGATAAAGTTATAGAACAGAAAATCAGCGGAATTGCAATTGGGAGAATTGTTATAAGTGAAACATTAAACGGGGTAGAAAATATACTGAAAATTGCAAGATTATTAAAAGAAAAAATGCAGTTAATAACGGCAATTTTAATGTTAGAGTATACTCATAAAGGACATCCTGAAAATGATGATATCCTATTAGAAATGGCCGGATGCTGGATGGAAGGTCAGCAATGGGAGAAAACATTAGAGTGCTTGTTGCTAATAAAAAAACCTGATCCATCAGTAAAAGAACTGATACAAGAATTGGAGAAAATGATTAATCATGAAACAATATGATGAAAAAAAGGTGTGTTTTATTATATGTACCAATAATGAGCAGCAGCTTCAAGAGTGCTTATTGTATTTGCAGTTGTTAGAGGTACCGGATGGATTCACAACAGAAGTACTGACAATATACGATGCCAAATCCATGACAGCAGGATATAATGAGGGCATGATGGCTTCGGATGCAAAGTATAAGGTATATCTTCATCAGGACACATTTATTATAGAGAAGCAGTTTATTAAAAAGATTTTGAAAATATTTAAAAGCGATTCCAAAATAGGAATGATAGGAAGTATAGGGGCAGAAAAAATATCCAAGGACGGTGTTATGTGGCATGAGGACCGCTGTGGAAATTTTTATTGTTTGGAACAACTTATAAAAGGTGGATTTGACAATATTCACTTACTTAAAAAGGGAAAAGTAGAAGTTCAGGTTATAGACGGATTTCTTATGGTCACCCAGTATGACATACCTTGGAGAGAAGACATTTTTAAAGGCTGGGATTTTTATGATGTTTCCCAATGTATGGAATTTAGACGGGCAGGCTATAAGATTGTAGTACCTGCTCAACGACCTCTTTGGGTAATTCATGCATGCGGTGTACCAAGTTTCTGGAAATATAATCAAAACAGAGAGATTGCATTAAAAGAGTATCCGGAGATTGGTAAGCAAAATAAAGGAAGGCTTCGGATTTTATTTTTTAGAAGTAAAATGATAACTCTTTGCGGATTGGCATATAGTTTAGAAGCATTAGGACATAAAGTTACAATACCTGATTATGAAGTTATGCTAAATAGTTGTATAGAGGAAGAGGTGGAAAAAGCAGAGGAATTCATAGAAGAAGGACATTTCGATTTGGTTGTTACATACGATTTTGCACCGGGAGTAGCCCAGGCATGTTACAATACAAATTTGAAATATTATTCCTGGGTATATGATTATCCCCTTCTTGAACTATATATGAAACAGGCTACATATCCTACGAATTATATTACTGTTTTTGATAAAAAGCAATATGAAAGAATGAGCAAAGAGGATATTAAACACCTATATTATCAGCCATTGGCTTCAGAGGGTGAGTGGTTTAGAGCAGCCCATATTTCGAAAAGGGATGAGAAAACATATCAGGCGGATGTGGCATTTGTTGGCAGGTTATATGACAAACGGGGCTATGAAGAATTATTTGATGAAAACTCAAAGGAATTGAAAGCGGAGGCAGACAAAATAGTATCATCCTGCAATTGTTGCTGGACAGGAAAAGAAACAGTATTTGATAAAGCCTCTGATGAGTTAATTGAGCATATGGCATCTCAAAATGATGCTGGTGTGTGGGAACTTTATCACTTAGATAAAAGATATTATTGCGAAAGCATGAAATTAGTAAGAAAATGCAATGAGATAGAACGTGTTACTATTTTAAATGCCCTTGCTAAGAAGCATAAAGTTGTCCTTTACACAGACGATACCCAAAAAAGTATGTTAAAAAATATAAAAATAAAGCCTTGGGTAGATTACTACAATATTATGCCAAAAGTATTTTATTTAAGCAAAATAAATCTTAATATTACGTCACGAAGTATTGAAAGTGGTGTACCTCAAAGAGTTTGGGATATTCTTTCAGTAGGCGGTTTTTGCTTAACCAATTATCAGCCTGAATTAGAAGATTTTTTTGAAGTAGGAAAAGATTTGGAAGTGTATCACAGTCTTGAGGAGTTGCTTGAAAAAGTAGATTATTATTTGAAACATGAAGATGAGCGTTTACGTATTGCCATAAATGGATACAAAAAAGTAAGAGAGAAGCATGATTCTAAAGTAAGACTAAATAGTATTTTAAAAGAAATATTTTCGGATGAAAATCCATAGTAAGTGGGAGAGGAATCTTAAGGTTATGAAAATATTGTTTTACGATATGGGAGCTTATAACCAAAAGGATATAGAATACTCATTGCAGAAGATGGGGATATCTTGTAAAAGTATTTTATATAAGCTGGAAAATATTTATGAGGATAACTATTTTGAAAAAAAAGTAACTCTACTACTAAATGCAGAAAACTATTCGGCTGTTTTTAGTGTAAATTATTATCCCATTTTAGCTGATATTTGTCATGGTTTAGAATTGCCCTATTTATCATGGAGTTATGACAGCCCTTTAAATATACATAGGATAGAAGAAACATTAGGCTATAGGACAAACTATGTATTTTTCTTTGATAGAGCTGAATGCGAAAAATATTGGAATAAAGGCTACGAGAATGTCTTTCATTTGCCTCTTGCGGTTAATACAGACAGGCTGGATGAAATTCTTATTACAAATCAGGACAGATACAAGTATGCAGCGGATATTTCAATGGTGGGACAGCTTTATGATGGCTCATTACCTGCACTTATGGCACCTATGGGGGAATTTGAAAAAGGGTATATTACAGCGTTAATAGAAACCCAGATGCGTTTGTATGGGTGTTATTTTCTGGAAGAAATGATTTCAGAGGAGTTGTTGGGACGAATAAATCAGGCATATGCAAAATTTGGACAGAATAAGCTTAAATTAACAAAAGATGGATTGATAGTGTCTGTGGCAAAGCATATTACCCATATGGAGAGAACTTTACTTCTGGAGATTCTTGGTGAGATGTATTCTGTACACTTGTACGGACCTGATAAGGGTGAAAAGTTGTCAGGAGTAACATGGCACGGTTCGGCCGGTTATTTTGATGAAATGCCTAAAATATTTAAGTTGAGTAAGGTGAATTTAAACGTTTCCTTAAAATGTATCCAATCCGGAATTCCCCTAAGAGCAATAGACATTATGGGGTGTGGAGGATTTCTACTAACTAATTATCAACCGGAGATTGCAGAGCATTTTGTTGATGGAGAAGAACTGGTTATGTATACAAGCCTGGAAGATGCAGTAGCAAAGTGTAACTACTATTTGGAACATGAAGATGAAAGAATAGAAATTGCAAAAAAAGGATATTTAAAAGTGCAGAGTATGTTTCAATATGAAGACAGACTTAGCGCTATGCTTCAAGTAGCAGGGCTTCTTTAAGGAAGTCCTGCCATATTTTTATGAAGACTTCTTTGTTTTTTGAAAGTTCCTGTTCTAAGGAAAAATTTGTAGAAAGTATTCCCGGGACGTTGTAATAGAGTAAATTTGGGAAAATCAGTGGTAAATTGTTGTCTATTCCGGACACATCAAAAAATTGCATGGAAAGGCTTATCTTTTTGTTTAAAAAAGGCGCATATTCCGGCTTATTACCCCATATTAGATTGAGATTTTTGGTGTATAGCATATTGAGGGCAATTTCTCCGGATTGTGTTGGAAAACGAAAGCCTGCTAAATCTAGTGTGATTAATACATTCGGATTTAGAGACTTTAATTTTGCAAGGCATTTGTGATCATATTTCTCTGAATTAATATCCAGCTTTGAAATTGTGTATTCAGGCTGAGAAAGCAAAGAGTTTATCATATTTGCCAGGGTAAGATGATATGGATATTGTTTAAGGTTTGTAAGAATTACTATATTCATTTTTGCACCTTTCTTAAATTATTTCTAAATAGGATTTGCCCAAATAGTCCTTGTATTTTTCCATAAATAGATGGCGGTATTTATTATAGTTCCACATAGCAAGTATTTTTCCATCATCATGAATAAACCAGGGCAGTGTCTGTACGGGAACTACAATTTTGTAACCATTTAATAGGAAATTCATACTTTGGAATGCATCGTAAAAGTCCCAGTCTTTTAATTCCGCTTCGTTCCAAGGCAGATCGTAGGCTGTAATCATCATAAGTCCGTCAATTAATGCAACATCAGAGATGCCATCCGAAAGAGAGTAGCGATATTTTGAAAAATCGGCATTGGAATACGCTTGTTTTTCACCGTATAGCGGTTGGGCTCCTATACGTGTTTCGTGCCACATAAGACCTGTGCGTGAAATAACAGGATATCCTACCATTCCTATCATTCCGATAGAAGAATCTGTCTGGAAAATGGATAATATATCGGAAAGAAAATATTGGTTGGTAATAAAAACATCCTGATGCATATATATTTTATATTTTGCATCGGTAGAAACCATACCTTCGTTGTATCCGGCAGTCATACTTTTTGCTTCATAAATTGTGAGAATGTCTGTTTCATAGCCTGATGGTACTATTAACCGGTTTAAATAGTGAAAGCATTCCTGTAAATAAATATCATCATTGGTACAAATAATAAAAGCAAATTTATTTTCATTTACGTTTTTGTTCATTGTTATATTAACTCCTTAATAGATGAGATTAGCTCTATAATTTGTGAAGAAGGCTTTTGAATTTGTGTAAGGTATTCATATGCTTTCGGATAGTGGGGAAATTCAAGGTATAAACTTGCAATTTCTAATAGTATTTCATCGGAAGGTGATTTTTCCAAAATACATACTAACCACTGGATTTTATCAGTAACCGACCAGGCAGATTTCATGCATATATACAGATTCCAATATAATTTTTGGAAATTTTCAAAAATTTCATGTTCTAAAATAAATCGTGCGGCATACATACTGAAAGGAATTGATAAAAGGTAGCTTTGTGCTTCGTTCATAGAATCGTCTGAGAGCATTAATTCCAAACGGCGCATAGCAAAGACTGTTAATATATACTGTTCCTGAAAGCTGTTAAAGTCATTGGCAGTAGATACAAATGGAATTTTTTTGTGTTTTAATTCTATAGTCAGAATGTTTAATAAAACAAACGTTCTCCTCATTTCAGCAGTAAGATGAAAATTAGGGTAAGAATCAGGCTTTGTAAAGTAATCAATCAGGTCTAAAAGAGATTTGTATTGCTTTGTTTTTAAACATAGGTTAAAATGTTGAATGATTTTTTCGTATATAGTAAAGCAATAGGATTTATCTTCTTCTAATTTATTAAATTCTAATTCGCATTCTTGTATAAATTTGTCCCATTTATTGGATATTTTCAAACATAATCCCTCCTATTTTTGAAAACATTATATAATATTTTATCAGGAAAGGAAAGAATTTTTATGGTGATTGTGTTTAAGGTAATACAATAGAGAATGAATCTTTACACGAGTTACTGCATGAAGGTAAAATAAATTGTTAATACAATTTTTGTGTTATAATATTTATGTTAGAATTTTTGGACTTTCCATCAAACGTTTAAGTAGTGCTGTTGCAGTTGAATTCGGATGTCGAAAAATTGTATGCTGTTGAGGAGTAGTTATCATAGAAATCAAAAGGAATCTATGTTAAAATACGTTAAGAGACAGGTGACAAATAATAGATAAAATAGCAGTAAATGGAATTCTTTCAGTGCATATTAAATATATGTATTATGAGAATTGTTGAATTTACACCAAATGAAATACTAGAAGCGCGCTATAAAAAGATAGAATTAGTGAGTTGGAAAGGAAACATATGAAAATAGGTTTGTTTTATAATGCAAGTAATATGTGCTATGGAACCCTTAATTTTTTTGCTCTACAAGTTGAGGATACACTAAAAAGACACGGTATTCAGGTGGAAAAAATAATAAAATTGGATAGTGGTATGGTGTCAAAAAAATTCGATGCCTTTATTGGATTTAATTCAACTCTTACTAGTATAAAGATGAATAACGGCACATATGTAATGGATTTTTTTCAGTGTCCATTTTTTAATATTATTGTAGATCCACCATATTATCATAACGCAATACTGGATTCTCACATGGATAATCTATATTGTATTTTTTTAGATGAAGAACATGTGGAATATTGTAAACAATATTATTTACCTTGCAAAAGTGTAGAAATGGGCTACTTAATTGGTCCTATAGGCAATGAGATTCCTTATGAAAAAAAAGAAATTGATGTATTGTTTACCGGAGGATTATATAGTTTTGAGGAAATTAAGGAAAACTATCTTGAGGAATTGCCGGGTGAATTGGCACAAGAACTTTTCAGCTATTTAATAGAATGTGGGATTAATTTTCCGGAATATTCAACAGTGGAAGCAATGGAAATTTGGTTGGAAGACCATAAATGTGAAATTAGTCCTAATGATTTCAACATGCTAATGGGTTCTGTTGGGTGTAAGGCAGAATACTATCTCCGAGGATATTATCGCCAGAAGGTAATTTTGGCACTGCTGGAATCCGGCATCAAAGTCCACGTTGCAGGCGGAGGCTGGGAACGCCTTTTGGTAAAAGCAGAATATAAGGAAAATCTAATCCATATGGGCTCAATGGATATGCAACAAACAGGAGATATTACTGCAAATTCCAAAATTCTATTAAATGTAATGCCCTGGTTTAAAAATGGAATACATGACAGAATTCCTACAGCTATGTATAATGGAGCAGTGTGTGTAACAGATTCCAGTACTTATATTGATTCAAACTTTCAGGATATGGAAAATATAGTATTGTATAATTTAAAGGAAATAGACAAGCTTCCGGCCAAAGTTAAGTGGCTTCTTGACAATCAAACTGAAGCAAAAAGGATAGCAGAATCAGGTCGCCGGAAGGCTTCCTTTGAATATACATGGGACAAGTTTGTAATGGAGCAAATATTAAAGTGGCTCTGATAGAGTAAAAACAGTCTTTGGAACTAAAGGAAGTAATCGAAAGTTCCAAAGGCTGTTTTATATTAGGGTTTAGTGTTTCAGATATTCTTCTGCCTGTTCTAGTGTTAGCAGATATTTTTCTTGAAGTTTTTTAAGAATTTCATTTTCAGGAACGTTTAATTCCTTCATGATGTTTATGGCATTGAGAATACCTTGGGTGATTTCCTGTTGCTTTTGGTCTAACTGTTCCTTCTGCTCATCAATGGTATCCTGCATAATATCAATCATATATTGCACAGTATTCTGGTCTAATTTCTGTAATTCTTGTGAAAACATCTCCATCACCTTCTCCATATTCAGACACATCTGATATATTTCTTCGTACATAGGCTTAAATTCCGGATATTCTTCAATAAGTTCTATAATATACGATGGTTCGTCTACCGACAGGAATGTAAGCCATGCATCCAACTCGCTACTTATGCCTTTATTGTGCAGATTTTTCTTGAAAATGTCAAGGGGAACAAACAGGTATTTTTGCAGTAAATCAAGTTCTAGACCTGTATCGGATTTCTGTTCAAAGAAGTGGCGGTAGAGTTTAGGAAAATCCTTGAATTGTGTGGGACTTTGTTCAAAAAATACGATGGTGTATACATTTTTAATATCCTTGTAATGAAAAGTTTGTTGTTTTTCGCTACGGACACGTTTGTACTGCCGTAAAAGTAAATCTGCGGAATAACAGGCACTGCGCTGTCCTGGGAAATAATAGCCAATTTTTTGCACTTCAATATTCGCAATGCTGCCATCTTCCAGTTCCACCACGATATCCATAATCAGCAACGATGTTTCATCGGCTATTCGGGTAGAATCATTTGGCAGTACCCTAAGTATCTTTACTTTTCGTCCCAGTAGCAATGTCAGAAATTTTTCCAGCCTTTCCGGGTTATACTCCGGGTTCATAATCTCCTTAAAAAAGCTGTCATAGAGTATTTTTACCCCTTTCATACCGGTGACGATGTTTAAAAATTCCTCCTGTTGCGTTTTATTCCAGTTTTCAAACAATGCTTTCAGCTTTTTGTTTTTATGAATCCTTTTTAAAACATCCTGCTTTTCTCGAATCATGGGAAAAAAATTTTTCAATCCACTATTCATACACGTATCCTCCTGTGTGCTTTTGTTATATTTTTTCATTGCGGATTGTTCTTCTGAAATCGAAGTGCCGAAATGAGATGCCTTGCGGCTTAGAGAGTAGATGCGTGAATTGCATCTGCATGGGGTGAGTGTAGCATATTTGGATGATGATTGCAAGCGGAAAAAAATAACTTGTGGAGCAAATATTAAAGTGGCTCTAGTAGAGTAAAAACAGCCTTTGGAACTAAACGAAATAACCGTAAGTTCCAAAAGCTTACCAAAATCGCTCAATCAACTCCCAAAGCTCCTTAGTACTCCTTGGAATATAAATCCCCTCGCAGGTTTCCTGAAGCTTCCGAAAATACTCCTCATAATCACACTTCTCATTAAAAGAATCCCCGGCCAGAGGATAGAGGAAAATAATCTTACTATTACTCTGAAACAACAATTTTCCGGAAACGCAGGCGGTGGAATAATAAGAAATCAACACCTTATCCTCCATAGTACCGTTAGCCACTGCTAACTCAAAAGGACAGGAATCCTTGTAAAGAGGGATACTTTCATCAAAGTCATCATATACTCCTCTTGGATGGGGCTTTACAATAAAATTATCCGTTCCGGCTTTCCCTGCAATCTCATAAATAAGACTCTGATAAGTTTTAGAATTCCCCATTCCATTGGCAGTTCCCTGTCCAAGGAACATAAATTTTTCGGAAAAATCCTGACTTTCAAAGGCAAAAATATCCTTTGCCATTTTTACCACTTTTTGGATTACATCAGGAGTTTTCTCAATTCTGATTTTGTCAAAAGAAATATCTGCCTCTGCCAAATAAGGTTCAAACATATAAATTTCATGCTCCATTTTGGCTATATCGTATCCAAGAAGTTTTTTATACATTTTTTGTCCAAGCTCTGTATTTACAAAGGAAACAGGTGCCTTTGTATAGCTGGCAAAACCGTCTTCGAAACGGTGAAAGCATACCTTTCTATTTTTTCGGATTAAGGTTTTTCCAATCTCTTTTACAATCTCATCCGGCATGCCGGGAGACGCATAATAAACATCATCATAAGTATCTAACTGTCCGGTCATGATTTTTTTGGTGGTAGGATTGTAAAGAAAACTCTCGAAAAAAGTAACAAAAGCATTTTTATATGGATTTTTTATTTTCCTGCCGTCAGCAAAAAGAACCTTATGAAAATAAGGTTTTAACCGTTCACTTTTATACACTTCTTCTAAAAATGGAGTTTTATCCGTTACTACCAAATCTATCTGCGTATCTTTTAAATAAATCTCTTTTACAAACAAAAACACAAGCAAATGGTAGGTAGTGCTTACAATTCCCAATGTTTTTTTCATAGCTAACCTCTTTTCAAAAAGCGGAAAACAGTATCTAAAAGTATATTTCGTTCCTTCTTCCCAAATAAAAAGAAAAAGTTAATAACTGCCCCTGTAACCCCACATAAAAGTACATCTAAAATCAGCACAAACCAGCTGTCAGTTGTGATGATACGATTAAATCCCATAAATACAAAAATCATCCCGATGCTTACCAGAATATACCGGATAATAGTTGTGTAAAAGCTTGTTTTTTTAAGTCCCAGACAATGGGCAGCATACATAGGTGTAAAAGTCATATTTTTAATGATTCCAAGTATGGTAGAGGTTCCCACAACATAATACATGCCGTATGATGCAGCGGTGTCTGTTGCATAAATTAATAAAAAAACAATACCACAGGACATAACTCCCATAATCAAAGTAACAATAGAGTTCCATTTTAATTTATTCACAACGGTGTATACATTAAAAAGAGGACTAATTACACCACCCACTATGGTGCCAAACATAGTAAGTAGCGTTAGCGCGTAAATAATTGTTGGGTTATACAAGGAATTTGTTTTATTTAGCCACAGTGTATAAAAAGCCACACCAAAAGCAACCATAAATGCCAGCGGAATATTGGCAAAAAAGCCGGTTAGCTTCATGGCAGAGGTTAAATCTTCAACAAGCTCTTTTTTGTTGTTTTTGGCAAAGCTGATTGTCAAAGAAGGTGTAAATACAGCGGAAATGGTTTCATAAAGGGTATTAATGGCTGTTACCATACTTTTGGATGTACCTACATATCCCATTTCTACTTGTCCGATGGCAATATTGGTAATTAGTGAATCCAGACTGTTTGTTAGTGTTTGTCCGGTACGCATTACTGTATTCCAAATACCGGCTGATAAAATTTCCAGTACCTTCGCCATTCGAAAATGCTTTCTACTTATTTCAATATCCGGTAGCAACTTTTTCGTATAATAAATATAAGCAACTAACAAATATAAGGTAGACACTAAAGTAGCAATTCCCATATAGCAGACTTTAATAGGCAGAAAATAAAATACAAGAATTAAAATGCCACCTTTTAAAACCTGGGATTCTATAGTGCGCATGGCTGTTAAATCCAGACGGTTTGTAGCAAAGGTTGCTGTGCTGAAAGTAGTGCTGATAATGGTTACCATGAAATTTAAGAAAATAACAGCAAATAACAGCTTTACATCTCCTGTAAGCTCAGGAGAAATATTAATTAATTTATCCAGATTGAAAATGATGACTGCAAGTGGAATAAAAAGAAATCCAACAATTGCAAGATTGGCGTACATAACCGAGTTGAAATACTGATTTGCCCCTTCCTTGTCGTTTTGATGGATTTTCACTGTAATAAAGCGACCGGCCATAGAGTTTAAGGCGGTGGCAGCAATAGCGGCAAAGTTTACAAACTGATTTGCCATTTCCAAAAATCCGTTTGCTTCAATTCCCAAAGAATTAATAATTTTGGGCGCAAGAACAAAGCTTACCCCCATACTAACCAAACAAGACAAAAGACTTGCCATCATATTTACAACAATTTGTTTATTTTTGTTTACATCTGACATAATATAGAAGAATCCTTTTTGTTTATTGTGAGTTATTAAGAGTTATTATTTCAGAGTCATTGGCAAAACCGCCTCTTCGAGGCTTTACATTTGCTCATATATGGCTCTCGCCATATAGATTTATTGTTAAACATCCCTGGGAAAGCGAGCTTTCCCAGTCTGCTTAAAATAAATCTGCATGACTCTGAACGATAACCCAAATTATAGCATACAAAAAAATAACTGGCAAATTATTTGACTACCCTATTAAGGAATGGTAAAATAGAACAATATATCTTTTATTATTAGCAATAGGAAGAAAAGGAAGACAGACTTATGAAGATCATGCCTAACCGGATGGATCGGGGTTTTTATCAATATCAAACTGAATTTGAACAAAAAGCACTGGAAGTACTTCGTTCCGGCTGGTATGTACTGGGTAAAGAGGTATCCTCCTTTGAAGAGGAATTTGCGGCTTATACAGGTGCAAAATATTGTGTAGGCGTTGGAAATGGTTTGGACGCTTTGTGGCTGGCCTTTAAAGTTCTAGGAATTGGGCAAGGTGATGAGGTAATTGTACAGGCCAATACTTACATTGCCAGTGTTATGGGTATTACCATTAATGGTGCCACACCTGTTTTTGTGGAGCCGGATGAGTATTATTCCATTGATGCAGATAAGATTGAGGAAAAGATTACAGATAAAACAAAAGCAATTTTAGTAGTTCATCTTTATGGACAGGCTTCCAACATGGAAAAAATCCTGACACTTTGTAAAAAATACAATTTACGCTTAGTAGAAGATTGCGCCCAGTCCCATGGTGCCTGCTACCAAGGCAAAATGACAGGAACCTTTGGGGATATTGGATGTTTTTCTTTTTATCCATCTAAAAACCTGGGAGCTTTCGGAGATGGCGGTGCCATTGTTACCAATGATGAGCAGATTGCCAAAGATATGAAAATGTACCGGAATTATGGCAGTGAGAAACGATACTACAATAAAGTAGTAGGTGCCAATTCCAGACTGGATGAGCTTCAGGCAGGACTTTTAAGAGTCCGTTTATCCCATATGGAAGAGCTAACCAAAGAAAAGGAACAGATTGCCCTTACTTATTTAAAAGAGCTGAATAATCCATATTTTACTCTTCCAAAATTGTTAGCCGGTGCTAACCATGTGTGGCATCAATTTGTGCTTTGTTCACAGTACAGAGACGAACTGATTCAATATTTGGAAGAAAAAGAAATCGGCACGATTATTCATTACCCTGTGCCCCCTCATTTGGCAGAGGCTTATGAATATCTTGGATTTAAAGAGGGAGATTTCCCTATTACAGAACGATATGCAAAGAGTGTTGTATCCATTCCTATGTATAACGGCATGACAGAGGAAGAACAGAAAATCGTTATCGAAGCCTTAAATGCTTTTGTACCGGGAAAGTTTAGATAGCATATAGTATAAGATAGTAAAACTTGGAAAAACTTAGCATCCGGAAGTTTACAGCCATATATGTCAGGTAAAGTTTCGTTTAACATAGAAGATTCTGCAAAAGTGTAGAAAAAGCAGAAAAATGGAGATAATAGAATGAACATAAAGGAACAATATAAGATTTTAGAATTCGGAGAATTTGGTGATGAGAGAGGAAGTCTTGTGGTTGCAGAAGGCAGCGGTAAAGACATTCCCTTTGAAATAAAAAGAGTATTTTACATGTATGGTTCCGATGCAGAAGTTGTACGGGGACAGCATGCCAACCGCAAAACGGAATTTGTTCTTATTAATGTAAGCGGTACCAGCAAAGTGAAAGTAGATAACGGATATGAAACGGACGTAATTGAGTTAAACAGACCTCGTATGGGGCTGTATCTTCCCACTATGCTGTGGAAAGATATGTATGATTTTTCAAAGGATTCAGTTTTGTTAGTACTTGCCAGTGAACATTACGATGGCACAGAATACATTCGCGATTACGATGAATATTTAAAGGAAATAGGAAAAAGATAAAATGAGCAAAATTTCAATTGTAGTACCGGTATATTATAATTCAGATACCTTGATGCTTTTGTATGAAGATATGAAAGCGAAAATACTAAAAAAGCTGGGAGATTATGAAATTGTATTTGTAGACGATGGATCCGGAGATAACTCATGGGAGATTATGAATCAGATCCGTGAAATGGATGAAAATGTACAGTGTGTAAAGCTCTCCAGGAACTTTGGTGAGCATGCAGCATTGTTAGCCGGATTATCTGTATGCACCGGAGACTGTGCTGTAACAAAACAGGCTGACTTACAGGAAGATTCAGAGATTATTTTAGAAATGTACGACAGCTGGAAAAAGGGAAATAAAGTAGTATTGGCAGTTCGCTCCGACAGAGACGAGGGAGCAGTTAAAAAATTCTTTGCCAATCTCTATTATGTGATCGTTAGAAAGTTTATTAATGACCGCATGCCGGCAGGAGGCTGTGATTGCTACTTATTAGACAGACAAGTTATTAAAGTGTTAGAACTATTAGATGAAAAAAATTCCTCCCTTACCTTACAGGTGTTATGGGCAGGATTTAAAACAGATCATATTTATTTCCACAGAAAAGACAGAGAGATTGGAAAGTCCCGTTGGACATTAGGAAAGAAGATAAAGCTTGTAATGGACTCCATGATGAGTTTTTCTTATTTTCCAATACGCCTTATGTCTTCAGTAGGTGTGATTTTTTGTATCGTAGCAGTGCTTATGGCAATCGAAGTGATTATTGAAAAGTTTACAGTAGGCACTCCTATACTGGGGTGGGCATCCATTATGTGTGTACTTCTTGTATCAAGCGGTTTGATTATGCTTATGCTTGGTATGCTTGGAGAATATATATGGAGAGCTTTAGATGCTTCCAGAAACAGACCGCCTTATTTGATTGACGAAGTAAAAAATGGAAATGAAGCAATAAAAGAAAACCGGACAGTGGTAGAGGAAAAGAAAAGAGATAAGAAATAAGATAGGAAAAAGAAACACCGTGTCATCCACACGGTGTTTTTTGTTTAAGTATTTGGAGAAAACAGTATTTTTATAGATAAAACAGTATGGAAATAAAAATTCCAAGCAATGCTCCCATTAATACCTGCAAGGGAGTATGTCCTACAAATTCCTTTAACTTCTCCTCCGGAGTTTTTAAGGAATTTCCCATATTTGTGAAAATACTTATCATTTCATTTAAAATCTTCGCCTGTTTTCCTGCTTCCCAACGAACCCCCCTTGCATCATACATAACAATAATAGCTAAAATCGCAGCAAGAGCAAATTCGTGACCGCCTATTCCGTACTCCATGTAGGTAGCTGTTGCTAATGCACATACGGTAGCGGAGTGAGAACTTGGCATACCACCACTTCCTACTAAACGTTCAGGTGAAAATTCTTTGGAAAGTATCAGATGGATAATTGTCTTTAAAACCTGTGCCACAAACCAGCCTGTAATTGAACTGATTAAAATTTTATTATTACAAAATTGTTCCCATACACTCATGATGTGTTTCCCTCATTATTCTTTAGCTTACTATTTGCAAAAATTAACGTTGCAAATCTCTTTTATTATAGTCTATCTGTTCGGTTTTCACAACCGCTTTTGCGTGGAAATCTCTGTAAATTTTTTAGACTAAATTGAAATCATATTAATGATGCCGGGGCAAATAGCCCTTTTGAAGGTTATTATATAGTCAATATGTACAGTCTGTTCTTGAAAGTGACTTTATGCTATGGAAGTAAGACTCTATTGATTATGGAAGCCCATGTTTCCATAATCAATAGAGTCTTACTGAAATGTATAGTATAAGATCACTTGAAAGAATGGATTATACAAATTGACTGTATAAAAATGAGAAAAGGGCTATTTGCCCCAGTAGCATATTAATACAGAAATGAAAACTCCCCAATTACCATTTTTTTCGATATTGTTTTGGAGTCATATTTTCGGCTTTTTTAAACACTTTGGTAAAATACCCCGGATCTGAAATACCGCAGCTTTGACTGATTTCTTCAATAGAAGCATTGGTGAAGCGTAAGAGATTTTTTCCATTGGAAATTCGCTTCCCGAGCAGATAGCTGCCGGGAGTTGAGCCGGTAATTCTTTTAAATTCCCTAGCTAAATGATACTTACTAATAAAAAAATGCTGGGAAAGACTATCTAAAGTGATTTCTTCCTGAAAATGTGTATCAATATACTCGCAAACCTGTCTGATTTTTTCGTAAATTGATTGATTTACCCCGGATTTTGGCTGCCCATTTTCCACAAAACAATGGGTAATCAAATCCGTAATATATTTGTGACAAAGAAGCTCTGTATAAGGAGTCTGTTCCTTCTGAGTTATGTATAAAAATGACAAACTGTCTAAAAATAAGGATAAGTCAGAAGGATGGAATAAAAAGGGATTGCCCTGCTCTATATAATTTTTATAGAAAACATTGGCATCCTTCCCATGAAAATGCACCCAGGAAAGCTCCCAGGGGTCTTCTTTGCTGCTTATATGGGCATATTCTTCCAGACAGTCAATAAAAATGCAGTCTCCTGTATGAATGGGGTAAGTCTGTTTTTTATAAATCAAGGAGCCACTTCCTTTTACTACCACAAAAAAAAGAAAGGAAGCAAGATTTTCACGTTTGCTCATATGGGGCTCAATACTTTGCAGGCTTCCGGTTTCCTGAACAAACAAATAATTTTCTCTGGCATAAGCAGATGGAGTAGCAATAATACGAGCTGATTTTGAAATAGACATAAAAATCCCCCTTAAATACAGAAATTTTAATTAGCAATATTTTACCATTATAGGGCAAAATTGTCCATTGTATTCCATTAGTAAATGGGATAATGTATTACTGTTTACGAGGTACGAGTGAACAGTAACGATAGTGTATTATGAAATGGTTACTTTTAGCATCGTAGCAGGACACTTGCTGTTAGGCTATGTAATAGTATAATTCAGAAAATGTACAATGAAAAAAGAAAAAGGAGAAGAAATAACATGAAAAAAGTAGCACTTATTACAGGTATTACAGGTCAGGATGGTTCTTATCTGGCAGAGTTTTTATTAGAAAAAGGATATGAAGTTCACGGATTAATTCGTAGACTTAGCATTAGCAATACTGCAAGAATTGATCATTTAATCAATTCCTCTTATCATAAAGTAAAATTTTTCCTGCATTATGCAGATACAACAGATTCCAGTAACTTAATGCGTCTTATTGGAGAGATTAAGCCAACTGAAGTTTACAACTTAGCAGCTCAGTCTCACGTAGGTGTTTCCTTTGAAGTACCGGAATACACAGCAGACGCAACCGGTGTCAGCACCTTGAAGCTTTTAGAGGCAATTCGCGTAAATGGTGGCAACTGCCGTTTTTATCAGGCATCTACTTCCGAGCTTTTTGGAGGACTGCCGGAAACTGCACCACAAAGTGAAAAAACACCTTTCTATCCAAAGAGTCCATATGGAGCAGCAAAGCTTTATTCATACTGGATTACAGTAAACTATAGAGAATCCTACAATTTATTTGCATGCAACGGTATTTTATTTAATCATGAATCGCCAAGAAGAGGTGAAAATTTCGTTACAAGAAAAATTACGTTAGCAATTGCTAACATTCTTGCAGGAAAGCAGGAAAAGCTTTCTCTTGGAAATATGGATGCAAAACGTGACTGGGGCTTTGCAGGAGACTATGTAAAAGGTATGTGGATGATGCTTCAGAATGAAAAACCGGGAGATTATGTACTGGCTACCAACGATACCCACACAGTTCGTCAGTTTGTAGAAGAAGCATTTAAGGTTATGGGAATCGAAGTGCGCTGGGAAGGTAAAGGCGTAGATGAAAAGGGCTATGACGCAAAAACAGGAAAGCTTTTAGTAGATGTAAATCCGGAATTTTACCGTCCTGCAGAAGTAGAATTTTTATGGGGTGACCCGGCAAAAGCAGAAAAAGAACTGGGCTGGAAGCGTGATGTAGATTTCAAAGGTCTTGTAGAAATGATGATGACATCTGACTTTGAAAATATTGCTGGCATGAGTGTAGAAGAATTTAAAGCAAAACAGTAGCAGGTAAACCATTGAAACAGAAAGAGTGAATACAAACATGAATAAAACAGATAAAATTTACGTAGCAGGCCACAGAGGATTAGTAGGCAGTGCTATTGTAAGAAATTTAAAAGCAAAAGGATATGAAAATATTATCGGCAGAACCCACAAAGAGTTAGACCTTACGAACCAGGCAGCAGTACAGGCTTTTTTTGAAGAAGAAAAGCCTGACGTGGTAGTACTTGCAGCGGCAAAGGTAGGGGGAATTAATGCAAACAACACTGCACCTGCAGAATTTGCCTATGAGAACATGCAGATACAATGTAACGTGATTAAATGCTGTCATGATTACAAGGTAAAGAAGCTTTTATTTTTAGGCAGCACCTGCATTTATCCAAAGATGGCACCACAGCCAATCCCGGAAGATGCTTTATTAACAGGCCCGTTAGAGGAAACAAATGAAGCTTATGCTATCGCTAAAATTTCCGGTCTTGAAATGTGTAAATTCTTCAAAAAGCAATACGGAGATGACTTTATCAGCTGTATGCCTACCAACTTATATGGTCCTGAAGACAACTATGATTTACAAGGCTCTCACGTTATGCCGGCTATGATTCGTAAATTCCACGAAGCAAAAGTAAACAACGCTCCAAGTGTGGAATTATGGGGAACCGGAACACCTCTTAGAGAGTTTTTATACGTAGATGACATGGCAGATGCCTGTGTATTTTTATTAGAAAATTACAGTGGTGAACAACACGTAAACATCGGAACAGGCAAAGAAGTTACCATCAAAGAGTTAGCTGAAACTGTTAAAAAGGTAGTAGGATATACCGGCGAAATCCTTTGGAATACCAATATGCCGGACGGTACACCTAGAAAGCTTACTAACGTAGACAAGCTACATGGACTTGGATGGAACCACAAAGTAGACCTGTTAGAAGGAGTAGAGTTAGCCTATAACTGGTTCAAAGAAAACGTAGATAATGCCAGAATGTAAGGAGACCCACATATGGAAAGATACGGAGTCATTATGGCAGGTGGCGGCGGAACCAGATTCTGGCCACTTAGCAGAAAAGAAAGACCAAAACAACTTCTTAATTTAACCGGTAAGGAAATCATGGTAAACGAAACTATTGACCGCCTTATGCCGGCAGTGAAAAATGATAACATGTTTATCGTTACAAACGTAACTCAGGTACCTCTCATGGCAGAGGAAACCAAGGGACGTGTACTGAAAAACCACATTTTAGCAGAGCCTGCTGCCAGAAATACAGCAGCATGTATCGGCTACGCGGCCATGGAAATTGTTAAAAAATACACAGATGGCATTATGTGCATTGTACCTTCTGACGCTTATATTAAAGATGAAGAAGAGTTTGCCAGAGTCATTCACTGTGCCATGGAAGCAGCCGAAGAAACCGATATGCTAGTAACCATTGGTATTAAACCTACCTTTCCTGCAACCGGCTATGGCTATATAAAAGCAAAAAAAGAGGAAACTGGAAAATCCTATACCCCTGTTGAAGAGTTTGTGGAAAAACCGGATTTGGAAACAGCCAAGGCCTACTTAGAAGATGGCAATTACAAATGGAACAGCGGAATGTTCATTTGGAAAGCTTCTACTATTCTAAAGAAATTCAAAGAACTTTTACCGGATGTTTACAGCTGTCTTGAAGAAATTGGAGATGCTATGGGAACAGAAACGGAACAGGCTGTAATTGAGCGCGTTTATCCTGAAATCCCAAAAATCTCTATTGACTACGGAATCATGGAACGTTCCAAAGACGTACTTGTAATTGAAGGCGACTTCGGATGGAACGATGTAGGAAGTCTGGATATGCTTACTGTAGTAAAGGATGCTGATGAAAAGGGCAATATTTTGTATGGCAAGCAGATTAACATTGATACAAAGGATTGTATCTCCTACGGAAAAGACAAGCTCATAGCTACAGTAGGTGTAAAAGATTTAATTATTGTCCAGACAGAGGATGCAGTTTTAGTCTGCGATAAAAGCAGAGCCCAGGACGTAAAACAAATCGTAGACAGATTATCAGAAGAAGGCTTAGAAGAATACTTATAAAATGATTAGGGTGCGGGAGGCCCTATTTACAATCATAGATTGTCAAATTGCACAACCTATTCTTTCAAGTTCCCATATGCTAAACATTCCAGTAAGCCTCTGAACATTGATTATGGAAACATGGGCTTCCATAATCAATTGAGTCTTACTTCCATAGCATAAAGTCACTTTCAAGAACAGATTGTACAATTTGACTATGTGACAAGCTGAGAAAGGCTTCTCACACTCTAATCGTAAAATAAAACAGGTAGGAAATCCACATGAAATGTTTGGTATTAGCAGGGGGAAGTGGCGATGCTTTGTGGCCCCTTTCCAGAAAAAATTATCCAAAACAGTTTATTTACATGAAAGAAGGCAGGTCATTGTTCCAGGAGGCAATTGCAAGAAACCTGCCTTTTTGTGATGAATTTTATATAGTTACCAATAAAAAATACAGATATATTGTGGAAGGACAGCTTCAGGCATTCCAAGGCTTAAAGTATCAGTGTTTTTTAGAAGAAATGGGAAGGCAGACCGGCCCGGCTGTGGCAGTAGTCTGCATGTGCCTTCCGAAAGAAGAACAGATTCTTGTTGTGTCTACAGACCATATGATTGGGGAAGGAGATTACAACAAAGTTATATTAAAGGCAACGGAGCTATTAAACGCTTTTCCTATGGTAGTAGTGGGTTGTAAGGAAAAAAATGAAGAGGCCATAAAGAGCGGTCATAATTATTTTCTGGCAAAAGAGAATCAGGCAGTTGACTTCTTTGAAGAAAATATAGCCGGTATGTCAGATGAGTTTTTTGTGGACAGTGGTATTTTCTGTATGAGTGCAGGAAGCTATTTGGAAGCAGTCAAAGAAAATGATTTACTGCTTTATGAGCAATTTGAGAAAAAAACAGAACGATTATATTTTACCGGAAAAGATTTTATTATTCCAAAAGACTTTTTAAGAGAACTACCTTCTGTTTCAGTGGGACAGGCTGTATTTAAAAAGTGGACAAAAAAAGGAAAAGTTGGATTTGTAAAAGCTGAATTTGACTGGTCCAGACTTTTAAACATGGAGATAGTAACAAAAGAAGCAAAAGAAATTAACGTTGGTCCTTCAATTTTAGAAGATTGCACCAATGTTTCTATTATTAATAGAGAAAAAAGCAACCTGATTATTGGAAATGGATTAGAAGATTTACTGATTGTAAATGCCAAAGACGCCACTTATATTTCTAAAAAGGGAGAAAGTGCCCATATTAAAGAAATTATGAGCAGGCACTACGAAGAGCAGAAGGATTCCTTTGACGAAGGAGATGTTTTTTATACAACCTGGGGTATTAAAGAAACCTTAAACAAAAGTGCAGGCTTTAATGTAAAGAAGCTGACTATATTTCCGGGAAAATCTTTGTCTGTTCACAAGCATGAAAAAAGAAGTGAGCATTGGTCTATTGTAAGTGGTAAGGCCACTATTACCATGGATGGGGAAACGAAGGAATATTTAAGAAGCGAAAGTATTTATGTACCTATGAATACCTATCATAAAATTTCCAATGAAACAGCAAAGGATTTAATAGTCATTGAGGTTAGCATTGGAGAGAGCGCAGGAAGTATAGAGGAGGACTTAGTTCCCTTAGAGGAAGACGTACTTTGCCTTTCACCGGCCTTTAAAGATTATTTGTGGGGTGGATGTCAGTTAAAATCCCGTTTTCATAAGGAAACAGAAAAAGAAATTGTGGCAGAAAGCTGGGAGCTTTCTACCCATAGTGCAGGAGAAAGCACTATCAGTCAGGGGATTTTTGCAGGCCTTACGCTGAATGAATATATAGAAAGAGCCGGAAAAAAGGTACTTGGTTGGAAATGTGAGCCATTTGCGCAGTTTCCACTCCTTATTAAATTTATTGATGCCAAGAAAAGACTTTCCATTCAGATTCACCCGGATGATGCTTACGCCATGAGTGTGGAGGGAGAATATGGAAAAAATGAAATGTGGTACATTTTGGATGCTAAGGAAGATGCTTTTGTGTACCTTGGCTTTAACCGGGATGTAACAAAAGAAGAATGTGAAAAACGCATTGAAAAAGGAACCTTGGAAGAAGTTTTAAGGAAAGTACCTGTAAAGGCTGGAGATGCGGTGTTTGTGGAAGCAGGAACTATCCATGCCATTAACGAAGGGATTTTAGTTCTTGAAATCCAACAAAGCTCCAATGCCACCTACCGCCTTTACGATTATAACCGGATGGATAAAAACGGCAGAAAAAGAGAGCTTCATTTGGAAAAGGCATTTGCCAATATGAATTTTGAAGAATGTAAGACTAACACCTTACCAGCCGGTGAAGTGGAAGTATTTAAGAATTATAGAAAACAGCTGTTAGGTCAGTGCAAATATTTTTCCACATTTTTATACCAGGTGGATACTCGGGGAGAGATTAATTTTGACAATTCTTCTTTTTCTTCTATTATATTCCTAGAGGGGCAGGGAAAGTTAGTTACTGCAAACCAAACTTTGGAATTTAAACCGGGAGACAGTTTTTTTGTTCCGGCAGGAAAAAAAGTTTTAAGAATAGAAGGTAATTCAAGGTTTGTTATAAGTCACGTGTAAAAAACGTTACAAAAAGACAAAGAACGACAAAAAATGTTAATAAATTTAAAAAAATTAAAAAAAATTGCTATTTTTTTAACATAAACTAATGACAAATTGTGGAAAGAATGTTACTCTATTTTCATAACCGTACAAAATACTTAAATATTCAATGGCAACTAGGGAAAATTGCCAGAGGGGAGAATGACATTAGAATGAATCATCAAATGGAAAAGTATGTAACTAAGATTATGCTGGAGCTTGGTGTGCCGGCCCACTTAAAAGGATACCATTATTTAAGAAAAGCAATCCTGCTTTCCTTAGAAGATATGGAAGTGGTTAGCAGTGTTACCAAGCTTTTATACCCGGAAATAGCCAAATGTTTTCAGACTACCGATCAGAAAGTAGAAAGAGCTATCCGAAACGCAATCGAAGTATCCTGGACCAGAGGAAATATGCGAACAGTAGAAGATTTGTTTGGATATTCCCAAAGAACAGGAAAGAACCGTCCAACCAACAGTGAATACATTGCAAGGATTGCGGATAAAATTCACTTAGATTTTGATATAAATATTGCATAAGTTTTCAAAAGAACTCTCAGGTTGCGGTTAGCCTGAGAGTTTTTTTATATTTATCTAAAAAATCCTAAAATTTCCTTAATTTCTGCAAATTCCAACATTCGCCACTTGAAATTGCCATATAGAGTATGTATAATTTTATCGGATTTAATTTTATTTTAATTTTGATAAATTACTTTTATATTTATAAAAAAGTAATAAAATAGGGAAGAAAACGGAAGAAAAAAAGTAAAGGAGAATATTCATGAAGTTACAAGTAAAAAGAGCAGTTGCAGTTTTATTAGCAGCAATGATGTTTATTCAGACACCATTTATGCAAACGGTACAGGCTGAGACTGTGTCGGAAAATCAACTATCCATGGATATGGAAGTAGAAGAAACAGGAGTGAGTGGGGAAGCTGAAAATGAATCAGCAGATGTTCCAGATGAATCAGGTATAATAAATGAGACACAGGAAACTGCTTCAGATGATTTGGAAAAAAACCAATCAGTAAGCTCAAATGCTGTGACAGAAGAACAGGAAACGGTTAGTGAAAACGCAGTAGAAGAAACACTTCTTAACTGGATTTACATAGAAAATTCGTATATTCAAAGTCCCGGAACCCAGAGTATTCTGGTAAGCATTGGGGATGAAACTACCGGGATTTTAGAAGGTACTCTTACTTATGAAAATACAAAAACAAAAGAAACTTTTGAAGTGAAAGCATCAGAAGCAGAGGGGACAGCCTTTTCTGACAGCCTGTTATTTACAAAAGACTTTACTGAAACAGACAAAGGAATTTACAAGCTTTTATCCGTTTCTTATAAAACAGCAGAAGAAGAAACAGTTATTGACCTGACTAAAACAGCCGGAATACAGGCTTTCTTTGGTGTGGATGAAGAAATTATTACAACCGATGAGAAAATGGATGTTTCCACAGAGATTGTAACCATTGATGAAAACGGACAGGAAACAGAAGCAGGTTCTATTGAACAGGCAATTGAAACCGCTAAGGAGGATGTTGTAAATACAAATGGCAGATCCTTATATGCTTCGGCAGGAGACAGTGGCGAATTTGTAGTAGTGTTGGACCCGGGTCACGACAATACCCATGCCGGAGCCAGAGCAAATGGCTTGGAAGAAGAAGATTTGACTTTAAAAATAGCCCAGTATTGTAAAGCAAAACTTGAAACCTATTCAGGTATTAAAGTTTACATGACAAGAGAAAGCTCTGTGTGTCCATATCCGGGTACTACTTCTACTGTATGTAACTCAAATCGTGTTGCAGCGGCAAAGAAAGTAGGGGCTCATATTTACGTAAGCTTTCATTTAAATTCATCCCCTTCTTCCAGTGCAGGTGGAGCAGAGGTTTACTATCCAAATTCAAGCTATAACAGTGAGATTGGAAGCAAAGGAAATACTCTTGCAACGGAGATTCAAAAGAAATTAGTAGCATTAGGATTAAATAACAGAGGAGTTAAAATCAGAAACTCCGAAGATAATTCAATTTATCCGGATGGCTCCTTAGCAGATTATTATGGAGTTATTAAAAACAGTAAGTTAAATGGTTTTCCGGGTATTATTATTGAACATGCCTTTTTAACAAACAGCTCTGATGCCAGTCTGTTATCCACAGAAGCCGGACTTAAAAAATTAGGTGAGGCGGACGCAGAAGGAATTGCATCTTATTATGATTTGGTTGGAAAAGAAGAAGTTGGAGGCGGCAGTGCTGAATTTAAAAGCGGCAAGCTTACCATTACCAAGGTGGATTCCATAGCAGGTACTTTTTCACTGAAAATCGTAAATGTAGAGCCTTATGATGAAATAAGCAAAGTTGTATTTAAAGTATGGACAAAAGCAGATAAAAGCGACTTGAAATCTTATAAAGCAAAGGATTTAGGAGACGGCTCTTTTACTGCAAATGTTAGTGTGGCAAAACACAACAATGCAGAAGGACAATATTTTGTATATGCTTATGCACAAGATGAAGATGGCAGAGAGACACTGTTAAAAAATACAAGTATTACAATGACTCCAACCTTTGAAAATGTTTCTGTGAAAAGAACTGTTTCAGGAAACAAGCTTCAGTACTATAAAGTAGAAGCAACAGGACTGGAAAAAGCACAAAGCGTAGGTATTAAAATCTGGTATAAAAAATCAGGTTCTTCCACGGCACTTAGCTATAAGGCAAAAAAAGCCTCTACCGGCAATTGGTACTACAACATTCCACTTAGCAAGATGCCAAAAGAAGGCAAATACAAAATTCAGATAAGAGCCAAGGCAGCATACGGCAGTGAAAAGCTTGTAAAAACAGTTACCTTTAATTATAAGAGAAATGCAACTGTAACTGCCAAAAAGACAAGCAGTACCCAAAAGAAATTTAAAGTTCAGTTAGCGGGTATGAGCTATGCAAAGAAAGTAAGCTTTAAAGTATGGAGTAAAACCGGTGGCAAGGATGACTTAAAGACTTATAAAGGAAAGAAGGACTCTAAAGGAAACTGGTACTACAGCGTTCCAATAAGCAAACATAAAACTGCCGGAAAATATTATGTGGTGGCAGTTGCAACAGTGGGTAGTGAAACTATTACCCTTTCCAAAAAGAGCTTTACTGTTACCGGACCAAGTGCAACTGTGAAAATTGAAAACAAACAGTCAGACACCTTCGATGTGGCACTTAAGAATATTAAATCTCCGGCCGGATTTAGCAAAAAGGTACAGATTTCAGTCTGGTGTAAATCTGATAAAAGTGATTTAAAGACTTACAAGGCATCAGTAAGAAAAGATGGTACTTGCAGAGTTACCGTAAATATTAAAAATCACAAAAAGAATTATGGTACTTACAAGGTATCCGTAAAATTAACAGATAAGAATAACATAAAAACTACACTTACAACTAAAAAGGTGAAAATGTCCAAGAGTACTGCAAATGCCAGTGGCAAATATGCGATTATGGGAACAACTACAACCAATGTAGACCAGATGGTTGCATATTATAATGACAATGCAGACTATCCGGACTTTTATGCAGGTTCCGATGCCAAAACTATTACAGTATTTTGTAAAATGTATCTGTCTGAGTGTAAAGCAGAAGGTGTTAAAGCGGAAGTTGCTTTTGTACAGGCCATGAAAGAAACCAATTTCTTAAAATATGGTGGCGATGTACAAATTTCCCAGTATAATTTTGCCGGACTAGGTGCAACCGGTGGAGGAGTATGTGGTGCTTCCTTTTCCAGTGTACGAATCGGAATCCGTGCACAGGTACAACATTTAAAAGCATATGCATCTACAGAACCTTTAAAGAAAGCCTGTGTAGACCCACGTTATGTTTATGTAACAAAAGGCTGTGCGCCTTATGTAGAGTGGCTTGGAATCAAGGAAAATCCACTTGGCAAAGGCTGGGCAACAGACCCGGGATATGGAAATGATATTGTAAAGAGAATTAATGATTTAAAATCATATTAATAACCAGGCGGTCAATTGGAAACGATTGACCGTTTGTTAGGTTATTCTTGCGACTAAAATAAAAGTGTGATAGAATAGCACTTGTTAAGCAAACAATTAGTAAAGAATGTGAAACAAAAATGAAAAATGAAGATACAAGAAAAAGATTATATACCCTTGCCTCAGTTTTGATTGGTGTTATCATCCAGACTGTAATAGTTTTTTTCGTATGGCAGGGTTATTACAATAGCACAAGTGTTATCCGGAAAATTTTTGTTTTCCGCGGACACTATTTTATTATGTTTATTTATGGCATTGTTCTCTATTTGTTTAATAAAGGGAACGGCAGCCTGAAGATAGGCTATTTAAAAATTGTGGATTTGATTTTTTCACAGCTTATCTCCAATATTTGTGCGAACCTGGTATTTTATTTGGAGCTGTGTCTTTTGGCTTATGGTTTTCCAAGCCCCATAAGACTTTTACAGGCAATGGTTGTACAGAATATCTTTAATATCATATGGGTAATACTTATTACAAAAGGCTATCAGCGTACGTTTCCACCACATCAGGTGCTTTTACTGTTCGGAAAGGATTCCGTAAAGGAATTTTTGCCAAAGTTAGAGCAGAGAGGGGACAAGTTTACAGTTTGTGAAGCCATTAAAATTGATGCGGTAAAGGTAAAAGGTAATCCGGAACTGTGTGAAGCAATCAAAGAGAAAATGACTCATTATAATACAGTTATGTTTTGGGATCTTCCTACGATTATGCGAAATGAGTTTTTAAAGTTTGCCTATGGTAAGGGAATCCGCATTTATGTTATGCCAAAGATTTCTGATATTATTTTAACGGGTTCGGAGCAGATGCACTTTTTCGACTCGCCACTATTACTTACCAGAAGCAATCCGTTAACCTTTGAGGAAAGATGTATGAAAAGGCTTATGGACATTGTATGTTCCCTGTTGCTTTTAATACTTACTTCTCCAATTATGCTGTTAGCAGCCGTGGCTATTAAACTTTATGATGGTGGCAAGGTGTTATACAAACAGGTTCGTTGTACAAGGGATCAGAAAGAATTTTATATTTATAAATTTAGAAGTATGGTTGAGGATGCGGAAAAGGACGGAGTGGCTAGACTTGCCACGAAACAGGATAGTCGTGTGACACCTATAGGTAAGTTTATTCGTGCTACCAGAATTGACGAGCTTCCACAGCTTTTTAATATTTTTATGGGAGATATGTCTTTTGTAGGTCCAAGACCTGAAAGACCCGAAATTATTCAAAAATACAGTAAGGAAATTCCAGAATTTGCATATCGTACAAAGGTAAAGGCAGGACTTACCGGATATGCTCAGATTTTTGGGAAATATAATACCAATCCTTATGATAAGTTGAAATTGGATTTGTATTATATAGAGCATTATTCATTCAGGATGGATATAAGGCTGATTATACAAACAATTAAAATTGTGTTTGTGCCGGAAAGTACAGAAGGTATAAAAGAAGGCAATGTAACAGCCGGAAGAAATAAGCAGGAAAAGAAAAAGAACACCTGACGTATGGCGTTAGGTGTATTTTTCTATAAAATGATGCTGAGGGCATAAAGTCACTTTCAAGAACAGATTGTACAAATTGACTATATAATAACCTTCAAACGGGCTATTTGTCCCCGGCATCATAAAATGAAAGGATGAAAACATGGATTATACAGTACTCATGTCTGTCTATGAAAAAGAAAATCCGGTGTATTTGCGGGAAAGTATAGAGAGTATATGGAATCAGACCGTGTTACCAAAGCAATTTGTACTTGTAAAGGATGGTCCGTTAAATGAGTCATTAGAGCGGGTCATTGATGAGTATGAGCAAAAAGCAAGAAAAGAGCAACTTATAAAATTTACCGTTGTTTCTCTTTCTGAAAATCAAGGTCTGGGACCTGCCTTAAATGCAGGGCTGAAAGTGGCAGAATGTGACTATATCGCAAGAATGGACAGTGATGATATTGCTTTTCCCGACAGGTGTGAGAGACAGTTAAAAGTACTAAAAGAGCAGAACGTAGATATTGTTAGTGGTACGTTACTGGAGTTTGGGGAAAACATAGAGGATATTCAGGCGGTAAAAACTCTTCCGGAAACAGATGCAGAAATTTTAAAATACGCCAGACGCAGAAATCCTTTTAATCACCCTTGTGTTATGTTTAAAAAGCAGACGATAGAAAAGGCAGGAATGTATCAGCCGGTGCCTTTGTTTGAGGACTATGATTTGTGGGCCAGAGCGCTTTTAAACGGTGCAAAAGGCTATAATATAAAGGAGCCTGTTTTATACATGCGGGCAGGAAGTAATATGTACTTAAGACGGGGCGGTTTTTCTTATGTAAAAAAGGGTGTAACATTCCGCCTGAAGCTTCGAAAAATGGGATTTTCCGGTAATCTGGATTTTCTTGTATCAGCTGCCGGGCAGATTATATTCGGACTTGTGCCAAATGGTGTTAGAAAAGGCTTTTATAAGCATATTTTAAGAAGGTAAGAAAGATGATTAGAGTTTTACAGGTAGTGGGGAAAATGCACTATGGTGGCATGGAAACACTGATTATGAACATTTATCGGAACATTGATAGAAGTAAAGTACAGTTTGATTTTTTAGTGCATTATCCGGAACCGGGTGAATATGATGAGGAAATAAAAAGCCTTGGCGGCAAAATTTATGTGATGCCAAGGACTACCTTTGGCAACTTTTTTAAATATAAAAAGGCATTAACAGAATTTTTTAAAAGCCATCCGGAATACAAAGTTATTCACGGACATTTACAATCTACTGCATTTTTATATCACAGCATTGCAAAAAAGTACGGAAAACGCTATTGTATTACCCATGCTCACAATAATGGAGTAGAGCATACAATAAAAGGGAGAGTTTCTTATTTGACTTCATTACTTGCCATAAAGCATACAGATGGTTTCTTTGGCTGCAGTAAGGAAGCCTGTGAGTATTTTTTTAAACAGGCGATAAAAAAGGGAAAAGAAATGCAGGTTCTACCTAACGGTATTGAAGTGGACAAGTATCTGTTTCAGAGCAAAATCAGAGAGAACATAAGAAAAGAGCTTGGAATAGAGAATAAGCTTGTAATGGGGCATGTGGGACGTTTTTTTGAACAGAAAAACCATGTTTTTTTAATTGATGTGTTTGAACAGGTGGCAAAAAAGAGAGAAGATGCTGTTTTATTATTAATCGGAAAAGGGCCGGATGAAGATAAAATCAGACAAAAGGTAAAGGAAAAAGGCCTTGATAAAAAAGTCATGTTTTTAGGTGCTAAGGATAACGTAAACCAGCTGATGATGGGAATGGATGTGTTTTTATTACCTTCCTTATTTGAGGGCTTTGGAATTGTTTTAATTGAGGCACAGACAACGGGACTGCCTTGTGTATGCACAAAGAACACCATACCTCTTACAACCAAAATAACGGATGGTTATTATCCGGTTTCCTTACAGGAAAAGCCGGAAGTATGGGCAGATGAGATTTTGAAGGCTTATGAATCTTCCAAAGACAATGATAGGGAAAATTTTAACCAATGTGCAAAAGAAGCCGGCTATGACATTAAGGAAATTGCCGGACAGATAGAGAAACAGTACATTGGTTACAGTTCGCCATGTTTTAGATAAGGGACGTTTCGCTTCAGCGAATTAATAGATGAGGAAATAAAATGAGATTATTTAAAATCAATTGTATGAGACTGCTTTTATGCCTATTTCGCATATTTCCCGTAGTAAATAACAGAATTGTATTTGTGTGCCATTATGGGAAAAGCTATGCCTGCAACCCAAAGTATGTTTATAGGGCAATGCGGGAAACCTATGGAGAACAGTTTCAATATGTGTGGGTATTAAACCAAATACACCCGGAGCTTGAAAAAGACGTTATTCAGGTGAAAAATAAAAGTCTGGCGTTTTTTTATTACATGATGACTGCAAAGGTGATTGTTGGAAATAATGCCTTAGGCAGTTTTCTTCCAAAAAGAAAATCCCAGTGCTTTATTAATACATGGCACGGTGGTGGCGCTTATAAAAAGGTACATTTTGATGTGGCAGCAAGTAAAGCGGATAAAAAGATTTATGAAATTTTTGCGGCTCAGACAGACTGCCATTTATCCAGCTCTAAAATGTTTACTCGGTGCATGACAGAATCAACAAAAGTACCAATAGAGAAATTTTTAGAAACAGGTATGCCTCGAAATGACAGGCTGATAGCTTATGCCCGCAGAGAGCAGTTAAGTAACGGTTGTCAAAACATTTGCAGGGAGCAAGCAATGGCAGCTTCTACAGATGAGGAAAATAAGAAAATACGTCAGGAGATTTTAAAAAAACTAGGTTTGGAAGATACTCTGGCAGATAAAAAAATCGTATTGTATGCTCCAACCTTTCGGGGAGATGCCAATCATGGGCATTTTGAAAATTCTTTAAATCCAAAAGCCGTGCTTGAAAGCCTTGAAAAAAGATTTTCCGGCCAATGGATTATGTTGTTTCGGGGACATCATAAAATTCCCGGCATGGAAATAGACCGTTGTATCAATGTAACAGATTATGAAGATATGCAGGAGATTTTGCTTTGCGCAGATGCCTTAATTACCGATTTTTCTTCTGTTATGTGGGATTATATGTTTCTGGAACGACCGGGATTTTTATACATTCCGGATTTAGAAAAGCAGCAGAAAGAGCATCCTTTTTATACAGAAGTAAAAGACTGGCCTTTTGGGGCAGCAGTTAGCAATGGAGAACTTTGTAAGCTGATAGAAAGCTATAACAGTAGAGAAGCTATGGATAAAATAGAAGCTCATAAAAAGCTTCTTGGTAATGTGGAAACCGGTCAGGCATGTGAAAAGGTTTTGGAATATATAAGTAAAATATGTGGAAATCACTAGATTGGTAACGTTTACAAAGATATACCTTTATGGTAAAATCACGAAGAAACCAATTGTTACTGGTCCAAAGTGAACAGTAACCGTGGAACAAAAGCAGGAAAGTGGGGATTAGAGAATGAATGTAGCAATAGTTTTTGCCGGTGGCTCAGGACAGCGTATGAAGCAGTCAGCGAAGCCAAAGCAGTTTTTAGAGCTTTATGGAAAGCCCATTATTATTTTTACACTGGAGATTTTTGAAAATCATCCTGATATTGATACGATTATTGTACCATGCATTGCAGGATGGGAAGATTATTTACAGAGAATGTTAGATAAATTTAACATTACAAAAGTGAAAAAAATTGTAACCGGTGGAAAAGATACTCAGGAGTCTAAAATGAATGCCCTGAACTATTTGAATACTTTCTGCAAGCCGGATGACATTGTGATACTTCATGATGCGGTAAGACCCCTTATTACAGAAAAGCTTATTACTGATACATTAGAAAGTGTAAAAGAGTATGGCTCAGCAGTTTCCTACGTTCCATTTACGGAAACCGGTATTATCAGTGAGGATAAGATAACTACAGAAAAAACTATTGTCCGTAATACCTTATGTATCGCAAAGGCTCCTCAGGGCTTTTATTTTAAAGATGTATATGAGGCTCATAAACAGGGAGAGCATATGGATCCAAGCATTACCATTGACACCTGTTCTCTTATGACGGAGCTGGGAAAGAGCCTGCATTTAGTACCTTGTGAGTCTACCAACATTAAGATTACTACGCCTGATGACTTCTTCATCTTTAAGGCACTGGTGGATTTACAGGAAAGCAAAGATATTTTTGGTATGTAAATATAACAGCGCAGACTGAACTGTTACATGTAGATAACACAGTAACAAAAACCGGAGGATTACCATGGAACTTCATCCAATTATTTTAGAGGATTTAAAAGAAATAACAAATGAAAACATACAGTTTGAGAAGCTAAAGGACAGCACTGTACTTATTACCGGTGTAAACGGTATGATCGCTTCTTATATTACTTATACATTGCTTTATTTAAATGAAACAAAGAACCTTCATATTAAAGTTTTAGGACTTGCCCGTAACGAAGAAAAAGCAAGAAAACGGTTTGGAAGCTTACTTGACAGGGAAGACTTTGACTTGCTTATTCAGGATATTACGGAGCCTATTGAAACAGAAGAAAAAGCAGATTTTATTATCCATGCTGCAAGTCAGACAGGACCGGGACAGTTTACAAAAGATCCGGTAGGAACTATAGCAGCTAATACAACCGGAACGAAAAATCTTTTGGATTTTGCAGTTTCCAAAAAGAGTAAGGGCGTTTTGTTTTTATCCACAAGGGAAATCTATGGAAAAAGCCTTACCGGGCAGGATTTTGCCACAGAGGATGATTATGGAGCAATCGACCCTACTTTAGTGCGTTCCTGCTATCCGGAAAGCAAACGTATGTCAGAAACCATGTGTGCAGCTTACAAACAGCAGTATGATTTAAATACAAAGGTAATCCGTATTGCCCACACTTATGGTCCGGGCATGTTAATTGGAGACGGACGGGTTGTAGGTGACTTTTTAAATAACGTAATTCACAGTGAAGACATTGTAATGAACAGCGATGGCAGCGGTATTTTGGGACTCACATATATTTCAGACTTGATTGCAGGACTGTTTTTAAGCTTATTAAACTTTGATGAATTTGTTTACAATGTGTCCAGCGATAAAGGGATTGTTACAGTAAAAGAGTTAGCCAATCTGTTAGCCGGGCTGTATCCGGAAAAAGGGATAAAAACAGTATTTAAAGAAGCAAGCGCAGAAGTAAAAGCAGGATATCTGGCGCACAAAATTCCTTTGTTGTCTTCTAAAAAGGCAATGGAGAAAGGATGGGAGCCAAAGGTTAGCTTAGAAGACGGATTTCGAAGAACAATCAGTTTTTTTGAGGATTAAGACTAGGCTGCAGGAAGACCTATTCATAATTATTGACAGTCAAATTGTACAACCCATTCTTTCAAGTTCCGTTATGCAAAACATTCCAGTAAGCCTCTAAGCATTGATTATGGAAACATGGGCTTCCATAATCAATAGAGTCTTACTTCCATAGCATAAAGTCACTTTCAAGAACGGATTGTACAATTTGACTATGCAGCAAGTTGAGAATGGGCTTCCTGCACTTTAATCAGATTAAGTAATGGAGAATAACATGAACAAAAAGAAAATTGCCATGATTGGCCTTAATAATGCAAAAAATTTAGGAGATCCTTTAATCTGTGCAAGCACAAAATATTTGTTGGAGCAGGCTATGAAGGAACAGTCTGTTGATGGGGAAGTTGAGATTATTGATTTGCTTCCGGATTCTTTAAAGAAAAAGAAAAGCACAAAGAAGCAAAAGGAAAGCTCTCTAAAGGCATTTCTAAGAAAATTTGGAAAACTGTTTCAGTTTATGAAGGAAGCGCAGATTCGCCATAGTGACATACAAAATACGTATACATCTTACTATAAAGAAAAGTTAGCGGATGCTAATCTTGTAGTATTTGCAGGTGGCGGTCTGATTAAATATGCCCAACAGGAAAATTTAAATGTAAGCATTCATGCTGCCGTAAATGTGGCAGCAGAAAAAAATATCCCGGTTGCCTTTCATGCCTGCGGAGTGGAAGGCTATGATAGAACAAATCCGGGGTGTAAAAGGCTCATAGAAGCCATTAACAATCCTATTGTAATGGTTGTTACCACAAGGGATGATTTTAATACACTGGCTAAAAAGTACAAAGAAAGAGAAGACCTTTATGTTGCGTCAGCAGCAGATGCAGCTGTATTTGCAGGTGAGATTCTCTCGGTAAAAAAAGATGAAAAAAGCCGGATGATAGGAATTGGTGTAATCAGAGGTAATATTTTTGAAAATTACGGAACCTCATTAAATGAAGAACAGCTTGTAGAGATATACGGCAATGTATTAAAAAGGCTACAGGAAGAAAAGCAGGAGTTTCGGTTATTCTGTAATGGCTACAAACCGGATTATGTATTTGCAAAGAAAGTATTGGAATATGCCGGGTTAGGTGAGGAATATTTACTTAAAAGACCGGAAAATTACAAAGAACTGGTTGAGCAGATAAGTGGTTTTAAAGGTGTGTTAGCGGCAAGACTTCATGCATGTATTATTTCCTACTCTTTGGAAATTCCGGTAGTGGGACTTTGCTGGAATGAAAAGCTTAAATACTTTGGAAAGGAAATCGGTCACCCGGAGCGTTTCCTGGGGCCGGATGAGTTTTCTATAGACAATATAATAAATCATTTGATGCAGGCAGTAGAGGAAGGCTATGACAAAAAGGCGGTACAAGCTTATAAGGCCACTTCTAAAGATTCTGCATCCAAGATAGTTGGATATTTGGATTAACTGATAATGAACGGTAATTAAGGATTTATTAGGTGAATTGGTCTAAGATTATTTAAGGAATAAAAGGACCTGTGGGTAGCAGGTCCTGTAGTTTTAAAATCTATTTAGTGGGACGAAAGAAAGAGAATGGCTTTTTAGAATCAGCAGCTGTTTTCTTTTTTTGTATCTCAGCATCTTTAGCTTGCTTTTTTAAAGCAGTATTCTCTGTTTTTAATTTATCTATAGTCTGCTTTTGTGTACTAATCTTCTCTTTCTGTTGTTTCATTTTATAGAAAAGATATTCGTGGCAGGGATATTTCATAATATTTTCATATTCTCCATAAAGAGATTTTACGTAAAAATCCTCTTCTTTATGTGTGCTAATGAGAAATTCTTCGAAAAGAGATTCTTTTAATGCGGTATAAACAGTAGAGTAGGCAGAAGGAGATTTCTGTGAGGATAAATTGTAAATACAATGATGTAAAGCTGTATTTACAAAACCAATTTCCAGTTGCCTGAATAATCCACGCTCCTGTAAGGAAGCTTTTAAAGCTTTTAAGGCTTCAGCAAAAAGCAGAGGTGTATCGGAATTATTTGCCTGCAGATTAGAACCATGACCAACCCGGTAATTTACAAGTGGCTTGTCTATGGTAGTGATTTTACCTGCACAGGCAAAAGCCATTGTAACAAAGTATAAATCGTTAGTGCGCCTTAAAGGTTGAAATTCCAGCTTCTGTTCTTTTATAAAGGAAGCAGAGAACATCTTGTTCCAGGGTGTAACAGAGGTAAAGTGAAATATATAATCGGGAATATCATCTTTGCAAAAAACGGAATTTTTGGGAAGATATTTTTTCTTTAAATAGCGGGGATTATAAGAAAGCTCTCCGGTGGCAGCATCTAACTGGTTTACCCCACAAACACATATGTCAGCCTGTGTTTCCGTGATTTTTTCATACATCTCTTTGAAAAAATCAGGAGAAAAAGTATCGTCTGCATCTAAAAACAGAAGATAATTTCCTAAAGCCTTTCTCATGCCAAGGTTTCTGGCAACTCCTGCGTAAAGGTTATTTTGAGAGTAGATTTCCATGTTGTCGTGGTCTTTTTTATAGGACTCTAAAACTGCAAGGGAATTATCAGTGGAACCATCGTTTACACAAATCAACTGATAATCCGTAAAGGATTGGGCAAAAATACTGTCTAAGCAGGGCTTTAAGTAGGCCTCACTGTTGTATACAGGCATAATTATGGAAATTTCTGGATTCATAAATGTCACCTCTTAATCTTGAAAAATAGGGATATGTTACCGGAAACAAAGTGAACGGCAACAAGTATATACTAACATAATTAACGGGGAAAAACTAGAATATGCAACAGTTTTCTTGAAAGATAGTGTTTATTTTGTTATAATCTTAAGTATTGCAATAAAATGAACGAAAGGAAGAAACATGAAACGTTTTATTAATGATGTAAAGAAATTTAAGCAATATTTGGTATATTCTACCAAATCCGAGTTAAAGGCAGAGGTTGCAAGTTCCAGACTTAGCTGGCTCTGGTGGGTGCTGGACCCATTACTTTTTATGATGGTATATACCTTTATTTCCCTTGTGGTTTTTAATAAAAGCATGCAATATTTTCCGGTATTTGTTTTTATCGGACTGACTACCTGGAACTTTTTTAATAAAGTTTTTTTAGGAAGTGTAAGGCTTGTTAAGAAAAATAGTAGTATTGTTACTAAAATATATGTGCCAAAGTACATTTTTATTATAAAACAAATGTTAATCAGTGGATTCAAAATGTGTATTTCCTTTTTACTTACCTTTGTTTTAATGCTTTGTTACAGAGTGCAGCCAACATGGAGAGTGATTTATGTAATTCCATTGTTACTTACTTTGTTTGTAGTAACATTTGCATTTAGTACCATTGTAATGCATATTGGTGTATTTATTGATGATTTGGCGAACTTGATGAAGGTTGGTTTAAGATTTATTTTTTATATGTCCGGTGTATTTTATTCTTTAGAAAGCAGTGTGCCGGAACCGTATGGAACACTGATGCAGACATTAAATCCTGTTGCATGCATTATGCAGGGACTTAGAAACTGCCTGTTATATGGAAAGGATATTGATTTTATTCCGGTGATAGCATGGTTTGTTGGAGGTATTGTAATTTCTGCAATCGGTGTAAGTATTATTTATAAAAATGAAAACAATTATGTAAAGGTGATGTAAGATGGAACATGCAATTGATGTGGAAAACGTAAGTATTAATTATAAATGTGTACAGTCCAGATCTATAAAGAAGACTTTTTTTTCAATAAAAAAGAGTGAAGTACAAACAATTGAAGCTGTTAAAAATGTCAGTTTTAGCATACCTCAGGGAGAAATAGTAGGTATTATTGGAAAAAATGGTAGTGGAAAGTCCACGATTTTAAAAGCCATTGCCGGAATTTTTCAGCCGGATACCGGAAAAATTGATTTACACGGAAATACTGTTTCACTTCTGGCAATAGGTGTTGGTTTTAAAAAGGCATTAACCGGTAGAGAAAATATTATGTTAACCGGAACACTTCTTGGATTTTCTGAAAAATACATGCAGGATAAAATGGATGAGATTATTAAATTTGCAGGGCTGGGAAAATTTATTGACATGCCGGTAAAAACTTACAGTAGCGGTATGTTTTCCAAGCTGGCATTTTCCATTACTGCCAATTTGGAAACGGATATTATGTTAGTAGACGAAGTGCTCAGCGTTGGTGATGTAAAGTTTAAAAAGAAAAGCTATGCCAAGATGAGAGAATTAATTTCTGATAAACATCGTACTGTAGTGATGGTTTCCCACAATATAGACACTCTAAGAAAACTTTGTAATCGTATGATATGGCTTCATGAAGGAGAACTTAAAATGTACGGAGAGGTAAATGAAGTACTGGATGAATACCTGAAATTCATGGAGGAAGATGATAAAGATAACTAGACAGAGAACAACAGAATAGTGTATTATTATTGTATAGAAAAATTGTATGCGTGCTTAAGTTTTTAGGCGCGCATATGTTGTATCTTGAGAAAAATACAATTTAGAATGTATGGAGGTAGTGGCATGAAAAGAGGAACAGCATTTATACTGGCACTGGGGTTATTTTTTTCGCAGGGTGCAAAAGTGGCAGCAGTTTATGGTGCAGGAGAGCAGGTGCAAAACAGCGTAGTTTACCAGGCAGGGACAAGTGTTAGTACCAATCAGGTAGCGGACACTTATGAAGAAACAAGGTCGGAAACTGCCGAAGAACCAGAGGAAATGCCCCCGGAACAGAAAACAGAAGAGACAGCAGGAGAATCCGAAAACGGATTTACTAAGGAAACAGCAGGGGAAGCGGAATCAGGAA
>JAFSDJ010000096.1 GCA_017436305.1 Lachnospiraceae bacterium
ACTGTAATTTATATAAAAAGTAAAAAAGTGAAATTATTTATAATTTGATAAAATACAGTCACGTAAAGCGTGACTGTATTTTTCTGTGTGAAGCACACATTTGTTCCTTTCTACTAAAAAAAAGGTTAAATTAAAAATTAAAGTATACTATTATTTATAGGAAAAAAGTGGTATAATAGGACTAGATTCAAAAAGAATAAGTAGCTGACACGATTAAGGGACCAGTGATAAGTATGAACATGGAACAGATTAAAGAAAATTTAAATGAATCATGGAATAAAAGTCTGATGAAAATTGGATTTGTACTTTTTGGTGTTAGTTTTGGCTTGGAGATTTTAGTTTTTGTAATTTCCTACAGGAGTGGAATAATAGAAAGTTCTGTTGATAAATATTTTATTAAGAAAATACTCATACCAACCGGAATCATTTTTTTCTATATGTTGATTATGTTCTCTATATTCAAAAGTAAGTCATCTTACCTGACGAATCGGCGTAAGGAAGTGTTTTTGTGTTATAGTATTTTTATTGTATGTGTTATTCTTGCTGTTGCAAACAGATATTACCAGGTACTGTGGGTTGCCCCATGTGCATGCCAATATTTGCACTCCGTATATGCCAATAAAAAAGAAGTTAGACAGGTTTATATTTTAACAAATATATTTGTGATAATTTGTTCCGTGTTGGCGTTCATTGATGGAGAGTACAAAGTAGATTATTTGGCTATGACAATTGCATGTGTTATTGGAATGTTGTATATTATTTATTCAGTTGCCAAACTTTTAGAAGGATTCCATTCAGAACAGCTGGAATATTTACAAGAAAGCTATAAACGACAGGAAGAATTGATTAAGGAATTGCAGATTGATCCTATGACGGGCTTATACAACAAAAATGCCCTTTTGGATAAGATAAGTAAGAACATTATGAAAAAGAATAAAAAGAAACAGACAGATTATCTTGTCATGTTAGATTTGGATCATTTTAAAAGAATAAATGACACTTACGGCCATGTATCAGGGGATGAAGTAATCTGCCGACTGGCAACACTTATAAAAAATAATTTGAATACAGATATTGAAGGCTTTCGATTTGGTGGAGAAGAGTTTATTGTCCTTTTCCAAAATAGCACAATAGAGAATGTTTTATTGGTTACAGAAGCAATTTGTATAAACATGCGAGATTCACAATTTGAGTTTGATTTAAAATTAAGAATAACATTAAGCGCTGGTATAGCCGGATTGGAGTATTCTATGGATGGCCAAAGTTGGATTCAGAAGGCAGATGAGGCGCTATATTTTGCAAAAAACAATGGTCGTAATCAAATAAAAGTTGCAAAGTAACAGGTGATAAAATGGAATTATTAGAGTTTCAGTATAATTTAAATAGAAAATGGCAGAAAAAAATCCAGAAGTCCTGTTGGATTGCTTTTCTTATTATTTTATGTGTGGAGCTGGTAGTTTTTTTCAGTTATTTAGGATTTGGTGCCATTAAAGAGGGTGGAATTTTGTCCTATTTGCTAATAAGAATTGTGTTTCCCAGTGGACTGAATTTTACCAGCCTTTGTGCAACAAGATGGTTTATTCGTAGCGAAAAATTTTCAGTGGAAAAAAAGAATTATGCAGTATGTTTGAACATTCTTATTATTTGTGCGGTTACTGCAACAGCACATAATTATTATTATGTGATTTGGATGGCACCAAGTGTAGCCTTATTTTATTCAACTTTATTTAACAATCATAAAGTTCTTACAGTAACCTATATCGGAGCTATATTTTCTACACTGATTTCTATGACTGTGAATATGGTAGAGGGTGAGTTTAGTGTACTTACCAATGTGATATATTGTATTATAACAATTGGTATATTTAGTTTTTCGTACTTTACCTCAGGTATTATTATAAAGCATCATATAAAACAGTTAGTATATACCCATCAGGAATTAAAAAAGCAGCAAATGCTTATTGAACAGCTGGATATAGAGCCCATGACCAGATTGTATAATAGAAAGGCATTTGACAGAAACATCAGGGAGGTTATTGACCATTGCCAAAAACCCAAAGATAGTACTAATAAAAACTTTTGGCTGTTCATACTTGATTTGGATTATTTTAAGCAGGTGAATGATACATATGGACATTTAAATGGTGATAAGGTACTTTTGTCTGTGGCATCTGCTTTAAAAGATATAATTGGAAAATATGGAAAAGTGTATCGTTATGGCGGCGAAGAATTTGCTATTTTGACTGATTCGCTTACGGAAGATAAGACACAAGAACTGGCAGAAATGATTAGAACTCAGGTTGCCTGTTTAAAGTTTGATTTTGACCAGGAAAAACAAATTACTATTAGTATTGGCATTGCTCCTTGCAGAAATAATTATATTTCAGAAAAATGGATAGATATTGCGGATGCAGCACTGTATCTTGCAAAAAGAAATGGAAGAAATCAAGTCAGGATTATTATGTAAAACGGTTCCACTGTCTCCTTATAATAAAATACAGATAAATTTTGTATGGTACTATTTTTTTTCTTGCAGAAAATACCGGTAAAGCATATAATGAAAAAGGTTTTAGAAAAACGAATCTAAGGGATAAAGGAGTAGGATTATGAGTATAAGAATTGGAATTTTGGGCTATGGAAACTTAGGCCGTGGAGTGGAATGTGCCATTAAACAAAATAAGGACATGGAGTTAGTAGCAGTATTTACAAGAAGAAATCCGGAAAACGTATCAATTCTTACAAAGACAGCAGCTGTTTGTCATGTTGATAATGTGGCTGACTGGAAGGACAAAATTGATGTTATGATTTTATGTGGTGGAAGTGCTACAGACTTACCAAAACAGACACCGGAATATGCCAAATTATTTAATGTTGTAGACAGCTTTGACACCCATGCGAAAATACCAGAGCATTTTGCAAATGTAGATGCTTCTGCAAAAGAAGCTGGAAAAGTTGGTATTATTTCAGTGGGATGGGACCCGGGAATGTTCTCTTTAAACAGAATGTATGCCAATGCAATTTTACCGGAAGGCAAAGATTATACATTCTGGGGAAAAGGAGTAAGTCAGGGACATTCTGATGCAATCCGCCGGATTGAAGGCGTGAAAAATGCGAAACAGTATACTATTCCTGTAGAGTCTGCATTAGAAGTTGTAAGAAAAGGTGAAAACCCGGAACTTACTACAAGAGAAAAACATACAAGAGAATGTTTTGTAGTTTTAGAAGAAGGCGCAGATGCAGCAAAAGTTGAAAACGAAATCAAAACCATGCCAAATTACTTTGCTGATTATGATACAACAGTACATTTTATTAGTGAGGACGAGCTTTTGGCAAATCACAGCGGTATACCACATGGTGGATTTGTAATTCGTAGCGGTAAAACCGGCTGGAATAGTGAGAATAGTCATCTGATTGAATACAGCTTGAAACTTGATTCTAATCCGGAATTTACATCCAGTGTAATTGTTGCTTATGCAAGAGCAGCTTATCGTCTTTCAAAAGAAGGACAGACAGGTTGTAAGACTGTGTTTGATATTGCACCGGCATACTTAAGTGAAAAGGATGGGGCTGAGCTTCGAGCTACCATGCTGTAAGATAGAGGACGAAATTAGCAAAGGATGGCTGGTAGCGGACGAAATCAGCAAAGGATGGCTGGTAGCGGACGAAATCAGCGAAGGATGGCTAATAACGGACGAAATCAGCAATGAAAAGAGCAGGCATTTCAAAACCTACAACACCCGTTGTCAAGGTATTTGAAATTGCCTGCTCTTTTCATTGCTGATTTCTGTTCTTGAGAGGCTTTTGCTGATTTCTGTTCTTGGGAGGTTTTTGCTGATTTCTGTTACTTGGGGGACTTTTGGTGATTTCTGTTACTTGGAGGGCTTTTGCTGATTTCTGTTACTTGGGAGGTTTTTGTTAACTTTTGGTTGCTGGCAGGGTGGTAGTAAGAGTTTAGTCTCTGGGGAGTCCTGTTGTTACTGTTCAGTCAGCAACAAAACACTTGCTGTTTTGTTGCGTATGAACGTGATTTGGGTGTGAGCAGGCTCCTTTTGCGTAGCAAAACTTTAAATGAGCCTGCGAATTGTTACTGTTTACGAGGTACGAGTGAACA
>JAFSDJ010000097.1 GCA_017436305.1 Lachnospiraceae bacterium
ATAACTTTGCAGAAATGATTACCTCGCACGTAGTCATTGAAAAAAAGCAAAGAAAACATACATATAAAGCTAATTTTTCAGTTGCTGCACATATATGCAGATTGTTTTACCGTGGAAAAACAACATCACCTAATTTAGAAGCCATTATAGCAAAAAATCTCATTCCTATAAGACCTGACCGTCATCGGGAACGAAACGTAAAAGCTAAAATTTTTCAAGGCTTCTTGTATAGAGTAGCATAAAAAGCATTAATTTCATATAATTTTTAGACAGATGTAAATCTGTCTATTTGTGTTGTTCTTAAAGCGAAAAAAGGTTGGAGATAAAAAACTTCTCCAACCTTTTTTGCAATGGTTTCGTTTCAATTAATCTTAACTTAGTGACATTGCCCTAGGTACCACACGTTTCTTTCTCTCCATATATCTGCCACATTTACCACAGTTAATTCCGAGTAGTTATTGGACTTTAGTTTGTCATGCAACCTTATCCTTACCTGTAGCCTGATGTGATTTCTGTTCGTCAGACCAGAGATTTGCCTCCACCTTCCTTCAGATTCGTGGTCGCCCGCGACACCCTTGGTCTTGGCTATATCCTTCCCACTACTAGGGCGGATTCGGGACTTTCACCCATTAGAAACGTGCGCCGCTAGGCGCACATGAGAAAAGCACTTAAGATTTCTCCTAAGTGCTATCAAAAAAGTAATTATACTATATGGTATTAAATTAAAGGTTATCTCCTCCGGTAAACTGAATTTTTCACCTTATTTCTTCTTTAATAATTTCTTAGTCTTTTATAAAAACAATTTTTGAAACAACATCATATCCTAAATTATATTTAATTCCCCCATTGCCTTAGCAAGCCCATTCGGATTATCCATATTAACCTCATGTCCTGAATTTTCTATCGTGCTGAATTTAGCTCGTGATAATTTTTCAGCAAGCTTTATAGCCGCTTTTTTATTGATATTATCCTTTTCGCCACAAAGAACAAGTACAGGACAAGAAACATTTTTAAGACCACTTGTAAAATCCATATTAGCCATCGAATTTGTAAGGGTAATAAAATCCTTTTTTGTTAGTCCAATATCTTTAAACTGACTTTCAGGCATAAATTTAAATAGTATATTCTGCACTTTAAGCAAAAATTTTGGCATATCATACTGCGGTGCAATAAGTATAAGTGACTGTACTCTTTGCGGAAAGTCGATAGCATAATTCAATGCCAAAACTGCACCAAGTGAAAGACCACACAAGTTTAATGGCTCAGAGAAATTATTGCAATATTCACAAAAAGCGTTATACATTTTACTGTAATAGCAGTTGCCTTCAGTGAAAAAATCCCTTAATTCCGGACAGACCGTTTCATTACTAGATAAAAATGGTATTGTTTTATCCCAACTTGAAGCATTTTGCCCCATTCCATGTAAAAGTATGTGTTTCATTTGTCACCTCTATTATATATTGCATATTCTTATAGTTTCAAATTCGTACTTACTTTCAGACTCAACAGAAACCTGAAATTTGTCAGTCTAACGCAACAAGGTCAGACTTTTCATAACGATTGTGTCCTTGCAAACTCTTTTTATATTTCCAACATGTAATAGCTTCATCCAAACTTCTTCCCTGATTATCTTCGAAGAAATCTCGGATGTATGTATTATACTC
>JAFSDJ010000098.1 GCA_017436305.1 Lachnospiraceae bacterium
AGGAATTTTTTGCATACAATTCCGTCAGCTGTTGACATATCTTCTTACGAGTCATCTTATAGTTGCTTTCTTTTATTTTTGCAAAAGAAAGACTAATCACAGGATAGGTTCCCTGCAGTTTCTGGTACTTTTCTTCTTCCCAGATAGAAAGTCCTTCGAACAAATCTCCTCTTCCTGCATAATTCACAGAAAAAAATTCCTCCACCATGGACATATTCAAGGTTTTTCCAAAACGTCTCGGGCGGGTAATTAAGGTTACGCTATCACCACTCTCCCACCATTCCTTGATGAATGAGGTTTTATCAATATAAAATTTATGATTCTCACGTAATTCCAAAAAATCCTGTATTCCAATTCCTACATTGTTTGACATACACGTCACATTTACTGTATTTTTCACTTTTCCCATATCTATCTACTCCCTTTCAAATCCCCTTTTATCAGTTATGGTTAGTATAACGGATTTTCCTTTAAAATGCAACGTTCCACCAGTCCACAATTTGCTTACATTTTTTGCTATTGTTCACACAGTAACCGCTATCTTTTTACCTAAATACTCTTTTTCACTTCTTCTAATAACTCCCGGTCACATTCTGATAGCATTAATATATCTTCATCCGACATTCCGCATTTCAGCATATTTTTTACAAATATTCTTACCATGGACTGAATTCCTTCTCGTCTTCCCTCCGCTCTTTCTTCTTCCGCCCAGTCTTGTAAACCTTTCGCCATATTTACCATATTCTTTTCTCCTTTCACTTTCTCCGTTTTCAGTTCTGATATGTTTGCGTACTGTTTCATTACGTCATATGCATCTTCCGATATCTTTTCATAATCCGGATTATTTAAAACCAGTTTCTTTACCTGTTCCTTATTTTTCGAATAACGGATGAAATCAAATACCTGCCGGATATCCGTCTTAAACACAGAGGTATCTTTCCATTTCCGGATTTCAATGAGATTTACTTTATAGTTTTGAACCATGCCTTTTAATTCCTCCGGAATGTCCGTAAAATCAATGATGTCATTTAAACTTCGTCCACCGTCCCATTCTTCTCCACTGTAAATTACAAAGGTTACCACGGGGTGAAGTCGGCTTTCTTTTGAAAATCCATAAAGAAATTCTCCCTCTTTCGCACCGGAACCCGGCTGCCTGATTTTTCTAGAAATTTCTCTTTTCTGTTTTTCATATTCCCCGGCATCATATCTCATAATGGCAAGGGGCAGGGCATAATTTATCGTCTCCTGATTTTCAATTCCTATCATGGCAAAATTCACGCCAAATGCTACCTTTCGCACTATATCCCTGTAAACTGTACTGCTTTTAGTGCTTTTTCCATTCCTCTTTTTAGGTTTGTCCGTCTTACATACATCCAGTATTTTCCCTGTTTCACCTTTCGTATCTGTCCCGTAATACTGCAGGTTCTTCGTATCTGCCGGTTTTAAGTCTTCCGGTTTTACCATCTGTTTTCCATTCAGTCCGCAGCCGTTAATTAAATCTGCAAACCGTTCTTCATTTTCAAAAAACACGTTCCACACAATGTCTTTTTCCATATGCAGTTCCTCCTTCGTATGAGCAGAAGGTTTCTTAAGGAATTACAGTGCGGAAATGAGCTTCATTCGTTTCAGAAATCTTCTGCTGTTTTATTAATTGTTATTTGGAATAAAAGCAAGAATTTTCTGAATTCATTACGAATATGATATGTTTTGAATCCATAGAAAGATTCAAAATAGATGTATCACTGGGATATGTGTGTGGTATGCCTTTTCGTATCAATTTTATCAAAAACTTTCCACATACATCGATGACAATAGTATACCATACATTTACAATCCATGTATAGCAGATTTTTTCTTTTTCGTCCAACGAAAATTTGCTTTGATTGGATTATAACACCTTTATCGGCATATTACAAGGTATTATTTTATTTTTTTGTAAACAATAATATATTTATATGTAAAATCATATAGTAATTTAACCAATAATTAATAATAATTAAAATTACATTGAATTGTATTAAAAATATGGGTTAATTCTTGATATCAGTAGTATTAAAATTTATTTTTAACACTTATATCATTTGACAATAAAAAAAGGCTGTCACACTAGGTAAAAACTACTTAGGATATGGCATGATTCATTTTGAAAATATCCATATTCCGTAGAAATTTTACTAAGTGCAACAGTCTTTTATTTATTATTCTATTTTATGTTAGTAAGGTAAAAAGTATTTTTCCTTAATAGCCTGGAATTGCTTTATGTTTCAGTGGGAGAAGTGAGTTTTCCTCCCATTCTTCCCTGAAATAATATCATCCTATTTTGTTTTGGATGGGATATAATATCCGTTTTTATCTACATACCATTTACCAATGTAGGTATTGGCTGCCATGGAACCATTTGAATTCAGATAAAACCAGTCTGCTCCGACCTGTATCCATCCGGTCTTCATAGCTCCACTTTCGCTTAAGTAGTACCAAGTCTCTCCATCTTTTACCCAGCCGGTTTTCATGGCTCCGCTTTCGCTTAAGTAGTACCATGTCTCTCCATCTTTTACCCAGCCGGTTTTCATGGCTCCGCTTTCGCTTAAGTAGTACCATGTCTCTCCATCTTTTACCCATCCGGTTTTCATAGCTCCATTTACACCTAAGTAGTACCAGAATTCTCCATCTTTTTGCCATCCGGTTTTCATGGCTCCATTTACTCCTAAGTAGTACCATGTCTCTCCATCTTTTAACCAGCCTGTTTTCATAGTTCCATTTACACCTAAGTAGTACCAGAATTCTCCATCTTTTTGCCATCCGGTCTGCATAACACCGTTTTCATTCAGATAATACCAATTTTCTCCGTCTTTTTCCCAACCGGTCTGACGATATCCATTTTCATCGAAATAATACCAGACATCTTCTGCCATTTCATACCAACCGATAACTTTAGTTCCATCTTCTTTTTCGTAGAAGGTTCCATTTTCATCGGTTTTCCATTCTACAGTATCTTCCTCTGAGGTATCTGGCTCTTCGGTGCTTGAATCTTCCGTACTTGAATCTTCTGTACTTGGTTCTTCGGTACTTGGTTCCTCTGTACTTGGTTCCTCTGTACTTGGTTTCTGAGTACTTGGTGGGTTGGTGGTAGTACTGCTGCTACCGCTACCTGATGGTCTTGCCGGCTTAATCTCAAACTCGTATATTGGTAAATCGCCATTCCATATACAGTTATCATTCAAAGTCACGGAAACCTCATATTTCCCTACATTTGTATGTGTTGCGTTCTCAATTGTGTAGTAAGGACTGCTTGCTAAACGATAAGTCTGTTCCTTACCTGTATAAGTGTACACGGTACTATCCTTTGC
>JAFSDJ010000099.1 GCA_017436305.1 Lachnospiraceae bacterium
AAGGCTGAGTATCTTAAAAATATTTTTACCAATGTTTATATCAAGGATGTGGTAGAGCGAAACAGAATTCAAAATGTTGATGAGATTGGAACTTTGGTGGATATTCTTGCTTCTGCCATAGGAGCACCTACCAATCCAACCAAAATATCAAATACTTTCAAAAGTGAGAGAGGTATCAATTACAGCAATAAAACTATATCCAACCATATTGATTATTTGGCAGAGGCATTTTTGATTTCTAAAGCGGACCGGTATGATATTAAGGGGAGAAAATATGTAGGAGCAAACCTGAAATACTATTTTTCGGATATAGGACTTAGAAATGCCAGACTAAACTTCAGACAGCAGGAGCAGACTCATATTATGGAGAACATTGTTTATAATGAGCTGCTTGTGCGTGGTTACAATGTGGATGTCGGTATTGTGGATGTATTTGCAAAGAATAGTGAAGGAAAGAGGGTTCATAAGCAGTTAGAGGTTGATTTTGTAGTGAACCAAGGCAGTCAGAGATATTATATTCAGGTAGCTTATGATATGACTTCTGAGGAAAAGCAGACACAGGAACTTAATTCACTTCGCAATATTCCGGATTCATTTAAGAAGATTGTTATAGTAAATGGAACGAAAAAGCCTTGGAGAAATGAGGAAGGCTTTGTAATCATGGGCATGAAATATTTTCTGCTCAATGCGGATAGTTTAGAGTTTTAAAGATTGTTGGTAGTGTTGAGTAGAACAGAAAGAAGGAATGTTATTATGCTTCTTAAGAAGATAATTGTGCATGGAAATTATGAAACAATAGAGCAGACGGATTATCAAAATTGTTAGTTGACTATAAGCAGTGGGCAGAGCAGAGTGAAGATAGGGAATGGGATTTCAGTGAATTCTTTGCAGCTCCATTTATAAAAGATACAAATGGTAGATTTATATCATTAAGCGACATTACACTTCGCAATGCTTTTTTTGAAAAGATGTTCTGGTTAATCAGGGATTGCTATCCAGTTGAAGATAGTCGTGCAATGGCATTTTTCGGGAGATTATACGAAAAATATATTCAGGATATAACTGAAGATGCAGCTGAGAAAGGATGGAAAAATGATAAGTCAGAAGGAGATAAAAGAGCTATAGAAGTATTGACAAATCATGGATTATCAAGAGATGAAGCAATCAGACTTACAGAAAACTGGGGACAAATGAAAGAAAAAATAAGAAATGAAAAGAAGACATTTTTAAAAACAACCGGATTTTTAATAACCTTCGGAAGAAAGGAGCAAACATGAAAATTTTAGTATTAGGTGGAACCAGATTTTTTGGAATACCAATGGTAGAGGAATTACTTAGAAGAGGGCATGATGTGACGATTGCCACAAGAGGAATGGCAAAGGATAACTTTGGCGATGCTGTGAAAAGAATACAAATAGAACGGACAGACTCAAAACAAATGGAACAGGCATTAAAAGGGAAGCACTTTGATGTTGTATACGATAAAATTGCGTATTGTTCCAATGATATTAAAATTGCTATGGATGTATTAGATTGTGATAAATATATTTATATGTCCAGTACTGCTGTTTATGACCCCAAGAAGATGGATACGAAGGAAGAGGACTTTGGTGCAACAAAAAAAGGGCTTATATGGTGCAACCGAATGGATTTTCCTTATGATGAAATAAAGAGACAGGCAGAGTGTGCCTTATGGCAAAAGTACAATGATAGAAGCTTTATTGCAGTCAGATATCCATTTGTTATCGGGAAAGACGATTATACAGAAAGAATGTTGTTTTATGTGGAACATGTAATGAAATCCCTTCCTATGAACATTGATAATCCGGATTTTCAGATGAGCTATATCCGTTCTGATGAGGCCGGAAAATTTTTAGCTTTTCTGGCAGATAAAAATGTTCAAGGTGCAATCAATGGAAGCTGTGGCGGAACGATTTCTTTAAGAGAAATTATTGATTATGTGGAAAGAAAAACAGGTTCCAAAGCAATTCTTAGTAAGACGGGAGATAAGGCACCTTATAATGGAGAGCCGGAATATAGCATTAACACAAATAAGGCAGAAAAATTAGGATTTGAGTTTTCAAATTTAACAGACTGGATATATGATTTGATTGATTATTATATTGAATTAGTGTAAGTATTCAAAACAGGTCGAAGCACTCGCTGCTGAGACCGTAAGAATATGATACAAGTGTGCAAAAATCCCATTGCGAAGCAATTTTAAATGGATTTTGGCATGATAATTATGAGGGAACTGAATAATTACGAATTAGTGTAAGTATTCAGCTCTTGACCTATACAACAAGCAAAAATAAAAAAGCCACTCTTGTCACACGACTGAGTGGCTTATTAAATAACCATTTACGAGGCTAACCACTTTGTGGGCGGTTGTTTCTGATATGACTTATTCCTCAGGGTCAGGAAATGTGTTTTGGTTCTTGCCGCAATGTGGGCAGATGTCTAAATAGGGATTATGGTACTGCTCACAATGTGGACAAATTGATTGCGTTGCAGCTTCAGCTTTTGTTACGGTAAAACGCATAATATAGTAGTTCCCATATGCATATGGCTTAGAACTATTCCAAGCTGTAATTGAAACACAATGTCTTCTTGCTACGTTAATCATTAATTCAAAGTTAAAATCAGCTTTATTTTTATAGCTTTTGTACAATTTCTTTGGAATAATAATAGTAACTGTCTTATTCTTATCTTTTTGATAACCGTTATATAAAGCGTCTGTGGCAGAATCCATTGTTTTTGAAACTTTACCAAATAATTTGATAAATTTGTTGGAGCTAGACTTACATTTTGGGTAGCTGGAACGGTTCCATTTATGGTCGTTATCCATTTGACTATCAGGAATTAAGAAATAGCCATAGTTAATATATTTTTTCTGGTCAGGAACCGGGTCATCCCAGGTTACATCCACATGATACCATTTATTATTTACTTTTACCATATTCCAAGCATGTCCCTGATAACCATTTCCGCTTCCGTTGTTGGCTGTACCTGTCACTGTTTTACAAGGAATACCAAGAGCGTCCATAAATAACTGGAAAGTTTCAGCATAGCCCTGACAAACCGCTTTCTTTTTGATTAAAACACCTCTTGGAGTGTAGGAAACCTTTGGAATGGTGCCGTTTGAGTAATTAGTGTAGTCATATTTACAAGTTAGTACCATATAATCGTGAACGGTCTTTATTTTTTCAGCAGTACTCATGCCGGGCTTAATCTTTTTTTTGATAATAGAGCGAATTTTTTTATCTACTTTCTTGTCTCCGGAAGAGAAGCTGTGTATTTTTACGGTTTTGGGTTTGGCGTTGGCAGTGACAGGCATTACTGCAAAGCAAATACAAAACAGTGCAATAAGTATTCCAAGTTTTTTCATAAAATAATTTTTTTCTTTCATAGTATAATCCTCTTTCTTTATATATTAGTTTGAAACCATAATGTTAGAGTCATCCGGTTTGATAATGAGAAAGACGTCCCCAAGGTTAAATACCGATTTTGCCGGACAGATTTCGGTTGTTTTGGTGAAGGTTTCATCAATCCAGTAGGCGGTGTCATTTTCAATAACAATGGCTTTTCCCTCATGGAAGGTAGTAGCGTCCTGATACATGTGAAGGATATTGCCGGTATGGTCTATATAACCCCATTTTCCTTCCTGACTGATAAGCCAGTATTTTTCGTCGCTTATCTGGATAGCGTCTGCCTGAATAATAACGGCTTCGTCGGTAATGTGACTCCAGTCAAAATTCAGAATTTCCTCATCATTTGTTGATTCAACACCGTCAAACTCCTGTTGAATTGCGTTATTATCCTGTTGCTCCAATTTTGATACATCCAGAAGATAACAAGTAGAGAAGTCGCCATTGCTTATATATGCGGCCATCAAGGTGTCGTAGTTATACCGATACACACCGTTTTTGTAGTAGCCACTAAGAGTCCATGAGGAATTGGAATCGGTAACCTGATAGCTACCTTCTTTGTTAAACACACTGCTCATGGCAAGACGGTAGCTTTTTGTTCCGTCAGCGCTATGTAATAGGTAGGCATAGCAATCATATGGATAATCCCCGGAGCATTTTGCTACGTAGTAGCCCTGTGAGGTGGCTCCAATTGGATATGCATTGATTGTTGCAAAAGTAGCGGACTCTGTCGTACTGGCAGCATTATTTGCCTCAGTATCGGCAATTTCTTCTGCATAAGTCACATCAAAAAGGTCAAATAATTCACTGTTTTTACTAATTCGCATATCATGACCGTCGCCAAAGAAAGCATAACCATCACTAAAACCAACTGCATTATAAAGGTCATCATCCAATGGATATTCCGGGTCACTTTCCGGTCGATAGAGAAGTTTTCCGTCTGTGGTATAGTAGGCAAAATCATAAATATAATCGCCGGTGTCTTCTCTCTCTGTGAGAATAATTCCTTCACTAACTGCTGTAATGGTTTCTGTTGTTTGGAAAATTTCTTTCCCTTGATTGTCAAACACATGATAATCTCCCGGATTTCCAAAGAAGGAAAGTCCATCATCATTTGCGGCAATGCTGCAATATTCATACTCTAATGGGACGAGGACCTCATTATCGTAAGTAACTAAGCCCCATTTATTGTCTTTACAAACAGCGATAACCCCCTCATTTGCATCAGAATACTCATCATACAAACCGGAGATTGCCAGTGGAGTGATATTATCTGTTGAACTTTCTGTAGTGGTAGTAGTAGTGTTGTCTGTTTCGTTTTCAGTAGCACTTTCTGCACCGCTATTTGTAGTGCTGTCTGTTGTAGCTTCAGTTAAGCTGCTTGTAAGAGTGTCCGAAGTATCCAAAGAGGTAGTTTCCGGATTTTCCACTGTGAGGATTTCTTCCGATTGTCCGCCATTATCTCCATTCATGGCAAAAAATATTCCAATTCCAATCACGCCTGTGAGAGCAACAGTACCGAGAATTAGTTTGGGATTGAAACCTTTGCCGGTTGGCAGTGGCTTACCGGAGGGTGTGTTATCCGCTCTTGTGTTATCTGCGCTTATACTGTCAGATGTCTGTGTTTCCAAAGGGTTTTGGGACATCATCGGTATTGTCTGACACGCTTCTGCTTCCAGGTCCAGAAATAGCAGCAAAAAAGGTGCAAGAGCATAGAGACGTGTTCCTTTCTTCTCATCAAGCTCCACAACCGCCTCCTTTATTTTGGCTTTGGCTCGGTTTAAGTGGGTTTTAACTGTGTTTACCGGAATACCCAGTTCTTGTGCAATTTCTTCTTGTTTTAATTCGTTGAAGTAATAGCCGATAATGCACAAACGTTGCATATCACTTAAATTATCAATAATTTCTTTTATGAGCCGTTGTTTCTCCTTATCCTGAAGAATTTCCTCCGGAATAAAAGCTTCATCATCCGCTATTTGTTCAAAATAGTCTGCTTCTTCCTGCCCGGATATAAATAAATCCTTTTTCTTATTCATATAGGCATAGCATTTTCTGTTTGCAATTCTGGCAGCCCAATGCAAAAAATCATCCACATTTTTTAATTGTGAAATGTTTTTGCTGATTTCCATGTATGTTTCCTGTAACATATCCATGGAAAGTTCCTCATCTTTTACGGCATGCATAACGCAGGCATGCAAATAGGGGTAGGACAATTCATATATCCGGTCAAATATTTCTTTGTCCCCATCCTGATACTTTCTTACAGCATCCTGTAATTCTTGTGATGTTTTCATTTTTTCCTTTTTTCTCCTTTAGTATTTCTTTTCTGGTACCCTTCTTTTATAAAGAGAGGGTGAGTTTGAAAAAAGTTTCACTTTTAAAAAATTTTTTAGAAATTTTTTTTTTAACTTTTATTAAAATACTTTTACATTATATTAAATAGGAAAAATATGGTCAATAAAATGCAGTTATATGTTTGAAAGATTTTGTGAATGAAAACAGCTGCCACTTTTTTCGAGAGAATGGTAGTCTTTTTATTGGCGTATTCCCCTCTTTTTGGTATAATGTGATACAAGGGGCAGGAGGTCATGGATTTCATGTTTACATGAAAAACCATGACTTTGTGACCCGTAGTATCACATTTTGGAAAAATAGAAATAAAAAGCGGGGGAGATTCATATGAAGGGGTTAAATCGTACACAGCTTAAATTAATTGCCATATGTGCTATGGTGTGTGACCATGTGGCGTGGGGATTTGTGGAATTTATGAGTCCGTTAGGACAGATTATGCATATTATCGGCAGATTAACAGTACCTACCATGTGTTTTTTTGTGGCAGAAGGCTTTAGACACACCAAAAGTGTAAAGGGCTATATGAAGAGAATGGCATTGTTCAGTGTTATTGCCATCTTGCCCTTTTATTTGTTTTTTCATGAGGTGTATGAATACAGGCAGAATATTATCTTTGATTTGATGCTTGGTGTTCTGCTTTTGGCAACTTTGGAAAATAAAAAATTTAAGATATGGCAGAAGGTTATATTATCGGGTGGTTTGTTTATTATATCTGCAACTATTGGCGGCTGGGTTATTATGCCTATGCTGTATATTCTTGTTTTTTACTATGTAAAAGGATTTAAAAGACAGGCCACCTGGGTAGTTTTCCTTACGGTAACACTGGAAGTTTTCTTAATTGTAGCCATTAAGCTTAATGAAATATGGCATTTTTCCCACTATGACTGGCCGTGGTATGATAAGCTTTATTTACTCGGCTTTGTTTTACCATTATTTTTGCTGAAATATTATAACGGTGAAAAAGGGAAGGATATTTTTGGTAGATATTTCTTTTACATATTTTATTCGGCACATTTTTTGGTATTAGCAGCTATAAAGGCAGTAGTAAACGGATGTAGCATGTATGAAATTTATGTAGCATTTCATGTAATTGCATTATTAGTGAGTATACTTATATTGGTATTGGTTTTGTGGGCAAAACCGTCTAAAGGACAGATTGCCACAGTGCTGCTTGTATTGTCCGGCTGTATTTATACATTTGGCTTTTTAGTGGAGATTACATCAGGTAATGTAGGGGGATTTTATGCTGCAACACTTATGCAGTACTTTGGTGAGTGTCTTTTGATGCTGGCATTTACCATGTTTGTAGCAGAGATGTGTCATAGAGATATTCCTGCATTTGTATATGCCTTAGAGATTTTATGTGGCATTTTCATTATGTGGATGCTTCTTACCACAAGGGAAAATCATTATTTTTACACAACTGTTGGAATTAATAAGGATGGTCCTTTTCCAAGGCTTGTTTTGGAATATGGCCAAGGATTTGATTTATTTCTATATTATATGATTGTGGTGTGTGTAAGCTGTTTTGTTATTTGTATTCTTGGTATTCGAAGGTCAACAGGGGTAGAGCGGAAGAGAATTATTTGCACTGCCACAGCAATTATCTGTCCATGGATTCCCATTTTTATCCGCGATACCGGTATTACGGGAGGTTACGAGATTCCTTGTCTGGGTATTATAGGAGCAGCTATTCTTGTTGGGACGGCTTTGATTAAATACGGTTATTTTGATTCTATTACATTGGCTGGGGAAAATGCGTTGAGCCATGGACAGGAAGGAATTATGGTTGTGAATAACAATCATATCGTTACCTATTTTAACAAGGGAATGCAGGAGGTATTTGGTCAGCTTGCATTAAAGCAAAATGCTTATCATAATGATACTTTAAAGGATATATTTGAGGGAAGAGTAAAAACTTTGAAAATAGGGGAGCAGATGTATGAGATGCGGGTTGAGCCTTTAAGGGAAGGTGGCTACGTTCAGGGTCAGATGTTATGGATGCTTGATATTACAGAACACCATAAAATGCTCACTCAGATAAGTGATCTGGCACATAAGGATTCATTGACAGATATTTACAATAGAAGTTATTTCATAACCCTCCTTGAAGAATATTTGGCACAAGGTGGCAGTGGAAGCCTGTTTATGATGGATTTAAATCATTTCAGGCAGGTTAATGACCGGTTCGGACATCAGGCAGGTGACGATATTTTAGTAAAGTTTGGCCAAGTTCTTGTGGCACAGGGTGAGGAGATTCTATCCTGTAGAATTGGTGGAGATGAATTTTGCATTTTCTTCAAAGAAGCAATTGATGTAAAAGAACTGGAAACAATGGCAGAGAAGATTATGACAGAGTTTCAAAATAAAATGCATGGTGAAAAATATGCTGACATTGTGAATGTATCCTTTGGTATAGCAAGAATACTGGATGCCTCAGAAAGAGATTTTGGAAAATTATACAGTAACGCAGATAAGGCTTTATACGTTGCTAAAAATAGAAGTAAAACACCATGGTATATTTTGTAATGGAAGTTACGAAGGAGACCTCAAACACTACCGGGTGTATAAAAGGGGGAGGCATATGAAACATTTTAGAAAAATAGTATGGATTGTGGTAGCCTTTAATCTGGCATTACTGCTTTTTGTGGCAGTTACATTTAAGGTGGATGACATGACACTTTCCAAAGGAGATGTATGGGAATTTAATAAAGACTGGGTAATGACATGGCAGGATGGAGACAGGTTTGAAATTGAAAAGCTTCCATTCCTGGGACAAAGTAAGCCAAAGGAACAGGTTGTATTAGAAAATACTATTCCAGAGAAATACTTTGGCAAAACCATGGCTTTTTTATCCGCAGATAAGTCACTAAGGGTCTGGATGGATAATGAGCTTGTTTATGAATTTGGAATGGAAGATATAAGGAGCTTTGGGAGTACTCCGGGAAGTGTATATAACTTTATTGATATTCCCTATGATTTAACATCCGGTAAGATACGAATAGAAATGGTTTCTCCATATGATGATTATGCTGCAAAAGTCAGTGCAATAACTATAGGAGACAGAGATGTACTAATATTGAATTTGTTACAGGATAATCTGGTTTATATTTTACTAAATATACTTATTCTTATCTGTGGGACCATTTTCTTTGTGTTGTTTTTGATCCAACTGGCGTCAAAGCAGGACACTGGTGGAATGCAGTATTTATTTGGCTATTGTGTTGTGGCATCGCTATATTATTTTGTTGAAACTAAGATACTACATATTTTTTATGGAAATCAAACCTTTTATTCTGTGTTGGTATTTCTTTGTGTCATGATGCTTCCTTTCTTTATAGGGCTTTATTATGCTAATGGAATTCTGGGTGTTTATAAAAAACGCTGGAAAATATTGTTGGGACTGGATTGTGCCAATATTTTTATTCAGATGGTTTTACAGCTGACCAATACAGTGGATTTTATGAATATGGTGTTTTTCTCCCATGCACTTATTGCTATAACTGTTTTGGCGGTTGCAAAGTCCTATTTGGATATTATGAAAGAGAAAAAAGATAAAAGTATTTTAATTGGTATGGGCGGCCTGCTTTTTATGGGAATTGGCGGAACCATAGACATTGTCAGAATGTACATAGTGGCAGTAGGTGATATGGGTAAATTCAGCCGTTTTGGTACAGCCTGTTTTAGTATTATCATGCTGTACCAGCATTTTAGTCAGGTAATTAAAGGGTATACATGTAATGTGGAAGAAAATTCCAGATTATTAAAACATGAAATGGAATACATAGAAAAGAAAAATGCCCAGTTAGAAAGTGCAAATAAGCTTGCAGAGGAAGCAAGGCAGGATGCGATGGCTGCCAATGCTGCAAAGGATAAATTTCTTGCCCATATGTCCCATGAAATCCGCACACCGATTAATGCGGTACTTGGTATGGACACTATGATTTTAAGAGAAACAAAGGATATGCATATTAAGGAATATGCGTTGGACATCCAGAATGCAGGGCAGAATTTACTGTCTTTAATTAATGACATACTGGATTTTTCAAAAATTGAATCAGGGAAGCTTGAAATTATAAATATTGAATATGATTTTAGTAGCTTAATACATGATATTTCCAATATGATTAAGACAAAAGCACGTGCAAAAAAACTGGAATTACAAATTCATGTGGATGAAAAGCTACCGTCCAAATTATTGGGTGATGATGTTCGTATCAGACAGGTACTTGTTAATTTATTAAACAATTCAGTCAAGTATACTCAAAAAGGAAAAGTTGTACTAAGTGTGGACGGCAGAGTAGAAGGAAGAAAAGTAATTTTGGACTTTTGCATACAGGATACGGGAATTGGTATTAAAGAGGAAGACATTTCCAAGTTATTTAAAGAGTTTGAACGTATCGAGGAAAAGAGAAATAGAAATATTGAGGGAACAGGACTGGGAATCAATATTACCACACAGCTATTGTTGCTTATGGGAAGTAAATTGAATGTGGAAAGCGTATATGGTGAAGGTTCTAAGTTCTATTTTACTTTGGAACAGCAGATTGTGGACTCTACACCAATTGGAAATTTGGAAGAGCGCATAAAGGAACAATCTACTGAATATTCATACACCTCTACATTTTTAGCACCTGAGGCACGAATATTAGCGGTTGATGATAATATGATCAATCTTAAAGTTTTTGTCAGCCTGCTAAAACCAACAAGGATAGGTATTGATGTTGCTGACAGTGGAAAGGCTTGCCTTAATATGATTACAAAGAACCATTATGATTTGATTTTCCTTGATCATATGATGCCTGAGATGGATGGAATAGAAACCTTGCACCGGATGAAAGAGATAAATGAGAATCAGTGTGAGAATAGTCCGGTTGTTGCATTGACAGCTAATGCAATAACTGGTGCAAAAGAAATGTATTTAGCAGAAGGATTTGATGCATTTCTTCCTAAGCCTATTAATCCGGAAAAACTGGAGCAGATGATTCTTAAGCTTCTTCCACGTGAATTGTTACAGTTTAATGTTTCAGAAGACGGTGAAGAGATAAGAGAGGTTGTGCATAAAGACACATTGATGACAGGTCTTGACCTTCCGGTTATTGATGGAGTGGATTGGAACTGTGGATTTAAACATTTACCGGATAAAGAACTGTTTATGTCCACATTAGAGGATTTTTACAAGACCATTGAGTGGGAAGCAGATACGCTTAATGGCTTTTATAAACAGATAAACAGTAATCCGGATATGTTGGCACAATACAGAATCAAGGTTCATTCCATGAAAAGTGCTGCAAATCTCATTGGTGCCATTGTGTTAGGTGGAATGGCAAAGCTGCTTGAGGATGCAGCAAGAGATGCCGATATAAAATTAATAGAGGCATTACATGACATTTTTATAAAGGAATGGAGAGGCTATAAAGAGCAGTTAAAGGATTGTGTGAATGAAAAAGATAATGAACAGATAAAAGAAGAGGTAGAAGATTATAAGGAGATTACTGATTATCTGGAAAGGTTACAGGAAGCTATGACGGAAATGGATATTGACCGGATGGATGAAATAATGGAAAAACTGGAAGGATTTCAGTATTCTGATCAGATACAACAAAGCATAGAAAAATTAAGTGTTTTTGTAACCAACCTGGATAGTGTACAGGCAGTTAATCAAATAGAAGAACTTAAAAATCAAATGAAATAAAGAATGGAGAATTGAAAGATGAAAAAAATACTTTTAATCGGTGAGTTAAATCATATTATTGGCAGTTTAAATAAATATTTGTCAACGAAATTTCAAACCCAGATGTGTATGGATAATTTTGAAATGGTAAAGTCCATGAGAAAGGTTTTTGGACCGGATATGGTTTTAGTGTCTTTAATAGGATGCAATCAGATGGATGTTCGCATATTGGATTATTTTTGCGATAGATATCCCCAGATGCCTGTTTTGTTTGTTGGAACAACAGAAGAGTGTGAAGTTTATCAGGAAAAATATGAGAGTAATCATTTTGAGTATTTGATAAGACCTACAACTTTGGGCATGTTATTACAAAAATGTGAGAATATGTTAAACATGGAAGAGGAAAATGAAACAGAAGATTCCCAAGAAAAAATAGAAGAGAATGTTCAAAGTAAGAAACGTATTTTAGCAGTGGATGACAGTGGTCTTTTTCTCCGTAGCATAAAAAGTATGTTGCAAAAACAGTACGATGTTATCGTGGCTAATTCAGGTGAAACGGCATTAAATCAGGCAAAGTCAAAAGTTCCGGATTTAATATTATTAGATTACGAAATGCCCGGATGGGATGGAAGGAAAACTTTTGAAGAAATAAAAAATGATGAGGTATTAAAAGACATTCCGGTAGTATTTCTTACCGCTGTTTCTGACAAAAAGCACATTGCAGCAGTACTGGAATTAAGACCTTCCGGATATTTATTAAAACCTATAGAACAGGAAAGACTTTTTGAGACTATTGAGGAATCATTGATAGAAATATAGAAGTCAGGATAAGATATAGATAAATCTTAAAATATAATAAATTATACAATTGGAGGAAAGTATATGAATCGATTAGCATTAATGGTACTTAGAAACATTTTGCGGGTACCGGGAGCCTATTGGAAATTATGTCATTACGCGAAACACACAGAGGAATATTCAGAAGAAGAAAAATATAAACATATCCGGTACATATTCAAACGGGCTGTAAACTCCGGTAATATTAACTTAGAAGTTTATGGAACAGAAAATATTCCGGATGAAAACGGTTTTTTGCTATATGCTAACCATCAAGGCTTATTTGATATTATCGCCATTACTGCGGCTATGGAGAAACCTTGGGCAGCAGTATTAAAAAAGGAATTATATACCATACCATTTATGAAGCAGGTTGTGGATTGTACCAAATCTTTCCCTATGGATAGAGAGGACTTAAGACAGTCCATGCAAGTAATTAAGAATGTTATAAAGGAAGTGGAAGGCGGACGTAACTATTTGATTTTCCCGGAAGGCACCAGAAGCAAAAATGGAAATCAGATGTTAGAGTTTCATGGTGGCAGTTTTAAATGTGCAACAAAAGCAAAATGTCCGATTTTACCTATTGCGTTAATTGACAGCTATAAAGTATTAGATCAAAAGGGCAGCAAGCTGGTTACGGTGCAAATCCATTTTCTGGAGCCCATTCCTTATGAAGAATATAAGGAATTAAATACTGTAGAGCTTGCAGAAATGGTCCATTCCAAAATTGAAAAAGTAGTAATTGATAGTGAAAAGAAATAAGCAATTCATAAATATGTGTTATATGAAAGTTCCGTAAACCAGATATTTTGCGACTTTCTATTAGGTATATGAGATTTATTTCTAAAGAAGAATATTATTTCTGCTGTTTAAACTATGTATTTGAAAATTTAACTGCTAAAACAGAGAAAAAGGAATGAAAGACATGTGTACAATGAAGTTTTAAGATAAAATCAGATAATTTTCACATATGAGAGTGAGGGAAACATATGCTTTACTACAAAGCACAAATATACGGAATTTTCGTTATAGCAGTACTTTTCTTTATGTGCTGGTTTGGCATAAAGGAGAAAAGCAGAGAAAATATAATTTTTAATATAATACTGCTTGCTGCTTTTATAAATCTAACTTTTGATATAGCAAGTAATTATACGGTAAATCATTTGGAAACAGTTCATCCTATGATTAACCGTATGGTACATATATGTTTTTTTCACACCATGGCAACCTTATTTGTGCTTGTATATAAGTATTTGGTTGCTTTAGTGGAAAAAGAATTAGGTACAACATTAAAGGGAAGGATTCTTACATGGGTACCGTACATAGTGGTTTTTATTTTAGAACTGTTTTTACCTGTCTATTATATGGAAACAGTGCAGGGAAATTATTCTTACGGACCGGGTCCGAATATGCTATATGTGTGTGTAATTACTTACATGATTTTAACTATAGTGCTTATTATCAGACAAAGAAAAAATATTTCGTTAAAAAATAAAGTGGCGGTTATTCTGGCATTTGTATCCGTTACGGGTACATCTATGTTTCAGTTGTTTGTGCCGATAGCATTGACCTCCAGTCTGGGTGTGATTTTGTTTTGCTTATGTATGTATATGACTGTAGCCAACCCGGATGCAGTACTGGTAGGACTTCTAAAAGAAGAAACCGCTCGTGCTGATGCGGCTAATCGTGCCAAATCAGACTTTTTAGCAAGAATGTCCCATGAGATTAGAACACCCATTAATGCTATACTTGGTATGAATGAAATGGTACTTCGTGAAAGCACAGAGACATCTATAAAAAAATATGCCCATGATATAAAGAGTTCGGCAAGAGCTCTTTTAAGCATTATTAATGAAATTCTTGATTCTTCTAAAATAGAATCGGGAAAAATGGAGATTATTTCAGCTGAATATGAAATTTCAAGCCTTCTTAATGATCTTTACAATATGATCAATGTAAAGGCAAAAGATAAAGAGTTAGTTTTAAATTTTCAGATTGATCCAGGGATTCCTACAGAATACTGTGGTGATGATATTCGAATAAGACAAGTATTAATGAATCTGCTCACCAATGCGGTGAAATATACCAATGAGGGAACTATTACCATGACTGTTACAGGCAGAATGGAGGGAGAAAATGCAATTCTATCTTATTCTGTAAAAGATACAGGAATCGGTATTAAAGAAGAGGATATTGATAAATTATTTGCCAGTTTTGAAAGGATTGAAGAATCTAGAAACCGACACATAGAAGGAACCGGCCTTGGTATGAATATTGCCATGCAGCTTCTTGCCTTAATGGATAGTGAACTAAAGGTAAAAAGTGAGTATGGTAAAGGTAGTGAATTTTATTTTGATATTGTTCAGAAGGTTACTAATGCAGAACCTTTAGGAGATTTTCAGAAAAGAATCATTCTGGTATCGGAAGAGTCGGAATATAGTACGAGTTATATTGCACCAGAGGCCAAAGTATTAGTAGTAGACGATAATGAAATGAACCGTAAGGTATTTAAAAATCTATTAAAGCATACATTGATTAATGTATATGAAGCCGGGGGCGGTGAAGAATGTATTGCTATGGTGGAGCAACAGGAGTTTGATATAGTTTTTTTGGACTTTATGATGCCTATTATGGATGGTGTGGAAACTCTTCATACCATAAAAGAAAGGAATCTGTGTAATGAAACTCCTATTATAATGCTTACAGCTAATGCTGTTGTAGGTGTCAGAGAGCAGTGTCTTAGGGAAGGCTTTCATGACTATCTGACAAAGCCCATTATGCCGGAAAAGTTGGATAAGATGATATTACAATATCTGCCAGTGGAGCTCGTAAAGGAAGGGGATTATAGTAAAGAAAAGACCACACAAGAGTACAGTCAATTGCCCCAGTTAGATGAATTTGACTTTGACTATGCTATGAATTTATTAAAAAGCGAAGAGATATTATTAAATACTTTGGAAGATTTTCATGATTTATTAAAGCGCTTACCAAGGATGCTTTCAGAATTGGAAGATTCTATTTTGCAGGAAGAAAGCAGGACAAGATATCGAATCGAAGTTCACGCTTTAAAAAGTTCGGCAGCAACAGTGGGGGCACTGCTGTTATCGAAGGTTGCAAGATTATTAGAGTTAGCAGCGGCTAACCATGATGTGGAAAGAATTTATGTGTTACATCCAATTTTATTAGAAGAGATTGAAAAGCATAAGGAACGGATAGCATCGATTCTTCCCCAGGAAGAAAAAAAAGTTATGCTGGATAATATTGATGAGGTATTGCCATACTTTGATATGTTAAAATCTAATCTTGAAAATGATGATTATAATAACGCTGATTTTATAAGCAGTGAGATTCAAAAGTATGCATATTCTGAAGAAATACAGCCACTTGTTGAACAACTTGCAAGTCAGGTGATGAATCTGGAAGCAGAAGAGGCTATAATAACAATTGAAAAAATTAAAGGGGAAACGGAGAGTTAAAATGAAAAGGTTATTTTTTATTGGAAAGTTTAATACATCTTTTAAGGATATTAGTAACTATCTCGAGAAATATTTCCATGTGCTGATGTGTGTGGACAACCTTGAAATGATGAAAGGTTTGTTAAAGATAAATCAACCTGATTTGGTGGTAATTAGTCTTATTGGAATGGGAGAAGAAAGCCGAGAGATTTTTAACGAATTAAAAAATAATTATTCCTGTATACCTGTTATTTGTATGGGCACAGAGGGGGAGCAGGAGCAATTTCAGGAGTACTATAGAGTGTCACAGTTTAAGCCTTTAATCAGCCCTGACAAATATGATGAAATTTTAGAATATATTTATAATGTACTGGGTGTAAAGGGTGATTCAGATAAGGGGAGTGATGATAATAAAAGAGTGGGGAGAAAGACCGTTCTTTTAGTAGATGATAGTGCTATGCTGCTTCGGACAATGAATGATATGCTAAAGCAAAAGTATGATGTACAAATTGCTACTTCTGGAATGAAGGCATTGGCTCTCATTGCTAAGAAACGTCCGGACATAATATTTTTAGATTACGAAATGCCGGTGTGTGATGGTAAGATGACAATGAAAATGATTCGGGAACAAGAAGGGGGAGAAGATATTCCGATAGTGTTTTTAACAGGTGTAAAAGATAAGCAACATATAGAAGATGTTTTAAAGTTGAAACCTGCCGGATATTTGTTAAAACCTGCAAGTGCAGATGTGATTTATAATATTTTGGATAATATTTTTATGAAGCAGGAGCCGAATTGAAAGTATAAAATTTTTACAAAGTCCCATAAACTTAGTGTTTAGGGACTTTTTTATATGCAATGGAAAAAATATAAAAAATATTGACTATACGGTCAACACATGTTATATATATTATAAAGAAGAATTGACTCAATAGTCAAAGATAGCATAACAGGAAGTCAGAAGGAGTGGACATGTCAATAGAAGCATTTGAAAAACTAACGGAAGAAAAAAAGAACCGAATTATTTCTATGGGCATAAAGGAATTCTCAAAAAAGTGCTACAAAGACGTAAGTACAGATACAATTACCAAAGAATGTGGTATTTCCAAGGGAATTTTATTTCATTACTTCGGTTCTAAAAAAGAATATTATTTTTATTGTTTAAACTATGCCCTTTGCAAATTAACAGCGAAAACAGAGAGAATAGAAGATGCAGAAGATTTTTACGATATTTTATTCTCGTCTATGGACAAAAAGCTTTCATTATGCATGGCATGCAGTGACGAAATGCATATGGTAAATATGGCATCTAGAGATGCATCGATAGAAATTGCAGAAAGAAAAATGGAGATTATACAAAAATACATGATGCAGGTAAGGTTAGAATCAGGCATGACTCTAAAAAAAGCATTGCAGACATTAAAGTTTAAGGACAGCGAAAACATGGAAAAAACTCTGGAAGGACTGTCTATTTACATAAATGCAATATTAAATAAGTATCTGCTACAGTATCAGGAAACACCGGATGTTTTCTTTGAAAACAGTGATAAAATCAAAGCGGAAATGAAAATTTATTTGGATTTCATGTTATTTGGAATCTGCAAGGAATGACTGTGACAGTAAAGAGAAATTACAGGAGGTCAAGTAAACAGTAATGAAGAAAGGGTGTAAAAATCATGAAGAAAATCGGAATTTTTAAAGCAATGAAGCTATGCAAGGATTATGAAAAAATGGGAATGGAAGAAAGAGAGCGGCTTCAAAAAAAACGGTTTCAGTATATGGTAAACTGGGCAAGAGAAAACAGCCCCTATTATGCAAAATTATATAAAGATTTGAAGGAAGATTTTAAATTGACAGACCTACCTGTTGTAAATAAACGGGAGCTGATGGAAAACTGGAATGACTGGATTACTGACAGAGACCTTACTCTTTCAGAAGTGGAAAAATTCATGGAAAATAAAGACAATATCGGAAGAAAGATTAAGAAAAAATATATGGTATTTACCACATCAGGCTCTACCGGAAATCCTCTTGTTGCCCTATGTGATTCAACTACCAATAATGTAATGGGAGGAATTTCCGCCTGCCGCAGTTATGCCAGAGAAGAAGATTTAAAGGCTTTTATGAAAAAGGGAAAAAAGAGTATGGCGGTGTTTGCAAACGAAGGCTTTTATTTAGGAAACAGCAGTATCCGTTCCAGACTTTTAAAAATGCCATGGAAAAAATCCCAGATGGGAATTTCCAGTGCTCTTTATCCTATAGAAAAAATTGTGAAGCAGTTAAATGAATTTCAACCGGCTATGTTGGGAGCATATCCATCCAATATGGAACTGCTTATTGATGAAGCAAAAGAAGGAAGACTAAACATTTCACCGGTTATTATTATGACAGGCGGCGAGTATTTATCTGATTCTTTAAGAGAACGTCTGGCAGAAACCTTTGGGTGTTATGTTCAAACTTCTTATTCCTGTACAGAAGGCGGGACAGTGGCTTGTGAATGCAGGCAGAAGCATTTCCATATCAATGACGACTGGCTCATTGTAGAACCGGTAGATGCAAACGGCAATCCGGTGCCGGATGGTGTCCGGTCAGAAAAGGTACTACTGACTAATTTGTACAATTTTACCCAGCCATACATTCGCTATGAAGTAACAGACCGTATTATTATGCATCATGACAAATGTCCTTGTGGAAATCCATCCCCATGGATTCAGTTGGAAGGCAGAACGGATGATGTGACAACCTTTATGGAAGATGGAAAAGAAGTGAAGGTTGCGCCGCTATCTATTTATGCAATTCTAAAAGAGGTTCATGAACTTAGAAGATTTCAGGTGCTTGTATATCCGGAAAATAAAGTAGAACTTCGACTTGAGGTTAGAGATGGAGTAAAAGAAGATGAAGCGTTTGCAGTAGCGAAGAAACAGTTAATGGAGTTTTTGAAAAATCAGGGGATTTCCCACGTAGATATTGGTTTAGCAAAGGATAAACCAATGCAAAATAAGGGAAGTGGAAAGTTTAAGCATATTGTGAATGTGAAAAAATGAGTTAGACTATGTTATTATTAGTAGCAAAATATAATCCTGATAACGTAAAAAAATATTCGCATTTCTGTAATTTTAAAAGTGTGCTATGATTTTAGCAGGACAATCGTGTATAGAGTGGTAGCCTCCCGGACTAAAGATAGAGGGGAGGTGGTGTTCATGAATACATACGAAGTAGTAAGCCTGCTGTTCTTAGGCGGTTCGTTTCTCATAGCACTGCTTACCTACGTAGATAGGAATAATAAACGAAAATTCATGCTTTGTAAAAATTTGAAAAATTCATACTTGCCTAATGGCGTAGCCTGACAGCAAGTGTCAGGCTACTGTGTGAATGGTAACAGGCATATCTATTCCCCACCAGGTCCATCCTTTCTAGGTACTTCATCAGGAATCACATCCTGTGGTAAGTCTTCTTTCGGAATATTTCCATCGTCATAAGCATTTTTTGAAGCAGGAGCCGGTTTGCTGCCTTCCCAGACACCGTCAGGAACAGCAGGAATTGGTTTCTTTTTTTCTGTAATTTTCATAGTAACCTCCTCATTAAAAGTATCAATTCTAAACTTAGTATTAGAAGATTTACGCCAGAATATACAATATAAAATGGGAAGTATATGGTTACTGTTCAATCATAACAGAACCAGTACTTTTATTATGTAATAGTTTTATGTTAAAATAATAATGATTTTATGGAATAAATATATACAATATAAGAGTATCATGCAAATTAGTAAGGAGCCGGAAAAATGAAGGATATTATTTCAGTAAATGAAAAGACATACAAAATAGAAAAACTTCTTGGAAAGGGAAAAGGGGGCTATTCCTATTTAACCACTAATGAAAAACACTATTATGTAGTAAAGCAGATTCATCATGAGCCATGTGATTATTACCAATTTGGAAACAAAATCGAAGCAGAGATAAACGATTATAAAAGGCTAACTGCTATAGGCATCAAAATGCCAAAGCTGTTAGAGGCAGATATAGAAAACGAGCGGATTTTAAAAGAATATATAGAAGGAAAAACAATCTATGAATTAGTATTAGAAGATAAAGTAAAGCAGTCTTATTTAGAACAGGTAAGACAAATGTGTGTAAGGCTATATAAAGCAAATACAAATATTGACTATTTTCCCACCAATTTTATTGTACAAAAAGAAGAGTTATATTACATTGATTTTGAATGTAACGATTATATGGAAGAATGGAATTTTGAAAACTGGGGGATTAAGTATTGGTCCAAAACAGAAGAGTTTTTGAGATATGTAAAGGAACATAAAAATTAGAAAGGGATAGGGTACTTAATATAATGAACAAGGCGAGAAAACAAATCATACAAGAAAACGAAATCTCCGAAATGTATACTTTTTCTTTGGGTAAGATTCCCCAGAAAGTATTAATTGAAGGAAAAAGTAGGAAACTTCCTGTTGTTATTAATTTACATGGCGGTCCGGGTACGCCGATACCTTTTTCGACAGGGTGTAGAGGATTATTTCCTATGTTTACGGAACGTTTTATTATGGTGTATTGGGATCAATTAGGCTGTGGTATTAATGATTACAAATTAAAGGATCAGTTTACAGTAGAGTCTTTTGTGGAAATGACAGTAGACTTGATTTCTGAAGTAAAAACCCTTTTTCCCGATAATAAAATCATTCTTTTTGGTATGTCATGGGGAAGTGTACTTGCTTTAAAGGCTGTACAAAAAGCAGAGAAGAGTGTGGATGCAGTTGTAATCTGGGGACAGGTTTTGAGAAAACTTTTTATAAATGATGAGGTTTATAAAGCTTTAGAAAAAGCCGGATTCTCGGAAAAGAAAATGAATAGGATTCGTTCCATTACACCGGAACATTTTTGTCACAAAGATATGCAGCTTTTGTCTGGAAGTGTTAGTAAATATACGGACGGTTACATGAATAAAAAAGGTGAAAAAGCACCTATGGGGGAAATCATAAAAGGAGTGCTCACAAGCCCGGATTATAAATTCAAGGATTTTAAAGCAATGATGCTCAATGGTACATCAACAAGTACCCGTCTTTGGCCGGAGTTATTAAAATTAGATCTGACTAATGAGTTAATGAACGTGAAAATACCTTATTATATTTTACAAGGGGATACAGATATTGTCACATCCACATCAGATATTGTTATGGAAGTGGAGAACTCAGATAATTCATATTTGCACTGTCAAATTATTAAAAATTCCGGACACATACCGGGAAAAGAGGGAATGGACGCAGTGTTTGAAGCTTTAGTAAAAGTAGCAGATGATTTTTGTCCTCTATGATATTAACAATTACGCCGTTCCAGGAGTCAACCTATTCAAAGTCGGAAGGAGATTAGAAAATGTACTTAGAAACAGTAAATAGTCCAAAAGACATTAAAAAATTAAAAATACAAGAGCTGGAAAAGTTAGCAGGAGAAATGCGCACAGCACTAATGCACCGATTAAGCAACAAAGGCGGTCATTTCGGCCCTAATTTTGGAATTGTGGAGGCAACCATTGCCCTCCATTACGTATTTGATTCGCCAAAGGACAAAATTGTATTTGATGTTTCACACCAGACCTATTGTCACAAGATGTTAACAGGCAGAAAAAACGGATATTTGTACAAGGAGCATTTTGAAAACATATCCGGCTATTCCAATCCGGAAGAAAGTGAACACGATTTCTTTAATATAGGACATACTTCCACATCCGTAAGCCTTGCAGGTGGATTGGCAAAAGCAAGAGATTTAAAAGGGGAGAAGGAAAACATTATCGCAGTTATAGGAGATGGTTCTCTAAGTGGTGGTGAAGCATTGGAAGGAATTGACTTTGCAGCAGAGCTGGATAGCAATTTTATTATTATCGTGAATGACAATGACATGTCCATTGCAGAAAATCATGGCGGGCTGTATAGAAACTTAAAGGCATTAAGAGAAAGCAATGGGTTAGCAGAGTGCAACTTATTTAAGGCAATGGGACTGGACTATGTGTATGTAAAGGAAGGAAATAACATAGAAAAGTTAATAGAGGCATTTAAGCAGGTAAAAGACATTGATCACCCATTCGTAGTACACATTAACACAAGGAAAGGAAAGGGGTATGAGTTAGCAGAGGCTAACCGTGAGGAGTTTCACTGGCACATGCCATTTGATGTAGAAACAGGGAGAGCAACCGTTAACTTTGATGGAGAAAACTACGAGGATTTAACCTGTGATTTTCTTATGAAAAAAATGAAAGCAGACCCTAAAGTGGTGGCAATTGTAGCGGCAGTTCCGGGAGTCATTGGTTTTACCAAGGAAAAACGAAAAGAAGCAGGAAAACAGTTTGTAGATGTGGGAATTGCAGAAGAACATGCAGTAGCGTTTGCATCCGGTATCGCAAAAAACGGCGGTAAGCCTGTATTTGCCACACATTCCAGCTTCATGCAGCGTACCTATGACCAAATTTCACAAGATTTATGTGTTAACAACAATCCGGCAACCTTACTGGTAAATACAGCCTCCGTATATGGAATGAACGATATTACTCACTTGGGTATATATGACATTCCAATGATGTCCAATATTCCAAATTTGGTTTATTTGGCACCAACCAACTGTGAAGAGTACTTTGCCATGTTAAACTGGAGTATAGAGCAGACAAAGTATCCGGTAGCAGTGCGGATTCCGTGCAACGGAGTTATCCATACGGAGAAAAAAGTTGATACGGATTACAGCAACCTAAACAAATACCAGATAAAGGAAAAGGGCAGTCAAATAGCCATTATTGCCCTTGGAGACTTTTTCCAGTTAGGAGAGCAGCTTGCTAAGGAGATTAAGAGCAAAATGAGTGTGACTCCAACTCTCATAAATCCAAGATACATTACCGGACTGGATGAGGAATTATTGGAAAGCCTGAAAGCAGAGCATCAGATGGTGATTACATTAGAGGACGGAATTTTAGATGGCGGATTCGGAGAAAAAATCGCCAGATTTTACGGTCCTACACACATGAAAGTATTAAATTACGGTCTGAAAAAGGAATTTCTTGACAGATATAATGTGGAGGATGTGTTACAGAAAAATCGTCTGACACCGGGGCATATTCTTGATGATGTGGAGAGGTATAGAATATAAATATTGATAAAAACTATAAGCGAAAATAAAAATGCCTACCTTGTTACTTGGCCGTTCAAGGTAGGCATTTAGCTACTATACAAGGCTAATCACTTTGTGGGCGATTGCTCTTTTTCATGAATACTTCTGGCAAGGTAAATAAACGAAGTATCTAAAAGACTTGTTACAATGAAAATCAAATAACTGGAAGCCCCGATAGAAATCAGTGTCCCCATTTCATGGGTTCCGTAGAATGCACCAATTGTAAATAAGATCGTGTTTAAAAGCTGTGAAATTAAAGTGGAGCCATTATTTCTAAGCCAGAGGAATTTTCGTTTATCCCCAAACTTCTTACTTGTAAATGCCCACCATTTATGATAAGCCCACACATCAAATAATTGCACAATTGCATAAACTAAAATTCCCACAAACATAAGTCGTGGTGTGTTGGAAAAAACTGCCTTAATAGCAGGCATGGCAAAATCGTTTTCGTTAGGAATATAGAAAAACCAGGACTGGGTAATTAAAATAAAAATAACAGAGGTAGCAATGCCTAACCAGACAGCAGTCTGTGCCGCCTTCTTTCCATACAACTCACTTAGAATATCGGTTACTAAAAAAGTGGAAGCAAATAAAATATTTCCTAAAGTCATTTCCATTCCAAAGGCATTTACTACAATCATGACCTCAATGTTTGCAGCAATGGTAGCAACAATAGTCCAAAGATAAAGTCCCTGTTCTTTAAAAATTTTATAAAGTCCTATTACAGTGGAAAAAGTAATGATTAAAGATGCTATTAACAAAATTTCATTACGCATTTTATAAAGTACCTCCTACACCAAAATCAGTATTTTCCATTAAAATATCAATCCGGTTGTCATTTTTATATTTAGGATAAAGCTCCTTTACAAAAGCTTCAATTACCTTAGGAGCCGGCTTAATAGGCATAGTATTTTCTACCATAATATTCACACATACCCGTTCAAAATAAGTAAGCCCGGTTTCTATATCCTGTTCCATACTTTCTACAGTTTGTCCCGGAAGCCCAAAGAGTAAACACATCTCATCAAAATAAGAAGCGATTTCTTCCGGTTTATCTGTATCAATTCCCTTTACCAGATAGCTTTCCCTGAAAAGGGAATCAAAGGTTTCCACTCCGATTTTTAACTTTAACGTAATACCTTTCTCTGAAAAACGGTTACGAAAAGCAGCAATTGCATCTCTGTGACACCAGTGACATTCAAAATGCACTTCGCCAATCTGATGTTTTTCACAGACTTCTATAATAAGCTTTATAGTATTTTCATCTAAATCAACAAAGCTTCCGGAGTTAATGACCTCTAACTTTTTATAAATTCCCCTAACCTTTAAAAGTTGTTCTTTATTTAACAAAAAGTTAGCAGCTTCATCCGTAGAAAAATCCATGTGATAATCGCAAAATCTGCAACGCCTCCAGGCGCAGCCTTTCCCACGAAGCATAACAATTTCTCTTGGATTTTTTTCTTTAATTATGGAATAACGAATTGGATTAAATTCCTGCATT
>JAFSDJ010000100.1 GCA_017436305.1 Lachnospiraceae bacterium
TTGATAACGGGTGTTATAGGATTGGAAAACAGTCTCCATTACCAGCGGTCCGGTGCGTCTGCCGGGGCGTCCTGTTTTCACTAAAATTTTTTTTGAAATTTCTTGTAACGAATCAGACATCATCATGGACTAATATATATAACCAAAGAAAAGGAGGGGCATGGTGAAAGATATAAAAAGGGCTTACGAAGAATATTATCAGACCGTTTTCGGCTTTCTTTTAGGTATTACCGCCGGCAATTATGATCTTTCCGAGGAACTTACCCAGGAAACCTTTTATCGGGCGGCGAAAAATATTGGAAAATTCAGAGGAGACTGTAAAATGTCTACCTGGCTTTGTCAGATTGCAAAGTACGTTTATTTTCAATATTTAGATAAGCAGAAAAGGCACAGGGAAGTACCTATAGAAGCGGCAATGGATGCGGCTATTGAGGAAGAAATCGAGAAAAATTACATTGACAATGAAGCAAAGCTTAACATATACAAAAAAATTCAACAGCTGGGTAGCCCTATGAAGGACGTATTTATGCTGAGGCTTTCGGGGGAGTTAAGTTTTAAGGAAATCGGGGACGTTTTAGGAAAAACGGAAAACTGGGCAAGAGTGACCTATTACCGGGGAAAACAAATGTTAGGAAAGGAGATGGAGCAGGATGAACGAGAAAAATAAAGAATGTGATATCATTGCAGATCTTCTACCTTTATATTTGGAAGAGATTACAAAGCCGGAGACCAACTGTTTTATGGAAGAACACCTTGCAGAGTGCGAAAATTGCAGGAAAAATTATCAGTGGATGAAAAGCTCCTTTACCGAAGTTTTTTCAGAGGAGAAAAAGAGAAAAAAAGGTAAAAAAGCCAAAATGTTTAAGAAAGTAAAGTGGAAAATGGTTATGTATGCCTATGTATTTTTCCTTGTGGCAGTATGGCTTTATTGTGTAACCGATTTGTTATTTGGGTTTTAGGAGGTAGTAGGTTGAAAAAGAATAGAACATGTGCGATTGTGGAAGATTTGCTGCCTTCCTACCTGGAAGAACTGACAAACGATACCACAAAGGAAATGATTGAAGAACATTTAAAAGAATGTAAAAAATGCAGAGCATATAAAGAAGAACTTCTTGCAGAAAAAGAAGAATTTTTATTGCAGGAGGAGAAAAAAAGCGCCGGATTTAAGAAAAGGCTGTCACGCTACCGGTATCAGCTTTTGGGGCTCTTTTTAGGAATGGTGCTTACTGTGGCGGCTGTTTTTGGAAGTATTATTTTTGCAATAGCTTATTACAACAGGGAGACTCAGACTGAGGCTCATACAGAAAATATACAGGAATATCGGGAGTTTGATGATTATTATGGAATTTCCAAGCTGTATTTATTTCCTAATGCAACGATTAAGGACAAAAGAGGCGTGGAGATTAAGAAATATTTGTACGATTGTAAAGGAACAAAGCTGTTTCAGGACTGCCAGATTTTGTTAGAATGTGAATATTCCAAAGAAAAATATGAGGAAGAAAAGAAGCGAATTTTGGGAATTTCAGACAGGGAAACGGAGCTTTTTGTAAAGTACACCAAAGAGGAATATCCTTATCCGGCAGCCTATGCCATGAATGGTTATGAGACCTGCTATGAATATGTGCTGTTTTTGGATGAGGAACAGAAAATGATTTACGTGTATTTACAGGGAGGAATTGACCGGAGAGATTTACTGTTTTCAGAGGAATATCTTCCTTTGGAATATGGGCAGAATGGAATGGAGTTTGAGGCAATAGGGTATAACATTTATCCCATAGAAGAACCGTTTTCTGAGGAGGAGTAGCCATGCAGAAATTTAAACGAAAAAAAATATTAAAGGGGATGCTTGTTGGAATAGGTCTCATGTCCCTGACCTTGTTTGTATTTTCTTCTGTTGTTTTGTGGCTTTTTTTAACCGGAGGACCGGCTACAAAAACAAAAGACATTAACAGATATCAGGAAATCTTTGGCTGGAATACTATGAGTGGTATGATGGTATTTCCGGAAGAAGTGCCACAAGGGGCAGTGGAAACAGACTTTGACTATCGATACAGAGATATGCTTTTTTCCAGAAGTTATCAGATATATTTCCAGTGTACTTATGAACCGGAAGCTTACCAACAGGAAATAGCAAGGCTCGAAAATGTTCGTAAAGTTTACGGTGGAACTGAAAAGAAGCTTCTTAGAGATGAGGAAAATAAATACCGGTATCCGGCATATATTGCAATTGATAATCACCATCATTGTTATGAATATGCGTTGGTTACGGGAAAAAATCAGATTACCTATATTGCTACAGCATATATTTATGAAGAAGAGGTGGTTTTTAACAAAGATTATTTACCTATTGATTTTATGACGGAAGCAGGAAGAGCATGGGATAGCGGCTATTGTATGTACATTACACTTGCAACATCGGAATTTATTGACTATGACACAACCAGAAATGAAACGGTAGAAGTAACAAATGGGCATTCAGAGCAAATATTAGACAGCTATTTCGTTGTAAGGACCAAGTTAGACGAGGCTAACCGGGAAATTATTACGGAATGTTGCTTTGATTATTTTGAAAGTCTTGAGGATGAAACTGTCGACACCACTTCTTATCCGGATATTAACGGAATGGAATACAAAGATTTAAAGTTAAATGCAGACAGAACAGAAGCAATTGTGGTATATTATGATGGTAGCGTGGAAAAAGAGTTTGTGGTAAAACTACCTCTTGAGACAGAGGAATAATCCTAAAAGGAAGTGGGATAAGAAAATGCATAATCAATTAACCAAAAAAGACATTGAAGATATGGAAAAAGAAATCGAACACCGGAAACTGGTAGTAAGACCCCAGTGTTTAGAAGCAGTAAAGGAAGCAAGAGCTCAGGGCGATTTAAGTGAGAATTTTGAATATTATGCTGCCAAAAAAGAAAAAAACAAAAATGAAAGCCGTATCCGTTTTTTGGAGAGAATGATAAAAACGGCCGTTGTCATCGAAGATGAAACAAAGGATGATGAAGCAGGCTTAAATAAAACTGTAACAGTAGAGTTTGCGGACGACGGTTCTATAGAGGAATACAAGCTGGTAACAACTGTTCGGTGCAACTCTGTAGAAGGACTAATTAGCACGGAGAGTCCTGTTGGAAAAGCCTTACTTGGACATAAAGTTGGAGAAAGGGTTCACGTACAGGTAAATCCTCAGGTGGGGTATGATTTGATTATTAAGGCTATTAAGGATTCCAGTGACGTAGAGGAGAAAATACGGAGCTTTTAAAGAAAAAGAACGTTACTTGTTGCGTGTGAACAGTAACAAAAGGATAGTGGAAATAGTATATAAGTACCATTGCACTTGAGAATTGATGAGCGTAATATTAAAAATGTGTAGATGTAGGAAAATATTGTGAATGTGAGGGATTATCCGTGAAATCTATATTGTATAGCGAAAACTTACGAAAATTTAGTAATGTTTTCAAGCAGGATGTTGATTCCGCTCTTGAGTGTTTTGAAAAAATTAATGAAAACATCTATTTGATTGCTGATGATCTACATCTGGGCAGATTCGATATTCGAATTGATGCACCGGCCAGCTTATACGACTCAGAAGGATATTTAATAGATTATCCTGTCTATTCCGGTGAAAAGGGATACAGTACGCCACCGATGCAGTTTCCGTACGAAACATATGAGCATGGTCATATTTTAATTCGAGTATTTCCACAAAAAGATTATCAGTGGAATGAACAGGAAAAAGAAGAATTGGATACATTAGCACGTAATGTGTTTTTTATATGTGGCAGAGCCAGACTGATTGAACTTATGAAAAAAATCAGAGTAACAGATAATATGACTGGTATTGCCAATCTTCAGGGGTTTCATGAATTTGTGGACGAGGTGAATGAGCGCGGAGAACTGACGTTCTATCATGCGGTTTGTGTTAATATTAAAAATTTTAATTTTATTAACAGAACCATTGCCACAAAGCGTAGCAATGAAACCTTACGTGAATATGCACGATATGTGGAACAGCATTTAAAGGAAGATGAAATTTTTGCGCGTACTGCGGGAGATAACTTTCTTGGTCTGATTCATAATGAAAATGTTCAGGAGTTTTTGGAATTTATTTCAAAAGTAAATATTCATGCAGATACTGAATCGAAATTAATTCAAATCAGTTCCCGTACAGGTGTTTACGACATTCAGGTAGGCGATACTGTTAGTGATATAAAGGGTTATATTGAAGCCGCTTTGAATATGGCAAGACAGCAAAATGAAGATGTTGTATTTTTCGAACATTCCATGATGGAACAAATGTTAAGGGAAAAAGAAATTTCAGCTATATTTCCTATGGCGCTTAAAAGAGAGCAGTTTGAGGTTTATTATCAACCAAAGGTTAATATTAATGATCAAGCCATTTGTGGGTGTGAGGCTTTGGTGCGCTGGTATAGAAATGGCAAAATGATTATGCCACTGGAATTTATTCCGGTATTGGAACGGGAAGGGACGATTTGTTCTTTAGATTTCTATGTTCTTGAAAAGGTTTGTAAGGCAATAAAGTCATGGACGGAACGAGGTCTAAAACCAGTAAGAGTGTCTTCCAATTTTTCAAAGGTACATTTAAAAAATCCTTCTTTAGCAGATAAAATATTTTCTGTTATAGAGAGGTACGGTGTAGATCCCCAATTTATTGAAATCGAATTGACGGAAATGTCCGGTTATGATAATTATGATAATCTGGCTCTTTTTATTAAAAAAATGCGGGAGCGGGGCGTACATACCTCTATTGATGATTTTGGTACAGGCTATTCTTCACTGAATCTGCTTACTGATTTGGATGTAGATACAGTTAAGCTGGACAAGTCTTATTCAATTCGACTTGATAATGAAGAAGAGAAAACCAAAATTCTGGTACGAAATATTGTGAATATGGTGCACGATTTAGGATTTAAGGTGATTGCAGAGGGTGTTGAAACAGAAGAACAGGCAGATTTCCTTAGGGAAATCGGATGTTCAACCGTGCAGGGCTACTTATATGATAAGCCATTGCCCCTTGACCAGTTAGAAAAACGTCTGGAAAAAGAATTTAAGTACACTATTGAAAATAAGTGTAAATAATTTTGAAAAAACAGTTGACACCTCGAAAATGTTATGATAACCTAAGTAAGTGTGTGAGATACAAAACGGTACCTCATACCTAAAACAAAGCAGAGTATCCACTCTCACCCTATGGCAACTGAGCTTATAGGCGTTAATAGTTTGTAGAATCTCTAATGCGTTTCTTGTGCTCATATTATAGGCGAAGAAAGCAACCGGAGCAACTGTGAATTTATGTGGATAGTCTGGCTATCCACTTTTTTTACGCATAAAGCGTATTTCACAGTGTTGTGTCAAATGTTGAATATTTTATGGAGGTGCACTACTATTAGCGATTTAATGATTAATGAACAAATTAGAGACAAAGAAGTTCGTCTCATTGGGGAAGATGGCGAGCAGTTGGGAGTTATGTCTTCCAGAGAGGCTATGAGACTTGCAGAAGAAGCAGGACTTGATTTGGTGAAAATCGCACCTACAGCAAAGCCGCCTGTTTGTAAAATCGTTGATTATGGAAAGTTCAAATATGAACAGACCAGAAAAGAAAAAGAAGCAAAAAAGAAACAAAAGACAATTGAAATCAAAGAAATTCGTCTTTCGCCAAACATCGATACCAACGATTTAAATACAAAGATGAATGCGGCAAGAAAGTTCTTAGGAAAAGGAGATAAAGTAAAAGTAACACTTCGTTTCCGTGGACGTGAAATGGCACATATGGCTAACAGCAAGCACATTTTGGATGATTTTGCAAGTAATCTTTCAGATGTTGCAGTAGTAGAAAAAGAGCCAAAGGTTGAAGGCAGAAGCATGACAATGTTTTTAACTGAAAAGAGATAGCCATAATCAATTAGTTTTTAACTGATATTTTTACCAGTTAGAATAGATGTGACTTTCGTCACAGCAGTGGACAAGGATATAGGAGGGAATTAACATGCCAAAAATTAAAACAAACAGATCAGCAGCAAAACGTTTCAAAGTAACAGGAACAGGAAAGTTAAAAAGAAATAAAGCTTATAAACGCCATATCTTAACAAAGAAGTCAGCTAAAACTAAGAGAAATCTTAGAAAAGCAGTTATGACAGACGCTAGTAACGTTAAGAATATGAAGAAAATCACACCATATTTATAAGTCGTAAGGAGGAATTAAGAAATGGCAAGAATTAAAGGCGGATTAAACGCAAAGAAAAAACACAACAGAGTATTAAAACTTGCAAAAGGTTACAGAGGAGCAAGATCTAAACAGTATAGAGTAGCAAAACAGTCTGTTATGAGAGCATTAGCATCTTCATACGCAGGACGTAAAGAAAGAAAACGTCAGTTCAGACAGTTATGGATTGCTCGTATCAACGCAGCTGCAAGAATGAATGGAATCAGCTACAGCCAGTTCATGCACGGATTAAAGTTAGCAGAAGTTGACATCAACAGAAAGATGTTAGCAGAAATGGCTGTTAATGATGCAGAAGGCTTCAAAGCTTTAGCAGAACTTGCAAAAAGCAAAGTAGCATAATTATGTAAATTATAAAGAACACGGTACTAGAGATAACATAGACCGTGTTCTTTTTAATCTATATAGGAAATTTCCAGGAACATTCCCCTATATTAAAACACTTCGTGTTATTTATGATTATTTATAGTAAAGGAGTTTTCACATATGTTAGAGCATTTAGAACCAAAAGTAGTCTTTTCTTACTTTGAAAAAATCTGTTCCATTCCTCACGGTTCAGGAAATGTACAAAACATCAGTAATTATCTGGTAGAGTTTGCAAAAGAGAGAAACTTAGAATACATTCAGGATGAGGTATACAATGTTATCATTAAAAAGCCGGGAACAAAAGGCTATGAAGCAAAAGAACCGGTTATTATTCAGGGACATATGGATATGGTTGCGGTTAAGAAACCGGAGTGCACTAAGGATATGCTAACAGAATCTTTGGATGTAAAAACAGAGGGCGATTTTGTCTATGCAGAAGGTACTAGCTTAGGTGGGGATGACGGTATTGCAGTGGCATATGCACTTGCTCTTTTAGATTCTAAGGATATTCCTCACCCACCATTAGAGGTTGTAATTACAGTAGATGAAGAAGTTGGCATGGACGGTGCTTTATTTATTGATTTATCTCCTTTAAAAGGAAAAAAATTATTAAATATCGATTCGGAAAAAGAAGGGGAGCTGACAGTTAGTTGTGCAGGTGGTATGCGAATTAATGGAAGTCTTCCTGTGCAATGGGAAAGTATCACTGAAAATATGCAGGGAAAACAAGTTACGTTAACCGGATTGTTGGGAGGTCATTCGGGCGTAGAGATTCACAAAAACAGAGGAAATGCAAATGTTTTAGTAGGCTATGTTTTACAGGAACTTTCTAAAAAGGTTAACATAAAAATATTATCTTTGGAAGGCGGCACTAAGGATAACGCAATTCCAAGAGAAGCAAAAGCAACCATTTTGCTTACAGAAAATGATGTAAGTTATTATGAAGAATCTATAAAAGAAATTGAAAAAGCTATACAGGAAAAATTTAAAGAAACGGATAAAGGTGTTCGTATTGTTTCTAAGGATGTGTCTGTAAAGCCTGAACGAAAAGCACTTTCACAAGTGTCTGCAAGTAATATAATTAAGCTTTTAAACACTGTACCTAACGGAGTGCAGGCAATGAGCCGTCAACTAGAAGGCTTGGTAGAAACCTCTTTGAATCTTGGTATTATTGTATTAAAAGAAGAGGAGTTTTCCGCAACATTTTCTTTAAGAAGTTCTGTAGTATCAGAAAAGGAAAAACTAAGAGATAAAGTTGCGGGGATTCTTGATTCTTTAGGTGGTTCTTACGTTTTTTCAGGAGACTATCCGGCTTGGGAATACAAAGAAGACTCCAAGCTAAGAGATACCTTTGTGGAAGTATACGAAAAGATGTATGGTAAGAAGCCTGTAGTACTTTCCATCCATGCAGGGTTAGAATGTGGTATTTTGGCTGATAAAATTGAAGATTTAGATAGTGTTTCTTTTGGTCCTGATATGGAAGATATTCATACTACAGAAGAAAAATTATCTATTTCTTCCACAAAAAGAGTATGGGAATTTTTATTAGAACTTTTAAAAAGTTTATAATTGTATAGACAGCTTAACTCACTTTTTCTTGTATGGAAAAATATACAAGAAAAAAGTGACAAATTGCCAAAAAGTGTGTATGATAAATAGTGAAAGGCTGATAAGGATGGACAACATTGTTTTAATAGGTATGCCAGGTTCCGGAAAAAGTACGGTAGGAGTTGTACTGGCCAAAAGTTTAGGCTATCGGTTTTTGGATTCCGATTTGGTCATACAGGAACGAGAAGGAAAAAAGCTTCACGAAATAATTTCTGCAAAAGGACTTGCCGGTTTTAAGCAGGTGGAAGAAGAAGCAAATGCATCAATTGTCGCAGAACATACAGTGATTGCTACAGGGGGGAGCGTAGTGTATGGGCAAAAAGCGATGGAGCATTTAAAAAACATAGGTAAAGTTGTTTATCTGAAGCTTCCCTATGAAGAAATTGAACATCGTCTGGGTGACTTAAATGAACGGGGAGTTGCAGTGGAAAAAGAACAGACTTTACGTGACTTATATGAAGAACGAATTCCTTTATATGAAAAATATGCAGATATTACAATCTCGTGTTTTCATAAAGAAATTCGCCAGATTATTGCAGAGATTTCAGAAATAGTTAAAGAAACAAAAGAATTGTGGTAAAGTTATTTAGACTGTGCTTCTTATTAAAGAAAGCATGTCAGGGGGAACAAAATGAAGGAAGAAAAAGTATATAATATTGGTGTTTTAATTGGGAATGCACATACCAGTCACCCTACGGAATTAAGTCAGGGAATCTGTCAGGGAGCAAGAGAATATAATTGTAATCTTTTGTTTTTTTTAGGAACCCAAAGTAGTGTATTTTCGCAGGATATTTATGGATATAAAATGGGCGAGGATTATGATTACCAGTTTAATGTAATTTATGATTATGCCTTATTAGGAAATTTGGATGCGCTGATTATTTCTTATGGTACTCTGTGCATCTTTTACGAAAATCAGGATAGAAATGATTTCTTTCGTAAGTTCCAGGACATTCCATGCATTGTTTTAGAGGAAAGGGGACTTGAAAACGATGGAAATTATATTATTAGTGGCAATTTTGATGGAATGTCTGCCATTATGGAGCATTTAGTTGCAGACCATGGCTATGAGAAAATTGTTTATGTAAGTGGTCCAAAGAATAATACAGATGCTACAGAACGTAGAGAAGCATATCTCAGTGTTATGAATAAATACAATCTGCCGGTTGATGATTCTATGATTGAGTATGGAGATTATTCAGAATTTGTGGAAGAACAGGTAGAGAGACTATTAGATAAGCACCCGGATGCAGAAGCTGTTGTATGTGCCAATGACGAAATGGCTTTAGCTACTTATAAGGTTTGTGCCAAAAGAGGTATCGTTGTGGGAAGAGACCTTGCTGTAACCGGTTATGATGATTTTTCAAAAGCCCAGACTATGGAGCCTCCACTTACAACTGCAGAGCAAAATGGATATGATATGGGCTATTCTGCTTTGGTGCAGGCAATTAATTTATGCAAAGGCAGTGATAAAATTCAAATTCGTCAGCCTGCAAAGCTGATTAAAAGATGTTCCTGTGGTTGTATAAATAGTAAAAAAGCCAAGAAAGAGAAGTTTAAAACAAAAGAAGAGGCTTACTATTATGCAGAAAGTAAAATAGAGGAGCTAACAGAGCAGTGTACTCTTCACCAGGGAAATAAAAAACTTACAGAACATGTAAGAAGCAATGTAAAAAATCTTGTTCTTTATATAATGAACTATTTCCTGTTTTCAGGAACAGAGAGAAATTTAGAATATGATAAAAAGGGCGCCATAGACATTTTAAATAATATTATTAGTGGTCCATATCAGGATTTTGTTTCCTCCTTAACACTGATTCATATGATGGAGGAATTTTTAAGGGATTTGGCTGATTGTGCTGGAGACGATGTGAAAAAAATGAATGTTTTAGAGCTTAATACCTCCATTCAGAATAATATTTACTATCGTTTCTGTCTAAGCAAGGACGAAGAATATACATTCTATAAGAGAAAATCTTTAATGGAGCCTTTATTTGAACGTTCGGTTCTGGAATGTATTAATGATGAAAAAGAAGTATATTATCAGGCAGCATTGCAGTTGTTGAAACGAAATATACCAAGAGCTTACATTTACATATTTGACCAGCCAATCACCCATAGAAAAGGTGCGGAATGGAACCTTCCGGCAAGAATGTATTTGGCATCCTGTTGTGAAGAAGAAAAAGTAATAGGCTTTCCTCAAAATGAACGTCCGGTAGTAAACATGCAGACCGGATTTTGCGATTATCTTCCGAAAGAGAAAGGGCATACCATGTTATCCTTTATTTTATTTTCTGAGGAAAAACAGTATGGACTTTTAATGTGTGAAAGTAGTTATGAGGAAATTCCGGCATTATATGTAACCAGTCTTCAAATTGGAAATATTATGCGTTTTTTGGAAATGAGCAAAAAAGAAAAGAAAATCCAAAAAGAGCTTGCTGCTAAAATGAAGATTATTGAAGAGAAAAATGAAGTCCTAAACTTTATTTCAGAATATGATCAGCTTACAGGTATTTTAAACAGAAGAGGCTTTGGTGAAAATGCACTTCGTTTAAATAAGAGAAATATGAATAAAAAGGGATATTTCATATTTGCAGATTTAGACCATTTAAAAGAAATAAACGACTGCTTTGGACATTCCGAAGGAGATTATGCCATTAGTAAGGCGGCGCTGCTTTTAAAAGACAGCTTAGGAGCTGAAGGGGCAGCCGGCAGACTTGGCGGTGATGAGTTTGTTGCTATGATTATTAGCGATGAAACCGGTTTTGTGGATAATTATAAACGGCATATGAAAGAGGAAATGGAAAAACTTAACGCATCCTCCGGTAAGCCTTATTATGTAGAATGTTCCCTTGGAGTAATTGAATTTGTATGTAGTGACAGCTTTGAGCTTTCTCACATGCTAAAAGAAGCAGACAATGCTTTATACGAAGCCAAGAGGGAAAGACGTGCTTCCATAAAAAAATAATGCAAAATATAGAAAACAGGCATTACTATTTAGTAGTGCCTGTTCTTTTTGCTTTGTTGATTCCGCCTGACATATGTTCGGTAGGGGCATCCAGGAAGCGGGCTCTTTTTACAGAATCTTCTCCATATTTATTACGAATCCTGTCAATGGCAGAATTGAGTTTTTCTAATTTTTCATCTTTTTCTGTTTCAAACAAATCATATTGTACAAAATGCTCTTTTGTAGCTTTACTTGTGGAAACACCAATAAGCCGGATTGGCTCCCCTTTCCAAAGCTGATCAAACAACTGGCAGGCGAACATAAAAATTTTTTCTGTAATATTTGTAGCGCAGTCTAACGTCATCTGCTTAGAGTGATGATGAAAAGAGGAGTCCACAATAGAAACAGAAATGGTCTGTATAAAAGCATGGTCACTTCTAAGTCTGGCACCTACTGTTTCACAAAGGGAAAGTAAAAAAAGTTTGGCAGTTTCCAAGTCTTCCACATCATAAGGGATAGTCATGGAGTTACCGTAGCCCTTATTTTCAGATTGAGAAGCAGTTACTTCTGATACATCGATTCCGTTGGCAAATTTCCAAATGGTTTCTCCTTGTTTATTCAGGTGAGAGATAATAATGTTTTTATCATAATGGGCAAGGTCACCTATAGTACGGATACCAAGGGTTTGCAGTTTTTTGCAACTGGAGCGACCTACATAAAATAATTCCCCAACCGGAAGAGGCCACATTTTTGTAGAAATTTCTTCCGGAAATAAAGTGTGTACACGGTCGGGCTTTAAAAAATCGGAAGCCATTTTGGCCAGAATTTTATTACGGGAAATGCCAATATTTACAGTAAAGCCCAGTTGGTTTTTGATTTCCTCCTTGAGCCTGTGGGCGAAAGAGACTAAATCGCCATAGAGTCCTTCGGTTCCTGTCATATCGCAGTAGCCTTCATCAATGCTAAACTGTTCCACAACAGGAGCATAGCGACGTAAAAGTTCAAAAAGGGACTTTGACTTTTCAACATATACGTCAAAATGTGGCGAAAATACTTGAAGGTTTGGACATTTTCGCCTTGCCTGTGCAAGAGGCTCGCCGGTAGCAATGCCGAAGGGTTTGGCTGGTGAGGATTTCGCCAGTACAATGCCATGCCGCATTTCTTCACTGCCACCAATTACAGAGGGAATCAATCTGATATCCTCTGATTGGGGATTTTGCTCTAACTGGTAACATGCTTCCCATGATAAAAAAGCAGAATTTACATCTACATGAAAAATAATCGGTTCGGGCATAAAGTCCCTTCCTTTCTCTAGAAATCAAATTAGGTATATTATAACGGAACTAATGTTCTATTTCAAGAGGCTTAAAGAAATTATTTTATTACCGGCAACGGAGCGAGTTACTGTTCACTCGTACCTGGTAAACAGTAACAACTGAACTATTATCATTATTGGTCGACTGTGTATAGAAACCACTTTAAAAATGGATGTAAAGCATTTGCTTCAGTATAGAGCAGACGTTCCGGATGCCATTGAAGCCCTAAAATAGGCAGGTGCATATGTGCAATGGCTTCCGGGACAAAGTCAGGGCAGTATTGTAAAATTGTCAAATCCTTTCCTAAATGGCCAATGCATTGGTGGTGGGCACTATTTACCTGCATTTTCATTTGAAAAAGAGAAGGAGGGAGTTTCGCCAGCAATAAAGCATTGGCATTTAAAAACACAGGATGGTAGCTGTCCTCATTCTGATAAGAGTGTGTTAGAAGTTTGTCTGAATCCATATTTTGTATTATATTTCCACCAAAATAAATATTAATCATTTGCATGCCTTTGCATATTCCCATAATGGGTTTTTTAGCACTTACAAATAAATCCAGCAGACGAAACTGGGCTTTATCCAGTTCATAGTCTATGTTTGTGGAGCCGGAATTTTTTTGATTAAAAAATGCAGGGTCAATATCTCCACCGCCGGGAAGCAACAGAAGGTCATAAGCATCAATGGAATTTTCAGAAATAGAAACAACCGGTGATGCTCCAAAAGAAGATACGGCGGCTTCATAATTTTTTGTAAACTTTTTTCTGCCCGGGATGAGTACGTTTTTTTTCATAAATATGTATCCTTGCAAAGCATAGTTAAAAAAGTATATGAAGATAGCAGGAAAATAATGTAAAAACTATTGCATTTGCCAGGCTGGTCTGATAAGATAAAATTAAGTATAGATATAAAGTATAACGGAATAAAAACAGGCATGGATGCCAAAAAAATATCAAAGGAGTGAAGACTATGAGTATTTCAATATCAGCAAGAACAGATTATTCATATTTATTTTCCGGTTTGTCTTCAAGTAATTCCAAAGGCAACAGTAATAGTTCCATTTTTAATTTAATATCAGATTATAACACAATTAAAAGTGGTAGCTATGGAAAGCTTATGAAGGCATATTACACACAGAATAACGACTCTGTTTCCAAAGTTGCAGAAAGTAAATCGGGCATAAGCAAGGATACTGACCAGACAATTGCCAAAGTGAAAAGCAGTTCCTCTGAGTTATATTCTTCTACAGAGGCATTACTTGAAAAAGGAAGCAAATCTGTATTTAACAAAAAGGAAGTTACAACAAAAAACGAAAACGGTGTTGAGACCACCACACAGGAATATGATACAGATGCTATTTACAAGGCAGTAAGCAGTTTTGTAGACGATTACAACAACATGCTTGAGCATGGATCAGATTCTTCGAATTCAAAGATATTAAATTCATTAAAGACTATGATTACTTCTACAGTAGCCAATGAAAAAAGTCTTGCAAGCATCGGAATTACAGTAGAAGGCAATGATACGTTATCAATTGATGAAGAAACTTTTAAAAATGCAAATATGGCAAAAGTACAGTCTGTTTTTAATGGTACAGGTTCTTATGGCTACAGCATAAATACAAAGGCATCCTTTATTAATATGTATGCTGCAAACGATGCAAGCTCTGCAAGTGGCCTTTATGGAAGTAGCGCAAGCTATTTAAACTCTTACAATACAGGAAATATATATTCAAGCTATATCTAAAATAAAGTTCCGGTCACAGAGTGAATAGATAGAAAAATAACACAGATACATAGATACAAAATTCCCTCACAAATGATGTGGGGGAATTTTTTTATAGAAGTAAAACGATTTCGTGTTATTCAAATATACCCTCAAAATAAGGGATAAAAATATTGACAAAACCCTTATTTTGAGGGTATAAATATTTATAAGAAGTTTTGATATAATCTAATAAATAAAAGAAATTGCTTCTAAAGGTTTGTGAAGGGAAGTGCTCAAAATGAAACAGTTTGCCATTACTACTGAATTGAAAAGCTCAGAACTTAAAATACTTCGGAAAAAAATGGGATTAACTCAGGTAGAATTTGCACAGTTAGTGAATGTATCTTCAAAGACAATCGAACGATGGGAAACAAGTGACAAGCCTATTACAGGACCTATTGTGACACTGGTAGGAATATTGAATAATTATCCGCAGATGGAAGAAGAACTGAGAGTGCCGGAAAGAGTATATCCAATGCGTCTGTGGTATATGTATAAAAATACTCCATGTACCCTAATAGATGTGGATGAACGGGGCAGAAGAGTTAGGATTAAGAATTACATGCGGGATTATATAATGACAGCTTTTGGAAAAATTGAAAATCCTACATTTGAAAATTATGAGGAGTTCTTGAAATCCCGATGTTTTCCTGAAACAAGAGATAAAATGAAAATTGTTTTGAAGGAGCTTGATTTGCCATTTTACGATCCCTTTTTAATTATTGAAAAAACTCAGGGAAGAATGGCGGAGGATAATTTTTGGATAAAAATTGAGAGGTAATTGTCATGGTAGAAGTATTTGAACAGAATGTACAATTAAATCACATTCAATCTTCAAAAGGAAATCAGTTAAAATGGTTTAATCATGGAAATTGGTATAAAGCAGATTATACAGGGTATGAGGGGTTAGCAGAATATGTAATATCAAAATTGTTTGTTTATAGTGATTTGAAGCAGGAGGAATATGTTAACTATGATGTAGAAACAATGCGATATAAAAATAAAATATATCGTGGGTGTAAAAGCTTGGATTTTTTACCGGATGGATGGCAATTGATTACGTTGGAACGGTTATTTAAGAACGTTTGCGGTCAAAGCCTGAATAAATGTATTTATTCTATAGAGAATTATGAAAGTCGCCTCCGTTTTATTGTCGACCAAACCACTAGGATAACAGGGTTACGTGATTTTGGAAATTATATGAGTAAGCTTTTAACAATAGATGCAATTTTTTTAAATGAAGATCGCCATACACATAATATAGCAGTATTAATGGATGAGAAAGGGGTGTACCAATATTGCCCATTTTTTGATCATGGTGCAGCATTGTTGTCGGACACTACAATGGATTATCCCTTGAATGTAAATATAGAAGATTTAATGAGTAGTGTGAGGGCTAAGACGTTTTGCCGGGATTTTGATGAACAGCTCGATATTGCAGAAAAATTGTACGGAAAACAAATACACTTTAATTTTAAAAGAAAAGATATAGAGAATATATTGGAAAAGGAAAAAGAATATCCGGAGGAAGAAAAACGGAGAGTGTTAGATGTTATAATGTGGCAGAAGCAGAAATACCAATATTTGTTTTAAAGAGTTAAAGAGTCAAAGATGATTTCGTAAGAAATTTAGCCCTTGACAGAATAAAGAAAAGGGGATAAAATATCATGTGCGTGCAGGAATGGCGGAATTGGCAGACGCGCACGGTTCAGGTCCGTGTGGTAGCAATACCATGAGGGTTCAAGTCCCTTTTCCTGCATCTAAATTAAAAATCGTATTGACAAGCCGGTATTTTGTGTTATAATGTCTAAAGACGTTGTGCGGTTCACAAGATTTAGGAACAGTACGATATTTCAAATCAGCGGGAGTGCTGGAATTGGCAGACAGGCAAGACTAAGGATCTTGTGTCTGTATAGACGTGTGGGTTCAAGTCCCATCTCCCGCATAGGCTTTCAGGAATATTCTTGAAAGCCTTTTTGTTTCATGTAAGCCTACAAGGAGGAATGAAAATGAAAAAGAAATTATTACTTACAGGGATACTTTTTTGTACATTGTTCTGCTTTAGTGCCTGTGGAGAAACTTCACAGCCTCAGAGTAAGGAAGAAGCAGTAACATCTACAGAAGCTGCCGGTGAGAATGAAGAGAAAAATACAGAAGAAGCAGATAGTACAAAAGAAACAGAAGCAAATGTAACTGCTGACGCAAGTGACGCAGATGCAGATTCTTTAGGAGAAAATAATAAAGAGCAGAAGGTGCTTATTTACTACGGGAATGATAATGCAGATGGCATTATCTATAAAGAGGTTACAGTAAAAGGTCTTTCACCGGAGAATTTGATTAAAGAACTTGCGAAAGTAAACATTGTTTCTATGGATACAAAAGTAAAATCCGTTTATGTAGATGATGCAGACAAAAAACTTTTACATTTAGATATGTCCAAAGAGTTTTCGGAATATCTGTCCATGATGGGAACTGCCGGAGAATATATTGTGTTAGGCGGACTTGTAGATACCTTTTTAGATGCCTATGACTGTGAAAAAGTAAAAGTTACTGTGGAGGGAAAAACACTGGAAACAGGTCATGCAACTTATGAGGGAGAATTACAGTTTTTTGAAGTTTATAAAACAGAAGAATAAAGTCAGGCATTATTCCAACAATAGAAGAAATTGATGATTGTATAGCAAAAAAAACAATTTACCATCCTAAAAGGATTGCATTAATTGTCAAAATGTGGGTAAAATAAACAGACTCTAAAAAGTATAGGGTCTGTTTTTGTATGTAAAATCTGGAGAAAAGTTAGGAGTGACTTACATGAAGTATGTAAAACAATTTATGATTATTATTGGAATCAGTCTTATGGGAGAAATTTTTCATAGTTTGTTACCTTTGCCGGTACCGGCAAGTATATATGGGTTATTAATTCTATTTTTTGCTTTGATGACCGGAATTGTAAAATTAGAACAGATAGAAGAAGTTTCCGGTTTTTTTCTGGCTATCATGCCACTACTGTTTATTTCTCCAAGTGTAAGCCTGATTACGGTGGCGGACAAGCTGTTAAGTGGTTTTGTTCCTATAGTTGGCACCATTGTTTTATCTACTATTGTTACGACTGTGGTTACAGGAGTTGTAACACAAAGCATTATGAAGAAGTTTGGTAAAAGAAAAAGTGGGAAAGGAGTGGAAAAATGAACGAATTATTGTCTCAGTGGACTTATTTTGGCATGGCATTAAGTCTTATCTGTTACTTTTTTTCCCTTTGGCTTCAAAAAAAATTTAAGAAGCCTATATTTAATCCTTTGCTAATTTCTACCATTTTAATAATAGTATTTTTATTAATTTTTCAGGTTGATTACGAAACCTATAATGCAGGCGCAAGATATATTACTTACTTTTTAACACCGGCAACTATTTGTCTGGCAGTTCCTTTATATAAGCAGTTTCAGGTGTTAAAGAAAAATGCGCTGGCAATTTTTGTGGGAGTTTTTGCGGGGTGTCTGGCTCACGGTGTAGTTGTAGGCGGGATGGTAGTTGTATGCAAAATGACTCCGGAACTTTTAGGTGCTTTGCTTCCTAAATCAGTAACCACAGCCATTGCACTTGGAATTTGTGAAGAGCTTGGAGGAATTTCCGGTATTGCTACGGTAGGTACTATGATTGCCGGGTTAATGGGAGCTATTCTTAGTCCAAGTCTCCTAAAGTGGTTTCGAATAACAGAACCGGTGGCCCAGGGACTTTGTGTAGGAACTGCTTCACATGCGGTAGGTACTTCTAAAATGGTTGAGCTTGGTGAGGTGCAGGGGGCTATGAGTTCTCTGGCTATTGTGGTAACCGGATTAATCACAGTTGTGCTTGCACCTGTTTTTTATTCTCTTTTTGTGTAAAAATAAGTATTATTAAAGTTTAAATATAAAATTCTTCATAAAATAAAAAGGAATTATCGATTTTTTGGCGAATATTAATAAAGGTGGTAAAAATTGGAGAGCTTTAAGGGGTAATTATGACAATTAGAGAGCATTTAGAAGAAAGAGAAAGTGAATATTTAAGTCCATATGCCTGCTTAAGTAAAAATTCCAGAGGAAGGTTTAAGGACGAGGAACAGTGTGATATACGCCCGGTATTTCAGCGAGACAGGGACAGGATTTTGCATAGTAAGTCTTTTAGAAGGTTAAAGGATAAAACGCAGGTTTTTTTGACTCCTGATGGAGATCATTACCGTACCAGGCTTACTCATACCTTGGAGGTTTCTCAAAATGCCAGAACTATAGCAAAGGCCCTATCCTTAAATGAAGACTTGGTAGAAGCTATTGCCCTTGGTCATGATTTAGGGCATACGCCTTTTGGGCATGCGGGAGAACGGGCTTTAGATAAGGTGTGTCCATTAGGCTTTGTACATAGCGAACAAAGTGTCCGGACCGTAGAGGTTTTGGAAAAGGAAGGGATGGGCTTAAACCTTACTTGGGAAGTAAGAGACGGTATTCGCAATCACCAGACTGCCAATACTCCGGGGACCCTGGAAGGAAAAATAGTGCGGCTTTCTGATAAAATCGCTTATATTCATCACGATATGGACGATGCTATCCGAGCAAATCTTTTAAGTGATAAGGATGTGCCATGGTCTATCGGTAAAGTGATTGGTTATACTACCAGAGAAAGATTAGATCATTTTATCCATGACATTGTAGTAAACAGTCGTGATAAGGATGATATTATTATGTCTGAGCCGGTAGCCAAAGCCATGAAGGATTTAAGAGAATTCATGTTTGAAAACATATATCAGAATCCCATTGCCAAAAGTGAGGAAAGCAAGGCGGAAATGCTTATTGAGTCTCTTTACACTTATTATCTTCACCATCTGGAGCTTTTACCCAAAGAGCTTTTACGAATTATGGAGAGAGATAATACTCCGGCAGAAAGGATTGTGTGTGACCATATAGCTGGTATGACAGACCGTTTTGCCATTGCCAAATACGAGGAAATCTATATTCCAAAAACATGGCATGGTTAAAAATAAAGGGAGTGTTACCGGGAACGGAGTGAACAGTAACAAGGGAGTATGAAATATGTACTATCCAGAGGAGATTGTAGAAGAGGTAAGACAAAAAAATGATATTGTAGATGTTATTTCCGGTTATGTGCGTATGCAAAAAAAGGGAGCCAGTTACTTTGGTCTTTGTCCTTTTCACAATGAAAAAACATCTTCATTTTCCGTGTCACCCCACAAGCAGATGTATTACTGTTTTGGTTGTGGAGCCGGAGGAAATGTATTTACCTTTATTATGAATTATGAAAATTATTCTTTTTCGGAAGCCATTAAAATGTTAGCAGACAGAGCAGGTGTGGCACTGCCCGAAATCGAATATAATGAAGAAATGAAAAAAAAGGAAAGCAGGCGGGCCACTCTTTTAGAAATTAACAAGGAAGCAGCCACTTACTTTTTTTATCAGCTTCGGGACAAGCATGGTCAGTTGGGCTATGATTATTTAAAAAAGAGAGAGCTTTCCGATGTGACAATAAAAAACTTCGGTCTTGGCTATTCCAACAAAACAAGCAATGATTTGTATTTGTATCTAAAAAAGAAAGGCTACAGTGATGATCTTTTAAAGGATGCAGGACTTGTAAGTTTTAGTGAAAAAATCGGAATGTGTGATAAATTCTGGAACCGGGTAATGTTCCCTATTCAGGATATTAATCACCGGGTTATAGGCTTTGGTGGAAGAGTTATGGGCGATGGAGAACCGAAATATTTAAATTCCCCGGAAACAGAGATTTTTGATAAAAGCCGGAATTTATACGGTTTAAATTTCGCAAGAACTTCCCGTAAGGGGAATATGATTTTATGCGAAGGTTATATGGATGTGATTGCACTTCATCAGGCAGGATTTAATCAGGCAGTAGCATCACTTGGAACTGCTTTTACAAGTGGTCAGGCTAATCTGTTAAGGCGTTATACGGACCAGGTGCTTCTGTCTTACGATAGTGATGGTGCAGGTACAAAAGCTGCCCTTAGAGCAATCGGCATTTTAAGGGAGGTAGGACTCACCGGAAAGGTCATTAATTTAGAACCCTATAAGGATCCTGATGAGTTTATTAAAAATTTGGGAACCGAAGCTTTTGACAAGCGCATGGAGGAAGCGGAAAACAGCTTTTTCTTCGAACTTCGTATTTTGCAAAGAGATTTTGATTTAAAAGACCCGGAGGCAAAAACCAAATTCCATAACGAAATTGCAAGAAGATTATGCAACTTTCAGGAAGAAGTGGAACGGGAAAATTATATTGAAGCAGTAGCAGAGCGGTATCACATAGGCTTTGAAAACTTAAGAAAGCTTGTGTACGGCTATGCAGCAAAAACAGGACTTGCCAAAGAAGCTACAAGGCTGAAATCCGGTATTCAAAGCAAAGAAAAGAAAGAGGATTCCGGTGTTACGGCACAAAAGCTTTTATTTACCTGGCTTATTGAAGAACCAAAGACTTATCCTATCGTTAAAAAATATATAGAAGTAAGCGATTTTACCCATCCTCTTTATGTAAAGGTGGCAGAAAAGCTTTTTGCAGAGTTAGAGACAGGTAACTTGAATCCGGCAGGCATTATCAGTATGTTTACGGATGAGGTAGAGCAGAGAGAGGTTGCTGCTTTATTTAATACTAAGTTAGCAGCTTTGGAGACCAAGCAGGATCGGGATAAGGCATTTCGGGATATTATTATTAAGGTAAAAGAATGCAGCTATCAATACCATACTGAGCAGATGGGAAGGGATGTAAGTGCCTTAGATAAAGTAATAAAAGGCAAGAAAGCCTTAGAAGAACTGAAAAAAACGCATATTTCCTTAGAATAAGGTTAAAATAGGAACAGATTATGGAAGGAAGGACAACCCAAATGGATGAAAACACAATGGCAAAGTTTGAGGAAAAATTAAAAAATCTCTTAAACCTTGCAAAAAAGAAAAAAAACGTTTTGGAATATCAGGAAATTAGTGATTTTTTCTCTGATATGCCATTAGAAGAGGACCAATTCGAGAAAATATTAGAAGCATTGGAACAGTCGGGAATTGACGTACTTCGTATTACTGAAAGTGATGAGCCTGATGAGGAAATCATCTTAACAGAAGAAGACGAAGTTGACGTAGAGAATATTGATTTGTCTGTGCCGGACGGAGTCAGCATCGAAGACCCGGTTCGTATGTACTTAAAGGAAATTGGTAAAGTACCTCTTTTAAGTGCAGAGGAAGAAATAGAACTGGCAAAGAGAATGGAAATGGGTGATGAAGAAGCTAAGAAAAGATTAGCAGAGGCTAACCTTCGTCTGGTTGTTAGTATTGCAAAAAGATATGTGGGAAGAGGCATGCTGTTCCTTGATTTAATTCAGGAAGGAAACTTAGGTCTCATTAAAGCAGTAGAAAAGTTTGACTATAGAAAAGGTTATAAGTTTTCTACTTATGCTACATGGTGGATTCGTCAGGCTATTACAAGAGCCATTGCAGATCAGGCAAGAACTATCCGTATTCCGGTTCACATGGTAGAAACTATTAACAAGCTTATTAGAGTTAGCAGACAGTTACTTCAGGAATTAGGACGTGAACCCACTCCGGAAGAAATTGCAGCAGAGATAAATATGCCGGAAGACAGAGTAAGAGAAATTTTAAAAATCTCTCAGGAGCCGGTTTCCTTAGAAACACCAATTGGTGAAGAGGAAGATTCTCATTTAGGAGATTTTATTCAGGATGATAATGTACCGGTACCGGCTGATGCGGCTGCATTTACACTGTTAAGAGAACAGTTAGGAGAAGTACTTGATACTTTAACCGAGAGAGAACAGAAGGTATTAAAGCTTCGTTTCGGTTTAGACGATGGGCGTGCCAGAACTTTAGAGGAAGTTGGTAAGGAATTTAATGTAACAAGAGAGCGTATTCGTCAGATTGAAGCAAAGGCTCTTAGAAAATTGCGTCATCCAAGCAGAAGTAGAAAGTTAAAAGATTATTTAGACTAACAGGCAGAGAAAAGTATGGAATTATCAAAACGCTTAATGGCAGTTGCAGGGCTTGTAAAAAAAGGAGACAGACCGGCAGATATTGGTTGTGATCACGGATATATTTCTATTTATCTCATAAAAGAGAAAGTATGCTCATCTATGATTGCCATGGACATTAACAAGGGGCCATTACTTCGTGCAAAGGAAAATGTTGAAAGAGAAGGACTGAGTCCTTACATAGAAACCAGATTGTCAGATGGTGCCAATGCTCTTTTAGAAGGAGAGGCAGATACGCTGATTCTTGCGGGGATGGGTGGAAAGCTTACCATTCACATTGTAGAAGAGGCATTAAAGCGCCTTACCTGTATAAGGAACCTGATTTTACAACCACAGTCAGAAATCTGGCTTGTGCGTCAGTTTCTTATAGAACAGAAATTTTTTATTGTAAAAGAAGAAATGGTTTATGAGGATGGCAAATATTATCCAATGATGCGGGCACAGCTTAAAAAGGATAGCTCTACTATGACTTACAGTAAAGAGGAAGCCTGCTATGGACCTTTACTTTTAAAAAGTAAGCATCCGGTGCTTTATGACTATTTACAATGGGAAAAGCAGACAATCACGGAAACCATAAAAAAGCTTGGGGACTTGGGAGAGGACGAAAAGGCTTTAAGACGCAGGGAACGAAAGAAAGAACTTGCGGATAAATTACAGTGTATTGAAACGTGTCTTACTATGTTTTAAGGAGGTATTTTCATGCGGTGTGAAATGATTATGGAAAAGCTGGAAGAACTTTCACCTGTTATGTATGCCAGTGAATGGGATAATGTAGGGCTACAAATTGGCAGACGGGATAAGGAAGTAAAAAGCATTTATATTGCTCTTGATGCAACTGATGAGGTGATTGAGGATGCTATAAAAAAGGGAGCAGATATGCTGTTGACCCATCATCCTATGCTGTTTTCTCCGGTAAAGAAAATAACCGGTGAGAATTTTATAGGACGTAGAATCATAAAATTGATTCAGAATGATATTTCTTATTATGCCATGCACACCAATTTTGACGTAATGGGAATGGCTGATGCGGCGGCAGACGAAATTGGTCTGAAGCATCGAAAAGTGTTAGAGACTACATTTGAAGATGAGATTTCTAAGGAAGGTTTCGGTAGGATTGGAAAGCTTCCAAGGATTATGACACTTAGAGAATGTGTCCGGTTAGTAAAAGAGAAGTTTGGGATTGATAAAGTGAAGGTATTTGGAGATTTGGAGGCTGATTTGGAGGTGGCAGCCATTTCTCCCGGTTCCGGTAAATCCATGATAAAACATGCTATAAAAGGTGGAGCAGGAGTGTTAATTACAGGAGATATTGACCACCATGATGGTATGGATGCTGTGGCACAGGGGTTATTTATTATTGATGCAGGTCATTTTGGTTTGGAGCAGATATTTGTGCCTTATATGGAAGAGTACTTAAAAAGAGAGTGCAAAGACGTGGAAGTAATTGCCTATAAAGGAAACGCACCTTTTGTGATTTTATAGCTTATTAAAATATTATAATTATGAAGGTAGTGAGTAATCACGTATTTATTATTTCATAGCTAGGGGGTAAAAGGTATGGCAATGGTTACAATTGGAGGAGTAAAAAAAGAATATCCCATAGGAACAACTTATGAAGCAATTGCGAATGAATTTCAGGGAGAATATGATGATTTAATCGCACTTGTTTTCGTAAACGGGAAAATGACAGAACTTAGTAAGAAATTAAAGGGTGACTGTGAGCTTAGCTTTATTACATTGCATGAGAGTGCAGGACACAAAACCTATGTAAGAACGGCTACATTTTTGTTACTTAAAGCGGTGGCAGATTTGTTGGGGGTTAAAAGTGCCTGTGAGGTGAAGGTTGAATTTGCTATTGGAAAGGGTTATTATTGTAGCAGCAATGGTGAATTGGAAATTACGCCGAAGCTGGCAGAGCAGGTAAATGAAAGAATGAAGGAGCTTGTAAGAGCAAACTATCCTATTAAGAAAGAGTCCTATCCAATAGATAAGGCAATTAAACTTTTTAAGGAAAGAGGGATGCAGGATAAAGAAAAACTGTTCCGTTTTCGAAGAAGCTCTTTTATAAATGTATATGAGTTAGATGGCTATTTTGATTATTTTTACGGACATATGCTGCCAAGTTGCGGATATGTAAAGTATTTTGAAGTAATCTATTATGAAAATGGATTTATGTTAAATCTGCCTGAGCGTCATGCGCCAAAGGTGATTGATGAGTTTAAGCCAAGACAGAAGCTATTTGATACATTAAAGCAGGCAAATGACTGGGGTGTTAAGCTTGGTATTGATACGGTAGGGGATTTAAACAATCAAATCTGCTCCGGCAAGTTAAGTGAAGTAATTTTAGTTCAGGAAGCATTACAGGAAAGAAGAATCGGGGAGATAGCAGAGGAAATTGCTGCAAGAGGCAACGTAAAATTTGTTATGATTGCAGGACCTTCTTCCAGTGGTAAAACCAGTTTTTCACACAGACTTTCCATTCAGCTTCGGACCTATGGATTAACACCACATCCTATTGCTGTAGACGATTATTTTGTGAATCGTGAAAAGACTCCAAGAGACGCAAACGGTGATTATAATTTTGAGTGTTTAGAGGCCATTGACTTAGAGCAGTTTAATAAGGATATGTGTGATTTGTTAGAAGGAAAAGAGGTTGAACTCCCAACTTTTAATTTTAAAACAGGTCAGAGAGAATATAAAGGAAATAAGAAAAAATTAGGCAAGGATGACATTTTAGTAATCGAAGGAATTCATGCACTGAATGATAAAATGTCCCATTCTCTGCCAACGAGCAGCAAGTATAAGATTTACATTAGTGCTTTAACCAGTTTAAATATTGACGAGCACAACCGGATTCCAACAACTGATGGAAGACTTATCAGACGTATGGTAAGGGACGCCAGAACAAGAGGAACCTCTGCAAAGAGAACTATTCAGATGTGGAGTTCTGTGCGCAGGGGAGAAGAAGAAAATATTTTCCCTTATCAGGAAAGTGCAGATACCTTTTTCAACTCAGCATTGATTTATGAATTGGCTGTATTAAAGCAGTTTGCAGAACCGCTTTTATTTGATATTGAAAAAGGTGAACCGGAATATTATGAAGCAAAAAGACTTTTGAAATTTTTGGAATATTTCTTAGGTGTCAGCAGTGAAAATCTGCCAAACAACTCTATTGTAAGAGAATTTGTAGGTGGAAGCTGTTTTAATGTATAATGGGTTACTTGTTATGTGTTAACGGTAATTATAGTGATATAAATGTAAGTAGGACAGATGGTCGCGGCTGCCGTAAGGCAGGTGAGGAAAGTCCGGGCTTCGCAGGGCAGGATGCCGGATAACGTCCGGTGGAGGTGACTCCAAGGATAGTGCAACAGAAATATACCGCCGGTAAGCATATGCTTACCGGTAAGGGTGGAAGGGCAGTGTAAGAGACTACCGCCTTCCTGGTAACAGGAGGGGCACATGTAAACCCCATCCGAAGCAAAACCAAATAGAAAACAAACTGGCGGCCCGTCAGGTTTTCAGGTAGGTTGCTTGAGGCATCTGGCAACAGATGTCCTAGATAGATGACCATCCAACGACATAACCCGGCTTACCGTCCTGCTTACTTTATATAAATAAAAGGATATACAATCATGTTATTTAATTCGTTGGCGTTTGCCATATTTTTACCAATTGTATTCATATTGTACTGGGCTATGCCCCATAAATACCGCTACATACTTTTATTTATTGCCAGCTATTATTTTTACATGAGCTGGAATGTAAAGTATGTAGTCTTAATTTTATTTACAACTTTTATTTCATATGCCAGTGGTCTTTTGATGCAGGAGACAGATTTTAGAAAAAGAAAAACACTGCTTTTAAGCTTTACTTTACTTACCAGCTTGGGAGTTTTGTTTTTCTTTAAATATGTAAATCTGTTTTTGGGGACACTTTCAGTAGCCTGTAGTAAATTTTCAATACCATTGCATCCGGTTACATTAAATTTTATGCTTCCGGTGGGAATCTCATTTTATACTTTTCAAACATTAAGCTATGTAATAGATGTGTACAAGAAAAAGGTGAAACCGGAATCCAATTTTATCCGGTATGCAGCATTTATTGCATTTTTTCCGCAGCTTGTGGCAGGACCTATTGAAAGAACGGAAAATCTGTTGCCACAATTAAAGAGAGAGCAATTTTTTACTTATGAAAAAGCTTCTTATGGATTGAAACTGATGGCATGGGGATTTTTTAAAAAGCTGGTAATTGCTGATACGGTAGGTGTTTATGTGGAGCAGATTTATTCAGAAAGTCATTATTACAACGGCTTTTCCCTGTTTTTGGCAACATTGTTTTTTACCATACAGATTTATTGTGATTTTTCCGGCTATTCGGATATTGCCATTGGCTGTTCCAAGTTGTTTGGTATTGACTTAATGACCAACTTTAAAAGTCCTTATTTTTCCAAATCCTTAAAGGAATTTTGGGGCAGATGGCACATTTCTTTGTCCAGCTGGTTTCGGGACTATGTGTACATACCGTTAGGCGGCAACCGGGTTTCAAACATAAAAAAACAGTTTAATCTGACTATAACTTTTTTAGTAAGCGGACTCTGGCATGGAGCCAATTATACCTTTGTACTTTGGGGACTGTTTCATGGAGTGGGACAGGTTTTGGAGAAGGCTTTGGGAAAATGGTTTTCATGGTTTCAAAACAGAGTAGTTACGTTTCTGCTTGTAGTGCTAGGGTGGGTATTTTTTAGAGCAGATACTGTGTCAGAGGCATTTTATGTATTTCGTCATATGTGCAGTGGAATTACTTCCCCTGTTACTTATGTATTAAATGGAATTAGGGATTTTCATATGACCGGCTTGGATGCTTTTAGTGTGATTGTACCGGTTATAGTGCTGTTTGTTTATGATTATGTGGCATTAAAAGAAGATCCAATTGAGAAAATTTCGGCTCTATCAAAAAGAAAAAGATGGACGTTATATTATGGATTTATGCTGTTTTTCCTTTTGTTTGCATCCTTTAATGCGACGGAGTTTGTTTATTTTCAGTTTTAATGAGAAAGTAGCCCAATAAGGAGGATGTGGAACTTATACAGAATTACGAGAGCTGCAAGTGTGGAGTAATTCTGGGTATCATGTGGGAGAAATACTATGGATAAAAAGAAGATGTGGAAGGAAATTGGAAAAATAGCAGGAAAGCTGCTCATACTGATGATGCCCTTTTTTCTGCTACTGCCTTTGTATTGCTGTCTTTTTCCGGAATATTACATGGATGACGAATATGCCATGTACAAGCAGCAAAAGGATTTTGTAAGGGAAAGCAGTGAGGCTAATCAGGTTATTATTCTGGGGGATTCCAGGGCAAAGGCCGGGTTTGTGCCGGATAAGCTCATAGGGGACTGCTATAATTTGGCTTTAGGCGGTGCAACTGCTATTGAAGGATATTACAGTTTAAAGGAATATTTGGAAAACCATCCGGCACCAAAAACTCTGATTTTATCCTATGCTCCTATGCACTATATGGATGTGGACACTTTTTGGACAAGAAGTGTGTATTTCCATACCTTAGATTCAGAGGATTTTTTTGAGATTGTAAAAATTGCAAGAAAGTATGAAAATACGGAAAATATTCTAATTGAAAAATATCCGGTGGAATATGTGATGTATAAAACATACATGCCTAATAAATATGCCACAGCCTTAAAAAAAGCCGGTTTTGTATTCCGCTACGAGAAGACTAAGGAAAAATATGTCCAGATGGAAAAACAGAAAGGCCAAAGCTATTATGGAACGGCAGATTACAGTGACAGCTTTAACGGGGAGGCAAAGGTAACAGACTTTAAAGAAAATGATGTGATTACCCATTATCTGAAAGAAATATTCTCACTTTGTGAGGCAAATAATATTCGGGTAATTGTAAAAAATATGCCTATGAATGAAGCCTCCTACAATATTTTGACAGAGGATTTTAAGGTTCATTATAATGAGTATATGGAAGGGTTAAAAAACCAGTTTCCGGCTGTGAACTTTCAAACAGAGTTGTATTGTTACCAAAATGATTATTTTGGGGATGCAGACCACTTAAATGAGAAGGGCACAGAACGGTTTTCCAATGAATTTATAGCCAAAAATCAGGGCATCTGGTAGTTTGTTTTGTTAAAAAGTATTTAATCTGTAATGGGAAATGTAAAAGGAAGTAAGAAATGGAAAAAGCATTATTAGTAGGTGTGAATTTAAAAAACGGCGAGCCCTTTGAGCAGTCTATGGAAGAACTGGCGGCGCTTTCTGAGGCTTGTGATATGGAAGTTATAGCGGTAGTGACTCAGGTACTTCCGTTGGTAAATAAGGCACTTTATATTGGGCCTGGAAAAGTAGAAGAGGTAAGGGAGTTAGCAGAGGCTAATGATGCACAAGTTATTGTGTTTGACAATGCTTTAAGTCCCTCACAGCTTAGGAACCTTCAAAAGGAAATAGGACTTCCTATTTTAGACAGGACTACCCTTATACTGGAAATTTTTTCCACCAGAGCAAAAACTAGAGAAGCAAAGCTTCAGGTAGAGGTTGCAAAGCTGCAATATATGCTTCCAAGACTTGTTGGACTTCATGAAGCATTGAGCAGACAAGGTGGTGGAAGTGGTCTTAGCAACAAAGGCTCCGGTGAAAAGAAGTTAGAATTAGACAGAAGAAAAATTGAGCATAGACTGAGTGAGCTTAGAAAAGAATTAGAGGAGGTTTCCAAAGAGAGAGAAACCCAGAGAAAAAGAAGAGCAAAAAACGGAGAATTTCAGGTGGCCCTTGTTGGTTATACCAATGCGGGAAAATCTACCATTATGAATCAGATGGTAGATTTGTATGTGCAGGATGAGGAAAAAAGGGTATTGGAAAAGGATATGCTTTTTGCTACTTTGGAAACTACTGTGCGGAAAATTACAGGAGAGGATAAGAGAAGTTTTCTTTTGTCTGATACGGTTGGATTTATTAGTAACCTGCCTCATAATTTAATAAAGGCATTCCGTTCCACTTTGGAGGAAGTGAAAAATGCAGACTTACTTTTGCAGGTTGTGGATTTTTCGGATGTTCATTACAAGGAGCATATGGCAGTGACAAAGGAAACTCTAAAAGAGCTTGGAGCAGCAGAAATTCCCATGCTTATTGTTTATAATAAGGCGGATTTGGTAGAAGGTTTAGAGTTTGAGATTCCAAAGGTTAGTGAACAGGCTATTTATATGAGTGCCAAAAATAAGGAGCATATACAAGAATTAGTGAGAAAAATTTTCAATTGTGCCAAAGCGGGGTATGTAGATTGTGAAATGTTAATTCCTTTTTCTGAGGGTGCAGCAATAGCTTATTTGCAGAAACAGGCAATTATTAAGGAAATTTCTTACGAAAGTGAAGGAACCAGAATGGTGCTTTCCTTAAGTCAGGCAGATTATGGAAGATACAGAAAATTTTGCGTATTGTAAAAAATGTGCTATAATGAGTGATAGTGGGCTTGAAACGATTTAGATGGGTTGTTCAACTACCCAAGGCAATCAGAAATGTAATTCATGCTATTATGAGCACTGACAAATAATCAACAATTGAGTAAAAAAGAAAGGTGAATTAAAATGAGTAAGATCGATGTTGTATCAGGATTTTTAGGAGCGGGGAAAACAACTCTTATTAAAAAACTGTTAAAAGAATCCTTAAAGGATGAGCAAGTAGTACTCATTGAAAATGAATTTGGAGAAATTGGCATTGATGGCGGATTTTTAAAGGATGCCGGAATTGAAATTAAAGAAATGAATTCAGGATGTATCTGCTGTTCTTTAGTAGGGGATTTTGGAACATCCTTAAAAGAAGTTCTAAACACTTATAAACCGGACAGAGTCTTAATTGAGCCTTCCGGAGTAGGAAAGCTTTCCGATGTATTAAAAGCTGTAGAAGATGTTATGGGGGAAACGGGTGTTACTTTAAACTCAGCTGTTGCTGTAGTAGATGCTACAAAGTGTAAAACTTATTTAAAAAACTTTGGAGAATTTTTTGCAAATCAGGTAGAATATGCAGGCACTATTATTTTAAGCCGTACAGATAAAATGACAGAGGAAAAATTAGAGGCTTGTGTTGCCATGTTAAGGGAGCATAATGAAAAGGCAACTATTATTACAACACCTTGGGACAGCTTAGAAGGACAGCAGATTTTAGATACTATGGAGCATAAGAGTGATTTTCAGGCCGAATTATTAGAAGAGGTGATGAAATCCAAAGAACACCATCATGACCATGACGAGAATTGCACTTGCGGATGTCACCACCACGATCATGAACATGAACATCATCAACATCATGAGGATGAGGAATGTTGTCATGGACATGGCGGACACCATCATGGAGAAGAATGCCATGGACATGGCGGACATCATCATGGAGAAGAATGCCATGGACATGGCGGACATCATCATGGAGAAGAATGTCATGGACATGAAGGACACCATCATGGAAAAGAATGCCATGAACATGGAGAACATCATCATGACCATGATGAAAACTGCACATGTGGTTGTCACGAACACCAGCACGACCACGACCATCACCATGAAGGACATAATCACGATCACGGAGAAAATTGTACATGTGGTTGCCATGACCATCATGAACACCATCATGCTGACGAAGTATTTACAAGCTGGGGTATGGAAACACCGAAACAGTTTACAAAAGAACAGATTGCTGGTATTTTAGAAGCATTAGAAGACAAAGATACCTACGGTTTTGTGTTGCGAGCAAAAGGTATGGTTGCCTCCAAGGAAAGTAAGTCCTTTATTTACTTCGATTACGTTCCGGCTGAAAGCGAAGTTCGAGATGGCAATCCGGAATATACCGGAAAGATTTGTGTAATCGGCTCTGATTTAAAAGAAGAAAATTTAAAGAAATTATTTGCTTAACAGATAGAAAGAAGGATAAAAATGATTCCTGTTTATGTAATCAATGGATTTTTAGATAGCGGAAAAAGTGAATTTATAAATTATACTATATCTCAGCCTTATTTTCAGACAAGAGGTAAGACACTGCTAATTCTTTGTGAAGAAGGGGAAGTGACTTTTTCTGAGGAAGTTTTAAAGAAAAGCCGTACAGTTGTGGAAGAAATTGAAGATGAAGAGGATTTTAATTCTTCAAAGCTCATTGAACTGGAAAAAAAGCATAAACCTTCCAGAATTATTATTGAATACAATGGTATGTGGAATGCAAAAAACATGAAGCTACCATGGCATTGGAAGGTGGAGCAGCAGGTAACCTGTATTGACGGTTCCACATTTAGCATGTATTTTACCAATATGAAATCATTACTGGCTGAAATGCTTAGAAAGTCAGAAATGATTATTATGAACCGGTGTGATGGCATGGAAAAGGAATTGGCAAATTACAAGAGAAACATAAAAGCCATTAATCAGCAGGCAGAGATTATTTTTGAAGATTCCCAGGGGGAAGTTAATGCTACTTTAGAGGAAGACTTACCTTACGATGTAAATGCCACTGTAATCTCGCTGGATAATATGGGTTATGGTATCTGGTATATTGATATGCTTGATAACATGGAGCGTTACGTTGGAAAAACAGTGGAATTTCTTGCACAGGTATTAAAACCGGAGAAATTTCCAAAAGGATATTTTGTACCGGGAAGAATGGCAATGACCTGCTGTGCAGACGATATGGCATTTTTAGGTTATGCCTGCAAATATGATGGTGCAGGTGACCTTACTCAGAAAGAATGGATTCAGGTAACCGCTACCATCTGTTGGGAATATTTTGAAGATTATAAAGGTGAAGGACCGGTTCTTCATGCTGTGAAGGTAGCAAAAGCTAAGGCACCAAAGGAAGAAATTATAAACTTTGTTTAGAAATATGTTAAAAGAAAGAGTGAAAATGTTGTTTCAAAAAAAGGGAAAGCATTATAAATGGATAACTTGTTTTATGGTAAGTATTTTTATGATGCTTTCTCTTTTTGGATGCAGCAAAAATACGAACCTTGATACTTACGAAAATAATGGGTTGGCAGATGATAACCAGAAAATAGAAATAGTGGCGGTAAATTTTCCGGCTTACGATTTTGCAAGAGCTGTGGCAGGAGACAAGGCAGAGATTACTATGTTAATCTCCCCGGGAAATGATGTTCATTCCTATGAACCAACACCACAGGATATGATAACGATAGGAAACTGTGATTTATTTATTTATACAGGCGGTGAGTCGGATGTGTATATTGAAGAAATTTTAGACAGTTTTTCAGAGAAGGATTTTGCCACCTTGAAAATGATGGATTATGTAACAGTTTATGAAGAAGAAACTGTTGAGGGTATGCAGGTAAGAGGACATAGTCACGATCATAGCAGTAATGTGCCGGCATATGAAGATGAAGAAACTCATGTAGAAGAAGATATGCATGAAGAAGAACCCACCCACGCAGAGGAAGATTCTCATAAGGAGGAAGATTTCCATGCAGAGGAAGATGCCCATGGGGAGGAAGATTCTCATGCAGAGGAAGATGCTTATGCAGAGGAACATGTTCATGAGCACGAAGAATCCCATGAGCACGAAGAAGAATCAGACCATGATCATGAGCATGAAGAGTATGACGAACATGTATGGACCTCTCCCCAAAATGCCATAAAAATTATCACAGGTATTGAGGAAGCCATTGCTAACTTAGATTATGAGAATGCAGAATACTACAAACAAAATGCACAGGCATATATAGCACAGCTTCAGGAGCTCCACAAAAAGTTTGAGGAATTGTTTGTTCATAATACGGACAGTGCGATTTTCGTAGGAGATAGATTCCCATTTCTTTATTTTGCAAAGGAATATGGAATTACCTATTATGCGGTTTTTCCAAGCTGTAATGGTGAATCAGAGCCCAGTGCAAAAACCATGGCATTTTTTATTGAGGAAGCAAGGGAATACCAAACAAAAACGATTTTTTATCTGGAATTATCCAATGACAAGACAGCGAGAGCAGCGGCAGAAGCAATTGGTGCAGCCACTTGTGAGTTGCATTCAGGACATAATGTAACAAAGGAAGATTTTGAGGGTGGAGTTACTTATGTGGATATATTGAAGCGGAATTACCATGCATTAAGGGAGGCATTTTGATGGCACTTATAACCTGTAAAAATCTTTCATTTGCATATGAAAATCAGTTAGTCATAGATAACCTGTCTTTTGAAGTAAAGACAGGAGAATATTTGTGTATTGTAGGGGAAAATGGTACGGGAAAAACCACACTGATGAAAGGGCTTTTAGCTTTAAAAAAGCCTACGAAAGGTGAAATCCTTACAGGCGATGGTTTGAGAGCTGATCAGATTGGATATTTACCCCAACAAACACCATCGCAAAAGGATTTTCCGGCTTCCGTAATGGAAGTAGTACTATCCGGTTGCTTAAATAAAAAAAGTTTTTCTCCGTTTTATTCAAAGGAAGATAAAGAGAAAGCAAAGGCAAACATGGAACTTTTGGGAATCTGGGATAAAAAGAAAGAATGCTATAAGGATTTATCCGGTGGATACAAGCAGAGAGTTTTACTTGCAAGAGCTTTATGTGCTACAAGCAAAATGCTTCTTTTGGACGAGCCTACAACAGGGTTAGATCCGGTAGCTATTATAGATTTTTATGAGACGCTCAGAGAATTAAATAGAAAGCATGGAATTACCGTGATTATGGTTTCCCATGATATTAAAGAGGCAGTAAAACAGGCAGACCACGTGCTACATTTAACTCAGGATAGTTACTTCTTTGGAACAACGAAAGAGTATATAAAAAGTAATTTAGGAAAAGAGTTTTTAGGAGGGTATGAAAATGTGGGATGATTTAATACAGATGTTTTCCTATCCTTTTATGACAAGAGCATTAATTGTAGGAATTTTAGTATCCTTATGTGCAGCAGTGCTGGGGGTTACTTTAGTGTTAAAACGCTATTCCATGATTGGAGACGGTCTTTCTCATGTGGGATTTGGTGCGCTGGCAGTGGCAGCAGCCTTTCATATAGCGCCACTGTATCTGGCCATTCCTGTTGTATTTGTGGCAGCCTTAGTATTGCTTAGAATTAGTGAAAATAGCAAAATTAAGGGAGATGCTGCTATTGCTTTATTTTCCACAAGCGCTCTTGCCATAGGTGTTATGATTGTTTCCATGACAAGCGGAATGAATGCAGATTTAAATAATTATATGTTTGGAAGTATATTGGCTATGAGTGAGGAAGATGTGCGTCTCAGCGTGATACTTACATTGGCAGTACTGGTGCTTTACGTACTTTTTTATCATAAGATTTTTGCGGTTACCTTTGATGAAACCTTTGCTAAAGCAACCGGAGTAAAAGTGGAACTATATAGAACGGTGCTAGCTTTTTTAATTGCCATTACAATTGTATTAGGTATGCGTATGATGGGAGCATTATTAATTTCCAGTCTGATTATTTTTCCTGCATTGACAGCCATGAGAGTATGCAAGGATTTTAAAAGTGTAATTATCTGTTCCTTAATACTGGCAATGGTTAGCTTTACATTAGGGTTAGCACTGTCTTACTTCCTTGCAACACCTACCGGTGCAAGCATTGTTGTAGTAGATATGGTTTTTTTTCTTTTTTTCTTCATTGCAGGAAGAAAACAGGGATAAATAAATTTGGAAAATTTTTTAAATATCTATTGAAAGTGTGTATGAAACAGGAAAATTAAGGTAAAATAATAAAAGAGAAATTGGAAAAATAAACCATGAAAGGAATTTTTGAGATATATGAGAATAGATGATTTTCGTCAATTAATGCTCTTATGTGACAATGTATGTGACTGGCTTGAGAAGACAAAACTGATACTTGGGCCCCATGAAAGAAGACCAACTGCCATTAAATCAGGATTTCATTATGAGCTGCTGAAATTTGCAGTTTATCTGGCTGATGCAGATGGTAATATTTCACAGGAGGAAATTCATACCATTGGAGATAAGCTGGGTGTATTTCCAAGTGAAAGAGACCTTTGCACATTAAAGTACAGAGAGCATATACCACTGGATTTTATAAATTCTATGCCAAGTGCCTTGCATTATGCGGTATTGGCAGATGCGGCTGAAAAAAGAGAAGAACCACCTTATTACAGACAAAAAGCACAAATTCTTCTGGATATGTACAAGGTGTTTGGAAGCTGCTTTTTGGCCGGGCTTGAAAATGATCCAACGGATGAAACATGTCGTGCTTATACGGCTTTTATTCAGAAATTAGAAGATCATTTAAGGGAATACGGTGTATTCTGGCAGGGATTTGATAAAGAATTTCAAGTAGATTTAGGAGCCATTGAAATCAGTGCGGATGGTATGCCTGTGTTTGGGGGACAGGCTCAGACGGAATCCAATTTGAAACAACAGAAAAAAGTGGACAATGATAATACTACTTTAGAAGAGAAACTGGAAGAATTTAACAATATGGTAGGTCTTCGGGCAGTAAAAAAAGAAGTAAACAGTCTGATTAATCTTATCCGTATTCAAAGACTTAGAGAATCAAGAGGTTTAAAAAATACTGCTACTACAAAACATATGGTATTTTCAGGTAACCCGGGTACAGGAAAAACTACAGTGGCAAGAATTTTAGCCGGTATTTATAAAGATTTAGGTGTGCTGGAGAAAGGACATCTGGTAGAAGTGGACCGCTCCGGATTAGTAAAAGGTTACTTGGGACAAACTGCGGAACGGGTACAGGAAGTGGTGCAGGAAGCCATGGGTGGCATTTTGTTCATTGACGAAGCCTATACTCTTACTGTAAATAAAGGCGACGGAGACTATGGTCAGGAGGCGGTGGATACACTGCTTAAAGCCATGGAGGATAACAGAGATAATCTGATTGTAATTGTTGCCGGTTATCCGGATCTTATGGAGGAATTTCTAGACTCAAATCCGGGACTTAAATCCCGCTTTAATAAGTTTGTTTATTTTGAAGATTATACAGCAGAAGAGCAAATGGTAATTCTGGAAAAAATGTGCAAGAAGCAGGATTACATTTTAGCAGAAAGTGCAAAAAGTTATGCTCAGACGTTCCTGCAAAAACGAACTGAAATGAGACCGGAAAACTTTGCTAATGCAAGAGATGTGCGTAATATGTTAGAACGTGCTATTTCCAATCAGGCAACCAGATTAATCGGTATGACAAATCCTTCAAAGGAGGATCTGATTACCATTGAGGCGGCGGATTTTATGGAGATTGAGGAGATATAGTAAAGCAGTATATGGTTGTCAATAGGACGAACATATAAAAAGAACAAGCCATTTGTGACCTATAACACTAGTTTAAAAGGTCACAAATGGCTTGCTTTTTTATATGTTCTGTTCCTAGTTGATGAATCTAAGAGGTAGTGATTTCTGTGGTGGTAGTTTCTGTGTTAGTTGGTTCACTGGCGGTCATTTCTACTTCGTCTTTGGTGGTATTTACTACGGTGGAAACAACGATTGTTTCCGAGGTGGAGCTGGTGTTTTTGCTTTTGGAATCAGTGCTGTTTGCCTTGGTGCGATTTAGCTCTTTTTGGTATTTTTCGATGAGCTTGTTGTGATTGTCAATAGAATGACAGAAGCTTAGAGCTGTATCGTCTAAGGCTTTGCTATTTTTGTAAGAGTTGTAGATGTACTCTCCTAATTTTTTATAGTCGTTTTTAATATCACTTTTCTCTGAAAGGATTTTTGCGTTTAATTTTGTATATTCCACTGCCTCTCCGGTTTTGTCATAAGCTGTTTTTGCAAATGCTTCAAATGTGTCACGAAATGCCATAATGATTCCTCCTGATAGTGTGCAAAATATGATAAAATATATTTTTGATTATAGCATCTGTTATGGTGGGTTTCAATATTGGGTAGGAGAAGTTAAGGGAAATTTAATAGAAATAGAGTAAAAAAAACTCTTGACAGAAAAAAAACATTGAGCTAAAGTAAAGTCAGTAAAAAAAATAAAAATAAACCTTTGAGAAAGAGAAGTAGTCATTAGAAATTTTTACAGAGAGCTGCAGATGGTGAGATTGTAGCAAAGGGAATTTTGATGAATGGGCTTTTGAGGCCGGTCTGAAGTAACAGTAGGCGCCGGCGGGATTTCACACCCGTTATCCAGGTGACATGTATGATAGTACATGATAAAAGTGGACTTACGTCAATTTGAGTGGTACCGCGATAATAACAAGTTTATTACCGTCTCAAGCATATGCTTGAGGCGGTTTTCTTTTCTTAAAGGGACAAAAGGAGAGAATGTTATGAAAAAGAAAGTAATCGCAATTGTATTATCCATGTTAGTAGCAGCTAACCTAGTAGCATGCGGACAGACAACGGAAGAAGCAACTGATACTCAGCAATTAACAACTGAGGCAGAAACAACAGAAGAAACAATCGAAGAAGAATCTAAGGCAAAAACAACGGAAACTACAAAGCAGGAAACAGTAAGTGAAAATGAAACAGAAGTAAATGCAGAGTTAGTTGAAGGTAACTACACTATTGGTATTTCTCAGTTTGCAGAGCATGGCTCATTAGATAACTGTAAGGAGGGTTTTCTTGCTGGGCTTGCAGAAGAAGGTTTCGTTGAAGGAGAAAATTTGACCGTATTATTTGACAATGCACAGGCTGATACAGGAACAGCCAGCACAATAGCTGATAACTATGTATCTCAGGGTGTAGATATGATTTGCGGTATTGCTACACCTTCCGCAATGAGTGCCTATAACTCCACAATGAATTCAGAGATTCCGGTTATTTTTACAGCTGTATCCGACCCGGTAGCAGCAGGTCTTGCCAATGAGGATGGTACACCGGTTGGAAATATTACAGGAACTTCAGATTATCTGGCAGTTACGAAGCAGCTTGAAATGATTCGTCAGGTATTACCGGATGCAAAAAAAATCGGTATTATTTATACTACAAGTGAAACAAATTCAGAAAGCACCATAGAAGAATATAAAGCGCATGCAGCTGAATATGGTTTTGAAATTGTAGATACCGGAATTAATACCATTGCTGATGTAGAGTTAGCGGCAGCTGATTTAGTAGGTAAAGTAGACTGTATTACAAATCTAACAGATAACACAGTTGTTTCAGCATTACAGACAGAGTTAGCAGTAGCTAATGCAAAGAATATTCCGGTATTCGGTTCAGAAGTAGAGCAGGTAAAAAATGGATGCGTGGCTTCCATGGGACTGGAATATTATGAGCTTGGAAAACAGACAGGACATATGGCAGCAAAAGTATTAAAAGGAGAAGCGAAAGCATCAGAGTTAAATTATGAGACAATTTCAGAAGCAAGTCTCTATGTAAATACAGAAGCAGCAAATAAAATTGGTCTGACACTTTCTGAGGAATTTATAAATGGTGCTTACCAGGTATTTGATACTATTGTTGTAGAATAGGAATAGTTCGAATAGAAACTGGTTTATAGTCGGTTAAGTGAGAACAGTTACGTAGATTAACTTTGGAGGAAATGTTTTGATTTTATTATTAAGTGTATTTGAACAAGGACTTATTTACGCCATAATGGCGCTTGGAGTATATATTACCTATAAAATATTGGACTTTCCGGATTTAACTGTAGATGGTAGTTTCCCTATGGGAGCCGCCATTACTGCAGTTTTAATCAGCAAAGACTTGAATCCGTTGATTACCTTGCCTATCAGTTTTATTGTAGGGGCATTTATTGGAATGCTTACTGGTGTAATTCATGTGAAACTAAGAGTCAGAGATTTGTTGTCCGGTATTATTATGATGACAGCTCTTTATACAGTAAATTTAAGAATTGCCGGAAGGGCAAACCTGCCAATTTATAATAAACAGAATATTTTTGATAATGATTTTGTAAATAGTATTTTTCCACAAACCCTGGCTAACTTTAAAACCTTTATTCTTATTTTCATTATTACAATGATTACCAAATATATATTAGACTGGTATCTTCATACAAAATCGGGTTATCTGCTAAGGGCAGTAGGGGATAACGATTCCATCGTAACAAGTCTTGGAATAGACAAGGGCTTTGTAAAGATTGTTGGCTTATCCATTGCTAATGGATTGGTTGCGTTAAGCGGATGCTTATTTGCACAACAACAAAGATATTATGATGCTTCATTTGGAACCGGTACTGTAGTAATCGGTCTTGCCAGTGTTATTATTGGCACCAGCCTGTTTAAGAAAATCACATTATTAAGGGTGACATCCAGTGTAGTGATTGGTTCACTTATTTACAAAGGCTGTGTAGCCCTGGCAATCAGAATGGGCTTGCAGTCCACCGATTTAAAATTAGTAACAGCAGTATTATTCCTTCTCATTTTAGTGGCGGGAATGGACAGAAAGAAGAAGGTGAAGACAGATGCTAGAGCTTAAAAATATTGATAAATACTATAATCCCGGCTCCGTAAATGAACTTTGTCTTTTTAAAGAGTTTAATCTTACCATCGAGAAAGGGCAGTTTGTGGCAGTAGTAGGAAGTAACGGTTCCGGAAAAACATCTTTGTTAAATATTATTTGTGGAAGTATTGATGTGGATCAGGGAAATATTATTGTAAATGGCACTGATATTACTGGAAAAAAAGATTATTTAAGACACCGTAAGATTGGCAGGGTATATCAGGATCCTTCCAAAGGAACCTGTCCTGGTATGACAATTTTAGAAAACTTGTCCATAGCAGACAATAAAGGCAAGGCTTATGGCCTGACAGCCGGGGTAAAGAAAAGCAGAATTGCACATTACAAAAAACTTTTGGCACAGTTAAACTTAGGCCTGGAAGATAAGCTTTATACAAAAGTCGGTGCTCTTTCCGGCGGTCAGAGACAGGCAGTTTCACTGCTTATGGCAACAATGACACCTATTGACTTTTTGATTTTAGATGAACATACGGCAGCTCTGGACCCGAAAACAGCCGAAATTATTATGGAACTTACTGATAAAATTGTGCAGGAAAAGAAAGTTACCACCATTATGGTAACGCATAATTTACGTTATGCGGTAGAGTACGGTAACAGACTGATTATGATGCATGAAGGTAAGGCAATTCTGGATAAAACAGATGCTGAGAAAGAAGATATTAATGTTGATGAAATTATGAAAATATTTAATCAGATTAGTGTAGAGTGTGGAAATTAATGATACATGTAAGCAGGCCAGACATTGATAGTCCATTATTGTGATGGTGGATTTCAGTGTAGCAATAAAAGGGCGGGTGGGATTATTCCCACTCGCCATATTTTTCTTCGCAATATTTACAACGGTATATCTCCTTTTTTTCGTCAGTCAGTACGAAAATGTGAGGAAGCTCCTGTTCAATAGAAGTAATACATCTTGGATTTTTACATTTAATCACATTGTGAACTTCCTTAGGAAGCACCAAATCTTTTTTTGCAACAATGTTTCCGTCTTTAATCACATTAACAGTAATGTTATGGTCAATAAATCCTAAAATATCCAAATTTAACTTATTAATATCACATTCTACCTTTAATATATCCTTTGCCCCCATTTTTTCGCTTTTTGCATTTTTGATAATGGCTACAGGGCAGTCCAATTTGTCTAATTTTAAGTGATGATAGATGGAAAGGCTCTTTCCTGCTTTAATATGGTCTAATACAAAGCCTTCTTCAATTTTACCTACGTTTAGCATATTTTTCACCTCATGTTATATTTTTGAGTAAAAATGTTAGCTATAACTAACATTTTGGAAAATGGTTATACGAGCTCAAGCAGTGTTAAAATAAGTGCCATTCTTACATAAACACCATACTGAACCTGTTTAAAATAAACAGCTCTTTCGTCATCATCTACTTCAACAGAAATTTCATTTACTCTTGGAAGTGGGTGAAGAATTAACATATCCGGTTTTGCAAGCTCCATTTTGGCTTTATTTAAAATATAAAAATCCTTTAAACGTACATAATCCTCTTCATTAAAGAAACGTTCTCTTTGGACTCTTGTCATATAAAGCAAATCCAGTTCTCCGATGACATCTTCAAGACGGATAACCTCTTGGTAAGAAATTCCTTTTTCCTGAAGCATTTCCGTAATATAATCAGGAACGCGTAATTCATCAGGAGAAATAAATACAAATTTTATGTTTTTGTAGCGAACTAAAGCATGAATCAAGGAGTGAACCGTTCTGCCAAATTTTAAATCACCACATAAGCCAATGGTAAAATTATCAAGTCGTCCTTTTAAAGAGCGAATTGTCAGTAAATCTGTTAATGTCTGAGTTGGATGCTGGTGTCCGCCATCGCCGGCATTAATTACCGGAATATGAGATTTCATGGAAGCAACCATTGGAGCACCTTCCTTTGGATGGCGCATGGCGCAAATGTCTGCATAGCAGGAAATCATACGAATGGTATCCGATACACTTTCTCCTTTTGCAGCAGAAGAAGAGCTTGCATCAGAAAAACCGATTACATGTCCGCCTAAATTATACATAGCAGCTTCAAAACTTAATCTTGTACGGGTACTTGGCTCATAAAAGCAGGTAGCCAGTTTTTTTCCTTCACATTTTTTTGAATACTTTTCGGGATTTCTTTCGATATCTCCGGCTAAATCAAAAAGCTTGTCTAATTCTTCCACGGAAAAATCCAGTGGACTCATTAAATGTCTCATAATTTTGTCTCCCTTGTGTTGTATTGTGTTCTCTTCAAAGTATTTGAGTTTTTTTGTTTTTACATTCCTAATACAAGTCCGCAAAAAATCGAAGAGAAATGAATCCCTTCGATTTTATTTAATATCACTGGAATGAAAGCAAATCTTCCACCGGCTTTCTTTTCGGCGCCACAGGTGCTTCATCAGGATAGCCAACAGGAATGAGTGCGATTAATTCACGATCTTCTGGAATTTGTAATAAATCTACGATTTTTGATTCATCAAAGATTCCCATAATAACAGTACCCAGTCCTTTTTCATAAGCAGCAAGACAAAAAGTCTGAGAAGCAACACCGGCATCAAACATCTGCCATGTATCTTTTCTAGGAGTAGTAAAAGAACCATCTCTTTCATAACCACATCTGTTCTTTAGAACGGTTACTGCAATTAACATAGGAGCATTTTTAATGATAACTCCATTATTAGGAAAAGAAGAAGTGCAGTCATCTGCAATTTTATCCTTTAATTCACCTTCCACTGCTATGTAACGGATGGTCTGGGAATGTTTCCAGCTTGGTGCATAAGAAGCTGTTTCAATAACAGAGGCAAGTAAGTCATGGCTTACTAAATCCGGTTTAAACTTGCGGATGCTTCTGCGTCCTTTAATACAATCTGTTGCGATCATAAAATAGCCCTCCTTTTATCCATATCATATATACAAAACATACTTTGTTGTGGGTATCTGAAAAACCCGTTAAATAATAATAGCATACAAAGGACCAGCTTTCAATGCAGAAGTTACATTATTTTGTGAAAATTTATACACTGTTACTGTTCACTCGTATCTCGTAAACAGTAACTATACACTTGACATTTACGGAAAAAGAAGTCAAAATGAAGCAAAAGAATTATAAATAAGTAAAAGAAAGGGATATACATCATGGAATTTAGTGAAAGAAAAAGAATATTATTTTTTGGTTTACCTTGGACATTCACCAAATATACAGTAAAAGAAGATATAATTAATATTAGATCCGGGTTACTGAAAACAATTGAGGATGATTGTTATATGTACAAAATTCAGGATGTACAGTTAGAAACGTCTTTATTTGAAAGAATGTTTGGACTTGGCACCGTTGTATGCTTTACAGGCGATACAACACACCAAAAGTTGAATCTGGTGCATATTAAAAATGCTAAGGCTATTAAGGATTTTATATTAGAAGCTTCCGAGAAAGCCAGAATGAAGAGACGTACTTTAAATACTTTAGATATTGGAAGTGATGCTATAAATGAACTGGATTAATATAGAAAAAAGCGGTCGTAAAGAACGGCCGCTCTTTTCTTTTAGGGAGGATATTTAGGAATTACGGTTTAAGATGTATTCATATAACAGACCGGCACCAAACCAATAAGGGGCATAGTCTAAACGAATGACACCATCAATGTTGTAAGGAGAGTGTTCGTAATTCCAAGGGCACAAATTGTTCTTTTTAAGGAACTTGCCTGTGATAAATTCAGTTAGAAAAATACAAAAGGTATATACACTGCCACGAAGTAAAAAGGATTTTCCTTTTAGAAGTTTGGAAATAGGCTTTAAAAATACTGCCATTCCGTAGATTGGAAACATCCACAGGGAAGTATTGCCTTTTAGTCGTCTGTCAGAACCTTTCATATTTGAAGTGGCTGTAAAAATGATTTCAAGGCACCAGCCAATTGTGCCACATTCAATAAATTTTTTTATCATATGGATAGTATTTGCCTGTATTTTAAAAATATACATAAAATCTGTAAAAATGATATGGCATGAGGTGGGAAAATGGTATATGATAAAGGATGAGTTGTGAGGAACTTTGTAGATTGGGAAAATTGCACAAGTTGTGGGGATATTTTCGGTTGTCATTCTCAGTCAGACCCGATATGCCAAACATTCCAATGAGCCTTAAGCAAAAATGTGTCAGCAATGGCTTCCACATTTTTTAAGTCTCATTTCTATGGCATATAATGGTCTGACAGAGAATGATAACCGGCAATATCCCGGCAAATGTTATGGAATTTTCCCAATCTACAAATTTCCGCCAAGGGATTATGGAACTTTGGTAAAGGTCTGCGAAGATTTAGAGTTGACGTTAGTGTCAGAAGAAAGGAGCCACCGTATGAATTACAAGGAGGCTGTTGAATATATAGAAGAAGTACAGGTTTATGGAAGTGTACTTGGTTTGGAAAATATTAAGGCGCTTTGTGAAAAACTAGGGAATCCCCAGAAGGATTTGAAGTTTATTCATATTGCAGGAACCAATGGAAAAGGCTCTGTTCTGGCATTTGTTTCTACCGTGCTAAAAGCGGCAGGATATAAGGTTGGACGTTATATTTCTCCTACTATTACAGAATACAGAGAGCGGATTCAGATAAATCAGAGGATGATTTCAAAGAAAGATTTACCTGTCTATATGGAGCGGATTAAAGAGGCTTGTGATGCTTTAGTAGAGGAAGGAAAAAGTCATCCTACTCCTTTTGAAATGGAAACTGCCTTGGGCTTTTTGTATTTTAAGGAAAAGAATTGTGATTTCGTGGTGTTGGAAACAGGGCTCGGTGGGATTACAGACGCTACCAATATAATAGATAATACAGTTTTGGCAATTCTAACCTCCATAAGCAGAGACCATATGGGATTTTTGGGAAATTCCTTAGAGGAAATTGCCAAAAAGAAGACAGGCATTATAAAAGATGGATGTGTGGCAGTTACTGTCGGTCAGACACCGGAAGTAACCGATATAATTAAGAAAGCCTGTTATGAAAAGAAGATACCGCTTTTGGTTGGAGACAGTTCATTGGTGAAAAATGTAAAGCGCAGTATGAAAAAACAGAGCTTTTCCTATAAGGAATATAAAAAGATAGAGATTTCCATGCTTGGAACCTATCAGATTGAAAATGCCATAGTAGCATTGGAGGCAATTGAGGCTTTAAAAAATGCCGGTTATCAAATTAATGAAAAGGCAGTTTTGGAAGGAATGGCAGAAACAACCTGGCAAGGAAGATTTTCTATTATTAACAATCGGCCGTTGATTGTAATAGATGGTGCCCATAATGAAGATGGTGCGAAAAAACTGGCACAGTCTATTGAGGCCTATTTTACAAATAAGAAAATTATTTATATAATGGGAGTGCTTAGAGATAAGGAATACGAAAAAATAATAAAAGCAACCTATTCCTTTGCAGATAGTATCCTGACTATAAAACCGCCACACAATGAAAGGGCCTTAGATGCTTATGAACTGGCGAAAGAAGTTGCAAGATATCATAGTCATGTGACAGCACTTGACAGCCTGGAAGAGGCTGTTGAACTTAGCTTACTAATGGCAGGAAAAGACAAGGATACAGTGATTATTGCCTATGGTTCTCTTTCTTTTTTAGGAGAGTTAATGAAAATCGTGGAGAATAAGAAGGAATTGCAAAAGGATTTTCATGGACAAACCAGATAAGAGAAAAAGAGTAGAGTAGCAAAGGGATTGAAAGTAAGGATTAAAATACAGGAGAGAGTTTCATGGTTGATAAAAAGAAAATTGAAGAAGGAGTCCTTCTTCTGCTGGAAGGAATCGGAGAAGATGTGAATAGGGAAGGATTAAAAGAAACTCCTGCAAGGATTGCCAGAATGTACGAAGAAATTTTTGCAGGCATGGATGAAAATCCTAAAACTCATTTATCAAAAACCTTTCATGTGGAAAATAACGAAATGGTATTAGAAAAAGATATTGTGTTTTATTCCATGTGTGAGCATCATTTTATGCCCTTTTATGGAAAGGCTCATGTGGCCTATATTCCTGATGGAAAAGTAGTAGGATTAAGTAAGCTGGCAAGGACAGTAGAGGTGTTTGCAAAGCGCCCACAGCTTCAGGAACAGATGACAGAACAAATTGCCAAAGCCCTTATGGAGGATCTAGGGGCAAAGGGAGCTATGGTTATGATTGAAGCAGAGCATATGTGTATGACTATGCGAGGTGTAAAAAAGCCCGGAAGTAAAACGGTAACAGTTGTTATGAAAGGCGAATTTAAAGATAATGAGAAGCTGCAAAACAGCTTTTATCAGATGATGAGGTTGTAAAATAAGCCATTGAAAAACAAAACAGCATGGCAGAATAAGAGAAAAGCCGGAAAATAAGAAAGTAGAAAGTAGAAAGTAGAAAGTAGCATGGAACGGATTCAGGCGATTATTAACCATTCTTTATATAGAGAATATCTAAACAAAATCAAAGATTGTGAAAAAAATAGAAAATTTTGCAAACATGACTATGTACATTTTCTTAATGTGGCAAGACTAGCAATGATATTAAAGTTAAAAGAAGATTTAACCACTACACAAGAGCTGATTTATGCAGCTGCCATGCTACATGATATTGGAAGACATATTCAGTATGAAACAGGAGAAGACCATGCCACAGCCAGTGGCAGGCTTGCACCGGAAATACTGAAAGATGCAGGATTTACAGAAAACGAAACAGTTGTTATTGTTGATGCTATTTTAAATCACAGAAACGAAGCCGTAAGGGAAGAAAAGAATTTAAGAGGAATTTTGTACAGAGCAGATAAGCTAAGCAGGGAATGTTATTTTTGTGAAATGGAAGCATTTTGTGATTGGAAAGATGGAAAGAAAAATAAAGAACTAGTGTTATGATATATAATTCTATGAAATATATGAAATAAAAGAAATAAAACTTTAGAATATAAAAACTCTTTTACCTAAAAAAGGAGAGATGCGTGTGAAGATAGGAAACAGAGAATTTGACTTAGCCAATGAAACCTACGTTATGGGTATATTAAACATAACGCCTGATTCTTTTTCTGATGGTGGAAAGTATAACAGTTTGGATAATGCTTTATTCCATACTGAGGAAATGATAAAAGACGGTGCGGCTATAATTGATGTTGGAGGAGAATCGACCAGACCGGGATATACACTTTTGTCCGAGGAAGAGGAAATTCAACGTGTGGTGCCTGTTATTGAGGCGATTAAGTCAAGATTTAATATCCCTATTTCCTTGGACACTTACAAAAGTAAAGTGGCATCGGCAGGTATTTTAGCAGGTGTAGATTTGATTAATGATATTTGGGGTTTAAAGTATGACGGGGAATTGGCAGAAGTGATTGCAAAAAGTGAACTTCCCTGCTGCCTGATGCACAACCGGAAAGATGCAGACTATACAAATTTTATGGAAGACGTCTTAATGGATTTATCAGAAACCGTAAAAATAGCCCAAAAAGCCGGAATTGACAACACTAAAATCATTCTAGATCCTGGAGTGGGATTTGGAAAAACTTATGAAAACAATCTGGAGATTATTAATAAATTAGAAGAGCTTCACTCTTTTGGCTATCCACTGCTTCTTGGAACATCCAGAAAATCCGTAATAGGACTGACTCTTGATTTACCGGCTGATGAGCGGGTTGAAGGAACACTGGTTACTACCGTATTTGGAGTGCTAAAAGGCTGTTCTTTTGTGCGTGTCCATGATGTAAAGGAAAATGTACGTGCCATTCAAATGACACGGGCAATTATGAGAAAAATGTAAAAATTACAGGAGAAACATATGGATTGTATCAAAATCACTAATTTGGAAGTATTTGCCCACCATGGCGTATTCCCGGAAGAAAATCAAAACGGACAAAATTTTTATATTAATGCAGAGCTATATTTATCCACAAGGCAGGCAGGTCTTAGTGATGATTTATTAAAATCAGTCCACTATGGAGAGGTGTGCCGGTTAATTAATAAGCATTTAAAGGAGCATACCTACAAACTGTTAGAAACAGCAGCGGAGCAGGTGAGCATAGAAATTTTTAAGGCATTTCCTTTAATAGAGAAACTGAAGCTTGAAATATGTAAGCCTCATGCACCTATCCCACTTCCCTTTGAAAATGTGTCAGTAACCATTGAAAGAGGCTGGCAGAAAGCTTACATTGCATTAGGCTCTAATTTAGGTGACAAAAAAGCTTATATGGAAAATGCCATTAAGGCAATGAAGGAACGGGATGATATAAGAGTAAAAAGGGTCTCATCTTTTTTGGAAACGAAACCTTACGGGGGAGTAGAGCAGGAGGATTTTCTTAATGGTGTAATGGAAATTGATACCTTGTTAAGTCCGGAAGAACTGCTTGGGCTTTTGCAGTCTTTAGAAAAAGAAGCCGGCAGAGAAAGAAAAGTTCACTGGGGACCAAGAACTCTGGATTTGGACATTCTTTTTTATGAAGATCAGATTATTGCCACAGAAAATTTGAATGTACCTCATCCGGATATGAAAAACAGGGACTTTGTATTAAAACCTATGGTGGAAATTGCTCCTTATCTGGTACATCCGGTGTACAGAAAGACAATAACGGAAATGCTAAAGGAATTATAAAAAAGGTCACATAGCAGAATGTAAATGCTATGTGGCCTGTTTATTATTATTTTTTCATATTTTCAATAGCAGCCTCCTTAGCCCCCTCAAACTCATTTACCATAAGCGAACCGGAAACAGGAGTATAATAAACAGGAGTAGGAGAACCAAAACTGTTAAAATACACATTTCCGCCGGCACCATTCAGATTTTCGAATGTACCATCAGCCACTATTTCAGCGTTACTTCCATCAAGAGACATACGCTTTAAGGCAGGTGCATCTGCATCATTTTTCTGATAATAAATCATATTTTCATATACAAGGAAGGTGTCTACCCGGTCTGAGGTTAAAAGCTCAGGTGCAGCCTGGCTGTCAGATAAAGAAAAACGACACAGACTGTAATCCTTATCAGCATCCATATAATATACATAACCATCTACAATCTGGGGAAACCAGATATTTCCTTCCACAAAAAGGCTGATTGCCTTTGTAACAGGGTCAAGTACATACAGCCCTCTTTTATCAGAAGTATATGTAAAGTAAATCTGATTATTCCATACGCATGAAGGAGATATGGCATCGGCTTCCTTTAGGATAAGAGAGTCCTCTTTTCCGCTTGTAGACATAGCATAAAGACAAACTCCTTCTTCTTTTTTGTAACGTTTGTAATACAGTTCGTTATTAACAAGCTGGAGCATCCCGCTTCCGTATCGGGAAATCCCATTTACAGAGTGCTTTTTTAAATCCATGCGGTATAAACCGGTAATACTGCGTAAATACCCAAGACCGGAGCCACCTTCACTGGAGCTTTGATAATAGTAAAGATAATTGCCACCATTGCAAAGATAGTGTACGGAAACATCCCCGATTTTCTTGATTTCAGTATTGTCCATGTTCATAGAGTAAAGTTTGTAATTGTCATAAGCATTGGCAAAATAAATTTTGTTCTCTGTTTCACAAAAAAGTCCTTTATTATTTAGATTACCGGCAGTATTGCCTACCGTTCCATCCGGATTTTTAGGAATTCTTTTGGAAATAGATGAGAGAATTGCCACACCTATTAAAAGTATCAGAATTACTATGGTAGTAAGAATTCTCTTTCCTCTTTTTGACATAGGAATCCCTCCTTATTAAATAATTTTTTTTATTTTATCATAAATCCATCATTTAGGAAACTTTTTACTTTTACTTTTGGCAAAATCGTGATACACTAATATTCTAAAGGGATAACTGTTTTTTGCAAAGCAACTGATAAATGATTTTAACTACCAAAAATAGAGGAGAGTGGCAGAAGTGGCAGCATTAACATTTGCAAATGTAAAAGTGCATAACGAAATTGAGTTCTGTAAAGTCTCCAATATGGAGGTAAAGCAGAAAATTGAAAGGGCTTTTTTAAGCAACCATATCTCCTATTATGAAAGATGGGAAGATATTTCCTTCTTTAAAAGAATTCTAGGGGATGGGGAAAAGCAGACCTGCATTATTTGTATTAATTCCATGCAAAAGGACAAGGCAGAAACCATTATAGAGGAAATGCCGGAGATTCGCGGTGAAGTAGAATTATATTGTAAACGTGTGGATAAGACCTATTTTTAGCATTTTTTCAACCCCATAGTAAAGTAATAAAGACGGAAATTCATATACAAAATATAATTTTGTATATGGGTTTCTTTTTTTTACTCATGGGAAATCCTATGAGTTAAAAGCACTTCGTAAAAACAATGCGCAGCTTCGGGCGCGGAACAAAAGTTGTGCAAATAGTATAAATTTTACACAAATTTTACATTCGATTTACATGGAAGGGCTAGTCGAAAAGAATGTGTTTATGATATGTTATATTTGTGTAAAATTTGTTTTAAGGAAACAAATTTGAAATGTGTTATTAAAGCAAATAGAATTGAGAGGAAAAAATCATGAATGAAACACTAACGACTATTTTTACGTTGCTAGGAGGACTTGCCGTATTTCTTTACGGTATGAATTTAATGAGTGAGGGGCTTCAAAAAGCTGCCGGAGAAAAAATGCGGTATATTTTAGGTATTCTAACAAAAAATCCGGTAGTTGGTGTTTTTGCGGGTGCCCTGATTACAGCAGTACTTCAAAGTAGTAGTGCCACAACCGTTATGGTACTTGGTTTTGTAAGCGCAGGACTGATGTCTCTGCCACAGGCAATTTCCGTTATTTTAGGTGCCAATATCGGTACTACCATGACAGCACAGATTATTGCTTTTAAAATTGATGATTTTATTTGGCCCATTGTATTTATTGGATTTGCATTTTATTTTTTTGCAAAGAAAGAAAGTGTAAAAAATGTAGGTCAGACTCTTTTTGGATTTGGTGTATTGTTTGTAGGTATTACAACTATGAGCAATGTAATGAAGCCATTAGCGGGAAGTCCCATTTTTATTGAATTGATTGAAAAGGTTTCTCATGTACCGGTACTTGGGGTACTTGTTGGTACGATTATGACTGTTGTTGTACAAAGTAGTAGTGCAACCATTGCCGTATTACAGAATTTTGCCATTCAGCCTGCGGCAGATGGAGTGACCAGCATTTTGGGATTGGAAAATGCTATTCCAATTTTACTAGGTGACAATATCGGAACTACTATTACAGCGTTGCTTGCCTGTATTGGACAGTCTAAAAATGCAAAAAGAACAGCAGCTGCTCATAGCGTGTTCAATATTACAGGGTCCTTAATTTTTATCTGGATTGTGCCGTGGTTCGCGGATGTGGTTCGTTTTATTTCTCCAAAGGGAAATGAAATTGATGTGATTAGCAGACAGATTGCTAATGCCCATACATTGTTCAATTTAACAAATACCATTTTGTGGCTTCCATTTATCTGGGTAATGGTTAAAATTGTTATGTTTTTGGTACCGGGCAAGAATGAAGATGAAACTGCACAAAGAACTGTATTAAAGTTCCTGGATACTAATGTATTAAATCAGCCTGTAGTTGCATTGCAGATGATTGGTAAGGAAATTGTAAATGCTTCTGAATATGTAAAAGATGTATTAGAATCTTTAGAATCAGCTATTGTAAACAATGATATCAGTGCCCTTTCCAAGGCAAGAGAAACAGGCAATGTTGTAAAGGAAATTCACAAAGAAACAGTGGATTATATGTCTAATCTGTTTACAAGCGGTGTGCTTACGGAAGAACAGTCCATACAGGTAGCCGGATTTATGAGTGTTATCAGTGATGTGGAAAGAATGGCACTGCGTTCCATGGAAATGGCAGAAGCAGCCCAGATTAAAATGGAAAAGAGCTATAAATTCTCCAAAGAAGCAATGGATGAAATTCAGGCAGGCTTTGAACAAATCAGAACCATGGTAACAAATGTAATTCTTTCGATTCAAAATGGAGATAAGCAGCTTGCAAAACAGGTTCAGGATGAAAAAGAAGAAGTAACAAAGCTTGTAAGAAAACAGCTTAAAAACCATGTAAAGCGTTTGAAAAAAGGAAAGTGCAGCCCGGAATTTACATTTAGTTTTAATGAAATTATGTATGGCATGGAGCGTATTTCCAATAACTGCATGAATATTGCAGATGCAGTTATGGAGAATTTACAGTATACCAGCTTCTAATTCTATTATAAATAAAGCAAAATAAGATGGCAGGAAAGGATTTTCTTTTCTGCCATTTGACTTTGAAAGTGGCGTGGCTGAACAGTAACAACTGTTACTATTTACCAAAATGTTACTTTCCCTATCCTTGTCCTACCGGGGAATTTATGATAGAATAAAATGATATAAAGAAAGGGATTGTTACAGGAATATAATGAACAGTAACAAAGGATTTGATATGGAAAAAATTGTAATTATCGGGGCAGGACCCGCTGGTATTACTGCCGGCTACGAGCTTTTAAAAAATACAAAGGAATACCAAGTACTGATTTTAGAAGAAACCCAGGAAATAGGAGGTATTTCCCGTACAGTAAAATACAATGGAAACCGTATGGATATTGGTGGACACAGATTTTTCTCCAAGGATGACAGGGTCATGGACTGGTGGGAACAGATAATGCCAAAGCAGGGAAAGCCCTCCTATGATGACCTTGTATTAAATCGTCAGGTCCGTTTAAGTAAAAATGGTCCTGATCCGGAAAAAGAAGACAGGGTATTTTTATCAAGGAGAAGAGTTTCCAGAATTTATTACAAAAAGAAATTCTTTGATTATCCCATTAGCTTAAATTTGAAAACCATTCAAAACATGGGATTTGTCACAACAATTCAGGCAGGCTTTAGTTATTTGTACTCTATGGTTGTAAAGCTTCCTGAGACTTCTTTGGAAAATTTCTATCGCAATCGTTTCGGTAAGAAATTATATTCCATGTTTTTTGAAGGCTATACAGAAAAGCTTTGGGGAAGACACCCAAGAGAAATATCTGCAGATTGGGGTGCACAGAGAGTAAAAGGGTTGTCTATTCTGGCAGTTTTAAAGGATGCCTTTTCAAAGATTATTCCGAAAAAGCGCGATATGAAAAAGGTAGAGACATCCTTAATCGAGGAATTTTGGTATCCCAAATACGGACCGGGACAGCTTTGGGAAGCGGCAGCCTCTGATTTTGAAGCAATGGGAGGTCAGATTAAAAAAGGCTGCAAAGTTACAAAGGTTTCAACAAAAGACGGAAAAGTGGAAAGTGTAACTTACGAGGAAAATGGCAAAGAGGTGACATTAGAAGCAGATTATGTAATTTCTTCCATGCCCCTTAAGGATTTGGTAGCTGGTATGAATCAGGTTCCGGCAGAAGTTTCACAGGTTGCAGAGGGACTTCCATACAGAGATTTCGTGACGGTAGGTCTTTTGTTAAAGAATTTATCCTTAGAAAATAAAACCAAGTTAAAAACTTTAAGCAATATTGTGCCTGATTGCTGGATTTATGTACAGGATACGGGAGTGAAAATGGGACGTATCCAGATTTTCAACAACTGGTCACCTTATATGGTACAGAATCCGGAAGAAAACGTATGGATTGGGCTGGAGTATTTCTGTAAGGAAGGGGATAAGTTCTGGAATGCCAGCGAAGACAAGTTTGTGAAGGCTGCTATTAAGGAACTTGTTAAGATGGGAGTGATATCCGGGGAAGAACAGGTATTAGATGCCCATAGAGAAAAGGTGAAAAAAGCTTATCCTGCTTATTTTGATACCTATGAGCATATTCAGACCTTGATTGAGTATTTAAATACCTTTGAAAACCTGTATTGTGTTGGACGAAACGGACAGCACCGTTATAACAATATGGATCATTCCATGGCAACCTCTATGGAGGCCGTTAGCAATATTTTAAAAGGAAATACCGATAAGACCAACGTTTGGAACGTAAATACCGAAAAGGAATATCACGAAAGTAAGTAGAGGCTAAAGAAATGGATTTAGGAGAAATCAGACAGGAACTTGATAAAATTGATAAAGAAATTGTAGCTCTTTATGAGAAGAGAATGGAAGCATGTGAAAGAGTTGCGCAGTACAAAATAGAAACCGGAAAACCGGTATTGGATAAGGAAAGAGAGGAAGCCAAGCTTAAGCAGGTAACCTCTCTTGCTTCAAGCGAATTTAATAAAAAGGGTGTAGAGGAGCTTTTCGAACAAATTATGTCCATGAGCAGAAAAAGGCAGTATCAGCTTTTAACAAGTCACGGCATAGGCGGAGAGCTTCCTTTTGTACCGGTAGAAGAGTTGGATACAAAAGCGGCTACTATTGTATTTCAGGGGGCAGAGGGAGCCTATTCCCAGGCTGCTATGGCAGAGTATTTTGGGGGTAACACCAACAATTTCCACGTAGATACCTTTAGAGAAGCCATGGTTGCCATTGCTGAAAATAGAGCAGATTATGCAGTTTTACCAATTGAAAACTCCACTGCAGGAAGCGTTAATGAAATTTATGATCTTTTAGTAGAATTTGACAACTGCATTGTTGGTGAACAGATTATAAAAATTGAACATTGTCTATTAGCAGTAGAAGGAACCAAGCTGGAGGATATTAAAACTGTTTATTCTCATCCCCAGTCCTTGATGCAAAGCGCCAAATTTTTAAATGAACATTCCGGATGGCGTCAGATTAGCATGCAAAATAATGCTTTTGCAGCTATGAAGGTGGCAAAGGAGCAGGATAAGACACAGGCAGCCATTGCCAGTGCTTATGCAGGTGAAGTAAACGGGCTTACCATACTAAAACAGGGGGTCAATCACAGCGATACCAATTCTACCCGGTTTATTATAGTAACCAAAAAAAATATTTTTGTAAAAAATGCAGGAAAAGTAAGTGTATGCTTTGAAATTCCTCATGAAAGTGGTTCTTTATACCATATGCTTTCTCATTTTATTTACAATGATTTAAATTTAACAAAAATAGAAAGCCGTCCCATTGAAGGTAGAAATTGGGAATACAGGTTTTTCCTTGATTTTGAAGGGAACCTATTAGACAGTGGTGTGCAAAATGCATTAAAGGGATTACAGGCAGAAACTGCTAAAATGAAGATACTTGGCAACTATTAGTATTTGTTAAATATTAAATATTGGATATTTGATTATAGAGTCGGTATTTGATAGCTAATACATATTCTTAAACTTAGGAATTGCTTTTAGAATAGTTTATAGTTTTTAGGAAACACGTGTTATTTAAATAAAAAACCAGGAAAAAGTGTGATTAAAACACGATTAAATATTTGGAGATTGCAAAAATGAAAGAAGAACAACTGTTTTTATATCGGGAACTGCCGCATGAAGATATATTAAGGGACATGGTTTATTTTGTGGAAAACTATGAGAAAGACTGGGATGCACAAGAGAGAAGAAAATTTTTATACGATTTATGCAGCCGCCTTTTAAATCTGTCAGGAAGCCATGGGTTTTATGGGAATTTATGGCATTGTTATCTGACTTATCTTTTGGTAAACAGCGAAAATGTATACAGTATGCCTTGCGAAATTACCGGTATTATGGAAGGTACCATGAATGAAATGGCACTTAAGGATTTTGGCATTTTCATGGATTTTTTCCAGTATGACTTAGAGGGGATTTTTAAGGAAATTCATGAAGAAAGTTTTTGTATGCTTCTTTCATTTGAAGGTAACGGCGTAAAATCCAAGATTTACAATGCCCGTATTAGAGACTATATCTGTCAGACTGCACGAAAGCTTGCAAAGGTGGAAAATGCAGCACAGATTAAGAATATTATGGAGAATTTCTATAAAAACTATGGAGTAGGCAAGTTAGGCCTTCATAAAGCATTTCGTGTGGCGGAAAGAGAAGATGGACAGGGTGCTAAAATCGTGCCCATTTTAAATATTGCTCATGTATATCTGGATGATTTAGTAGGCTATGAAATTCCCAAGCAAAAGCTTATTGCCAATACAGAAGCCTTTGTAGAAGGAAGGAAAGCAAACAATTGTCTGCTTTTTGGTGATGCAGGAACCGGTAAATCTTCCTGTATTAAAGGTATTTTAAATGAATATTACGACAGTGGACTTCGAATTATTGAAGTGTACAAGCATCAATTCCATTTACTTCATGATGTGATTGAGCAGATTAAGGACAGACATTACAAATTTATTATCTATATGGATGATTTGAGTTTTGAAGAGTTTGAAATTGAATATAAATATTTAAAGGCAATTATTGAGGGAGGATTGGAAAGTAAGCCTGAAAATGTACTGATTTATGCTACTTCTAACCGTCGTCATTTAATTAAAGAAACGTTTAACGACAAAAAGGACAGAGATGAAGAATTACATACCTCTGATACGGTACAGGAGAAGTTGTCTTTAGTAAATCGTTTTGGTGTAACTATTTTCTTTTCAGCACCGGATAAAAAGCAGTTCCAGAATATTGTTAAGGTATTGGCAGAGCGTCATGGAATTGAAATGCCGGAGGATGAGCTATTATTAGAAGCAAATAAGTGGGAATTATCTCATGGCGGTTTGTCAGGAAGAACTGCACAGCAGTTTATACATTACCTTCTTGGAAAACAAGACTAGCATTCCACTAAGATAAGGGGGCCAAAAGCATGGCAGTGAAAACATTTGCAGCAATTGATGTAGGTTCTTATGAACTGGCGATGAAAATATTTGAAATTTCCAAAAGAAATGGCATTAAGGAAATTGATTGTATTCGTCATAGTATTGAGTTGGGAACAGACACTTACAATACGGGGAAAATCAGCTATGAAAGAGTAGATGAGCTTTGCACGGTCTTAAACGAATTTTTAAAAATTATGGAGTCCTACGGGGTAGATGACTATAAGGCTTATGGCACCAGCGCTATAAGAGAGACCGAAAATACTCTCATTATTCTGGACCAGATAAAAGCCCGCACCGGAATTAAAGTAGATGTTTTAAGCAATTCAGAGCAGCGCTTTTTGGATTATAAGTCCATTGCTTCCAAAGGGGAAGGCTTTTTACAAATTATTGAAAAAGGAACCATTATTATTGACATTGGTGGTGGTAGTATACAGCTGTCTCTGTTTGATAAGGATACATTAATAGCCACTCAGAATATCCGTCTGGGAGTTCTCAGAATGAGGGAAAGACTTCAAAAGCTGGCAGCAAAAACCAATCATTATGAAGATTTAATTGATGAAATGGTGTTTTCTCATTTGCAAATGTTCAAAAAAATGTATATTAAGGATAGAGAGATTAAAAATATTATTATTGTGGATGATTACGTGTCCAATATTATGCAGAGAAAAGATATTTTTATGGAAGCTTCCGGTTATCTGACCACAGCTGAGTATATGAAGTTCGTGGAACGAATGAAAAAGAAGGGGACCAATGATATTGCCCAGTTTTTTGGGCTTACAGAGGAAAATGCCTCACTTTTATTTCATAGTACATTCTTAATTAAATGTATTGTAGAAGTATTGGATGCAGAGCTTTTATGGGCACCGGGAGCAAGTCTTTGTGACGGAATCGCTTATGAATATGCGGAAAATAATAAGTTAATTACATCAGAGCATGATTTTGAAAAAGATATTTTAGCCTGTGCACTTAACTTAAGCAAGCGTTACATGATTAGCAAAAAGCGTAGCGAAACAATTGAATGTATTTCTCTTACGATTTTTGATGCCATTAAAAAAATTCATGGTCTTGGGAAAAGAGAACGCTTGTTATTGCAAATTGCAGCCCAGTTAAATGACTGTGGAAAATACATTAGCCTTATGAATGTAGGCGAGTGTTCTTATAGCATTATTATGGCAACAGAAATTATGGGTCTTTCCCATATTGAAAGAGAAATGGTTGCCAATATTGTTAAATTTAATCGTATGGACTTTTCCTATTTCGAAGATTTAAGCAAAGAAAGTTCGCTGGATAAGCAGAATTATTTAATCATTGCTAAACTCACAGCGATTCTACGAGTGGCAACAGGATTAGATAGAAGCCATAAGCAGAAGTTTAAAGATGTGAAAGCAAGATTTAGGGGGAATGAACTTGTACTTACTACAGATACACCGGAGGATATCACTTTAGAAAGAGGACTTTTATCAGCTAAGACCAAATTTTTCGAAGAAGTGTTTAGTATAAAGGTTTCTATTAAACAAAGCAGAAAGTTTTAACCCATCAGTATAGGAAAACAGCACAGAAAGGGGAATGGAACATGCCAGAAAAGAAATTAGAAGAAAAAATAAATTTTAAAAACCCGGATTATTATACAAACAGAGAATTAAGCTGGCTTCAATTTAATTATCGGGTGTTAAGCGAGGCAAGGGATAAAAACATTCCTTTGTTTGAACGTATTAAGTTTTTAAGCATTACCGCCTCCAATTTAGATGAGTTTTTCATGGTGCGGGTAGCTTCCCTAAAGGATATGGTAAATGCAGGATACCAAAAAAAGGATATTGCAGGTCTGACTCCTGAGGAGCAGTTGAAAAAATTAAATGTGGAAACTCATCAGTTAGTAAATCAGCAATATTCCACTTATAACAGGAGTCTTTTGCCTTTACTAAAACAAAATGGTCTTTCTATTATTGAGCATCATGAGGATTTAACCGAGGAACAGGCAAAATATATCGACCGTTATTTTGAAGATAATGTGTATCCTGTATTAACGCCTATGGCAGTAGATTCTTCCAGACCATTTCCCCTTATCCGTAATAAATCATTGAATATCGGAGCATTACTTAAGAAAAAGAAAGTAGAAGGGGGAAAGGAAAAGAGTGGAAAGAAGCATGAGGAGGAAATCGAATTTGCAACTGTACAGGTTCCTTCTGTTCTTTCAAGAATCGTTTCAATGCCTTCAGAAGAAGGGAAAACAATTGTTATTTTATTGGAAGAAATCATTGAACGGAATATGAATAAACTATTCTTAAACTATGATATTATCTGTACACATCCATTTCGTATTATGAGAAATGCGGACCTTTCCATTGAAGAGGATGAGGCAGAGGATTTATTAAAAGAAATAGAGAAACAGTTAAAGAAAAGACAGTGGGGCGAAGCAATTCGTTTAGAAGTAGAAGATGGTATCGAAAAAGGCTTGTTGGAGATTATTAAAACTGAACTTAACATTGCAGAAGAGGATATCTATGCAATAAAAGGACCTTTAGATTTAACCTTCTGCATGAAATTGTATGGAATGGAAGGCTTTGACCATTTGAAAGTAAAAAAATACACACCTCAGCCTGTAACAGAGCTACAGACTGACTGTGATATTTTTGAAGAGATCAGAAAAGGGGATATTTTATTGCATCACCCATACCAGTCTTTCCAGCCGGTAGTGGATTTTATTAAACAGGCGTCAAGAGATCCTAAGGTTTTAGCAATTAAGCAGACCTTATATCGTGTTAGTGGTAATTCTCCTATTATTGCAGCTTTGGCTCAGGCGGCGGAAAATGGAAAGCAGGTTTCTGTTTTAGTAGAGTTGAAGGCAAGATTTGATGAGGAAAATAACATTGTATGGGCAAGAAAGTTAGAAAAAGCAGGCTGTCATGTTATATATGGTTTAGTAGGTTTAAAAACTCATAGTAAAATAACCCTGGTAGTAAGAAGAGAAGAAGACGGTATTCGCAGATATGTTCATCTTGGAACCGGTAACTATAATGATGCAACTGCGAAGCTTTATACAGACATGGGACTTTTAACCTGTAGCGAGCCTATTGGAGAAGATGCAACTGCTGTGTTTAACATGCTTTCAGGTTATTCAGAGCCATTAAACTGGAATAAATTGGCACTGGCACCCCTTTGGTTAAAAGATAAGTTTTTATTCCTGATTAAAAGGGAAAGAGAAAATGCAAAAGCAGGGAAACCGGCTAAAATTATTGCAAAAATGAATTCTCTCTGCGATCAGGATGTGATTAGTGCTCTGTATAAAGCAAGCGCGGAGGGAGTAGAAATTCACATGATTATCCGGGGAATTTGCTGTTTAAAAACAGGCATTCCGGGAGTTAGCGAAAATATTACCGTTCGCTCTATTGTAGGTAATTTCTTAGAGCATAGCCGCATTTTCTATTTTGAAAACAATGGAAATCCGGAACTTTATATGGGAAGTGCAGATTGGATGCCAAGAAATTTGGAACGAAGAGTAGAAATTCTATTTCCGGTAGAAAAAGATTCTTTAAAAGAAAAAATTGTTCATATTTTACAGTGTCAGTTAAACGATACGGTAAAGGCCCATATTCTTAAGCCGGATGGTTCTTACGAAAAGGTAGATAAAAGAGGAAAGGTTGTATACAATTCCCAGGATGCTTTTTGTAAGGAAGCAATAGAAGAAGGGAAAAGACAGAAAAAAAGCCAGATAGGAAGAGTATTTATACCGGAAACACATCACGATTAGGAGATAGTATGAAGAAACTTGTTATTTTTGACTTAGATGGAACACTTACGGATTCTTTAAAATCTATTCAATACTGTACCAACATGACAATTGGGGAGTTTGGCTTTGAGCCCCTTCCCTTGGAACCTTTCCGGTACTTTGTAGGAGACGGGGCAAGTGAGCTTATGAAACGGGTTTTAATAGCATCCGGAGATAAAGAGCTTGTTCATTACGAGAAAGCTATGGAACGTTACAGACAGGTATTTGAAGAGCATTGCATGTATGAAGTAAAGGCTTATGAAGGAATTAAAGAGTTACTTGCGACTTTAAAGAAAAAGGGTATTTTAATGGCAGTTAATTCTAATAAGCCCCATGAACGGACCGTCTACGTGATAGAGCAGGTGTTTGGAAAAGACTGTTTTAACATGCTAGTAGGCTTTAGCCCGGAAAGAGAGAGAAAACCAAGCCCGGTCGGGGCTTTGTATATTGCCAATACTTTAGGGGTAGAAAAAGAAGACATAATTTATGTGGGCGATACTATGACTGATATGAAAACCGGAAAAAGTGCCGGAATGTTTACGGTTGGTGTGCTTTGGGGATTTCGTGATAGGGAAGAATTGGAAGAGTATAAGGCGGATGCCATTATTGCAAAGCCAATGGAGTTGCTTAAATATTTGTAGGAGAAAAATATGGTTAAATTAATTGCGACCGATGTGGATGGGACGCTTGTAAAGGATTCTTCAAAGGAAGTAGACGAAAGATATATTGAGGTAATCAAAAGGCTTACTGATAAAGGGATTTATTTTATTGTGGCCAGTGGCAGACAGTATGGTAGTATTCGAAAGATGTTTGAACAGGCAGGAAATGAACTGCTTTTTATTGGGGAGAATGGTGCGCATATTGTGATAAATGGAGAAACGGTGTCTATGACAAAGATGGATAGAGCGTATGTAGAGGGTATTATGGTTGATTTGCGCTCCTATTACAAAGATAATTGTCATGTGGTGGCATCTACTACAAATGGATGCCTGATTGAGTCAAAGGATGAAAGTTTTATCCGTCTGATGTCAGAAGAATATCGAAATGATGTGCGACTTACCAAGGATATTTTAGCAGAAGGCCAGGATATTCTTAAGCTTGCTATTTACAAAAAAGGTGGCATTCGTCACATTGGCGAGAGTTATCTGATTCCAAAGTGGAAGGATAAAGTAAAAACCTGCATGGCAGGAGAAGAATGGGTAGATTTTATGGATTTTTCCGTAGACAAAGGAAATGCTTTGCAATTTGTTCAAAGAAAGTTGGGTATTTCGCCGGAAGAAACCATGGCTTTTGGAGATAATAACAATGATTTGGGACTTTTGCAGGCTGCCGGTGAAAGTTATGCGGTGGAAAATGCTGTTAAAGAGCTTAAAGAAAAGGCGAAGTATATCTGCAAAGGGTATGAGGAGCTTGGAGTTTACCAGGTGTTGGAAAGATTGTGAACAGTAACAAGTAAAATACAGGAAAAAAGGAGTTTGAGTAATATGAATGAATATGATGATAAAGTACTTAAATGCTTTTTAGAAAAGCAAGAGCAATTATTCCCGGAGCGGGTGGCAGAGACAAATGAGGAGGCGGCAGAATTTTTAGAAGACTGTATGGCAATTGTGGTAAATTCTTTAAAAGAAGTATGGGAATACTTTGATGAAGAAGGTGTTGATTTAGAAGGTATGGGTGAAAAGGACATATTGCAGGCAGAAGAAGTTTTCGAAGTAGGTGACGGCAGATTCTTAATTGTAGAATGTTAATTCTCCCCTTGCATTTTTCTTGATTTTCTGTACAATAGAAAGCGGTGGCAAAAAATCATGCCAACCTATAAAATATCAAGGAAAAACGGAGTTAATTATGATTAGTGCAAACAATGTAACACTTAGAATTGGAAAAAAAGCCCTTTTTGAAGACGTTAATATTAAATTTACAGAAGGAAACTGCTACGGTTTAATCGGTGCCAATGGTGCCGGAAAGTCTACTTTTTTAAAAATCTTATCCGGACAGTTAGATACTACTAACGGTGATATTTCTATTACACCGGGACAGAGACTTTCCTTCTTAGAGCAGGATCACTTTAAATATGACGAATATCCGGTTATGGATGTTGTTATTATGGGTAATGAAAGATTATATTCCATTATGAAGGAAAAGGATGCAATTTACGCAAAAGAAGACTTTTCTGATGAAGACGGTATTCGTGCCAGTGAATTAGAAGCGGAATTTGCTGAAATGGACGGTTGGGAAGCAGAGTCTAATGCAGCTATGCTTTTAAACGGTCTTGGTATTGATACAGACATTCACTATGCAATTATGAAGGACTTAAACGGTAATGAAAAAGTTAAGGTTCTTTTGGCAAAAGCATTATTTGGTAATCCTGATATTCTTCTTTTGGACGAGCCTACAAACCATTTGGATTTAAATGCTATTGCATGGTTGGAAGAATTCTTAATCAACTTTGAAAATACAGTAATCGTGGTTTCCCATGACCGTTATTTCTTAAATAAAGTATGTACACATACAGCAGACATTGACTATGGCAAGATTCAATTATACACAGGTAACTATGATTTCTGGTATGAGTCCAGCCAGCTTCTGATTAAACAGATGAAGGAAGCAAACAAAAAGAAAGAAGAAAAAATCAAGGAATTACAGGAATTTATTTCCCGTTTCTCCGCAAATGCTTCTAAGTCTAAACAGGCTACTTCCAGAAAGAAAGCACTGGAAAAAATCGAGCTGGATGAAATTAAGCCTTCCAGCAGAAAATATCCATATATTGATTTCAGACCGGAAAGAGAAATCGGAAATGAAGTTCTTTCTGTGGAAAATCTTTCTAAAACAATTAATGGAGAAAAAGTATTAGACAATATCTCCTTTATTGTAGGACATGATGATAAAATTGCTTTTGTTGGAAGCAATGAGTTAGCAAAGACTACCTTATTCAAAATTCTTATGGGAGAAATGGAACCGGATGAAGGAAGCATTAAATGGGGTGTTACTACCTCTCAGGCATATTTCCCAAAAGACAACACAGAGGAATTTGACAATGACCTTACAATTGTTGACTGGCTTACAGGTTATTCTCCTGTAAAAGATGTGACTTATGTACGTGGATTCTTAGGACGTATGTTATTTGCCGGTGAAGACGGTGTTAAGAAAGTAAAAGTATTATCCGGTGGTGAAAAGGTAAGATGTCTCTTATCCAAAATGATGATTTCAGGTGCTAACTGCCTTGTATTTGATGAGCCAACGAACCATTTGGATATGGAGTCTATTACAGCATTAAACAACGGTCTTATTAAATTTAAAGGTGTGGCATTATTCTCATGCCATGACCACCAGTTTGTTCAGACTACAGCTAACCGTATTATGGAAATCTTACCAAATGGTTCGTTAATTGATAAAATCACTACCTATGATGAATACTTGGAAAGTGATGAAATGGCGAGAAAACGTACTGTTTACACTGCTAATAAAGAAGATGACGAAAACTAAAAAAGAGATTTGTTACTGTCTGAATGTCTTGTAAGTAAGACATTTAGACAGTAATTTTTTTCTAAGCTTATCAGGAGGAAAATATGAAAACAGTAGATTTACACGTTCATTCTACCAAATCTGATGGTAGCTTTACCCCTACCCAGTTAGTGGATTATGCCATAGAAAAAGGCTTATCCGCCTTTGCTCTTACAGACCACGATACAACAGAAGGGTTAGCAGAGGCTTTTAAGGCAGCAAAAGGAAAAGATATAGAGGTAATTCCCGGCATTGAATTTTCTACAGAATATCAAGGGAAAGACATTCACATATTGGGACTTTATATTGATTATGAAGGAGAAGAATTCAAAAAGTATCTGGTAGATTTTCAAAATTCCAGAACACTAAGAAATGAAAAAATGTGTAGAAAGCTTACAGAACATGGAGTTAACATAACTTATAGGGAGTTGCAAGAACGCTTTCCAAAAGCCGTGCTTACAAGAGCGCACTATGCCAAATTTTTATGGGAAGAAGGCTATGTTTCTTCTATGAAAGAGGCCTTTGAACGATACATTGGAGATCATGCGCCATGTTTTTTACCAAGGGAAAAAGTAACCCCCGTGCAGGCAGTGGAGCTTATTTTGGGGGCAAAAGGTGTGCCAATTTTAGCCCATCCGGTACTTTATGGCATGAGTGATGAAAGGCTGGAAACTTTGGTTGCTACTTTAAAAGAAGCAGGTCTTGTAGGAATCGAAGCGGTTTATTCCACTTATAACAATGCAGAAGAACGCAAAATGAAAGCGCTTGCAAAAAAATATGATTTGCTTATATCAGGAGGCTCAGATTTCCACGGTACTACCAAGCCGGGACTGGATCTGGCAACAGGTTATGGAAAGCTGTTCATTCCTTATGAAATTCTGGAGAAAATCAAAGAGTATCGAAATAGTGCCATGAAATGTAACATTTTATTTTCTGATATGGACGGAACCCTTCTTAATGATAAAAAAGAGATTTCCCCACAGGTTTATGAGGCTATCGATAAATTTACGAAAAATGGTGGTAAACTGGTCTTATCAAGTGGTCGTCCACTTGACAGTATTTTAGAAACAAAGGAAAAATTAGGACTAAATTACCCGGGCATGTATGTGATTGCTTACAACGGAGCGTTGGTATATGATTGTCAGGAAAATAAGCCTATTTTTGAGCAGAAATTGCCGATAGATTATGTAAACCAATCTATGAAAATTGCTGTAAACCAGAATGTCCATTGTCAGACATATTCAGATACTCATATAGTTGTAGAAAAAGATACAAAAGAATTACAGATTTACAGAGAGCATATTCATATGCCTTATATTGTTGTTAAAAATGCAGGGGAATATTTAAAATCACTTGAAATAGAGCCTTATAAGTTGATTGCCATTGAACTTAACCACGAAAAATTAGAGAATTTCAGAAAAGAGTTAATAGAGAAAATGAAGGGGAAAATTCATGCTATTTACTCATCTGTAAAGTATTTGGAAATTATTCATAAAAATGCTTCTAAAGGGAATGCGGTGAAGTTCCTGTGTGATTATTTACAAATACCTGTTCATCAGGCGGTGGCAGCAGGAGATGCAGCAAATGATATTTCCATGCTAAAGGCAGCAGGAGTAGGCGTTGCTATGAAAAATGCAACAGAAGATACGAAAGCAGCAGCTGATTATATAACAAAGAAAAACAACAACGAAGATGGTATTTTAGAGTTATTTGAAAACTGGCTCATTTAATTTTCTACTGCATAATTTGAATGTAGAACAATTAGTGAAGACTAAAAAAGAAAACCAGGTGTTAAGCAACCACCTGGTTTTTTCCATTTTGTTTTCCTTTATATAAGTTTTCATCTGCTAAAGAAATGAGCTTTTCTATACTGTATCCCGGGGCGTAATCCATAACACCAAAAGTCATAGTGACGGAAAGGGAGTATTTGCCGTCTGTTACGATGGAATGTTCTACTTCGCTTCGAATTCTTTCACCTACGGCCTTGGCTGCTTCTTTATTGGCGTGAATTAAAAGTAAAAATTCTTCACCACCCCAACGGCATACATAATCTTCGTCGCGCATCTGGTTTTTTAAAATTTCTGCTACTTTTTCAAGTACTTTATCGCCCACTTCGTGTCCATATGTATCATTCACATGCTTAAAATCATCAATGTCACCAAGAATCAGGCTGAAAGGAGTGCCGGTTGCCCTGGAAACTTCCAGCGTATGAGTCAAATGGGGTTCCATGGAACGGCGATTGCAAAGCTGTGTTAATGGATCCAAACTTGCTAAATTATCCAACACCTTATTTTGGGCTTTTAATGCATTTTGCATATGAATTATTTCTACCATAAACAAAAAAGAAGAGGTTGTCTGGAAGAAACATGCCAAAAATACATTGAATACATACATAAAAGAAACAAGTCTATTGGGAATAGTCCCTATGTACCAAGGGGTGCAATCAAGATAAGAAATCCTTATAATTATATAAATAATACATATGACTATGGAATATATTAGTGGTAATAATAAATTTCCATAGTACTTGGGGGAGGTAAATAATAAATAAAAAATTACAGGAATCAGGCACATGAAATAAAGCATATATCCCAAATCCCAACCCAGTATCAGTGTAGAAGAGCCAGCAAATAAAATAACTTCCATAACCATTAAGTTCAGCACAAGAAAGTAACGTTTCTTTTTGGTAACCACATAGCGGAGAAAAATGTAAAATATAGTGCTTCCAAGATTATAGATTACTAAAGGTATAATATCCAAAAATGAATAAAAAACAGAGAAGAAAAAATGGATAATTGACAGTAAAGATACAAGTAAGGAATATTTTAAATCCTCATTTAGCTTTCTGTCACCCGTTAAAATATTTTTTAATTGTTCCAAAGCAAAATTAAACATAAGCATGCCTCGTATCTGCTAAATTTTGAATTTAAACATATAAATCAATATTGCCACCTATAGAAGGATTAACAGAGCGTTCCATGGAAGCTGCATCTATCATTGCAACAAAATTGTCACTTATAGTGGTGGACAAATCCAGTGTTTTATCAAGCATTGTCACACTTACGTTAGTTTGTAACCGGTTTGAAGCCATAGCCATTGATAATGAAGTAATGTCCATAAAAAACACCTCCTAATTTTCTAAATATATTAGTTTATAATACCATTTTTTGTAATGTGTTGGCAAGAATATTTGTGCAAAAAACACAAAAAAACATAATCAGGCAAAAATCAACATTAATGGTAATGTATATATCGGATTTTTGAGGAAAAAATTAATAAATCTAATATTTTTTGCGCATTGTTTTTCAGTTACATCCTATAGGATTTTCCTAGACAAATCATTAGGAAAAAGATATAATGTAACAGTGTAGATAAACGGTATTTTAAGCTAAGGAGAGATGTATATGGCATTTGGATTAGTTCCGTTAGAAAAAAGACTAAAAGAAAACATTAAAAATTACAGACTGGCATTGTTATTTGATTTGGAAGGCATAAAGTCATACTTAGAAAGTATTTCCAAAGTAAGCGGTCTGGAGTTCCTTTTAACTGACAGACATGGAGAAAAAGCTGTCTGTATCGGTGATTTTCAAGGATTTGTGCCGGATGTGGTAAATGAACCAGGCGAGAAAATTAAGATTATCAATCGTACAGTTGGCCATTTGTATGTAAAAGGTAAAAATTATGAACAAGATGAAATGCTTTTAAAGCTTGTAAAAACCATTGTGGAGCAGTTGGCAGTACAAGGTCATAAATCCTATTGCTACATTGAAACTTCCATTTATGCAGATGAATTGGAAGAAAAGCTGGAAAAGGAGCAATACCAGGTAAAGCATGGAGAAAAAGAAGATGCTTTAACATCTACATTAAATAGTACATATTTTGACAACCGTTTGAAAGTCATTGATCGTTCCGGTGTAGTACCGGTGGCAGTGATTAGTGTAAATATTAATGACTGGAAATTCTTCAATGACAATTTTGGCGATGAGGAAAGTGACAGACTGATTCAAAAGACTGCCGATTTTTTAAAGGAAGAAGCAAAACCGGAATATGTAATTGGAAGATGTGGTGGAGATTTTTTCAGTATTCTGATTCCCATGGCAGAGGATGGAGAAGCTGAGGATTACTGCAAACGGATAAAAGAAAGATGCAGCCGGTTTGAGGATGATAAATTAGTATTATCTGTGGCATGTGGCACAGTAACCAAAACAAACGTAGAAGAAAAACTGGATAAATTATTATCTGACGCAGAATATGAAATGTTTGATGATAAAGTATCCATAAAAAATGCCCCGGGATACAGGGAAAGTCTTGCAAAAGGACTTAAGTAAAGTGGATTTCATAGTTGTTAAAAAAATATAAATTTATTAAAAAAAACAGAAATTCTCTTTTCTTATGAAAAAATATGAGTATAATAAGAGAATTGTAGGAACAATAAAAGGAGGAGTTAACATGAAATTAGTACCATTAGGAGACAGAGTTGTATTGAAACAATTAGTGGCAGAGGAAACTACCAAGTCCGGTATTGTTTTACCGGGACAGGGAAAAGAAAAGCCACAACAGGCAGAGGTTGTTGCAGTAGGGCCTGGTGGTGTTGTTGATGGAAAAGAAGTAAAAATGGAAGTAAAGGTTGGGGATAAAGTTATTTACTCCAAATATTCTGGAACAGATGTAGAGCTTGATGATGAAGCATTTATCGTAGTAAAGCAAAATGACATTTTAGCAGTCATTGAAGCATAAGTTTTAGAGGACAAAAACAATATTTACTGAAAATACATAGTAAGATAAAAGACTAAAAAATAGTTAAAAGCTGCTTTGATATGTGACAAAAAGCAGAAAAGTATATTAAGTAAAACAGGAGGCGTCATTTCAATGGCAAAAGAATTAAAATACGGTGCAGAAGCAAGAGCAGCACTGGAATCAGGAGTTAATCAGTTAGCAAATACAGTAAGAGTAACATTAGGACCAAAAGGAAGAAACGTAGTACTTGATAAATCTTTTGGTGCACCGCTTATTACAAATGATGGTGTTACTATTGCAAAAGAAATCGAATTAGAAGATGCTTTTGAAAACATGGGTGCACAGCTTGTAAAAGAAGTTGCTACAAAGACAAACGATGTGGCAGGTGATGGTACAACAACAGCTACTGTACTTGCACAGGCAATGATTAATGAAGGTATGAAAAATTTAGCAGCAGGTGCGAATCCTATTATTTTAAGAAAGGGTATGAAGAAAGCAACAGACTGCGCAGTAGAAGCAATTGCAAAAATGAGCTCTAACGTAAATGGCAAAGAGCATATTGCAAAAGTAGCTGCTATTTCAGCAGGTGATGAAACAGTTGGCAATCTTGTTGCAGATGCAATGGAAAAAGTTTCCGGTGACGGTGTTATTACCATTGAAGAATCTAAGACAATGCAGACTGAGTTGGATTTAGTAGAAGGTATGCAGTTTGACAGAGGATATATTTCAGCTTACATGGCAACTGACATGGACAAAATGGAAGCTGTATTAGACAATCCATACATTTTAATTACAGACAAGAAAATTTCCAACATTCAGGAAATTTTACCATTGTTAGAACAGATCGTTCAGTCAGGTGCTAAACTTTTAATCATTGCTGAAGACGTGGAAGGTGAAGCACTTACTACATTAATCGTAAACAAACTTCGCGGTACTTTCAACGTAGTAGCTGTAAAAGCTCCAGGCTATGGAGACAGAAGAAAAGCAATGTTAGAAGATATTGCAATTTTAACAGGTGGTCAGGTTATTTCAGAAGAATTAGGACTTGATTTAAAAGAAACAACAATGGATCAGCTTGGACGTGCAAAATCTGTTAAGGTTCAGAAAGAAAACACAGTTATCGTTGATGGCGAAGGTGAAAAAGCAGCAATTGACGCACGTATTGCTTCTATTAAGAAACAGGTAGAAGAAACAACTTCTGAATTTGATAAAGAAAAATTACAGGAAAGACTTGCGAAATTAGCAGGTGGTGTTGCAGTTATCCGTGTTGGTGCAGCAACAGAAACAGAAATGAAGGAAGCAAAACTTCGTTTAGAAGATGCTTTAGCAGCTACAAAGGCAGCAGTAGAAGAAGGCATTATTTCCGGTGGTGGTTCCGCTTATATTCACGCATCAAAAGATGTAGCAAAATTAGTAGAATCTCTTGAGGGAGACGAAAAAACAGGTGCTAAAATCGTATTAAAAGCATTAGAAGCACCTTTATACCACATTTCTGCTAATGCAGGTTTAGAAGGTTCTGTTATTATCAACAAAGTAAGAGAATCTGAACCGGGTATGGGCTTTGATGCATTAAAAGAAGAATATGTAGATATGGTTGCATCCGGTATCTTAGACCCTGCAAAGGTTACAAGAAGCGCACTTCAGAATGCAACTAGTGTGGCATCTACATTACTTACAACAGAATCTGTTGTAGCAAACATTAAAGAAGATGTACCGGCAATGCCGGCAGGCGGACCTGGCATGGGGATGATGTAGGATATTAGCTAAAAAGTGTTTTATCTGTGATGTAAATAGGAAAACGTTATAGATGGCATGTGAATAGTAACTGTAAGAAAACCGATGGGAAGAGATTTCTGTCGGTTTTCTGTTGCTTTAGCATATATTTTCCAGTATACTGTTAATAATTTGGTGTGGTATACTGAATTAAAACAGAAAAAAAGTACGGGTAAGTTATAAAAAAGTAAATTGCCTGCAACAATAGGAGGAAATGGCATGAAAAAAGGGTATGGAAAGATTTTAGGACTAGGTATAGTTGCATTAATGATTATTGTATGTCTGGTGTTTGTAATAAAGAATAGTAGTAAAGAGCAGACAGTTGATAATGATATTACAGAGGAAACAGAAACAACAGAAACAACAGAAA
>JAFSDJ010000101.1 GCA_017436305.1 Lachnospiraceae bacterium
CGTTCATCCTGAGCCAGGATCAAACTCTCATGTTTGAATTTAATCCGGTCAAAATCAACTTCTAGCTAATTTTACCGTTCTTACTGTTTTTAGGTTGTTCTTTTCGAACTCTCTGAATTTCTCTTTCCTGATTTATTATCAGGTTTTCTTGGAATTTCAGGGTTGCATTGCTGTTTGTTTGTCAAGGTTCTGTTGCCATTTTCACGGCTTTGTTTTGTGTCTTGTTTTTGACACGCAACTCTGATATCATATCACAGCTTTTGTATCTTGTCAAGACTTTTTTAAAATTTATTTTTCCACCTTCTTGCGCGGTGGACTTTTACTATATCATCCCCAACCACAATCTGTCAAGACCTTTTTTGATAAAAAAAGAAATCTAAATTGCAGATTACTTTTTTAGGAACGAAACGGAGAAAGAGGGATTTGAACCCTCGCGCCGCGTGAACGACCTACACCCTTAGCAGGGGCGCCTCTTCAGCCTCTTGAGTATTTCTCCTTGATTCTGAACTTTATCCTCTACCAATTGTCTAACTTCTTTATAAAGCAAGACATCTTATAAAGTTTTTCACGTCTCGCATGACGCAAAAATTATTATACTAAAGGTTTTTTTATTTGTCAATGGTTTTTTTTAATTTAAATTTAAATATTCTTCTTTTGCGACTATTTTTCCAAAAGAAAATTGATATATTCCGGTTCTTATTATTGGTATTCAATAATTGTCTTTCCAATTCTACTTTTTATTTTCGCTGCAATTTCCACTGTCTTCATATCTTTATAATCATCACAAAGAATAGGTGGTAAGTATATAACTTTTACGGTAACCGGTTTAATAGAATTGTTTTACTGCCTTCTTTTTTATGACGAAAGCAAAAGGTGTGGTGCAGAAATGGAGAATTGCAAGTACATCATAAAGTTCCTGATGATCTGGAAAGAAAATAAATCCTTTTTCTTTTGGAATGTTTTCCTGTCCATGCGCCTCAATCTTTACACGTCCTGCCCAATTGACACTGTGTGTTATTTCTCTTGCTGCTTTAAAGCCCTGTCAAATACCATATTTTGTCGCAAACACTGCAATGCCATATTTTTATAAACAAGTAAGGTACTATAGACAATAGTTTGATTACCATCATCGCTATACGCATATTTTTACTCTTTCTATTCTTTTTAATATTAATTAAGAATTATGTTTTACCATAAGTTATGTTCAAACCTATTAGAAAATAGCTAAATAGTTCTGTATTCTTTTACGGCCATTTCATAAAGATTGTTGCCTTCTTTATCAATTACAACAATTGCCGGGAAGTTTTCTACTTCCAATTTGCGGATTGCTTCTGTGCCTAAATCATCATATGCTATTACTTCCGAAGATTGAATGGATTTAGATAGTAAAGCTCCAGCTCCGCCAACAGCTGCAAGATAAACTCCTTCGTTACGAACAATACTTTCTTTTACTGCTTCGCTGCGTTTTCCTTTTCCAATCATGCCTTTTAAGCCTAAGTCCATTAGCTTTGGTGCATATTTATCCATACGGCTTGCTGTAGTGGGTCCTGCTGAACCAATGGGTCTTCCCTCTCTCGCCGGGGAAGGTCCCATATAGTAAATCACATTATTTTTAATATCAAATGGTAATGCTTCTCCATTTTCCAGACTTTCATACATTCTTTTGTGAGCAGCATCTCTGGCAGTATAAATGGTACCGGATATGTATACGTAATCTCCTGCCTTTAATGTGTCTATTTCTTCCTGAATAAATGGTGCTTGAATATGTTTATCCATAATATTCCTTTCCTATATATGTATTGCTTTTAAAAGAGTTTCTTCTATATATAGTAGATTTACATTACTTTTCACATGTAAACGGCAACGAATTTACAATTCTCTTACTGCGTGGCGGTTTACGTGACAGCAAATGTTGATGCCTACCGGAAGTCCTGCAATATGAGTCGGGTAGGTGTCAATGTTGACTGCTAATGCTGTTGTTGTTCCTCCCAATCCTCCCGGGCCAATTCCTGTTTTATTGATGGTAGCTAGAAGTTCTTCTTCCATTTCCTTAACATATGGAATTGAGGAATGGGTTCCTACCTCTCTCGTAAGTGCCTTTTTGGCCATGAGCGCACATTTTTCAAAGGTGCCTCCGATTCCGACTCCCACAACCATAGGTGGACAAGCGTTCGGACCCGCATCTTCTACAGCGGTTAGAATAGCATTTTTAACTCCTTCTATGCCATCGGCCGGTTTTAGCATAAATACCCGGCTCATGTTTTCACTTCCAAAACCCTTAGGTGCTACTGTAATTTTTACCTTATCTCCTGCAACCATCTGATAATGAATAATGGCAGGGGTATTGTCCTTTGTATTTTCTCTGATAAGAGGATCTTTAACTACTGATTTTCTAAGGAATCCTTCCACGTATCCCTGGCGAACGCCTTCGTTAATGGCATCCTCCAAAAGACCGCCTTCAAAATGAATATCCTGACCTATTTCCATAAAAATAACCGCCATACCTGTATCCTGGCAAATAGGAATCATATCTTCTCCTGCAATGGTAAGGTTTTCCTGAAGCTGGTTTAATACTTGCTTTCCAAGAGGAGATTTTTCTGTCACGCAGGCAGATTTTAATGCTTCATCCATATCTTTTGTGAGAAAATGGTTGGCTTCTATGCACATTTCTTTAATGTTTCTTGTAATTTCTGAAACTTGAATCGTTCTCATTAGCTGTCCTCTTTCCTTATTTATTATGGGATATGTAATAGTTAGTCTTTCATATGATATATATTTAAACTATTCATAAGTAAGATTTGTTTTAAAAATGACATGTGTACATTATATAATTTTTTTATAGGAATTACAATGTAAAAAAATAGATTAGAGTGGATTAGAGTCGATTTTGGGGAAAATCTTGTCTCTATTTATGCCGATAGCTGTCTATCGTAATATGTAATACTCTTAATATATGGAGATAATGCCAAGAACATTTTATACAAAGTAAGAAGACAGCTGATTAAGCTGCCTCTTCCATGTATTCCATATAATCACCTTCGCTGGCAAATAATATATATCCTCCGTTTACAAATCCCATGTAGCCATCTTTTACAATAAAACCTTTCATAATAAAAACCTCCCTGCTATATAAATACATTTCCGATGTTTCTTTGAACTGTACTTATTCTAGCAGAGAGGTTGTACAATAAATGGTACTTTTATTTGTGTCTTGCTATTACGTAGCCGGCCCCTTCCTTTTTAACCTTTTTGGGAAACTTTTTTGCAAATCGGCTATGCCGGATTCCGCAAATTATTGGATTAGCTCCATAAATAATTGCATACCCGTTTTCATAGTATCTCCTTCTAAAAGAAGAAGTTTCCCTTTTAAAAACGGATTAAGTGCCGCTTTGGATGCTTCTTTGTCTGTGATTTGGTATTGTCCGTTTGTCAGGATTATAATAAGTTTACTTCTGGCATGAAATAATTTCAATTTTTGAAGTAGTATTTCTAAATTTTTTTGGTTACTTTCTATGTTGTTTTCTGTTTTTTTTACTTTTTTTGTCTCTTCAAAAAATTTTCCCATTTGTACAAACATCATTGGAACTACCTGACTGGTAATTTCTGTATCACTTTCCCATTTTACACCATTAAAACGTACGTTACGAAATACAGGGCTGTGGGATTTTAAGGTAGATATGATTTGGGCAGCCTGTTCTTTTAGCTTTGTTTCATCTATGTCATAATCAAAAACCATTGTCATTTCCAGATTGCCACCTTGAAAATTTCCCGGTGTATTCAGGATTTTATCTACTTGCTTATTTAATTGAAGCTTTTGTACCTGGGTTAATGCCATTTTAGGACTTCCTTTTTTGAAAATTACTGGGCTAATACCTTGCGGAAATTTTTCTTTCCACGTTTTAACACAATGCCTTCCCCTGTTAATGCATCTTTTGCGAAGGTTGCTTTAATATCAGTTACTTTTTCTCCGTCTACAGATACACCGCCCTGTTCTACTGCACGGCGGGCTTCTGATTTGGAAGGAACAAGACCTGATTTTACAAGCATTGTAAGAATATCAATTTCACCTTCCGTAAAGTCAGCGTCTGCTAACTCTGCTGTAGGCATATCTGCTGCATTTCCGCTTGAGAATAAAGCTCTTGCACTTTGCTGTGCTTTCGTTGCTTCTTCTTCACCATGAACCATTTTGGTAAGCTCGAAAGCAAGAATCTCTTTCGCTTCGTTTAACTGGCTTCCTTCCCAGCCATCCATTTTCTTGATTTCATCAAGCGGAAGAAAAGTAAGCATACGAATACATTTTAATACATCAGCATCTGCCACGTTTCTCCAGTACTGATAGAATTCAAATGGAGAGGTTTTGTTTGGATCAAGCCATACTGCGCCTTTTTGTGTTTTACCCATTTTCTTTCCTTCAGAGTTAAGAAGCAAGGTAATTGTCATGGCATATGCGTCTTTTCCAAGTTTACGGCGAATCAGCTCGGTTCCCCCAAGCATGTTGCTCCACTGGTCGTCTCCACCAAACTGCATGTTACAGCCGTATTTTCTGTATAATTCATAGAAATCGTAGCTTTGCATAATCATGTAGTTAAACTCTAAGAAGCTAAGGCCCTTTTCCATTCTTTGTTTGTAACATTCCGCTGTAAGCATTCGGTTTACACTGAAATGAGGTCCTATGTCTCTTAATACTTCCACGTAATTCAAGTCTAAGAGCCAGTCTGCGTTATTTACCATCATAGCTTTTCCATCGGAAAAGTCGATAAATTTGCTCATCTGCTCTTTAAAGCAGTCACAGTTGTGCTGAATCTGCTCCTTAGTCATCATGGAACGCATGTCACTTCTACCGGAAGGATCGCCGATCATTGCAGTTCCGCCACCGATTAATGCAATTGGTTTGTTGCCTGCCATCTGCATTCTTTTCATAAGGCAAAGTGCCATAAAATGGCCTACATGTAAGCTGTCTGCTGTTGGGTCAAATCCAATGTAAAATGTTGCTTTTCCGTTGTTGATTAATTCTTTGATTTCTTCTTCGTCTGTTAACTGGGCAAGTAAGCCTCTTTCTTTCAACTCGTCAAATACTGTCATGATATTTTTCTCCTTTTCTTTCTGGTTTTACATATTTGCTTTTATTTTTGATAGTTTAGGACTATTGAGTTACTTTTAATTGTATAGAAAAATTTAGTAAAATTTCCTGTACGCATCAAAAAACCCTCGTCCTAAAAATAAGGACGAGGGCATCATCTCGTGTTACCACCTTAATTCACAGTTAGCTCGCGCTAACTGCCTCTGCAAGTACTGAATAAATTTGGAGAGTTTCAAAAATCTGCTATTGATATGTTGATATTTGCAACGAAACTCCTTTTGCTATTTTGCAATACTCTGGTGCGATAACGGGCACTACCGTTGCAGCCTACTGGTATCAATACGTTTGGTGCAAAGCTCAGAGATGTATTCGGTATAAGCTTCCCATGCGCCTCTCATCAACCGGCTACTTTCTGTTCGTTTCACTTATCTTACTTGTTCTCTTCATTGCTGTTGGTTTGTTGAAATTATTTACATTTTAGGGAAGAACCCTCTATTTGTCAAGGTAATTCCTTAAATTTGCTTTTACTTTGGCATTTTATCCACAATCATACATTATTTATTATGACTTTTCCACTTTATTAAACACTATGTCCGTTTATTAACAGCTAAAATTTAATATTTTCTACAGATACTTTCTTTTGAAGCCACAATAATTTTGAAGGAATTTCTTTTGTGTCTTTTGGAACGGGAGATAGTACTGCTGTGTGAAGTTTTCCACCATGTAAACCGGTTTCTTTATCAGGTCGTATCATAAAAGCCATAGTGTTGCAACTTCCTTTATGAACTTCTACTTTCTGTTGCAAAAATTCTATACTATAAAAATCTAAAATAATATCTTCCGTTGCTTCATATTCGACTACCGGCAGGTACATACCCTTAGGACAGGTTTCTTCTAATGCTTTGAAAAAATATCCTTTCATTTCTCTTACTTCTTCCATAGTCATATGTTCTAAATATTTTTCCAGTTGTTCGCCTTCAAATCGTTTTTCTTCCTCTGCCCATACATCATACAGAGATACCCTTTCAATAACTGCTTCATAACGGGTTTTCGATTCTTTATCCTGGAAAGATAAATTTACTTCTTGATTTTCTCCTACCTGGAAAGTTACTTTTTTGTTTATCGAAAATCTTTTATACACAGGTTCGTTTTCTAAAAGGATTGTTGCTTTCCCTTTTTTACTTTCAAAACATTCTTTTGGAATTTTTTCGTATTCACCTTCCACTTCCAATTCAAGAAGGCTCATGTCTTCCAACTCTATTTCTTCTAATTCTCCGAAGAATGGAATTTTTTCCAAAAAATGTGCAAGCAGTAAATAAGCATCCCATGAATGTTCCATAATTCTTCTGCTCTCAGCTGATTGAAAAGTAAACCTTTTTCCATTTATTACAACCGCTTCTAATGAGTCCACTAACTTTATTTCAGTTTCCTGTTCACTTAATAATTGTTTTTCATTGGTCAAGGTGCCTTTTTTGAGTTTATTATGGAGTTTTTTGCTATCTTCCTCTTCTTCCGCTAATGGTTTTTCCTCGCCATATATTAAAAACCAGGCTTTTAATGTTTCTTCTTCCCTTGTAATGGCAATAAAATTGCCGGATATTTTTTCATTTTGAAATGACTTTCCGATGACTGCCTCTTCATCAAAGTTAGATTTATAATCACGCAATAATTCTATGTTCACGAGTTTGCTCCTTATCTATGTCGATTTGTGTTGTAAAACAGGCCAATATATATTTTTTAAATCTAAATTGAAACTTTTAAGATAATTAAAAATTACAAAATCATGTCCAATAAAAATAAAATACAAAGGTGAAGGGGGTAAAAAATGTAAAAGAAATATTTCATTTTAATGGTTCCCTTTTTACCCATGTATAAAAACAGGATGGGGACTGCTAACAAGCAAAAAGACTGGGTAGGTGTATGCATAGAAAATGCTAATAATACAATACTTATGGCAAAAGCTATTTTTCTTTCCCATAGACCATCAAAAATACTTACAAGCACAGGAATCATAACTCCAAAAAAGCCATAATCTACTGTAATTTTATTTGTAAATAGATAAACGAAAAACAGTGCTGCCAAAAAAGAAATCCCGGAAACAGCCTTCCCCCACAGCTTTTTTGTTTGAAGTTCCTTCTTAAACCATTGCAGAAAATACACCAATATAATAGATAAAGAAAATGTAAGAAAAATATTTAGCATTGTCTGTTTGGTTGCCAAAGTAAAAACTGCCTGAAAAATAGAACCAAGACACAGAATCAATCCCAAATATTTCTTCTTATTACGAGTATAGCGACAGCCTTCTGCTATAAAAAAGGCAAAAATAGGAAACGCTATTCTTCCTATCATACGGAAAATCGTTTCCTGTGGAAAAAGAATCATTCCTACATGATCGATGAACATTGTAATTGCCGCTATTATTTTTAATGCATTCCCATTTAAACCTTTAAATTTCATATTCTTTCCATAAAACATCTAAACCCATACTTTTTTAAAACTACCTAAAAATTCGATTATTATTGATTGTATTCGCCTACTTCTTTCACAAATTTTTTGATACCCTTAAAAGTTTTTTCATTTAAAAAATGTTCCATTTTGCAGGCATCTTCTTCAGCTATTTCCTGACTTACATCTGCTGTCATCATTAAAAATGTAGTAATCGTTTCATGTCTGTCTAGTAAAGCTTTTGCCTTTTTTAAACCTTCTTTTGTTAGTGTAAGGCAATTACCGTCTTCTGACTCTAACATTCCTTCCGCTTTTAAAATGCCCATAGCGCGGCTTACGCTTGGCTTTGAATAGCCCAACGCATTTGCCACATCAATGGCACGTACTGTTTCATTGTCTCTTTGTAACAAAAGAATAGTCTCCAAATAATTTTCTGCTGACTCTTTCATACTTTTCTCCTTTAATGTTCCTTTGTTAGCCTTTGCTAACATCGTATCTGTAGATTCGTTACTGTTCACACAACTAAACACTTGTTGTGAGACCACGTGATAGTCTGATTTACGTAGCTCCTTCTGCTTTCCAAAGCGAATTAACATACAGTAACATAGATTTACCCTAATTATTCTACTATTTGTTTTTGAATTTCTTCTAACTCTTCTCCGGTAGGAGTTCCCGGTTCCCAGTTTATTTTCTGATTATCGTCTTTGTAGCGTGGAATCAAATGCATATGGAAATGAAACACTGTCTGTCCTGCTGCTTCACCGTTATTTTGCATAAGATTAAAGCCGTCTGCATTCAACTTTTCTACCATCCGGGCACCTAGTTTTTTGGCTAAAACAATGGCATTCTTAGCCTTTTCTTCCGGTAACTGGAAAAGGTTGGAGTAATGATTCTTTGGAAGAATCAAAGCATGTCCCTTTGCAGCTGGTGCTAAATCCAAAATTACCCGAAACTCTTCATCCTCGTAAATAGTTTTTGAAGGAATTTCTCCATTTGCAATTTTACAAAAGATACAGTTTTCTTCTTTCATGCTAATTTGCCTCCCCAAAATTAAATATTTGATCTAATAATCTCAAAAGTTTAAAATCACCCTTCATTTTAATGTTTCCTGCCATAAAAGCTCTCTGGAACGTCATTCTTCCTGAAACAATCTCATTCATAATATCAGAAGGTGTCTGAATTTCCACATCTGCGCTGACTTCTTTTCCGTAAGACACATCCAATTCATCCTCTTCTACCAGTATGATAAAAGGTTTCTTTTTCCCTTCAATATTAAACTTGTAAGTGGCTTTACTTCCTGCCTGGGGCTTAAAACCAGACTTAAAGTCTTCTATATATTCATTACCGGAAGGATTATTTTCGCTTTCCAACATTTCTTTAAAGTAGCTGGCTAACTCCTGAATATCCTCTTTTTGTTTCTGCACATAGCTTTCATCAGATGCATATTTAGACAGTTGTTCATTTTCCTGAGGTGTTAAATCTGTATTTTTCTGAACTGCCACAACCCGACTGATTTCCTGATTGCTTGTAGGAAATGTAGCTACTTTTTGCTGAATGGAACGGTAAAGATTTTCTGTTTTTTTCTCAATCATGTACCGATATTCTTCATTGTTTTCAAATTGGGGCATTTCTTTTACATAACCACAAATACCACTACAGGGACGTCCGCCTAAAATTTCCCAGGCAACTGCCAAATCCAGCTTTCCTTCCCTTTCTCCATAAGTAGTGCTCATGACTACAGGACACATGTAAAGACTACTAATTTTCTCCTTATCTCCATACAACCAACAAGCATCCAAAAAAGACTGCATGTAACCACCCACACCATACCACTCTACTGTAGAGGCTAATATGATGCCATCCGCTGTCTTCAATGTCTGCGGTAGCGAAGTAATCCTGCTGCGTAATTCGTGAAGATCAAATCTTTCAACTTTTACATTTAATTCTTCTAGCACCTGTTGCATAATGCTAAGTACATACAAGGTAGGATCATCTATAAGACCGCGTCCACCATAATATATATTTACTTTCATTCTGTTACCTCTCTATTTTTTGCTGACTTTTTACGGTAAAGGAGCACACATAAAAGGAATCCCGTTAGAAGTCCCCCCAAATGTGCCATGTTGTCCACATTTGTACTAATCAGCCCATAATAAGCGGAATAACCAATTAGAAACAATATTTTCGAAATAGACATAGTTTCCAAATGGCCTTTATTACGAATAAGCAGCCATAACAAAGCTCCTACCATTCCGAAAATAGCTCCGCTCGCTCCCAAAGACTGAGTATAATAATCACCTGTATAATTACCATACCATAAGGAAAGCAGATTGCCTCCAAGACCCGATATTAAATACAGGATAAAATATTTCACATGTCCTAATCTTCTCTCTGCAATGTCTCCTAAAAAAAATAAAATCATCATATTGCTAAACAGGTGGTCAATACCTGCATGAAGAAACATGGATGTAAACAGACGATACCACTGTTTCATATGGACAACCAGATCCACGCTCATAACACCTTTAGTATACAACAAATCACCTGTAAATGTACACAAAGTAAATGCTAAAACATTAATTAAAAAGAAAAGATGATTGGATAAAGGTCTGTCCTTTATACTTTTGTACGATTGTTTTCCATAACAGTTATATTTTATATCATCATCCTCGTACTCTCTGGGGACTTTTGGGTCTTTTAAAAAATCCTGTAATTTTGTCTTTACACCGTAAAAATCTTCCATACTTTCTTTTGGAATCACTAAATTTCCATCATGTATAATCCAGCAAAAAGCATTTTCTTTAGCAAAGTCTTCTGCCTGCTCTAGATTCTCGCTTATAATAAAGGAAAAGGAATGAACCTCTTCTGATCCACGATCCCGAAACTGCCATTCAATTTTTTCCACAATGCGTCCATATTCCTGAGGCTTTATTTGTGTATTTTCTGTAATATCCACTACATGTATAACATTCACAAAGGAATTTTCCAATCGAAAAAATACAGTAAATTTATTTAAATTTGTATCTAACGGAATGTAATCCTGCGTACGCAAAAAATAGCTGATTTCTTTTAACATGTTAGACCCTTTCTGCAAAATTATACTGTAAAAAGGGTATCATTTATCTTTTCTTGTGTCAATGATAGGTAAAAGTAACTTTTCCAAAAGTAATTTCATCTTCTGCTGTTAAAGGTACAAGTTCGTTAACCTCTAATGGAATCCCATTTTTCAAGGTACCATTTTTAGAATTCAGATCCATTAAATACACCATATCCTCTGATTCGTTTTTTATAAATTTTGCATGAATACGACTTACTGATTTGTCGGAAATAACATAATCTGCAACACCCTCCAGTTTTCCTATAACAAATGGAAAACTATCCAAAGCGATTTTTAATGGCTGTCTTTTATCAAGCTTCTTTAATTTTTCAATTAATATGCCTTCCTCTTTGTAAATATATTCCTTTAATAGAACCGTTTCCCCATATTCCTCCAATTGGTTATAACAGTTGGAATCTTCTATCAGATTTGTGTCTGCTTTATAAGCCTTTCCACTTTGGGCAAAATATTCTCTTTCCATTTGCTGTCTGGTGGTTTCTTCTCCATCATCTTCCGGATCTCGCTCCTTCTCCAATATTTTTTTGTATAAAAATAATAGAAGAAAGCCTACCATGCCAACAGTAACTATGGCTGTTGCCAAAATCATATCCCTTGTACCAAAAAACTGGGTTATAGAAATTGGAATAGTTTTATCTCTCATTAAATATTGGTAGAACCCATATCCTGTTCCTGCTAAAATAAGCGCCAAAAAGAAAAAAACAATCAGTTTAAATTCCTTCCCTGAAATGGTCTGATTTTTATCTTCAGATTCTTGCTGTTCTTCATATATAGAAGTTTCTTCATAATTCTCACTGGAATAATTTTCAAGATCATAGCTATGATTTATGTTGCTATTTTCAAGATTACCATCGTTTTGACATATATTCTCATGGTAAATCAATGGTTTTCTAAAATTACCCGCACAATTGTCTTTTTCTGTCTCGTGTTCTGTCAAAATTTCTTCTACAATCTGAGTAAAGCTAAAATTTTCTTCTCTCGTAAATCGATAGAGCTGATAGCCTGCTGCCACTGCTTTTTCATCCTGATGGTCAATGCAATTTAATAAATATTCTGCAAACTGTCTGATCCCTGTAAAAAACTCTTCCTCCTCACAAGGATAAAAGCAAAGATATAATTGCTTTGTATTCACATTCAGATACATGTATTCCGGATTAAGACACAGATAGTTTTCTTCTAAAAAGTAATTTTCCAGTTCTGACAGTGCCTCAGAAAGACCTGATAAAATGGAAATTAGCTGGTCTGCATCCATTTCTCTTTTTTCAAAGAGACAGGCAATGGTTTGTTTTCCACTTATATCATAATAAAACTGTTTTTCCCCATTAAAGTTATGGATAGATACTTTCAACAAATGCCTGAGATTATTTTCTGTTACCATCTTCATCTGATAATACTGTGCACTGTCCATAGCCTGCTCTTCAAATATAAGGTAGCTGGAATTTAACTCTCTTTTATAAGTTCCCTTCATTTTTTGTGTCCTTTCCTGATTGATTTTTTAAATTGCTTATTTTTCTACAATTTCTTATAAAAAGCACTGGCTGCAGCTTTTTTGTTTTCTTTGTAATTTTATAATTCCAAGTATTTTCTTCAAATATATTACTAAGAATAACGGCTCCCGGAACTTGTATCGATACACTGTAAGTTACCTGAATATTATCGCCCTTTACTTTCATTTGTTCCCCATATTTCTTTATAGCTAATAAATTTCCACTCATCAGCTTAGAGCTTTCTTTTTTCATATACCGGTAAGTTTCCTTTGCAGTTTCTGACTCCATTCTGCTGCCTCTTAGTGCCAGAATGTAGGCATTAGTTGTTACTTCTACCCGATTATATAGAAAAAAAGATAGATATATGAAAAATGCAAATATAGTTAAAATCATTGGCATAATAAGACTTGCTTCAATAGTGCTGCTACCTTTTAATTTTTTTCCCATTTTCAAACCACCTCGCTGTTACAATCTGTCTCATCTTTTCGCAAAACCTATCATTTAACCCCGGCATCATCATTTATAACTGAAAAAGCATAATATACTATAAGCCACATATAAGAAAGGCACTAAAGGCAGTTCTGCCTTCATTTCCTTCTTCCATCCTGCCATAAGAACAAGCCCCACAATCCCTGTAAGTAAAAATCCAAAAAAGAATAATCCCAGAGTTTCATAAAATCCAATACATATTCCACAAGCACCGGCTAACATACCATCTCCTAATCCAAGCCCGCCTTTCGAAAGCAGTGAAAAACCACAAAAAGCAATACCAATGAACAATCCTACTACAAAACCACCTATGGAAAAATCCTTCTCATAAACAGAAAATCCCACACTTGCAATTACACACAACAAAATTGGAAAAATGGGAATCTTTTTTTCTTTAATATCAAAATAAGTACAGATGCCTAGTAACATCATAATTAGGGTCATATTCAGAAGTTCTTTCATTTAATCTCCTCCACATCTGCTACAGGGACTTTTATTGCCCACTTTGCTAATTGGAATGGCATCCACCGTTCTTTTTAAACCAGAACAACTGATTGTGGTGTGGTACCGATTTCCCTCACTGGTAATGTATACAGCATCTTTTGAATTTTTCCCACATTTTTCACAAGGCTTATATTTTTCTCCTGAGTCATTTCTAAGCTTTTTTACTCCTTTATAATTTACTCTGGAAATAGAAAGGTCTAAATGAGTACAATTTTTGCTTGAATGGTACACACTTCCGGTTTCTGCAACATAAACAATTTGTTCCTCTTGTTGACCGGTAATACTTTCTGCATTGTGGTAGCCTGTGAAAGCTCTTACCGTACATCCTGTAACCATATAAAACCCTCTAAAACCAATATAAGGAATTTGTGGCTCTACTTTATAAATAGCTTTTAGCTCAATTCTGTCATTCTCCATAAATTTGCTAAAGCTATAAATAATCCCACTGCTGCCTCCTTTAATGCAGGAATTGTTTAAATAATCCTTTCCAAGAAGCTTATTTACCTGATTTCGCACATAAGTTTCACTAAATGCCACGGAACCTAAGGTAGATGACAGCATTTCATTTTTATCTGTCTGTTTAATTGCATAACCATATACTGCCATTTCCTTTGCAGTCTGATGAAGGGCACTTTCTAATTGAATGTGAACAGCCAATATATTAAACATAGAAAGTAGATTGATTATGAAAAACAAAAACAGAGGCAGCGCCAAAGAAGCTTCTATTGTAATACTGCCTCTTTTTTGTTCCATTAGTGAGTTTTTAGAGAAGAAAGTGCCAAGGGATGCCCTTTTTGGAAATAAAGTGGATCTTTTTGGACTTGTACGGAGAGCAAAACCTTTCGTAATTTTTGATAGCTTCTTAATGTTTGATATGATATTATTTACAAATATGGAATTTTCCAAAAAGAACACCCCTTGACACCTCCTAACTGTAGAATCAATTTCAAATCATTCTATTTTTAAAAATAGCAATAATCTCTGGTAATTTGGCAGTCATACCCATACTGACTGGATATGGAACCCGTAACTTCTATATAATCTACACAACCATCCATGCGGAATTTTTCATTTCCAGCAGTTTTGCGAATATCCATTTCAATTAAATCCATAGCTCTGAAGATCTTTGTTTCCTCATCTATACAGGTTAACAAGATCATCAAATAGTCCTCATAAGAAATTCCCTCACTGATTGAATCCTGCTCTGAACTATCTAATCCTTCTTCGTAAGAAAGCATACCTTCTAATCCAAAATGCCATGTTTCATCTGTTTTAATTAAAGGAACCCTGTTACCTGCTAACAGCTGTTTCACATCATAAACACTTTCTGCATATGCCCATGCAAACAGAATGGCTACTTTTACAAGCTCTGCCAGTTCCGGAAGCTGAATCACAGCTGACAAAGTAAGAGCTAATGCCTCTGCTTCCGCCATTTTTGTTTTATCAGAAAATAAATAGACAACATTGGCTGTCTCTCTTATTAATAAAAGTCTGTTAACTACCCACTTTAAGTTGTCTGTATCGTTGTTCTTTCCACCCAATATGTACTCAATCTGATATTTTAACCGGCTTTTTTCCAGCTGATTTACATAGCTTCCATACTTGTCCATAATATATCCCTGAAAAAATAAGCTATCTGAGTCGCTACAGCCATCTCTTTTCAAAAGTCCGAATCCCTGACTTCTTTTTCTGGAAGATATATAATTTTCTTTTGCAACAGTTTCATTGGAAATAACAGCATCTTTTTCTGTTACCAATGCCAAAACGCCCTTCCCTCTTGTGGCATTTACTTCATCAGCCGGGTTGTCTAAAGGAATTTCCTCCCATTCATCCTCTCCTACCTGTTTTTTAGGAAGTTCTGTATCATCTATTGCCTTTTGATTGGCATTTCTTTCAGTGGTAATATCCCGTTCTAACAAATTGGCATCTTCTGCCTGCTCCATATATTTTTCCAGCTCTTTTACATAAGACAATCCATACTTATCTTTTATGTAAGAAACTGCCTGTCTTTTAAATACTTCTCCTTTTTCATCTGTTGCCAGAGTAAACTTGTTTACTTGTACATCCTCCACTGCCATAGCAAGCAAATCCCTGGTTATATAAGGAGAAATGCCGGAATCTTTTTCTGTATTTTCCTTAAAATAGCTTTTCAAATGGGCAGCCGTGTTTTCTACTGTACATTTTCCATTCCCATAGGAAGTATCTATGAAAAAAAGGTCATATTGCTCTAAAAGCTCTCTGTTGTATTCTCCAAAAACAGAATACAGGCTTAAATCCATGGCACATTCTGTCTGCATGCGAATGGCATTTGTTCTGGCACCTTCTATTAAAGTTAAAAAAAGTGACAGCATCACTGACAAAGTAAGCGCTAAATAAACAGTAATGGACCCTCTATTATCAACACAACCTCTTCTCATAGCTTCCTTTCTCCTTACAAATTTTTTTAACAAATTCTGTACAGTTTTTCTTATAGATTATTCTTTACAGAATTTCTTCCTACAGTATTTCTTAAATTTCTCTCTAATTTTTAAATACTTTTACTCTTAGAAGTAATAGTCTTGAAAATATCATTTACAAGATCCGTAAGCTGCTTTTTAAAAATTATGACAAGCCCGATTAACACCACTAAAATAAGAATCAACTCTACTGTTCCAATTCCATCCTCCTTAAACCAAAAATCTTTTAACAAATTCCACACTTTCATAAAACTTTCTCCTTTCCTTTGTTTATATTTGATAAGAGAGAAAAGCCGGCACAATAATGAGAACCATAACAATTCCCAGCATAAGCATCATTGGCAACAGAAGCTTTGTTCCGGCTTCTTCTCCTAATCTCCTGCCATTATTTTTTCTTTCCTCAAAGGACTCTCTCACTTCTTTTTCTAAAGTTGCAGCCATATCCTTTGAGCCTTTTTTTAGATTTTGAATAAGTAGACCACTAAACTTTATGTATTGGGGTATTTCACATCTTTTTCCAAAATGGTCGTAAGCTGCTTCCTCTAAAACCCCACTTTCCATTTCATACATGGTTATTAACAATTCCTCGTAGGTAATATTAGTCTGTCCTTTCATCTTTTCATTGTTTTTGTAATCCATGGCTAACTTTTTTAATGCTGCTTTTACCGGCATACCGGCACCTGTAAGCAGTGTGAATTTACTGATAAATTCAGGATATTCAAGAACCAGAGTCTTCCTTCGTTTCTCTACCTCCTGACTTAATTCCCGATCCTTTAACAAATACAGTAAAATACCTGTTCCAATTACTAAAAGAAAAAGTGTGTTTTCGCTGTTGTCCTTTATTTCCTCATAAACAATAGTCTTATCTCCAACTTTTTGTGGCAGAATTAATTCTTCCTTAGTAGCCTGTTTTTTATCATTTTCTGCAATTGCCTGCTCTACTGCCTGAAACAAAGTCTCTTCTTTTGTGTATTTTTTTGGATATAAAGTAAATGGCACCGTAAATTCCCGCATATATGTCTCATAGCTAAGAGTTACCTTAGCACTTACAATGAAAGGTTCCTTTAAAGCTTGGTTTTTCACTGTTCCATCTATATCAACATACTCATAGTTATCTGTTTCATAAGAAATCTCTACCGGATAACCCTCTAAAGACCCGGGAAAATATAAGTCACTCCTTACTACATCAAAGCTTTCATTTTCCAAAAGCATTTCTTTTCTGATTTTTTCTTCCATTTCATCAAAAATTTCTTCTATTTGCACCCTGTTATATTTGATGGGAGCAATCTCTAACACTAATTCTTTCTTACTTTCCCCTACAGCCGCCAAAAGCTTTATAAACCGCTTTTGTCCTTCATAGGAGTCTCTCATAATCCTGTTATTCTCCAAGTTCGATGTTTGCCAATTATTCACTCCTACCAAAAACACAAGACAGTTTCCTACAAAAACAACGGTCAGCACAAAGGCCAACTTTTCTTTATAGTAGATTTCTGCCTGTTTGGTGGCGGCTTCTAAGGGGTGTAAGATTTTCAAATTTTCTTTGACAGATTCGCTGTTAATCTGTTTCATTGGGGACTTATTTACCAGATAACCTGCCATTTTCCAAAAGGGATTTTTATCCGGCTCTTTTCTGCCTAAGAAAATAAGAAACAAATATATTCCAAATAAAATAAAACTAATTATCATATTAAAAAACTCCCTACTCATACTGTTACCCAACCTGACACAAGTGTGGGCTGCGTGTGAACAGTAACCTCAAAATAATCTATACTTCAATTGCCACGATTTTTCGGGATAGTAAATAAGCAGCAAAATAAACTGCCAGACAAATTGTCATAATACATATACCTGCAGGATTTTTGTACATGGGAGAGAAAAATCCCGGAGATGTTACCTCTATATAGAACAAAATAAAAAGAGGAACCATATTCATTACCTTCTGCTCAAATTGTTTGGATGCCAAAATAGTCTGAATATCCCGTTTTACCTGGATTTTCTCGCTAATAATCAATGCTGTATTTTCAATGATTTTGTTTAAATTTCCTCCACTTCGCTTTGCAATGGAAAATACCTCTGCAAAATCTTTGATTTCCTCTACCTGACTTCGTATTGCAAAATCCATAAGAAGAGTTTCTAAAACAACATTATTTTTTAATTGCCTGTTTATATGTAAAAATTCCTTTACAATCGTGTCATCTTGTTTATACAAATGGCATAAATCCTTATATGCTTCAAAAAAAGCATTCTCTATGGAATACCCTGCCTTTAAGGCCGCAGAAACTGCTAATATGCCATCCTTAAACTGTAAACTCAGTTTCTGCTTTCTTAAACGCGCTCTCTCTATTTCACAAAGCCTTCGATAAACTAATAAAATGGGAGATAAGAAAACCATCGGTACGAGAGAATGATAGAAAAAGTAACTAATGCACAGAAGAATCACTAATCCACCAACCATATCCTGGAGGAATTCATATCTATCTATTTTTTTTCTATACAAATCAAATCTATTATTTTTTACGCATTTATATTTTCTCCCAGCGCGCTTTCTTACCATACTTTACGCTCCTTTATTTTTTGCAGGTTCCCATTCCTGCAAAGATTAGTTTATCTTCGTGCATTAGTTTTCCTGTTTGCACCAGGGCACCTTTTACCGGCCCTTCCTTCCACCCAGCCTCTTCTTTAAATTCATAAAGAGGTGCTGTTATAATTTCACCGTTTTCAAATCCTGTTATTTCTACAATTTCCAATACTTTTCTTGTATGATCCCTAAGCCTTCCCAAATGCACAATAATGTCTACACCGGAAGCTATTTGCCTTCTGATGGCCGGTAATGGTAAATCCATTCCCATAAGTACCATTGTTTCCAGACGGCTTAACATATCCCTTGAACTGTTACTATGACCTGTGGACAGGCTTCCGTCATGTCCTGTATTAAGGGCCTGCAATAAATCCACAGCCTCACCGCCTCGTACCTCCCCTACAATAATTCTGTCCGGCCTCATTCTTAAAGAGGTTTTAATTAAATCCCGGATAGTAATTTCCTTACATCCATCCATATTGGCATTTCTTGTTTCCAAAGACACCAAATTGGGTATATCCGAAAGCTGAAGCTCTGCACTGTCTTCAATAGTAATAATTCTTTCTTCTTTGGGAATAAACTTAGACAGTACGTTTAAGAAAGTAGTTTTTCCGCTGCCTGTGCCGCCACTTATGAAAATGTTATAGCCTGACACTACCAGCTTTTTTAAAAACTCTGCCACTTCACTTGTAATAGATCCCGTTTTAATCAAATCTTCCATCGTAAGAGGATTATCAGGAAATCTGCGGATAGTTACGATAGGTCCGTTTAGAGCTACCGGTGCCAGCACTACATTTACTCTGGAACCATTTTCTAATCTGGCATCTACAATAGGGTTTGTTTCATTCACTACCCGATTGGACTTTGCTACAATCTGCTGAATAACATCTTCTAACTTTTCCCTTGTTTCAAACTTGTTTTCCCATAAAGAAATCCTTCCTCTTTTTTCTAAAAATATCCGTTCCGGTCCATTTACCATAATTTCCGTAATCTCTGTATCTTCAATAAGTTCTTGTAAAACATCTAACTTTCGTATGGAGAAAAACAGCTCTTTTCCAAGTCTTTTCTTTTGGGAAAGAGGAATATAATCCTCTTTTTTTAGATTCATAATCTTTTCATCAATTAAATCCTGTATTTCCTCGTCTCTAAGCTCTCTGGAAAAATCAATATTTTCAAAAAGTTCTGTTTTTAGTTGTCTCTTTATTTCTTCGTAGTCCATTTGCATACCTTTCTTTGTTGTGACAATTAGTGACTTTCCCCTTACCTTTCCAGGTTACTGCTTGCACTGCTATGTCTGTTCCGTTAGCAGACTTTTTACATAATCAGTTAATTGACTATGGGATAAATAAATCAGGTTGTGAGGCAGCTGTTTTAGTGCCGGAATTTTACAGGTAACTGTTTTATCCAGAATATCTTCTTTTTTCATGCAGGTTAGCAACTGTTTATACTGCTCCATTTTTGCCATTGCCACACCATCCATTTTCGTAATAGTATAAATCCTGTCACACCGTTCCAATAGTTCAAATAAGCCTCTTACATGATCCGATAAGTCTAAAATAACCACATCATAATCTGTGCTCCGTTCCAGCTCTTTTAAAAGCAACTGCCATTTTTCACCTTCCATTTCCAGTACATCTAAAAAGGAAACAGCCGGAGGGATAAAATCCAGATTGCCTATGGACTCCACCATACTTCCTAACTTGTAAACAAACTTCTCACTTCCTTCTTTTAAGAAATACATCAAATCCATAAAATCGTGATGAAAGCTTGTTTCAAAAATTCCGGAAAATCCTGAATATGCTTCAAAATTTATATAAAGACACCTTTTTTCCCGGGCTAACAGCTGACCTAAAATCAAAGAAAAGGAAGTTTGAAGACATCTTCTAATTGGACTGTAAACTCCTATAATTTCCATATTTCTCTTTCCTTCATAGACGCTTACCCTGCCTCTTGCTTCCCCTTCTGCATAAAATTCCATAATCTCCTTCATAATGGCTGTTCCTGACTGATATTTATAAATACAGCTCTTCTTCTGTGGGCTTATATCCTGTTCTTCCGTAAGATAAAGGGTTTGTCCGATTTTAAGTTCCCCGGCAAGTTCCCTTTCTGCCATTTTTTCCATAGCCTGTCCCAGTAGTAAAATTTCTACCTGATTTTCTTTAGAAAAAGCAGCAAACTTCTCTAAATTGTTAAAGGGCATAACCTGAAAAGGAAATTGCTTCTTTTTGCTTAAATATTCTGCTAATTTGTATACATACTTTTTCTCGTAGTCACAAATAGCTAAAAGGTTATCCATGAAATACCTCCTTTTATCCAATAAATACAAAAACTAATAAAAATGGGAATTATAAAGTGAATGACTGCCCGTTTATCCGGCTGTCCATTGTGATATGGTTGAATTTCGTTTGTTGTTAGAATATTTCTGATATATCCTGAAAAATAAAATAATCTTTCTAATAGATTTTTATAATAAAGCATTTGCAACAGACTATATATGGCTCCTAGTATCAGGGAGAGAATAATACAGCTAAGAGCCGGTTTCAGTCCCAGTAAAAATCCTAATAATAAATATATTTTCACGTCTGCGGCTCCCATAACCTGCAAGGCAAATATGGGAAATAGTAACAGGAAAAGTAGTAGCAGGGAGAAAAGCCCTTTTCCTATTGCCTGCATGCCATTTTCATGAACAAGAAACAGCGTTCCAATTGCAAAGCCTGACAATATAACCTGATTTTTTACTTTATAGCAGCAAATGTCCATAATCATCGCTACCAGTAAAAAACAAAATATAAAATAATATATGTGTGCAACCTCCTATTCTTTATATGTTTACTCTGGGAATGTTGTCCGAACCGGACATTGTTTAAAATGAATTTGATTTGTAAAATGGATTATATAGGATGAATTTTTAATTGTCTATAGTTTTTTCTCAAATATTTTATTTTTGTGAATTTGTTACAACGAATCCTATAAGCCAAAGTATTAAAAAGGCGCAACCCTTGTTAAATTAAAGGATTGCGCTTGTCAATAAATTCAATATACAGAACATAATACCTGCAATAAATATGTTCATCAGTAATAATAGGCCTGCCTTCGGGCTTCTTTTTTTAGAATATATATAATCAATTGTTGACAGTAGCACAACTACCACCAATATGACCTGACTGGAAACTCCCATTTCCACGGCTACTGATTTATTTTGATTACACAAAGAAAGAATAATATTGCATAAAAGCCCTGCCACCATTGGGCGAATCCAACGACCGATTTTCCGAACAATGCCCATATCACTTACACTGTTGTATAAATGATAAATGACAAAAAAGCATCCGGCTGATGCAGCAATACTACAGGCAAAACCTGCGATTGCAAAGAGAATACCTCCTAAAATAGTTCCTAAGTGCTCTAAGCCCATGTAATATCCCACACCTGCCAATGTTTTACACAAAATGGAGCCGGGCAAAATATTTACTACCGGTACAATCTGCCCGTAGTAAACATCCTCTCCCACCATATTGCCATCCACAAACAGACCATGGGCAATGGTAAGATAGGCATCTCCACCGCCAAAAGACATTAGTGCAGACAGTAAACCTTCTCCCATAAATACAATTCCATCTTTATACAACATAAGCGCCGGCAAGGATAAAATCACCAGAAAAACTATCCAGACCGCTGCATCACGCCAAACTCCATTCCAGTTGGTATTACGTCCACTTACATTTTTTCGTAACTCCCAGAATACAGCAAAAACCGTAGCAATCATCATAAGAATTTCTACTATACTTAAAAGACTGTCGCTAATTACCTGTAACTTTCCATGACCAAGCAAATACAGGCCACACAATAGTACTGCCGGTATGACTCTTTTCATGCTGTAATCTGTCTGGGTGCACAAAAGGAAAAAAAATGCTGCCAATAACACATGAATGGTTGATACTGAAAATAAAGGTGTACTTTCTATTCCCAATAATCGATAGAAATTTTTCTCAAATACAAGTAAAAAAACACCTATCATAAGAAAAATGGCTTTCAACAGCCGGGCATTGCTTTCTTCTTTACAGGATTTCATTACCCTTCCAATATAATCTGCCAGTAAATATATGATAAATGCAGATACTCCTACAGATATAATCTTTACTAGCTGAAGTAAATCATTCTGCGCTGTAGACAGTACAGTAAAAAGAAGCAGCGCTCCTAAAGTTCCCGGCAAAGCCAGGGCAATAGCTCCCAATATCATACCCTTATAGCCAAAATTGCGCCTTCCTAAAGAAGATGCAATTTCTACCGGCAAAGCTCCCGGCGTAATATTGGCCACAACTACATCCTTGTCATAGTTTTCCTTCGTATCAATCCCCTGTTTATCCACTACTTCTTTTTCAATAACCGGAATTAATGCACTTCCTCCGCCAAATCCAATACAGCCTACTTTCAGCATGGAGATTATAAATTTACGAAACTGACTCATGCTTCTGTCTCCCAAAAGCGTTCTAATGCCTGTAAAATTTCATCCACACATGCTTCCATACTTAACTTACTGGTATCCACCATAACGTCCGGATTTTCCGGCTCTTCGTAAGGACTGCTGATACCTGTAAAATCCGATATTTTACCGGCACGTGCTGCTTTATACAGACCTTTCACATCCCGTCTTTCACATTCCTCTAAGGGAGCATTTACATACACTTCAATAAAGCTGTCGCCAATAATCTCTTTTGCTCTTCTACGGTCTAAGCGATAAGGGGAAATAAAGGAAGTAAGCACAATCAGTCCTGCAGAATTCATTAGCTTGGATACTTCTGCAATTCTCCTGATATTTTCAATTCTGTCTTTTTCTCCAAATCCCAAATCTTTATTGAGACCCATGCGAACATTGTCCCCATCTAAAAGCATGGTATGCTTACCCATGGCAAACAGCCTTTTTTCCAGTTCGTTGGCAATGGTGGATTTTCCTGCACCGGAAAGTCCGGTCATCCATACGGTAACTGCTTTCTGGTTCAAATGCTGTTGTCTTAGTTCCCTTGTAATGTCCATATTATGCCTTGTAAGGTTATCTTCCCTTGAGATGCTGTGTTCTACCACACCGCAGGCAGATGTCATATTGGTAATACGGTCAATAAGGATCAGGGAACCCATATCCCTGTTATTATGGAATTCGTCAAAAACAATTTTACTTCCCGTAGAAATCTCGCAAAAAGCAATTTCATTTTTATAGATTGTTTCGGAATACACTTCTGCGCCTGTATTCACATCCACTTTATACTTAATCTTCATGATTGTGGCCGGTACTGTCTGGGTTCCGATTTTAAGCATAAAATTCTTTCCTGCCACAAGACTGTTGTCATCCATCCATAGAATAGATGCTGCAAACATGGATCCAACATGTAGCTTATATTCTTTTTCTAATACACAGCCTCTGGATACGTCTACCTCTGTATCTAAACAAATGGTAACACCTCGTCCGGCTTTGCTTTCATTTACAGACTTATCTCCCTGTAAAATCTCAGATACCTTTGCCTTTTCACCACTGGGAAGCACTGAAACCTGATCTCCCACAGCAATTTTTCCCGATGTAATCTGTCCTTGAAAACCACGGAACTGATGATTTGGGCGGCACACTCTCTGTACCGGCATAGAGAATTTTTCTGTTGAAGCTTCCCTGGAAACATCTACATTTTCAAGATACTCAAGCAGTGTTTCTTTCGTATACCAGGGCATCTTGTCTGACTTTTTCGTAATATTATCACCGATGGTAGCAGACAATGGAATGATTTTGATACTCTTATAATCAAACTCTGCCATAAGGATCTTGATTTCTTTTTCTATTTTCTGAAACCGTTCCTGACTGTAGTGAACCAAATCCATTTTATTTACTGCAAATACAAAATGTTCGATTCCCATCAGGTGACAAATTCTGGCATGACGCTTTGTCTGCACTAACACACCCTGACTGGCATCTGTTAAAATAACACTTAAGGAAGCAAAAGAAGCTCCCACTGCCATATTTCTTGTATATTCTTCATGTCCCGGAGTGTCCGCAACAATAAAACTTCTGTTTTCGGTAGAGAAATAGCGATATGCCACATCTATAGTAATTCCCTGCTCTCTCTCTGCCATAAGACCATCTAGCAATAGGGAATAATCAATTCCGCCGCCGGCAGAACCTACTTTAGAATCAAGCTCCAATGCACGTTTCTGGTCTGCAAACAATAATTTTGCATCATAGAGCATATGTCCAATCAAGGTTGACTTTCCATCGTCTACACTTCCACAAGTAATAAATTTTAATAAATCATTTTTCATCTTAAAAGTATCCCTCGCGTTTTCTTTTTTCCATGCTGGCAGAACCGCCGTCAGAATCAATAACCCGGCTTGTACGTTCAGACTCTACTGCGGCTAATGTTTCATCAATAATCTCATCTAAGGTTGTAGCAGTAGACTCTACACCCCCTGTCAGAGGATAACAGCCTAAGGTTCGAAACCGCACCATTTTATTTTCTACCACTTCACCCGGCAAAAGATTTAATCTTTCATCGTCCACCATAATCAGATTGCCGCCGCGGTTTATTACCGGTCTTTCCTTTGCAAAGTACAATGACACAATAGGGATATTTTCCTGCTTAATATATTGCCAAATATCCTTTTCGGTCCAGTTAGACAATGGAAATACCCGGATACTTTCTCCTTTGTTAATTTTGGTATTAAAAAGCTTCCACATTTCCGGACGCTGATTTTTCGGGTCCCATGCGTGGGATGCATTTCTAAAAGAAAAGATTCTTTCCTTAGCTCTGGATTTCTCTTCGTCTCTTCTTCCACCGCCAAAAGCTGCGGTAAAACCATATTTATCCAGTGCCTGCTTTAATGCCTGTGTTTTCATAATATCCGTATAGGCTGAGCCATGGTCGAAGGGATTAATTCCCTGATTAACACCGTCTTCATTTATATATTCTAGCATTTCAATCTGCAAATCCTGTGCCATCTTATCCCGAAATTCAATCATTTCCTTAAACTTCCATGTGGTGTTCACATGAAGAAATGGAAATGGTGGTTTCTCCGGGTAAAATGCTTTTAATGCAAGATGCAGCATTACAGAAGAATCTTTCCCGATAGAATACAACATTACCGGTTTTTCACACTCTGCCGCCACTTCCCGCATAATATATATGGCTTCTGCTTCAAGTTCATCCAAATGAGTCATATGTTTTTCTCCTAACATTAAAAAAAGACTTTAACGTTTATTATCCTAAACAATAAACATTAAAGTCAGATTAAAAAATACTAACTAAGATGGTAAAAGCAGTGTAAACATACTCCCCTTACCTACTTCACTGGAAACAGTAATAGTTCCCCCGTGTTTTTGTGCTATTTTCATGGAAAGTGGCAGACCTAAACCAAATCCTTCAATATTTCTGGATTTGTCACACTTATAGAATCGCTGGAAAATATGCTCTAACTCTTCTTCCTCAATACCGATTCCATAATCTCTTACTGACACAAATACCTGATCCTCTTTTATTCCTGTCTCTACTTCAACGATGCCCTTATCATGGCTGAACTTCACCGCATTACTAATCAGGTTTTGAATTACGATAGAAATCAGACTGATATCTCCGGTTGTGAAGACTTCTTCTAAATTTGTGACTATGGTTACTTTCTTCCCTACCTTCTCTTGCTGATCTTCGCAAATGGACCGGACAATCTCCCCAAGGTCCAGATTTTCCTTCTGTACCTGCATTGTTCCCTGATCTAATCGGGAAAAATTTAAAAGTTGAGTAATGATTGTGCTGATTTTCTTAGACTGACGATAAATCACATCCAGAGCCTCTTTATACTCTTCCTCTGTATTAATTTGTTCTTTTGCATATTGACACTGTGCCATTACTACTGCCACAGGGGTTCTAAGCTCATGTGCAACATCTGAGGTAAACTGCTCCTGTTGCCTGAAGTTTTGCTCTATTCGGTCTAACATACGGTTATTTGCTTCCGCTAAAACGGCAATTTCAGAAAACCTATTATCCGGTTCCATTCGTTTGGACATATCTAAATCGGAACCAATGCTTTCTGCAGTTTTTCGCATACTTTTCAGCTCAACTGAAATTCGTTTTGCTAAAAAAATCTCACAAAGTAAAATCCCGCAAAATACACCTATAATACTTAAATAAGATACCATTTCAATTGTCCGGTAGCTACTGTAGGCATCTGCCCGATTTACAATTCCACGGAGTATAATCCCTCCGGTAGTACTCTTTCCCACACGCACATCCCGCACATAATATTTTTCTCCATCACACACCACACTTCTACTAATATTGGTCATAATATGTGTATTGGCCAGACCCTTTGCAGGATAATTTCCCTCAAGAACTTTGCCATTCCTTTTTAAAAGAAGAAAGTACACACTATCACTCTTATATGTAAAATCATCCAAAATTTCTAATTGCCCATTCTGTACATTTACATATTTGGAATTTGTAGCTATGGCTTTTGTAAGTTCCTGCTTTATATCATATTCCACTGCCGCATTGGATAAAATACGGATTAAAACCAGCATAATAATCGTCATTACAATCATTGCCACAGATGGAAGAATTGCAACATAGCGCATAATGGATATTTGTTTTACTCGGTTCCTTTTAATATATATCCCACCCCTCTGATTGTCTGAATCATTTTAAACTCAAAGTCCTCATCTATTTTTTTCCTCAGATAACGAATATAAACATCTACCAGATTAGATGTGCCATCACGGTTTAAATCCCAGATGTTCTCTTCTATTTGTTCTCTGGTAACTACAATATTCTGATTCCTTATGAGATATAATAACACAGAATATTCCTTTGGGGAAAGTTCAATTATTTTTCCTGCCCTTGTAACAGAACAAAGATTGCAGTCCACAACTAAATCACCGCAAGTATACACATTCTCGTGCACATCCGCTTTTTTTCTTGTAATCATACGCACTCTGGCTAGGAGTTCCTTAAAATCAAAGGGTTTTACTACATAATCATCGGCACCTGAATCCAGGCCCCGTACTATATCATTTACATCACTTTTTGCAGTCAGAAATAAAATTGGTGTGGAAATTCCTTTGTTTCGAACCTTTTTAAGCACTGTAAATCCATCCATTTTGGGAAGCATAATGTCTAGTATAACGCCATCATATTCTGCCATACACAGATAATCGTAGGCACTTTCTCCATCATAGCAGCTATCCACAATATATCCTTCTGACTGCAGCGCTTTTACTATAATGCGATTCATATCTTTCTCATCTTCTACTACAAGTATCCGCATAATTGCCTCCTGTTACCTACCCACACGTTACTGTTACCTTCATCCCCTGTAACGTATACATATTCTATTTCCGGCGAAATTTATTTAATATATTTTTACAAGATGCCGTTATAGAACGTTGCTCTTTTTGCAAAGTTTCAAATTCTTTTCTTAGCTTTTTATTTTCTTCCTTTAATTGGGTTATTTCATCCAATAAATACACATTGCTCATTCCGATAAAGCGCACTACATCCTCTAGCATATAAGGGTTGTCCGGTGTCCATTTTGGTAAATCCTTTACGGTGTTATCGAATAGTTCTTCTTCTCCAAAATATTCTATGGCAATTTTTTTATTTCCCTCTTCATATTTTGAAAGTAGCTCCAATGTTTCTTCTTTGGAAAGTGTGTCACATGGATATTTTTCTTTGGAAACTTCTGAACAATCCTTTAGCACATCCCTGAAAAAATTCTGGGTTTTTAAGTCCCTTGCTTTTGGAAGTGTATTTATAATACGTTTTATTTCAGTAGGATTTCCTGGTGCCAGCCCGGTATTACGGTCTTCCTTACCAACTTCATATTTATCTTCCCATTCTAAGCCAATGGCCTGTAAGAAATCTGTATATATATTGCCACCTATAAAGTTTTCTTTATCAAAGCGTCTGACAATAAGATTCTCTTTTCCTAGTATGGAAGCAAGCCTGTCAATTTTGTCCCCATAATTTAGCCTTGCCTCTAAATTCCTGTCTTTTATATAATCCTCAAATCTTCTGTCCGTATTTCCCGGCGGGCTTTTTATACTCTGGTTCCAGATAGAGCAAATCATTTTATCCTGTCTTCTAAGATAAACAATGGCTTTTATGGTAAAGTCGCCTTTTTTACTCTCTTCTTTTAATTTGTCCCATAAATCCTTGCTTTCTATATCCATGGCACGCCAGATAGATTCGTCTGACAAAATAACATTATCATACTTTGCAAACTGTTCCTGTACTTTTTCCATGCCTTCATTAAAAAGCTGTGCTTCCCTTTCAAGACATCTTTCGCCATTTTCATCCTTAATAACACCTACCAGAAAATGTCCATTTCTGGCTTTGGCAACTACCGGATATTTATAGAAGCTGGGCGGATAACAGTATCCCCTCTCATTCAGCAAAGATTCATTATCCATACAGAACCGCTGAATAGATGTAGTTCCTGTTTTGGGCGTACCGATGTGTACGTATAAAGTTTTCATATTGTTCACTCTTTCTACTTTATATTTTGTCTTTTGCGCACTATATTATATAATACGTCCCCAAAATTAAAGCAACATTAAAAGTAGCATTATATTAAAACAAGTGCAAAAAGAGCCATGACACCCGGAATTCCTAATACTGCACTTGTCAATATAGTAAGGGGATTTATTCCTACACTCTGAGCGATTCCATAAGAAAAAAGCAGTTGATTTACCCCGTAGATTGTAACTGTTCCCACAATTCCTCTCATAATAAATCCCATAATAATTTCCAATTTATTTTTAAAGAAAAGAATTCCCAGCACCAAAATACATATTAAAATAATAAAGCAGCCACCCCATATTTCGTCTATTTTTATCATATATGAGCCGTCTTTCTGATTTTTTAACCAGTATATGGTTCCATCAAAATATTTATGAATATTTTTTACAGAAATGACTATACTTACTAAAAAAGAGAGTTTCAGGAAATTAATTAATTTCTGGATGGAAAGGTAGTTTGTATGAAAAAAAATAAAGAACGTTTACAGCTCTTAGATGATATAGATAAGACGAAATTCGCTTTAGAATGTGCTTACTCCAACTTTGATAATGTTACTGAGCCGGATTTAATTGACTGTTATATTTACGAGGTAAATTCCGGTTTAAAACGATATAAATACTTATTGGAACAGGCAGCAAAATTAAATTTGCTGCCTGAAGAATCAAACCAAAAATCCTCTATTTTCACCGACCTGATCCAGGTTTTCCACTAAATCACTTTTTCCGTAGGTTAACCCTGCATAAATGCTCTGGGAATTTGTCATAACAGCCGGGGATGTGTCCTGACTGCTGATTTCTTTGTATGCTTCCCATAACTCTGTCATAACCTTTATGGTGTTATCCAAATGCTCTGTTTTTCCATGCAAATCTGCCTCTACCAACTCTTTGTTTACATATATGTAAAGCTGTTTTAGCTCTTGTGCCGGCGAATAATCAAAGTTTAAGGAGTTCATTAGCTCTTTTACACAGCCTCTGGCATGGGATAGTGCATCCTTAAAGGCTGGTTTATTCCCTGTTTGTAAAGCATCTTTTGCTTCTTGCACGTATTGTAAATACATTTCATATAAAATCACTACCAGTTCTGTTTTATTGGCACTGGTAATTCGAAGCTTATATTGCTGTTTTAACTCATTGTTCATCCTACACCTCCGGTACTTACCGAATATTCATTACGCATCCGGTTAGTCTCATATGTCACAATAAATTTCTACTGTTTTTGACAACCTTTCAGTAACTATTGTAACAATTGTAAGATTTGTTGAGGTCTTTCGTTAGCCTGCGCTAACATAGAAGTTCCTGCCTGAGTTAATACCTGAAGCTTTGTATACTCTGTCATTTCAGTTGCCATATCCACATCCATAATACGGGAATATGCGGAAGTGATACTTTCACTGGTTGTATCTAAATTGGTTTCTGTATGCTCTAACCGGTTCTGATAAGCTCCCAATCTGGAACGAACAGAAGAAATGTAAGCGATAGCTTCTGCTACCTGGGAAATACCATTTTGTCCTCCTTCTATTGTGGAAACATCAAGTTTATCAATGCCCATATTAACAAGAGAAATGGTTGGAATTCTAATTGGAAGCACCTGTCCTTCGTTTGCACCAATCTGGAAACGCATTGCTCCAATGCCTGTTAAATCCAAAGTCATTTCAGTTCCTGCTCCTGTAAAAGTATCCTGATCAATGGAAATCTTTACTTCATTCTCACTGGCATCAATAATAGTAATCGTATTTCCTCTTACCTTAGTAACGCATCCGGAATCAAATCGTAATGTTTCTTCGCCGGCTACAGATGTTCCAAAATCAACAGTTGTAGCCTCTGTTAAATTGCCATCAGCATCATAAACAGGATTAACAGTTAACAAATACTTACCAATCTTCATATCATCTGAGTAATATTCCACTTTAGCTCCCGGCTCAGTTGTATATCCCCTTAAATCAAACTGTCCATTTAACAGCTTTTGTCCATTGAAATCAGTAGTTTCTGCAACCCTTTGAACTTCTCCTTTTAACTGACTAATTTCTTCCTGAACAAGTGCTCTGTCATCATCTGTTAAAGAACCATTTGCTGCTTTTACAGACAGTTCATTCATTCTTTGAAGCATTTCCTGAATTTCAGATAAAGCACCTTCTGCTGTCTGTATAACAGAAATACCGTCTGTGGCATTTTGATTTGCTTTGTCTAAAGATTTTAACTGGGCATTCATTCTTTTTGCAATTGCCAGTCCTGACGGGTTATCCTTTGCCTCATTAATTTTGTATCCTGAAGACAGACGTCTGCTTGATACAGATAATTTATTTTCACTTTTACTAAGTGCATTATTGGCAATAATTGCCTGTATGTTATAATTAACTCTCATAAAAACACCATCCTTTTATTCTTCAATAAAGCTTATAAATGCTTTGGCAATGTGATACAGCTCTTTTGTGGAAATGCCCGTATCCGGCTCTTTTTTATGTCCAAATCCTTCCATATCCATTTTTTTACTTTGAATTAGCTGGATTTTTACTGCTTTTTTTGTTTCTGCCTGAATTTTCTCGCAAAGTACAGATTCCTTATCTTTTAAAAGCTCCATGCCTTCCTTCATACCACATCCTACATAGCCGGAAATCATATCTCCCTCAGCCTCAAAGAAGGCTGCTACTTTGCCATAAACCTCTGTTTCCAGGGAAGCGGTAACTTTGCCTTTTTCCTGTTTATTTCTAAGGATTTTAATATGGACGGAAGTAATATCATCTCCTATTTTAACAGGAACTTCATAGTTTTCTTCCTTTGCCATATTTTCAAGGAATTTCAGCTGTTTTGAGAAAATTGCCATACTCTTTACGTCTATGGCAGTTGCACCTTCTTCAAAGGAGCTTTCTTCTAATATATCTTTTGCAGTTTGTATAAACTCACCATAGGCTTTTCCCATTGACTCTTTATCTGTCATAGATTCTTTAATCTGTTCCATATTTTCATCAAGTCGGGCAGCAAAAGTCTTTTCGCTGGTAGTTGCCCGGTTGGTGGCTCTGTCATTTTTTCTGCCATAGGAAGCAATCTGTTTAAATGTAGCCCCTCTGTAATTCATAAGATAATCGGCTGCCATCAGGTTATCCGGGGAAATCCGGGAACCGTACTCTAACAAGGTTTCCATTACATTATCATCCACCTTGCTAATTCCTCGCATATCGTTAACCTGGTCTTTTAAATATTCTTTTTCCAGCTGCTCATCCACTGCCTGCTCAGTTAACAGTTCATCTAACTGTTGTAAAGTAGCATCTCCGGTAATATCAGCTATGGTAAACTTTTCCGGTGAAAGATTCTCAAATACGTGATCCGTTTTTCTTTTGTAGTATCTCTCAATCTGAGCTGAAATGGATGTGCCGTTTTCGCTTATCTGGGAAATTGCCCCAAAATCATCATCCACCTGAGCCTGAAAGCTTCCACGTTTTAAAGTTCTTACCTCACCAAGCAGATTAGCTAAAGACAACTCTCTTCCGGTCTGTAAAAGACTTCCAATAGCGGCACCGTCACCTTTTTCAATCTGTCTGAATAATCGGTAAATTCCTATGTACGCATCTCTTTCTTCTTTTGTAATACTGTCACTTTTCTCCAGTTTATATAGATATTTGCTGTATTTCTCTGTTTCCGTAGCATTGTCGGATTCTCTGTTTTTTAAATAATCATATAAATCCTCTATATTCATATTTAAAGGATTCACATCTTCTCTAATCATATCAAGCACAGCAGATGGCGACATTTTCTCAATGACTCTGGTTAGTGCATCATTGGCGGTTTTTACAGATTTTATATTTTCTTCTGTAATTTCCATCTGATTATAACCTAAAATACGAACTGCTTTTGCATTTTCATCATTGTACTCTATTCCTAAATCGTCTAAAAGTACTTTAATTTTTCCGAACGCTTTTTTTATGGAATCTCCCAAATCCTGTCTTGGTCCGGTCATTAATGCTTCATAACTTTGTCCCGCTGCCTCGTAGGCACTTTTTAACACAGTACCCTGGGTATGTACATAATTCAAAGTAAATACAGAACGGGTAAATGCTACCTTGCCAACAATAGTTGCCGGCATATTGCTAATTTCCGAAACCTTTTCTGTAACTTCTGTATATAAAGCTGCCTTTTCCTTTAAAGCAGTTTCTTCTAATTGTCCAAACATGGATTCCATCCGGGCCTGTTCCTGCTGTTTCAATTTATCTACAACCTGCTCAAGTTCTGCCGTTTCAATGGAAAATCCACTTTTTATTAATTTGTAATTGGCTTCTACCGTCATATGAAGACGAATTTCTTCTAATTGTCTCTTAGCAGTTACTACTAAGGAGCTTTCTGTATTGGATTTTTCATAGCTATAGCTCTCTGCCATAACAGATAAAGAAAGCTCAATTCTTGCCTTGTCTAAGTTTTTAATGGTAAAGGTTTTTCCTTCTTCAAAAACCTTCTGAATTGCCTCATCTGTAATGCTTTTTACTGCTTCTTTAACAGAAACAGCTTCTTTTATAGCACTTTCTTTGTTTGATAAGAATGCCTCTTTTGCAGGCTTTCCTTCAGATAATGCGGCTGCAATGGAATTAATTATTTCTTCCGGATCTTTTGGGAATGAGATTCCTTTTAATTCATTTAAAAGAAATAAATTATTTTTTGTTAAAGGAATACCTTTTTCCACAAGCCATTTTGCCTGATTCATAGTGTCTTTATAAACAACTAATCCGGCATCTTCAATCACTTTTTCCATCTGGCTTTGCAATCTGTCAAAGTGGATATCATCTGCTTTTCTACCATAATAACCTGTTAAATCATCTGCAAAATATCCGGTTCCCTGTATATCTCCATTTTTTGCTGCACTAAACTGAGCTCTATATATATTATCGATGGTAGGCTGTTTTTTATTGGTAACCATATATTTTATGGCACCATCGCTTAATTCCCTGATTTCTCCTGCCTTTTCAAATTCTTTCATGGCTTCTGTTACGTTTTCTTTTGTAACAGGCACATTATATTCTTTAAATTTGCGGGCAATGGAAACCGCATAGCCGGCATTCCGGGTAATTTTTTTAAGCTCTTCCACACTAATATCATCGGTATAGCCGGCAATTTCAATTCCTGCCTCTGCAAGCTTCGCTTTTATTTGATCAACAACAGTAACCACTTCTTCTACATCCATGCTTCCCGGATGGAAACCTTCTTCCTCCAGTCTGGCAAAGTCTTCTGTAGACATAGAATTAGACATTATGGCCATGTAGTTGCGTTTATTGGTAATATCCATGTTCGCAACTTCGCTCATAACATCTTCTGTGGTCATTCCTTGACCTCCATAAGCTTTGTTATCCTTAACAGCACCAGAAATGTCTAATTGGAACCCCCTTTGTACCCGCATCCTTTGCGTATAAGGGGCGCTATATGTAATTTTACTGTTGTCTACATTTCGATTTTGGTTTGTTCCATCAAAATTAATCTTCATACTTTTTCTCCATGCAGACATTTTTATTTTTAATATTAGATTGAACTGTGCGCAATCTCCCTGCACCATCAGTTTTGCAAAGCATCAAACTTTTTAATGCCAGCTACGCACTGAAAAAGGGCGAATGCTTTCACATTCACCCTTTATTTCGGCATATTATGTTAAAATCTTAACCTATCCTCTTTATTTCCTTTTATAAAACCACCTTTAGAAGGTAAATAAAACTGCTCCATAAGCCGGTAAATCAAAGGAAATGGAATACTCTTTTCCATTGGACTCTACTTTCTGGGCTGAAATTTCCTTTGGTATTACAGCACCGTTACCACCAAATTCTTCAGCAGAACTATTTAAAAGTAGTTTGTATTTTTTCTTCTTTGGAACTCCTACCCGGAAATCTTTTCTTTCCATTGGGGTCATATTTAATACAACTAAGACATTGTTTTTTCCATTGGAAGCTTTTCTGAAATAGCTGTATGTACTATTGTTCAAATCATCTGCTTCTATCCATTCAAAACCTGCCCAGTCATTATCAATTTCATAAAGACATGGATATTTGTGATAAATTTCCAGAAGCTTCTTCACATAATTTTTCATACCTGCGTGAAGAGGATCACTTAAACAGTGCCATTCTAACTCTCTTGCTTCACTCCATTCACATTCCTGCGCAAAATCCTGTCCCATAAAGAGAAGTTTTTTACCGGAATGAGTAAACATGTATGTGTAGCCTGTTCGTAAATTTGCAAATTTATCCACTGTAAATCCCGGCATTTTATTTAGCATAGAGCATTTTAAATGCACTACTTCATCATGGGAAAGGGATAAAATATAGTTTTCTGCATTGTTATAACTCATTGCAAATGTCATTTTGTAATGGTTATTTTTTCTAAAAATAGGGTCTAACTTCATGTAATCACAAAAATCATGCATCCATCCCATGTTCCATTTAAAGGTAAATCCAAGACCATCTTCTTCCGGTGTCTTTGTTACTCCCGGCCATGCTGTAGATTCTTCTGCAATCATCAAAGTACCAGGGAACCTTTTTGGAATAATGGAATTTAAATGACGGAAGAACTGAATTGCTTCAAGGTTTTTGTTTTCTCCGTATTTATTGGCAACCCATTGCCCATCTTTTTTACCATAATCCAAGTAAAGCATGGAAGCTACTGCATCTACTCTAAGTCCATCAACATGGAACTCTTTTACCCAGTACATGGCATTTGCAATTAAAAAGTTTACAACTTCTGTTTTTTCATAATTGAAAATCTTTGTTCCCCAGTCAGGATGCTCTCCTTTTCGTTTGTCCGGGTGTTCATATAAGCATGTTCCATCAAATTCACTAAGTCCGAATTCATCTCTTGGGAAGTGAGCCGGTACCCAGTCTAAAATAACACCGATTTTATTTTCATGTAACTTGTTTACAAGATACATAAAGTCTTTTGGTGTGCCATATCTGGATGTAGGTGCATAATAACCTGTTACCTGATAACCCCAGGAGCCGTCAAAAGGATATTCTGCAATACCCATAAGCTCTACGTGGGTGTATTTCATTTCTTTTAAATAGTCTACAATGCGGTCTGCAAAAAGTCTGTAATTGTAGAAGGAATCTTCTTCTCTTTGTGCCGGATGCTTCATCCATGAACCAATGTGACATTCGTAAATAGCAATAGGCTCTTTATTCCAGTCCTTTTTTTCCTTTTCACTTTGCCATGTTTTGTCTGTCCACTTAAATCCATTCAGGTCTGTTACTCTGGAAGCATTTCCAGGGCGCATTTCTGAATAATTGGCAAAAGGATCTGCCTTGTAAATTTTGCGGTTGTCTTTTGTAGTAATGACATATTTATATAAATCATTTTCCTGCACGCCCGGAATAAATAATTCAAAAATTCCACTAACCGAAAGTCTATTCATATTGTGGCTGAAAATATCCCAATTGTTAAAGGATCCTGTCACATTTACATAGCGGGCATTTGGAGCCCACACAGCAAAATAAACACCTTCTATTCCATCTACTACTGTTTTATGAGCACCTAATTTTTTATAAATTTCATAATGGTTTCCCTGCGTAAATAAATATTCATCATACTCAGAAACGAAAATATCGTTTCCCTTTTTTGTGTTATCCACCATATTATTTCCCTCTCTTACATATTAATTTAGAAAGTCTTTTTCCCTAAGTATAATCATATCATCCCCGTCGTAGCGTTTTGCTAAAATAATATCCATAAAATGGGCAACATTTTTCTTTCCTGCATTGGCAATGGCCTTATCTACTATATCTTTAACTTCTGTAACGGTTACTGCATGTTCATTTGTCTGCAGATCAGCAATTTTAGTATAAAGCGCCAATACACCCATATCATCAATGGCATATTCCTGTTCCTTTGCGTACTCCTTGGCATAGTTTACAAGTCCGTCATTGTCTAGTGCCTCAATATCCATTCTTGCATTAAATTTTACTGTTATTTCAGGATAAAGCAAAGATAATCTTTCAACTTCACTCTTTGTGTCCTCCATAATAACAAAAACCTTATGGTCTTTTAGTCTGTCCAGATGGAATAAGAGATTTCCAATGGCGTCTGCCGGCATATTTCCTGCTTTTTCAATAATCAGAGCGCTATTTTCCATACTCTGTAAGGTGGCTCCAATATCTTTTTCAGCTAATAATGCTCCTGTAATTTTGGCAACTCTTCCGGAAAATTCAGGATATTTTTCTGTTAAATTAATTACAACATTCTGAGCTGCCTGTAAAGTATTTGTTCCCTGTTCTCCTGTAATAAGCATATTTCCTACAGATGCGGAAAGTGATACTGAATCTAATGCCTTTGCTACTTTAATTTGTTCCTCTTTGCTTGGAGCAAAAGAAGCAAAATGTGCTCTTTCTTCTTTTGTCAATGAACGGGCCGGTATTTCCTGTTTCGGCATATATGCCTGAAGATAATCTGTATTTTTTAAATCTACAGGATTTCCAATGGAAACTGCCCCATTTACCGTAGGCTGTGATGTTCCCGGTACATCTGCTGTGGGCTGGGATGTTACAGTTGCAGATGGCTGTTGCGATATTCGGGATTTCATGGCTGCAACTGCTTCTGCGGCTGACTGGGCCTGTGGCTGATTTTCTATAGTAGAAACTGTAGGAATAACTCCTGTGCGCGCCCTCATAGCTGCAACTGCCTCAGCAGCTGATTGTGGCTGATTCATAATTGGTGTTTCCTGCACTACAGGCTGTGGTGCCTGAGGCATTATTGGTGTTTCCTGCACTACAGGCTGTGGTGCCTGAGGCATTAACGGTGTTTCAGTTGTCATTGCCTGCTGTACCAGTGGTTGCTGTGACAGAGGTATTACCGGTGTTTCCTGTACTATAGGCTGTACTGTCTGTGACATTGTAACTGGTTCCGTCGCCATTGCCTGCTGTACTAATGGCTGTTGTGACAGAGGTATTACCGTTTTTTCTAATTCTACCTGCTGCGGCATGTGAGCCTCTGTTTGCATTTCTGGTTTCACCGGCTGCCAAATTTGAGTGGCTGCCAGTGTTTCTTCTGCAACCGTCCGTTGTACTAAAGGTTGCTGTGACAATGGTATTACCGGTCTCTCCGGTTCTACATGTTCTATTGTCTGTGGCTCTTCTACAATTTCCGGTACAATTGGCTGTACTTCTTCTTTTGTATCTTCAAAAAAGGTGCTATCAATAGAAATTGGTTCAATGGGAGCTTCTTCTTTCATTTCAGGGCTATTTAGAGCATCTAACAGTTTTTCCTCAAGGCCAAAAATTTCCTCTGTATTGAAGGTTGTGGAATGCGGCTTTTCCTGAGGCATTTCTGTTTCTTCAACAGATTCTCCCATATCTTCTTCAATCTGTTGTTCCTCTAAATCAAATATATCCTCTATATAACTTCTGCTTTTAGGTTCTTCGTCTAGATGATCGTTTTTAAATACATCTTCTGCGGGATTAATCAAATCCAGATCTGCCGAAACACTGGCTCTTGCCATAGCATCAAAGTTGCTGAACATTGGACCTGTCTGTTGAATAACCCTTTCCCGCATTTCTTTTATACGACGTTCCTCACTGGCTTTTTTGGTTTCTTCCCATTCAGCCATAATATCCACCAGACTAAGCTGCCCCGTGATTTGTTCGTCTTCCGGCTTATTTTCTTCTTGCACTGAAACTTCCGGCTGTCCGGACTGCTGTTCCTGTACCGATTGCACTTTTTGTACTTCTTCTGTGGCTTGTACCGGCTCTACCACAGACTGCATTTGAACTGTCAGTTGCTCCGGTTCAGATGCTTCCTGTGCTAAAACCTCCGGTTGTCGCTGTTCAGTCTGCACTTCTTGTGGTTCTTCCGCTGATTGTATGGCCTCTACAACCAATGGGGCTTCCTGCTCTGGCTGAGCTTCCTGTATTGGTTGAGCTTCCAGCACCGGATGAGCTTCTTGTACTGGCTGAGATTCCTGCACCGGCTGGGCTTCCTGTACTGGTTGGGCTTCCAGCTCTGGCTGGGCTTCCTGTACTGGTTGGGCTTCCTGTATTGGCTGGGCTTCCTGCTCTGGCTGAGATTCCTGCACCGGTTGGGCTTCCTGCTCTGGCTGGGCTTCCTGTATTGGCTGGGCTTCCTGCTCTGGCTGAGATTCCTGCACCGGTTGGGCTTCCTGCTCTGGCTGGGCTTCCTGTACTGGTTGGGCTTCCTGCTCTGGTTGGGCTTCCAGCATCGGCTGGGCTTCTTGTACCGGCTGCGCTTCCTGCACTGGCTCCATTTCTTGCGATTGTTCTATGGATTGGGTTTGTCCCGCTGTTTCTTGTACTACAGGTTCCGCTTCCTTTATCGTTTGTACTGCTTCCGGAATGCGGGTAGTCTCTGCTGCCAAAGCCTCATTTTCCACCTGTGCGCTTTCCTGTTTCAGTTCATTTTCTTCATTTTCCTTCATAGAAGCTAACAAGTCCTCTTCTGTAATCGGTGTCAGCTCTGTAGTATCCTGAAGTAATGGCGCAATAATAGCATTTTTAATAGAATCATCTGTAATAGCACCCATAATCGTGTCACTGTTTGCAGCTTCTGCCAATGTAGCAAAAGGCATTGCCAATGTGGCGTCGCTGGCAACCATGTCCTCTTCTGCCATAAATTTTGCAAGACTTTTTGCTAATTCCTGCTGTAAATTAATAGTGCTATACTCATTGTCCACATCTATTGTTTTTACTTTAATATCTAAATCATCATCCGGCGGGGTAAGAGGAATTTCCTCTTCCTCAGCTTTTTCCTCCGTGTTTTCACATGACTCATTTTCGAAATTGTCGCCTTCTTCCACCTGCTCTATTGTTTCTTCCTGCTGTTCTGAAACTTCTTCTTGTGGAGCAATTTCCGTTTCTTCAGCTACTTCTGCTAACTCTGCCTCTACTTTTTTAGAAGGAATTTTAGCTGTTGGACCGTCGGAAGGCTCTATTGCCTTAATTTCAATTGGAAGGGCTGAGTCATCCTCTGCCTGTTCGTTAGTTACTTCCCCATTATTTTCATATGTAGGCTCTTCTTTTTCAAAGCGTCTGTCATATTTTTCCTGCTGGCTTGCAGTTAAAGGACAATGAAGCATTTTTAGCTCCATAGCTTTAATGACATACTTGCCCTCTCCAAACCATAAAATCAGCTCGTCACATTCTTCCACGCATCTGGTAGCAAGTCCGATTCTATGATATAAATATGCCAGTTCATATGCCCATTTTTCACGATAATCTCTTTTTTTGTACTCTTCCAGTACCGCAATTCGCTCCTCTAAACTTACGTCCTGAGCTTCATACAGACGATACTGCAAAATAAACTTTCCGGTATCTCTCGGTGCAAGCTGTACAAATTCTTTGTAATATTCAACTGCCTGAACGGTTTCTTCCAGTTTAATAGCAAGTTCGCACAAAGAATACACAATTTTTCTGGAACCGGGATTTCTATCGTATGCTAATAATAAAATCTCTTTACTATCTTCGTAACGACGATTGATTTTATATAGTTCACTAACTTTACAAAGCATCATTACACTTTTAACCCTGCGCCAATCAATTGTATCTGCAATTTTTACAGCTTCCACATATTCCTTTTTGTCTATGAGAGCATTGATTTCCTCTGCCCGAATACGATATTCATATTTATCCAAGTTCCTTCACCTCGTAGCCGGAATTATACACTAAATTCCCTATTTTCATACCTTTTAGTTTATCATAGGTGCATAGTGTTGTCAAAAAAATAACGCATAAAACACTACATTTTTATGCGTTTTTTTCTGAAAATTTTGTGAACTTACTCTTTCAGCAAATTACTTAATTGGGCAAATTGCTCCAAGGTTAGTGTTTCCCCTCTGATGGATGGGGAAAGTTTCATTTTTTCCAGTGCTTCTAAAATTTGTTCTTTTGTTACATTTAAGTTTCCTGCATTGGTTAATCCATTTAACAAGGTTTTTCTTCTTTGATTAAAGGATGCTCTGATAATTGCAAACAGATATGCCTCATCCTTTACTTGTACCGGTGGTTTTTCGTAACGGGACAGCTTAATGACTGCGCTGCCTACATTTGGCCTTGGCATAAAGCAGTTAGGCGGTACATTTGCTACAATTTCAGGCTTTGCATAATACTGGACTGCCAAAGAAAGTGCGCCATAGTCTTTCGTTCCGGGGCCCACCTGCATCCGGTCTGCTACTTCTTTTTGCACCATGATGGTAATGCTTTCCAATGGCACGTGGCTTTCAAAAAGCCCCATTATAATCGGTGTGGTAATGTAATAAGGCAGATTTGCTACGACTTTAATGGATTTGCCATTATTTTTTTCTTCTGCAATTTTGTTAATATCAACCTTTAAAATATCTTCATTAATTACTGTCACATTATCATATGCAGACAGGGTATCACTTAGAATAGGAATTAGATTTTTATCGATTTCTACTGCCACTACTTCTCTGGCATTTTCCGCCAGATACTGGGTCATTGTGCCAATTCCGGGACCAATTTCCAGAACAAGATCATCTTTTGTAATGCCGGATTCTCTAATGATTTTTTCCAGTACATGGGTGTCAATTAAAAAATTCTGGCCATATTTTTTCTGAAAGTTAAAATTGTATTTTTGTAAAACTGCAATAGTATTAGTCGGGTTTCCAAGTGTTGCCATAGGTTCTCCTTTATGGGTAATTGTTATAAATTTCTCATTTTGCACTATTTAATCATGTTCTTACGGTCTTCACAGCAAGTGCACAGACCCGTTCTGAATAGTTACGTACATTCTATCATTCTTTCCACTCAAAGTCACGGATTTTAATATAGTCGTGGGATTTACTAGTAACCGTTTGCTACTGTTTCGTCAGTACCCAATAAATATATCAATACTCAGCCCCAGCCCTGCTTAGGCAGTTTTTTCACAACCTTGACAACGGGTGTTGTAGGTTGTGAAAAAATTGCTTAAGTAGGGCTGGAGCGTCCTATTTATCTATTATTATGTTTTTGGTTACAGGTTACAGAGTGGACAGTTACATCCCAAACAATCTTTTAGCATTCTGACTTGTAATCTCTATTACTTCTTCTTTGCTAATCCCTTTAATCCGGGCAATTTCCTCTGCCACATAAGGCAGATTCAGGCTGGAATTACGCTTTCCCCGGAAAGGAACCGGTGCCAGGTAAGGACTATCGGTTTCCAAAAGAATTTTATCCATCGGAAGGTATTCTACTACTTCTTTTAGCTTTTTGCCATTTTGGAATGTAACAACTCCGCCAATTCCAAAATAAAAGTCCATGTTTAAAAATTCCCTTGCCATGTCCTTTCCATAAGAAAAACAATGGATTTCTCCGCCAATTTCCTCTGCTTTTTCTTCCTTCATAATGTCCAAAGTGTCTTTTGCTGCATCTCTGGAATGAATGACTACCGGAAGCTTTACCTCTCTTGCCAACTGTAATTGTCTACGAAACCATTTTTTCTGAATATCTCTATCAGGCTCGTCCCAGTAATAATCTAAACCGATTTCCCCTACTGCTACTGCTTTTTCTAAAGCATACTGATCTTTTAACCATTTAAAATTTTCTTCATTTAATTGGGCTGTATCACTTGGGTGTACTCCTAATGCGCCGTATACAAAAGGATATTTTTTCATTAATTCTATTGTGTTCTTAGTAGATTCCAGACTTGCGCCTACATTAATAATATACTCGATTCCATTTTGCTGCATGCCTGCCAGTAACTGCTCTCTATCTTCATTAAATGCTTCATCATCATAATGTGCATGAGTTTCAAATATCATAATAGCCTCCCGGTTTTTCTTTTCATTCTATACTTTTTTTATATAAATTACAATTTTTTTCAAAAAAGACTTGCGTTTTCTATTTCTTTATACTATAATAAATCTTGCGTTTTAACAAATGCGCGATTAGCTCAGTTGGTAGAGCACCTGACTCTTAATCAGGGTGTCCAGGGTTCGAGCCCCTGATCGCGCACTTTCTAAAGCACTATTTTTAAGGACTTGCGAGCCTTGGGGATGGTGCTTTTTTGTTATGTCTAATGTTTAGGATGCCTGTTGAAATTTCCTTTTATCTGTTCATTCAGATATACAATAACTACATCTGCTTCCGTACAATTTTATACTCATCATCCAGACGGAAATATGGGCAATTGTCAAAGGTACAGCTCATAAACTTTGCCATTTCATCTTCGTCTAAATTTACCTCACATACGTAATAATCATATTCCTCATCATAAATGTAATTACTGCAATATTCACAGTTTGTTGATTGTGACATGGTTTTTCTCCCGAAAATATATTATGCTATGTATGTTCTGAATTATTTTCCAGTTTTTTGAACCTCTTCTACAGGTGCTTTCAACGCTCCATTATAAACTGATGTTGCTCTAATAACTCCCATAATAAGAATGCAACCTGCAACGTTTAATTCACCGCCACCCGTTGTAATACTTAATAAAACATATGATAAGCCTATCCTATAAAGTAAAATACAATAAATTATATCTTGCTAACATATCTCCGTCAACGATTTTCGGATTTTTTATTTTTGTCTTGCCATTTATTATTTTATATGATATTATTTTCTCACGTCTTAAAAAGATGTTACTTCTTTGGTCAAATCGACCAATTTTCCCAGTATACATTTTAACTTCTATGCACCTTGATAACTTCATAAAAGACTTTCCACCTTGTAAAAAATCCCTTATAATATAGGTAATAATCGTAATTATAAAGGTATCGAATAGTTACTAGTAATCTATAAAAGGAGGGAATGTACATGGAGGTTGATAACTTGGGCGAAAATGCAAGTGAAATGATTAATAAATTATCAAGGCAGCTTGAACATTCAAGAGACTTGAACGACTTGTTCATATCTTTTGTAGACATTGATACATTAAATATTCCACAAGAAGTGAAAGATATTATTAAAACAAAAATTCAAGTTTGCAGGGATGATAAAGAACAATAAACTGAAAAGAAGGTGTAAAGTCTTTTATTTGTTTAAGATTTTACATCTTAACTACTTCATAAAAGACTTTACATCGTTAAAAAATCACCTATAATGTAAGTATATACTTATTATTAGAAAAGGCGGTGAATATATGAACGATATAAAAGGAGGTAGTCCCATGACAGACAACCAGTTAAAACATTTAAACAGATTATATCAATTCATTAGAAAACTGTTAAAATTAGTCCCTCAGGAACAAAGGGAAGATCTCGAAAAAGAGTTTGACGATATTCTGCAAGCTAATATTGAAAGCTAACAATTATATATAAACCCATATCAAGGTGTAAAGTCTTTTATTTAGTTTAAGACTTTACACCTTAATTTCATCCCCACTATGTACATAATGAAGTTTTTGTCCCATGACTTCTTTTAATATTTCATAAGGAACTTCTCCGGTACAGTGACCTGTGTAAAACTCAGTGTTATATTTTTTCAGCTGGAGTCCTGTTTCTTTTACCATTTCCAAATCTTTTTCCGAATACCCGGATTTTTTCTGCATATGGAAGCCACTGATAACTGCATCCGGATCAGCGCCGTAGATTTCCCTGTACTTATCCAAAATATTTAAAATTCCATTGTGGGCACAACCGGAAATCAATACTTTTTTTTCATTTTCTTCTATTACAAGATACTGTTCATGGCAAAAATCGTCCTGATAAAATTCATTTCCTCTTTTTACCATAAGTTCTAAATTTCCAAGAGGCCATAATTTTCTGCCTGTAACCCCGGAAAATAGGGAAATTCCCTCTTCTATCCGATAGCTTCCATCGATTAATTTTAAACTGGGAAGCTCTTTTATTCTTGAATCAATTCCTATATATTTTTCCAAAGTTTCGTTTTTATGGTAATATTCACAAATTGCCTGTTTCTGCATAAATATTGGTGCAGTTGGATTTATTTGTGCAAATGATAATATTCCTCCGGCATGGTCATAGTGTCCATGACTTAAAATCATATAGTCAACCTGCCCTAAATCCACATCCAGCTTCCCTGCATTTGTTATAAAAGCATCTGTTGCACCTGTATCTATGAGTAATTTACGGTCTAAAGCTTCTACATAAAAGCTTAGTCCGTGTTCAAAAAGGCAGCCTTGACTGCCTTCTGTATTTTCAATTAAATTAATGATTTTCATATTGCCTCCTATTAGTTTTCTCAACATTTATGTAACAAATTTTTTATTCAAACCGCTTTTTATCCATAATCCATACATAAAAAACCACTTGAATAAATACATAGGCTGTCATCCAAAGAAAATAAATCCATGTTTCTTTCCACAAGGAAACTTCTATATGGCTGTATGCTGCGCTTAAATCATACAAAGGTGGCAAAATCCAGCTTAAAAACCTGGTAATTGGATATTTATCGTGCAATCCCCCTTTTACTATGGTCAGTAAAGCAGTTAAAATACATATACTGATAGAGGCTTCTTTTTTGGGAATCAGTCTTCCATTTAATAATAAGGCCACCATTCCACCGGAAAATCCGGATATAAAAAACAAATAAAAGCCGGAAATTCCATATCCTATTGTAAATGGTGTGGTAAAAAATCCAGGCCCATTTATAATACACTGAAATATTGGTACTAAAATTCCAATAAGAGCCGCTATAAAACTCACTGCTACTACCATAAGAACTCTTCCAAGATAATAAGTTTTTTTATTGGAAAGCCGGATAAAAATTGTCTGATCCATTGTCTGACAGCGATTATCCTCACACATGAAAATCACCACTAATACCCCAATAAATGCCACTAATGAACACAAACCAAGACTGCTTACTATTTCCAAGGGACCCACAGAGTATGAAAATCCAAGATACATAGCCAAAAAGATAAGAGGTGTCAGCCATTTTCGGCTTTTAAGGAGCTTTTGCATCTCATATTTATATACTGCATATGCACTTAACATGTTTCGTCCCTCCCCAAAGTTTCCTCTGATTTTCCTGTTACATAAGTTGTACCATCTATTAATATACCATCCTTAATCTGATAAACCTTATCTGCCAGTTCTTCTATCAAAAATGGTTCGTGACATGCCATAATAATAGAAAGTCCTTGCTTTTTCTGCCTTTTTAATTCTTGTGCAAAAAACTGTTCAGACTTTTTATCCTGACCGGATAGTGGCTCGTCCATAAAAAGTATATCTTTTTCTCCAAGCAAAGCCTGAATAACCGCTGCCTTTTGCAAGGTTCCTTTAGAAAGCTGTTTCATAGGTGTATCTAACATGTTTTCCAAATAAAAATTCTTATAGTATTCCTCTAACTGCTCACTGGCATCTATCTGTAAAACACTTTGAATATGCTTCATAAATTCCGGAATGGTAAAGCCGGATTTTTCATACCGGTCCGGAATAAAAGAATAACTACAGCCTGGATTTGTTATAATTTCTCCTGTATCAGCTGTAGTAATTCCTGCCAGTATACGAAGGAGTGTACTTTTTCCACAGCCGTTAGTGCCTACGAAAGCAACAGCTTCTCCTTTTTTTAAAGAAAAATCCACCCCTTTTAAAATCTCTTTTCTTTTATAAACCTTTTTAACATTTTTTGCTTGTAGTATCATTTATCACATTTCCTTTTTCAAGCTACTAATTAGTTGTTATGAAAAACAAAGTAAACAGTAACAACTAGTTTTCCATGCCACGAGCCATAGATTTTACATATTCATAAACATACTTTCCTGCATTATTTCCATGCTCTGCAATAATCTTTACAATGGCACTTGCTACAATGATGCCGTCAGCCAACCTGCTGTATTTTGCCGCCTGTTCAAAATCATTAGCGCCAAAACCAATAGCTACCGGAGTATCTGTGACTTTTTTAATATTTTCCACGACTTTTTCTATATCCGTAGTTTTTTCACCAGACGCACCGGTTATATCCATGGAAGGAACAACATAAATGTAACCTTTTGCTTCCTTTGCAATCATCTGCACTCTATCTTCACTGGTAGGTGCGATTAAGGAAATAAGCTCAACATTGTATTTTTCTGCTGTGGGGGTTAATTCTACTCTTTCCTCAAATGGCATATCCGGGATAATCAATCCACTGATTCCTGTTTCATTGCATCTTGCACAGAATTTTTCATATCCGTATTTGTATACAGGATTTAAATATGTAAAAAATACTAACGGAACCGATACCTTTTTGCTTACTCTTTTTACCATATCAAATACCATGTCCGTTGTGCAGCCGCCGGGAACAGACAAAGCCCTTACGTTGGCATCCTGAATAACCGGACCTTCTGCTATCGGATCTGAAAATGGAATTCCAATTTGAATTAAAGCAGCTCCCGCTTTTTCCATTTCTATAATAAATTCTTCGGTTTTTTCAAGGGTTGGATCACCGGCTGTTAGAAAACCAATAAATGCCTTCTTATTCTGAAATGCTTCATTAATCTTACTCATATAAATTTACTCCTCTATATCTTGCTATTGCTGCCACGTCCTTGTCTCCACGACCTGATAAGCAGCAGATAATAATCTTGTCCTTATCCATTTTGGGGGCGATTTTCATTAAATGGGCCACTGCGTGGGAGCTTTCGATGGCTGCAATAATTCCCTCTGTTTTTGCAATGTACTCAAAGGCATTTACTGCTTCTTCATCGGTAACCGGCACATACTGAGCCCTTTTAATGTCATGTAAATATGCGTGTTCCGGTCCGATTCCCGGATAATCAAGCCCTGCGGAAATAGAATAAACAGGAGCAATCTGACCGTATTCGTTCTGGCAAAAATAAGATTTCATACCATGGAAAACACCTTTTGTTCCGGTAGCAATGGTAGCTGCTGTTTTATCCGTATCAACACCAAGGCCTGCTGCCTCACAACCAATAAGCTGTACCGATTCATCTTTAATAAACTCATAAAACATTCCCATAGCATTACTTCCACCGCCGACACATGCCATAACCACATCAGGAAGTTTTCCTTCCATTTCTAAAATTTGTTCTCGTGCTTCACGACTGATAACACTCTGGAAATCTCTAACAATCATTGGAAATGGGTGAGGTCCCATAACAGAACCTAACACATAAAGTGTATCATCCACTCGTTTTGTCCACTCTCTCATACATTCATTTACCGCATCCTTTAGTGTCTTAGTTCCTGACTCTACGGCGTGAACCTTTGCTCCTAAAAGCTCCATACGGTATACGTTTAAAGCCTGCCTTATTGTATCTTCTTTTCCCATGAAAATTTCACATTCAAGACCTAATAGTGCGGCAGCAGTTGCAGTTGCTACCCCGTGCTGTCCCGCACCGGTTTCTGCAATAATTCTGGTTTTTCCCATTTTTTTTGCCAATAATGCCTGACCTAATACGTTATTGATTTTGTGGGAACCGGTGTGATTTAAGTCCTCGCGTTTAAAATAGATTTTGGCACCCCCTAAATCCTTTGTCATTTTCTCTGCATAATAAAGTAAAGAAGGTCTTCCTGCATACTCCTTTAATAATGTATTCAGTTCCTTATTAAAATCCGGGTCATTTTTGTAATTCCCGTAAGCCTCTTCTAACTTTATGACCTCATTCATCAGTGTTTCCGGAATATATTGTCCACCATGAACGCCATATCTTCCTTTTGACATATTATTACCTCCCTAATCCTCTTGATAAAGAACAAAAGTGTGCTTTATACTGCGTACCGGTAGCACGAAGTGCTCCATTTTCCTATGTACCAAAAAACGCCCTCGACAACAGAAATGCTCTGCTGTCAAGGACGGTAAAATTTCGTTTATATACCGCGGTGCCACCTTGATTTGTGGAATCCACACTCTCATTAGAATACTAACATATTCCCGGCAACTGACGTATGCCCTCACGTCATGGAATACTCGGAATGAAAACTCCTTTGACCATGCCCTCTGTGGCCCATTTAATAAACTGCGTTCTGCCGGCTCTCAGCCTCCCGGCTCTCTGTAAGTGCATTTTTTATTTTTATCTCCACTTCAACGGTTTAGACTCTATTAAATTTACGTGTTAAATTAGTGCTAACACGTTGTTTATTATACTATCGTGAAATTGATTGTCAAGACCCATTTTATTTAAAATGGTAAAAAACGGAGTATCTCTTGAAATGTAAGGATACTCCGAATTTTTTTTCTTATAATTGATACCCAAGTAGAACCTGCTACAGTAAATGCACTTTCTTCGCCACATTTACTAATAGCCCACCCTTTGGAAATCTTCTAAGCTCCGGCTCTGTAATGGCACCGATTTTAATAGCCACCACAAAATAAATAACAGCTCCTATGCCAATTGACACAACCAGACAGACTGCATTGATTTTAATAAGATAATAAAGTCCTTTGTAAATATAGTGGGCAACTACACCCATAACTGCTGCTGCCAAAAATGGAAGCAGAAAGCTTTTTACATATCTTTGTTTATAACCTAAGCATCTCTTTAAGGATAACCCATTTAAAAAGCACATAAAGAAAGAATAAATAATCATAGATGTTGCCAGGGCATAC
>JAFSDJ010000102.1 GCA_017436305.1 Lachnospiraceae bacterium
ACTGTTCACTCGTACCTCGTAAACAGTAACAATTCGCAGGCTCATTTAAAGTTTTGCTACGCAAAAGGAGCCTGCTCACACCCAAATCACGTTCATACGCAACAAAACAGCAAGTGTTTTGTTGCTGACTGAACAGTAACCTTCAGTAACTATATATTTTGAAAAAATTCAAAAAGGGGGTTGCTTTTTTTCAAATTCTATAATAAAATAAGCAAGGATGTTTTGAGAAACACTCCTATGGCTCGTTGGTCAAGCGGTCAAGACGCCGCCCTCTCACGGCGGAAACAGGGGTTCGATTCCCCTACGAGCTGTTGACTATTTTAAGAATAGCCCAACCCAATAAAAACGCTGAATTTCCGTTTTTGGAATTCAGCTTTTTTGTTACAATATTATTCTTTATCTATAATATATTCATTAACTCATCAATCCGCATTTCACAGACTTCCTCCACAAAACAATCCTCAAACCCTGCTACCGAAACAATATACTCCCCGGCAAATTCATACTCCCTGCCAAACACCTCTTTTTCTTCACTCTCCTGCAAAAATACCCCTGTTCCCAAAAGCTTCCCTCTGCTTTCCTTATTCGACCACAATTTAGAAAACTCCAGTGCCGCCTTTTTCTCATCCTGTAAAAGCAATGCTTCAAGCCGCTTACATTCTGCTTCTGAAAAAGCCTTCTTCCCAGTCCTTAAATTGCAGGGAATCAATTTTTGAATATCAATTCCCACTTCATTCTTTTCCTCATATTCATATAGGTTTTCCCCTACTGTGATAGCACAAACTGCATAACTCCCTGAATGAGACAGATTAAAACAAATACCTTTCCAGGGCTTTAAATACGGCTTTTCATGCTCCCCATACTCAAACGAAATCTGGTCCTTGAGAACAGACCAGGAACTATTTAACGTCTCCGCCAAAGCATATGCAAACAGTAATCCTGCCCCCAGACTGCGCAACTTATCTTCTTCCCGTCTGCAGGCATCTACTTTCTCTTTTCGCACCTCATCCACCATTTCATATGCTTCATAAAATAAATTCTTTATTTTTAATTGCTCAATATTAACTGCATATATTTTCATAAAAAACCCTTTTCTAACTGTCAATCCATTCCTTTAAAACAATGGGAAATTCTCCAAACTCCTTACAAACCTTCACCCCAGGTGGCTTATCTTCCTTCTTTTTTAGATAAAACTCCTGTAAAAGCAGAGGATTTTTTATGAGCCTTTCCTTCTCTTTTCTTGTAAAGGTTTTGATAAAATACTCTATCTTCCCCGCAGCCGACCAGCTCTCCGTCTCCCACACTACTTCCAAAGAAACTGCCTGTCTGCTTTTTGTATATTTCGCTCCCTGCTTTTCTTTAAAAAAATGGGCTTTCATTCTATTTTTTAAATCCTTTGTAATGCCGGTATATAAGCTTTCATCCTGACATTTTATCATATAAATATAATTTTTCTCTTCCATGATTTTGCCCGTTTCCCAATGGTACTTACAACAATACTTTCTTTTCCAGTATAACACAAAAAGTGCATGTTATCTTCAAAAAAATGCATCCTGACCCCTGCACCATTGCCATAAAAATTAAATCTGTTACAATAAACACATCCTAACAGAAAAGAAAGGATTTACCTACTCATGATATTAAAAATGAAACAAATTACTCAAGGTGAAGAGGAAGTAATTATTCACTATAAGGAAATGAATGAGCAAATCCAGACCATTGCAAACCTTGTGCGCGGAACTTCCAAGAAGCTTTGCGCCCAGTGGGAGAAGCAAACACTTTTGCTTACTTTGGAGGAAATTCTTTACATAGAAAGTGTAGATGGCATAAGCTATGCTTACTTAAAAGACAAGGTTGCCAAAGTAGATAAAAGCCTTGCTGAACTTTCTATTATTGGTGAAAACAGAGGCTTTTTTCGCTGCTCCAAATCCATGATTTTGAATATTTACAAAATAAGCTATCTAAAAAGTGAACCTGGAAACCGGATTCGTGCCACTATGGAAAATGGAGAACAGGTAATGATTTCCAGAAAATATGCAAAGCTTTTGCGACAAATCTTAAAAGGAAGGGGCAAAGATGATGAGGACTAAAACCAGCCCAAAAAAAGTGACAAAACATAGAAAAGTAACCAAAAATAACCATGCCTGGCACCGTTTTGTAAGCAGAGAAATTGCTATTGATTATAAGACCTGTCTGTATTTTTGCTGTGTTATGATATTTTACTGCATTTATCTGGCTTTTTTACATATTTATTCTGCCAGTATACTTCACATGATTGAAATACTTTTCACTGCATATATAATCGGCTATCTTCAAGTATATGTGTTACACAATTTTGACGAAGCAGATCACATTGGAAAATGGGAAGTTTTTTCTACCATTATTTGCAGCACCCTTTACGCCTTTACTTCTTATATTTTTAACTGGTTTGACAAACATCCTATGGCTACTCTTATCTTTTTGGGCTATATGGCATTTTGCTATTGGTGCCTGTATCTGGCAAATAAAATAAAAAGGAACCTGGATACAAAGTTGTTAAATGAACTGCTTGAAGATTTTAAACAGACCACTTCCAAGGAGAATGAACTATGAATAATGCAATAGAAATTAAAAATTTCACCAAAAACTATGGAAAACACCGGGGTGTCACAAACCTTTCGCTGTCAGTAAAAGAAGGAGATATTTTTGGCTTTCTTGGGCCAAATGGCGCCGGAAAGTCCACTACCATTCGCAGCATGCTAGGAATGCTCCCTATCAAAGATGGAGAAATCAGGCTTTTAGGAATGGACGTTTCTTCTAAACAACGGGAAATATTGCAAAATATCGGATACATGCCCTCTGAAACCATGTTTTATCCTTCCATGAAAGTAAAAGAGGTTATCCGTTTTGCTGCCCATGCAAGAAAGATGGATTGTGAAAAAGAAGCAAAACGCATTTGCCGAATATTAAATGTAGATATAGAAAAGAAAATCCATGAGTTATCCTTAGGTAACCGAAAGAAAGTCAGCATCGTTTGCGCCATGCAGCATAAACCCAAACTACTTATTTTTGACGAACCAACCTCCGGTTTAGACCCACTGATGCAGGAAGCTTTTTTTGACCTGATATTAGACTATAACAAACAAGGGACTACCTGTTTTTTATCCTCCCATGTTTTGTCTGAGGTAAAACGCTATTGCAAAAATGCTGCCATTATTAAAGACGGAAAATTAATGAAAACCGATAGCGTAGAAAATCTTACAAAATCAAATTTACGAAATGTAAAACTATTAAGAAATGGTACTCATGAGCATTTTACCTATACTGGAAATATGCAGGAACTACTAGCAAAACTAAATCAAATGGATGTTGAGGATTTACTTATTGAAGAGCCCTCACTTGATGAACTATTTATGCACTATTATGAAAAGAAGGAGGACCTGGAATGACACTCTTTAAACACGAAATAAAAATGAATTTAAAATCTCTTCTCATATGGAGCAGTTGTGTTGGTATATTTTGCTTCGGATGTCTGCTTTTATTTGAAAGTCTGGAAGGTTCTATAGAACCAATGGCTGATATGTATTCCCAAATGGGGGCTTTTTCTACGGCGTTAGGCTTAGACCGTTTAAATATTAGTACAATCGAAGGCTATTACGCCACAGAAATTGCATTGATTTTTTCCATAGGTGGTGCTATGTTTTCCGCTATGACCGGAGCCTGTATGGTTTCCAAAGAAGAGGAAGGACATACCTCTGAATTTTTAAATACACTTCCGTTTGGCAGAAAGCAGATTATTATTGCCAAGTATTTCGCTTCTGTTGCAATAATTACTCTTTTTCAGTTTCTCTGCATTTTCTGGGAGCTTCTTGGCTTCTTTATTGCAAATGCAATGCCGGAAACTGACTGCTATGTTCTTTACCATCTGGCACAATTTTTTATGCAGTGGGAAATTGGCAGTTTATGCTTTCTACTTTCTTCCGTATGCAAAAGAAAACAAATTGGTGCTGCTTTAGGTTTTGCCCTCCTTTTATATGCCATGGATTTTATGTGCCGGGTTGTTCCGGATATTGAAAACATAAAATATATTACACCTTATTATTTTTCCAATGCTTCTGATATTTTTACTACAAAGGCTTTGGATGAGAGCATGGTGATTATTTGTTTTACATGTATTATCCTTAGTTCTGTTTCATCGTTTTTAGTTTACATAAAACGAGATTTAGCCGCATAAATTATTTTTTGCAATTAAAAAAGGCGTAAACCCATCTGGATTTACGCCTTTTCGCCACTCGACTTTAAGATATTAGCACAAAATTTCTAATAAAGTCAATCAAAATTTTATTCTTCTGTTTCTTCTTTTTCTTTTAAATTCAAAGCCAGCTCTAACTCATCAAGCTGAACCTGGTCTACCACGTTAGGTGCATCAGTCATAATGCATGACGCATCTTTTACTTTCGGGAATGCAATAACTTCGCGGATGCTGTCAGCTTTTACTAAAAGCATAACAAGACGGTCAAGTCCATAAGCAAGTCCTGCATGTGGTGGAACTCCGTATTTGAAAGCATTTAATAAGAATCCAAAACGCTCATAAGCATCTTCTTTTTCGAATCCAAGTACTTCAAACATTTTTTCCTGTACGTCGCTTTGGAAAATTCTCACACTACCGCCGCCAAGCTCTGTACCATTTAAAATAATGTCATAAGCCTTTGCACGAACTCTGCCCGGATCACTGTCTAAATACTGTAAATCTTCATCCATAGGCATGGTAAATGGGTGGTGCTTTGCTACAAAACGGTTGGCTTCTTCATTCCACTCAAGAAGTGGGAACTCAGTTACCCAAAGGAAATTAAATTTGCTCTCATCAATAATTCCCATCTGTTTTGCAACTTCTAATCTTAAGTTACCAAGAACATCCCATACTACAACATTTTTATCTGCTGCAAATAACAGTAAGTCTCCCGGTTCACCTTCCATTTTTTTCACAAGGGCATCTAACTGCTCTTCTGTCATAAATTTTGCAAAGGAAGATTTGTAGCTGCCATCCGGTAAAATAGATAAATAAGCAAGACCTTTGGCACCAAAGCCTTTTGCAAATTCTACTAACGCATCAATTTTCTTTCTAGGCATTTCTCCCTGTCCTTTGGCATTAATACCACGAACAGAGCCACCATTTTCCAGTGCTCCTGTAAACACTCCGAAGCCACAGCCCGCAACAGTTTCAGACACATCTACAAGCTCCATGTCAAAACGGGTATCCGGTTTGTCGGAACCGAAACGGTCCATTGCTTCCTGCCATGTCATTCTTGGAATTGGAAGGGTAATATCAAGGCCGATTGCATCCTTACATACTTTTTTAAGCAGTCTTTCATTTACTTCGATAACATCATCTACATCTACGAAAGATAATTCCATATCTACCTGAGTAAACTCCGGCTGTCTGTCAGCTCTTAAGTCCTCATCACGGAAACATTTTGCAATCTGAAAATAACGGTCATAACCGGAACACATAAGAAGCTGTTTAAATAACTGTGGGGACTGTGGAAGTCCGTAAAAAGTTCCCGGATGTACACGGCTTGGTACAAGATAATCTCTTGCTCCTTCCGGTGTAGATTTTCCAAGAATCGGAGTTTCAATTTCTAAAAATCCTTCTTCCGCTAAAAATGCCCTGATAGTAGTAGTAATCTTACTACGAAGCATTAAATTTCTCTGTAAATCCGGTCTTCTTAAATCCAGATAACGATATTTTAAACGAAGCTCTTCCTTTGTTTTACTGTCTTCTTCAATTGGAAAAGGTGGTGTTTCCGCTTCAGACAAAATACGAATTTCTTTTGCTCTAATTTCGATTTCACCGGTTTTCAAGTTTTCATTAATGCCGCCGGCTCTTTTTTCTACTGTTCCCACTACTGCAATAACAAATTCACTACGAAGCTTTTCTGCTTTTGCAAAGCCTTCTGCCAAAACATCACTTTCTTCAAAAATAATTTGTAAAAGTCCGGAACGGTCTCTTAAATCTACGAAAATGATACCGCCTTTATTTCTCTGTTTCTGAACCCAGCCCATTACGGTTACTGTTTCACCAACGTTAGCAACTGCTAACTCAGCACATCTATGGGTTCTCTTTAAACCTTTCATTGCTTCTGCCATGACAATTTATCCTCTTTTCCTGTTATGTTATTTCAATGGATTTTTGTAAAATTCCTTGAACTCCTCATAGCCCTCAGCTGTGAGCTGCTCCTTCTGGAACTTCTTATTTTTATTCATTCTGGCAACCAGTACCTGAGTGCCGTCCTTTCTTACATTCTGTGCTTCTGCAATAATATCACAAAGCACCTGCCCTTCTACACCCTTTTCGATTAAAAAGGCAATTTTCTTACTCTGGTTTGGAACCTTAAATCCACTTTCCATCAAAAGCAGAATAATTCTCTCAAAACCAATGGAAAATCCACAAGCCGGTACATCCTTGCCTGTAAACTTGCCCACCATCTTATCGTAACGTCCACCGCCACCGCAGCTTCCGCCAAATTCCGGCATGGCAATTTCAAAAATAGTGCCGGTATAATAAGACATACCACGTACTAAAGTAGGGTCAAAAACTAACTTAAAGTGATCTCCCTTTGTAGCATTGACACTTTCTACAATTTCACGGAAGCTTGTCTTTACTTCTTCTAAAAGGAAACCTGTCATTTTTTCCTCGATAAATCCAAGTGTGTCCTCTGACTCATTCATTCCCCTAAATAAAGATAGATACTTTTCTACGCTTTCCTTGGCATAGCCACCTTCAAGCAATTCACTTTCCACGCCTTCAAGACCAATTTTGTCCATTTTATCAAGAGTAATAAATACACTATCATAATCTTCTTCCGCAAAACCACTGTACGCTGCCATTGCCTTTAAAATTCTTCTATCATTAATGCGAATCTCAAAGTTTTTAAAACCTAACTTACCCAGTGTGGTAGTTGTTGCAAGAATCAGTTCAATTTCTGCAAGGTTGGAAGCCTCTCCTAAAATATCAATATCACACTGCATAAACTGACGATATCTGCCTCTTTGAGGTCTGTCAGCTCTCCATACATTTCCCATCTGTAATGCCTTAAATGGGGACGGAAGTTCATTCGCATGGTTAGAATAATACCGAACAAGCGGTACAGTCAAGTCATAACGCATACCAAAATCAACCACATCATTTTCTTCTTTGGCATTTTCCAGGTTGAGCTTCTCGCCTCTTTTTAAAACTTTAAAAATCAACTTTTCATTTTCCCCACCCTGCTTATTGCTAAGGTTTGCAATACTTTCCATACAAGGTGTTTCCATTGGGGTAAAACCGAACTTACCGTAAGTTTCTTTGATTACGTTCATAACATAATCACGAATCTGCATCTCGTCCGGCATAATATCCTTCATACCGTTTACAGGCTTTTTACTAAGTGCCATGAAATCTATCCTCTTTTCTGTTTTTTCTTATCCTTCTACTTAATTTTGCTAATGTATCCCTGAATTTTTCACGGAATACATACACTTTCTAAATTTTACAACGTTTTTCTGATTTTCTCAATACTTATTTTTAATACATAGTTTCCATTACCCAAACAGCGTTACTGTTCACTCGTATCTCGTAAACACTACCCAAACAGCTTCATATGTCCGGTCAAAAAGTCTTTCATAACACCGAAAAACTCTCTCAGCATATTATTTAGCTGCAAATAGGGGTAAGATGGTGCAGATATTCCATATACATCTTCATATTGGTTATGTTTTGCTAACTGTACAGCCCTGTAAACGTGAAAATTGTTGGAAACTATCCCTACTTTATACTCTTCCACGCCAAGACCTTCAATGATACCTCTCGAAAAAATCAGATTCTCATAAGTGTTGGTAGATTTATCTTCCATAATAACCCGGTTTTCATCCAAGCCTTTTTCTACCAGATACTCATACATTCCAACGGCTTCCGGAAATGGTTCATTGCCTCCCTGTCCACCTGAAACAATCAACACCGTATTCGGATTTTCTATTGCATAATCGTATGCTGCGTCTAACCGCCTTTTCAACGTATAGCTTGGACCACTTTTATAAACCTGTGCTCCAAGAACGATTACATAATCCAGGTTTTCTTTGCCATCACTGGAAAATCCGCTTATGATAAGACCTTCTATAAAAATGAACCAAAGTAAGCATAGGCTAACTCCTGTTAGAAAAATTCTTTTCAAAGTTTTAGGCACTTTCTGCCAGACCTTATAACGCACACAAGCTGCCACAAAGAAAAAGCCACACCCTATCACTGCCCAAATTAGAAAAAAATAAGAGCCAAAGCCTGCAAATAAAAAAATACTGATACAGTATAACAATGACAGACTTCCTAATGCTCCATAAAGCATTTCCAATCTGCTAAACTTTTTACTTTTAATACTTTCTTTTATATGTTTCATACTCTCCAAATCCTTATCCAATTGTTTCACTATCATCCAATACTTTTTGTGCACTTAATAGTAACACCTTACCTTTATTTTATCAACACACACCACATAAAACTCTTTTCAATGTGGTAAAATTTTGATACAATCATTTTGTATGGCTGATTTTTCTTAATAAAAACAGCACGAAAAACAGTAATTTCCCCACATTTTTGTGGGAGTAAAATTTAAACTTAGCACAAGGGAGACAAACTATGGGCGGATTTTTTAGTGTAGCTTCAAAAGAAGACTGTTTATTTGACTTATTTTTCGGGACAGACTATCATTCCCATCTTGGAACAAGGAGAGGCGGTATGGCAGTATACGGTGAAAAGGGATTTGACCGTGCCATCCACAACATTGAAAATGCTCCTTTCCGTACCAAATTTGATAAAGACATGCAAAAAATGAAGGGGAATCTTGGGATTGGCTGTATTTCCGATTATGAACCTCAGCCATTGATTGTTCGTTCCCATCACGGAACGTATGCCATTACTACAGTTGGCAAAATCAATAACATTGAAGAAGTTGTTGAAGAAATTTTCACAAAAGGAAATTCTCACTTTTTAGAAATGAGTGGTGGCGACATTAATCCAACCGAATTAACTGCCGCCCTTATTAACCAAAAGGAAAACTTCATTGAGGGAATCCACTTTGCTCAGGAAGTAATTGATGGTTCTTTAACTATTTTACTTTTAACAGAAAAAGGTGTTTATGCTGCCCGGGATAAAATGGGAAGAACTCCTGTGGTAATCGGTAAAAAAGAAAACGCTTACTGTGCAACCTTTGAAAGCTTTTCTTTCCTAAATCTTGGTTACGAACCATTTAAAGAACTGGGACCTGGCGAAATTGTAGTTATGACACCGGAAGGTGTAAAAACTCTTTTAACACCTGGAAAGGACATGAAAATTTGTACTTTCCTCTGGGTATATTATGGCTATCCGGCAAGCTCCTATGAAGGTATCAGCGTAGAAGAAATGCGTTATAAATGTGGTGCGAAAATGGCTGAAAGAGATAATGTTACTCCTGACATCGTAGCCGGTGTACCGGATTCCGGTATTGCTCATGCGGTAGGCTATGCTAACCAGTCCGGAATTCCATTTTCCAGACCGTTTATTAAATACACTCCTACCTGGCCCCGTTCCTTTATGCCAACAATCCAGACACAAAGAAACCTGATTGCCAAAATGAAACTGCTTCCTGTTCATGATTTAATTAAGGACAAAAAGCTTTTATTAATCGATGATTCTATCGTTAGAGGTACTCAGCTTCGTGAAACAACTGAATTTTTATATCAAAGCGGTGCCAAGGAGGTTCATATACGTCCGGCATGCCCACCACTTTTATATGGTTGTAAATACTTAAACTTCTCCCGTTCTAACTCCGAAATGGATCTAATCGCAAGACGGGTTATTGCAAGATTAGAAAATGATAATGTAACCGAGGAAGTATTAAAAGAATATGCTGATCCTGAATCAGAGAAATATGAAAAAATGGTAGAAGAAATCCGTAAGGAATTAAACTTTACTTCCCTACGCTTCAACAGATTAGATGATATGTTAGAGGCAGTAGGCATTGACCAGTGTAAGCTTTGTACTTACTGCTGGGATGGACAAGAGTAATATTGATAAGAACAAAAAGCAGTAACCGCTAGGAATTTCCTTTGGTTACTGCTTTTAATATTCTCTTAACTTAAAAATTCTACCGCTAATCTCCTAACAGCACTTTCTTCCGTTCAATCATCTCATCAATTTTCTCAATATACAGAGCCACATCCTTCACATTGTCGCATCGCTCAATTCTTCCGTCCGTGAACACTCTTTTAGTTATACTTCCTGCTCCAAGGGCAACAATAGTCTGTTTCTCTTCCATAATAAGAATATTATAAATCCCAAAATTCCCTTCCGTAGCATAGCCTACATTTTCAAAATTCCCTGCCATATTCTTCTGGCGGTATAAATAGTACGGCTTCATATGAAGCTCCCTTGCACCTTTTACCGCAATTTCCATGGTTTCATCGGTATTTTTAAGCATGGAAATACCATGCTCTTCTATCCACTGATTAAGCTTGGAAGCTCTTTTTACTGCCAGAGAATGAATAGTAAGACTGTCCGGTGCCAGTTTTTTAATTTCAGAGATCGTATCTGCCACATCTTCTACCGTTTCCTCCGGTAATCCTAAAATTAAATCCATATTAATATTAGTAAAACCAACCTCTCTTGCAAGGGCGAATGCTTCTTTTACCTGCTCTACCGAATGTCTTCTGCCAATAAGCTTTAAGGTTGCATCCTTCATAGTCTGAGGATTTACGGAAATTCTTGTAACACCATGATTAAATAATACCTGAAGCTTTTCTTTTGTAATGCTGTCCGCCCTGCCTGCTTCTACGGTGAATTCCTTTACATATTCAAAGGAAAAATGCTCTTTTAAGCCGTTTATCAATCTGTCTAACTGTTCTGCCTCTAAAGTTGTGGGTGTGCCACCTCCAATGTAAACGGTATCTAATACTTTATCACTGTATTCCTTTGCCACAAACTTCATTTCTTTTATGAGACAGTCAATATATTCCTCAACCCGGTTTTTATAACTGCAAATTGGATAGGAAGTAAATGAACAGTACAAACAGGTAGTTGGGCAAAAGGGAATTCCCACATAAAGGCTGTATCCATCTTTATAATGAATGGTAGATAAAAGCTCTTTCTCACGTTTTGCTATTTCGATACTAAGTTCTGCCTTCTCCCGGCTTACAAAATGTTCCTTTTCTAAAAAAGCTAAAATTTCTTCATGGGACTTTTGATTTTCTAACATACCCATAGCAAGCTTTGTAGGTCTGATTCCGGTTAAGTTACCCCAGGGTAACTTCTTACCTGTTATTTTGCAAAGAACTTCATAGAAAAACTTCTTAAACTCATTTTTAAACTCTTTCTTCTTTTCAAAGAGTTGGGCATCAAACTTCCATACAAATTTTAGCTCTTTATCTTGTTGTTTATCTACACCTTCAAAAACAGTTAGCTCCAGCTTACTTAAATTTTCAAAAAGTTCAACACAAAGAAATGGTTCCCTGGATGCAAGGGAAGTATCCTGCTGCCCTTTTTCCATAGAAACCACCTTCACCGTTTCTTCACCATAAAATGCTTTTACCAGAGAGTGAATATCATATTCAAACCCCTGCATATTATTTTTAACAATCAACATATTATGTTCCTCATTTTTCTGTAACTATTCTTATGGCGTTCTTAGCCTAAAAAAGGATTGTACCTGGCCTCGTGTCCGATTGTAGTATCAACACCATGCCCCGGATAAACCTTTACATCTTCCGGTAACACCAACAATTTTTCTTTAATAGAACGCACCAGCTGGGAAGCACTTCCGGTAGGTAAATCAGTTCTTCCTACAGACTCTGCAAATAATGTGTCTCCACTTACTAAAAGCTTTCCCTCTTCAAAATAGTAACAGCAGCTTCCTTCTGTATGTCCCGGCGTAGCAATGACTTTAAAGGTCATATCCGCAATGGTAAGCTCTTCACCATCTTTTAAATATTGATCCACTGTTGCTGTATAAGGCCTTCTTGCATGATCCGAAACATTTTTAACAGGATCTTCACAAAGCTCTTTTTCGCCTTCGTAAGCATACACCTTCACCCCTGCTGCTTCTCTTAACTCATTACAACCCCAAATATGATCAAAATGCCCATGGGTTAAAAGAATGGCAGCTACTTCAAAGCCTGCTTCCATAAGCTTTTCATAAATCAGTTCTCCCTTATCAGCCGGATCTATAAAAATCACCTTATCGCTGTCTTCCTTATATAAAAAATAACAATTTGTCTGACAAACTCCCATTGTAAGACGTCCGATTTTTATCATGTTTTACCTCCATCATCAGCCTGTATTTCTCTCAATATCAATAATACTGTCAATTGCCCTGATTTTATCAATAATCTTATTTAACTCTTCCCTACTTCCGATTTCAAAAGTAGTAGCCAAAGTAGCAATATTCTGCTTGCTTGTTCTTGTATTCATGGAAACAATATCAATATTTCTCTCAGTTAGTGCCTTTGAAATATCCGCTAAAAGACCATAACGGTTATGGGCATAAATAACAATTTCTGCCAAATATTTTTCACCACTATTGCTGCTTTCCTCCTGCCATTCTGCATCAATGAGGCGGCCTCTTTCAATTTCAGGCAGATTCAAAATATTAATACAGTCTGTTCTATGAATGGAAACACCACGTCCTCTTGTAACAAAGCCTACAATCTCATCTCCGGGAACTGGTGCACAGCACTTTGAAAAACGTACTGCCACATCGTCAATTCCTTTAACCGTAATACCACTTTGGGATTTTGGTCTCATTGGCTTTGCATGGGCATTTTCTTCCACCGCCTGAAGTACTTCCTGATCGCTGGGCTTGTGTTTATGCTCCTTATCATAAAACTCCTGCATTTTATTGATAACCTGGCCTTCCTTTAAGGCACCATGACCAATAGCTGCAAGTACCGATTCCCAGTCTCTGAAGCCGTATTTACGCATAATGGCTTCCATATACTCCGGTCTAAGTACATCCGGCTGGTTTATGGCTTTAGCCTTACAATAAGCCTGAATCAGTTCTTTTCCCTTTATAATATTGTCATCTTTTAATTCATTCTTAAACCACTGATTAATCTTATTTTTTGCCTGAGTGGATTTTACTACATTCAACCAGTCTCTGCTTGGTCCTTTAGAGTTTTGGGATGTCATAATCTCAATGCGGTCACCGTTATTAATCACGTAATCAATGGTAACAAGCTTCCCGTTTACTCTGGCACCAATCATTTTATTACCAACTGCCGAATGAATGGCATAGGCAAAATCAATGGGTGTGGAGCCTGCCGGTAAATTCTTCACTTCACCGGTAGGCGTAAAACAGTATACACTGTCAGAAAACAAATCTAAATCGCTCTTTAATAAGTGCATAAACTCCTTGTTATCTGACATATCTCTCTGCCACTCTAAAATCTGTCTAAGCCATGCAAATTTCTCTTCCTCACCGGCTTTTACTTTCTTGCCATCGGAAGACTCCTTATATTTCCAGTGGGCCGCAATACCGTACTCTGCTGTTTTGTGCATTTCATAGGTACGAATCTGAATTTCAAAAGGTTGCCCTGTAGAACCAATCAGAGTAGTGTGAAGCGATTGGTACATATTTCCTTTTGGCATTGCAATATAATCCTTGAATCTGCCCGGAAGTGGTTTATACATTTCGTGTATAACACCAAGGGCCGCATAACAATCTTTTACACTGTCTACAATAATGCGGACAGCAAACAAATCATAAATCTGGTCAATGGTCTTATTCTGATTTTTCATTTTCTTGTAAATACTAAAGAAGTGCTTTACACGTCCATCTATTTTTGCCCTAATTCCGGCATTCTCAATATGCTTGGATACCTCATCTACAATATCCTGCACATACTTTTCTCTTTCGCTTTTTCTTACTGCAATTTTATCAACCAAATCATAATATACATCCGGTTGTAAATATTTTAAAGATAAATCATCTAATTCTACTTTAATTTTTGAAATACCAAGACGCTGGGCAATAGGAGCATAAATGTCCATGGTTTCTCTTGCCTTTTCCTGTTGCTTTTCCGGCTTCATATGATCAAGAGTACGCATGTTATGCAGACGGTCTGCTAACTTAATCATAATAACACGGATATCTTTTGCCATGGCAAGAAACATTTTACGAAGGTTTTCTGCCTGCATTTCCAGCTTATCATTGGCGATATTTTCATTTTTTTCTTTATATTGTAACTGTCCTAACTTGGTAACGCCATCTACCAGTAAAGCCACGTCATCTCCAAATTCAGTTGCAATTTCTTCTTCTGTCATAATGGTATCTTCTACAACGTCATGCAAAAGACCTGCCGCAATGGTTTCCTTATCCAGCTCTAAATCCGCTAAAATAATTGCCACACAAAGAGGATGGATAATATAAGGCTCTCCTGATTTACGTGCCTGATCTTTATGGGCATCCGCTGCTGTCTTATAGGCTTTTTCAATTAAAGAAATATCATCACTGGGATGATATTTCCGCACACGCTTAATAAGGTCCCCATATAATTCCTCGGGACTTTGAAATTCAGCTATTCCTTCAATTCTTCCATCATCTAAGACTAATCCGCCTTTTTGAACATGGGTTTCACTCATTGTCATCGCCTGCTTTATCCTAACATTTTCATAATTCCCTTGTCAGTTCCAAAACAATTCCACTAAAAAACACTTTATTATTATATTATTTTTTGCGAAATTCGTCAACGCATAGACCTTTGAACTTTCAAACAAAACTATTGAAAATCCCCCCTGTTACAAGCTATACTATCTATATAATATTTTCGAATTATATGGAAAGGAGGATGCCTATGTTTATTGCAGACTTTTCAGAATGGACACCTTTCAATATATGTATCCGAATTTTGGCTGCTTTACTTCTTGGTTGTATGATTGGCCTGGAACGTGGAGTAAAACGCAGAGGCGCAGGAACTAAAACCCATACGATTGTATGTCTTGGCTCCGCCTTAGTTATGTTAACTGCCCAGTATATGGAAATTGCCTTTCCGGGAAGGACAGACATGGCCAGAATGGCGGCTCAGGTTATTAGTGGCGTAGGCTTTTTAGGAGTTGGGACAATTATTATTTCCGGTCATCAGGTAAAAGGGCTAACTACTGCTGCCAGCCTTTGGACTTGTGCATGTATTGGTCTTGCGGTAGGCATCGGCTTCGTAGATGGCGGTATTGTTTTTTGTCTCCTCATGCTCTTTGCCCTTCATGTACTGCCTTTTATTGAGCGAAAAGCTTATAAACACAGTCGTTACTTCAGCCTTTATTTGGAAATTGAATCAAGCAAAACCATTCCGCTTCTTATGGAATTTTTCCGTGCAAAACAGATTCAGGTAGACAACTTTGACGTAATGAAACCCAAGGTAAAGGGACAACCTTTTTCCATTTTTGCTACCATTATTGTTTCGGATGTTAAGGAATTTGGTTCTTATATGGATATGCTTGAAAATATGAAAGGAGTACTTTCTGTCGAAAGTATGTAGCTTTTTACATGCTATTACACAGCTCGCCGGTAAGTGTTCTGCTGCTGTGTAAATAGTAACATTTATGCGGATACAAAAAATCATAATAAATAAGGGGGAGAACTTCATTGAAAATAAAAAACAAATATTTATGTATCATGCTAACACTGCTTTTATGTGTAAATATTTTATCTGTGCCTGATTTTTCTATGATTTCGCAGGCCGCAGATGACACAATTGAAATTTCCACGGCAGAGGATTTTTTTACCTTTGCAGAAAAATCTTTAACCTATGACTATGCCGGAAGAACTGTTGAACTGACCTGCGATATTAATTTGGGAAACACCGCTTCCAATCCTACTGCTTACATAGGACAAAATGGCAAAAACTTTAACGGAACCTTTAACGGTAATTTCCATACCATTTCCGGTATTTATATTGATGCTGACACCTCTAATACAACGGAATCCTACAGCAGCGGTTTATTTTCCTACCTAGGTGAATCAGGCACCATCAAAAATTTGTCTGTAGAAGGTACCCTAAAGGCTTATACAAACGGTGGCGGTCTTGTAGGAAATTCCTTTGGTGCCATTATAAACTGTAGCAGTAACATACAGATTACCGGTTCAACCAATTTAGGCGGCATTGTAGGAAATATGCGCTGCGGTACTGTAGCTAACTGTTTTTCCCTTGGTGACATAACAGCATCTTCCGGTTCCATTGGCGGAATCGTAGGAAATATGCAGGATTATAATGGTAAATCCGGTATTGTATCCAACTGTTACAATCTGGGTCAAATTTCCACATCGGATACTGCAAAAGTTACCATAGGCGAATTAATTGGGCGCATCGGTTCCGGTAATTATCAGGCTTCTAATTTGTATTACAACAGCTATCTTGCAAAGCTTTCCTGTGGAATCGGTTATTCGGCCATAGCTGATATAAGTGAAGACAGCAGTGTAACAGCCCTTACAAAAACAGAAATGCTATCTCAAGGCTTTGTGACACTCCTAAATACAAATAAAAGTTCACTACCTGCTTTAGGACACAGCTATGCAGACTGGGCAAAAACCGAAAATTATCCTGCTTTCTCAGGCTCTTTTAACGGATTTGATTCCTTAATAGATCCACATCCTTTTTCCGTTACTTATTCAGGCGGTACTTCTGCTACCGGAACTCCTCCAACGGACAAGGATATGATTCAAGGAACTACTTTCAGGCTTCCGGCTAATACATTTCAAAAAACCGACTATACTTTTTTAGGCTGGAGTGATGGGAAATCCATTTACAAACCCGGTGAAACCTACGTAATGCCTGCTTCCAATGTAACATTTACAGCAGTTTGGAAGTTAAGCTATCTTCCCGCTGTAGAAGGATTGACTATTGTAAAATCTTCTGCAAATTATGTAAACCTAACATGGAAGGCACATTCTACAGCAAAAAGTTACTATGTTTACCGTGCCAGTAGCACAGACCCGGAATACCAAAAAATAGCTTCAGTAAATTTCACCTCTTTTACTGATACGTCTGTAAAGGAAGGCAGTACATACTTTTATAAAGTGTCTGCCATCTTTGAAGACACAGAAAGCGGCTTAGGTTCTTTTGTTTCCTCTACTACCGTACTACCGGCAGTTACAAAAGCAAAGGTAACTTCTCCTAAGAAAAACACTATAAAAATATCTTTTAAAAAGGTTTCCGGAGCAAAGAAATACTATATTTATTATTCTACTAAGAAAAAAACCGGCTACAAAAAACTTGCTGTTATTACCACAAATAAGAAAGTGATTAAATCAAATAAGTTAAAAAGCAAAAAAACTTATTATATAAAAATTGTTCCTTACAGAAAAACCTTGGGAACAGCTGTTATCAAAAAAGTTAAAATTAAAAAGTAAAACAGCCCTAGATGAAAAGGAACCGGGATTTCACACACTCAGTGAGAACTCCCGGTTCCTTTTCATATTATTCACTTTTTTTATTTCATGTCGCTATTTATTTCAGTGGCAATTTTTCATAAGGTACCGTTACTTCCACAAATCCTGCCGCATAAGGTGCTAATGTATAAGGATGATAATAAAAAGTTACTCCTTCATCAGTCAGATAATATTGCCCTGTTTCTTCTGACACATCTTCCACAATAGAAATTGCATCTTCCCAATACTGTCCTTCTTCACTTTGAGCAAATAATTCTTTATAAGCCTCTACTTTCAAGGCTTGAACCTGCTCATCTGACAATGCAAAAAGTGTATCTCCACTGACTCTTTCGCCGGTTTCCAGATTAAAGATTAAGTCTGTCCGAACCGGCATTCCGTGTGCCCCACCAGCATATTCATAGCCATTTGCTAAAATAGACACATACTTTTCATTCATAAATGTGACCTGATATCCTGTTTCATAGCTGTAATCATAATGAAATGGCTCTTCTTCTTTGTCTATTTCATTCTGATATTCTATATCACCTCCTGCACCCGAAAGCCCTGTTTCAAACTCTTTTGTATAAAATGCAAGCAGTTCTTCATTAATTTTTCCCGCTTCCATGGAACGCATGGTAAGCTGTGGCATTGTAACTTTAACTTCTGCATTTGAAAGGCCGGTTTCATTTGTCAACACTTGTTTTGCTTCGTATGCCACAATTCCTGTGTATTCACTATCCTGTATAGGATTTGCCATATCAAATGGTACTTCTGTAGTATTTGCAGACTGTTCGCCCTGAGACTGACTTTCGCTGTCATTGTTATCTACAGATATATCAGTCTGCTCATTTTCACCGTTTTCCTGACCATTTTCTATTTGCACATCGCCTTCCTCTGTTGTTTCTGTTGTTTCTGTTGTTTC
>JAFSDJ010000103.1 GCA_017436305.1 Lachnospiraceae bacterium
CCCCACGCCCCACCGCTATTTTCTTCTCTGTATAGCCTTTTTATCTTATTTTCGGGGTGTTTAAAGGCTTTTTACAAGTTTTTGGCTATACAGAAAATTGTTTTTAACACTTTTTCTAAACTACTTTATTTTTTCTGTGGTAATATTCGCTCTGCCTTTTTAAAAGTGGTAATATTACCATTTCGCTGATATAAAAATTATAACTCATAACACCCCAAAAGCAACTCATATTTTATATGAATTTTGTGGAAATATTTCGAGGTTTTTGGCAAAGAAAAAGATACTACACATTGAGCATAGTATCTTAACTCTTTTCAAAGATTGAATCCATTATAATATTATCAAATCATTGCCTGCAAAATACCTGTTATACTGTTCAAAACACCATGAATAATCCAACTTGGGTAAATGGAACCGCCTGCTTTTTTCTCATTTATCCAGGAAAGAATAACTGCTACCACCATTGGATATATTACAATTACAATTCCTGCCACAATTTCAACTTGTCCCCACACCATCAGTATGTGAAGAGCACCGAAAATAATCGCCTGTACAGTAGCAGCAAACTTAAATCCCCATTTCGACTGAAGCCGCTTTAACAAAAATCCACGAAACAGTATTTCCTCCGACAAAGCGGTCTGCCCAAATGCATACATCAAAATGCTGGGAATTGCTTTGACTCCCATCCCTTTATAAGCAGAGTCAGCCGCTTCTAAATCGCCACGCATCATCAATGCCAGTTCGCCTAATGCATAACATGCAATACATACCCCTAAAAGAAGAATAAGGAAATTTCTTTTATTAGCTACCTTAATTTTCTTAAACCCTATCCAGGACCAAAAACTTTCTTTTTTTCTTGCTGTACATAACCACCAAACAAATGGTATCACAGAAAATAGAATTACTTGTATAACAGCATTTAGCGTTTGATTAATAAACATCTCTACTCCCCTTATCAATTCAATTTGTTGCTTTCTAAAATATATAACAAACGCACATCTCTGTCAACAACTCTCTTTTTACACCTTAAATCGATATAGCACACCCCACCGCCATTTTCTTCTCTGTATAGCCTTTTCTCCTTGTTTTCGGGGTGTTTTAAGGCTTTTTACAAGTTTTTGGCTATACAGAAATTTGTTTTTAACACTTTTTCTAAACTACTTCATTTTTTCTGTGGTAATATTTTTGGTAATATTCGCTCCGCCTTTTCAAAAGTGGTAATATTTCCATTTCGCTGATATAAAAATTATAACTCATAACACCCCAAAAGCAACTCATATTTTATATGAATTTTGTGGAAATATTTCGAGGTTTTGGGCAGAGAAAAAGATACTACACATTAAGCATAATATCTTTATAAATTAAAACATAATTCTGTGTTAAACTAAAATTTATACCTTAACATCATTTCTATTTATATCAAGTTTAACCAGTATAATACATACGAAATCAAGATAAAAGACGCAGGAATTACTATCAATAACAGTATACCTGCTAAATGTTTTTTCTTTACTTTTGTTGGTGCAATTAGCCCATAAGGCTCCTGCCATAAGTGTGCAATAGTCAATAAAATATAAATTGCCCAGTATGTACATGAGGGGATTGCTGCATAGCCTGTCCATTCAGAATTTGTTAATACCGTTCCTCTTTCACATACCAAAAAACTCACAATGGATATTACTGGACAAATATAATGCAATATCAGATTTGCTTTTTTTGGTTCCAATCCACCAAATAGGTCTGCGTGAGATTTGCTTTTTCCTGATTTGAACCTTGGAGCGAGAAAAAACGCAAATACAAACATTGTGGCGGCTAATCCACAAGTTGCAGTATATCTTAATCCTTTAATAATTTCGGGAACATTACCATGTCCAAGCAACTGCTTAACAGCATAAAAACAATACACAATACTGATTACAAGAGCAAGAAAATTCTGAAGAAAAGTATAAAATTTAAGAATATTTAATTTGTTTTTCACTTTCACAAATATTGATATTTCTAAAATAATAATAGAAATGTTCAGCAAAACCGCCAAAATCTGTAAAATCTCACTCATATAACTTACCTCACTAAATTCAAAATTGCGCGTGTATTTCTCTAACTTTCCAGCTTTTACAGGATTTCCATCCCATGAACATCTATGTAATCATCACTTTTCCCTTATAATTTCCCTTATGAGTAAGCTATAAGGGAAAATGAAAAATATTATTTCCCTAGTTGCTTCTTATCAATTGCTTTGAAGAATGTTTTCTTCAATTCTTGTGGTTTATAGAAAAACTGCTTTTCTGATTTACTCAATCTATTTTCATTTTTCTTTATTTTCAGCAACTCCATACTACAGATAAAATCAGCTGCCTGCAATAAACGATTTTTTTGCGGTTCTGCCTTTCGATTTACCACAGCCATCTCATATGCAATTGGACTGCTAACAATAAAATTTAACATCTTAAAAAGTAGCTTTCTACGTTCGTCTATAGACAATCCGGAAAACACGTCTTCACGTCTAATAACAGGTCCCGTATGTATATACTCAAAATCAAATCCGGAATTCTTGGTACTATCCTCAAGTTTTTTAACATTTGAAGCAATATCATTCTTCTAGTCATGAAATAAAAGCGTTACCAAGTAATACGCCGGTCGCTCTGTAATTTCTCCAAAGTCTCCTGATTCATCTATAAATATGCTAAGTTCTTTCATTAACTCCTCCAAAACTTACGACCATAGTAATCGAGTAGGAGGAAATTTCTCTGATTGAGAAATTTCCGACCTCTCACACCACCGTGCGTACCGTTCGGTACACGGCGGTTCAATCAACTTAACAAGGCTCACTTCTCTTAGTGTAGTAATCTAACATTGAAATTAGTCCAAATGAAGCTAATCTTTCATTATTTATTGCAGTTTGAACATCCCAACATTTTGCGGGTTTAGCATATCCATGGAGATACGCCGTTTTCCATGCTGACCATGCTGGAATCCCCAATTTTATCAAATTCTTCGCTCGGTTCTTTGGCGTTTTCCAATGTTTCCAAATGCACATTCGCAATCGAAACCGAATATTTTTGTCAAGTGTTGTACATAACCACTTTATATTTCCTATTTTAAAGTAGTTAATTCAACCTCTAATAAGTTCATTGAGTTTCTGCACTTTATAGGAATTACTTACTCCCCAGCTTCTGCAAGTAAGTCGCTTCATTCTCGCTTTAAACTTCGCTACTGGTTTTGCATGTGGTTTTGCCTTAAATTGATGTGCTTTTGTATCGTAGTAAAATCCAAATCCAAGATATTTAAGACCACTTGGTCTGTCCACCTTACTCTTTGTCATATTTACCTTGAGCCCTAGTTTCTCTTCAATATATCTCGTGAGATTTCTCATCACCCTCTTTGCAGACATTTCACTTCCAACCATAATAATACAGTAAGTAGACCTAGGGAACTTCCCCCTAAGTCCCTCTCAGAACTGTACGTGAACCTCTCAGCTCATACAGCTCCCATTATCCAGCCGTTGGCAGTATTCCAAACTTCCAGTGCGCAAA
>JAFSDJ010000104.1 GCA_017436305.1 Lachnospiraceae bacterium
GAAATGTCATCGTAATGTAAATGAAGCACTTCCGAAACTCGTAATCCAGATGAGTACATGATGGCAAAAATGGCTTTGTATTTTAAGTTAGGTGTAGCATCAAGAAGTTTTTCTATCTCATCACGTGTCAGAACTCTTGGGATGGCATAATCATTGATGGCTCTTGGAACTAAGTTATCGTCCCAAAGTTTACCTAAGACACGTTTGTAGAAAAAGACTAAAGCTCCGTTTTTATTATTAAGAGTGGATGCTTTATCGCCTTTGTTTTTTAGGTGTAAAAGAAAATCTCTTGCATCTTCGCAAGTAAGTTCATCTGGATGTTTATTGATAAATTTCAAAAAATCCCTAACGTTGTTTTGGTAAGTGCGAATAGTGCCAGGTTTTAGATTTCGAAGCTTACCAATATCTTCGATTTTATTAATATATGATTCGTACATAAAAGACCTCCATGAAATAAAAGTAGTAATAATAGAAACTACCTATCATGGAGGTGCATTTGAAAAATAAAACTGCTTGTGAAAGCAGCCTAAAGATGATATTCTTTTCATAGGCAGTTGTTGGGACTAAGCCGTGTGTGAAGTTTGTTATTGGTCGCACTTTAACAATACTATCTTGGGACAATCCTGTCACTGCCTATTTTTGAAGATGTAAAAAATTACGCTACAGCCTTGGCAGGCCATCGCGCAGCGATTTTGTTCAATTCCAAGTTATCCAGGTTATGAAAAATTCAGTTTTACAAAGAGAGTAAAAGCACTTATAAAATTAAATTTTCTGTAGAAATAAAGGCGGATATTTTTCCGTCTTTTTCTATTGACAAAGGATAGGTAATGTGTTACCTTAATAAAGGTAACATATTACTTAATGGAGGAAAATATGAATATTAAAGAAGTAATCAGTAATGAAAAAGTTGATTTTACAGGAGTTGAGTTATCGTATTTTTTGTTGGGATTATTAAGCGCATTTGAAAACAGATTTCAGGCGGTGGCTGACAATGCCATGCAGGAAATCAGCTGGAAACAGTTTTTTGCTGTTATCTGCATTAACTTGTGTAAAGAAAAACCAACAGTCAAAGAACTTTCCGAGATTATGGGAAGCTCCCATCAGAATGTAAAGCAGATTTTGTTGAAACTGGAAAAGAAAGGATTTGTTTGCATTGCGGTAGATGAAAAGGATAAAAGAAAGCAGCGAATAGAACTTACTGATTATTGTAGGGAATTTTGTGCAAAAAATGAAGGCATGACTGACTTGGTTATAGGAAAAATGTTTGAAGGCGTTTCGCCGGAACAATTACAAGTAACTATACAGACAATTATGCAAATCGAAGATAATTTAAAGAAAATTGAAAGATTTTAGGAGGTAAAAAGGTGAAAATATTAGTAACATATAAAACAAAGACAGAGTTTACAAAGTGGTATGCAGAAATTATTGCAAAAGAAGTAGAAGGAGAACTGATTGATTTTTCCAAGGTTACAAATGAAAAAATGTCAGAATATGATGTGGTTGTATATGGTGGCGGATTACATGCAGGAAGGATTAACGGATTTAAAAAAGCAAAAGAAATGTTTGCAAAAAGTGCAGCAAAGAAAATGGTTGTATTTGTCACAGGAGCAACACCTAACGAAGAGACCGAAACAATTGATGAAGTATGGAAAGTCAATTTAACAGAAGAAGAAATGGAATCAGTTCCGCATTTTTACATGCAATCTGGACTTTGCTACGAAAAGATGTCTTTCCCGGATAAAACACTTATGAAATTGCTGGCAAATATGTTAAGTAAAAAGGAGAATAAAAGTAACGCAGAATTAGGACAAGAACAGGCAATAAAAAGTTCTTACAATATTTCAGATGAAAAATATGCGAAGCCTTTGATTGAGTATTTATTAGGTGAGTAAGCTCTAAACTTTCTTAAAAATGAAAAACTTGGAGTTTAGGTAGTGTCAAATGATTTATGAAAAAAGAGTCAAAGAAAAGGGCTCTGATGAACCTTGAAAATTGCAGATATTTATTCCGATAAGCTCTCCGAGGGCTTAGGGCGCTGCCCTAAGAACCTACAAGGGACATGTCCCTTGAC
>JAFSDJ010000105.1 GCA_017436305.1 Lachnospiraceae bacterium
ACCTCACTTGTGAAGGTATTCCAGTCAGCCACCTATAGCAGTTCCTCACTTCCATACTGCTTCGCAAATGGAAGCTTGATTAATAAAGGCTCTACTATCTTGCGAATTTATTAAAACGGATCTGCTCCTTCAATTAATTTAAAAAACTCATCTATCGTTTTACATACAAAAACAGGATTCTCTATATCTTGTCCGTCAATAAAATACACACTTTCATCCTCTGTATGCCAATAATAAGATTCTCCTCCTGGATCATATGCAAACGGTACAAAACATGGTGATATATAACCATCTTCTATCTGCCATGGAAAAATCAAATCTACAGATGCTCTATTTTTAACTTTTATATAATGCAAATCCTGTACCATATAATTATTACCATCTAATGTAAAAATACAGGACTTTATATAATCCCCATTATGTTCTAAATAAAATTTTCTTAACATCTGTGGAAAGATTATTCCAAATCTCTCTTCTACTTCTCTAATATCTTCCTCTGTTATTGCATACTCTCTATGTGTTTCTTGGATTATATTATACATTTTGTTTTTCTCCTATCTTACGATTTGTATGTTTTTCCTGTTACTGCCTTAAAATCCATCTAAAATTGCTTCGCAATGGGATTTTGACTTTCCAAATCTACGTCTTCTTACGGCATACGCAGTAAATGCGTATGCCTGCTGAACAGTTACTAATATTCTCTCATTACCTCACCTGTGAAGGTATTCCAGCCATCCACCTGTAGCAGTTCCTCGCTTCCATACTGCTTCGCAAATGGAATCTTGATTAACAAAGGCTCTACTATCTTGTGAATTTATTAAAACGGATCTGCTCCTTCAATCAGTTTAAAAAACTCATCAATCGTTTTACATACAAAAACAGGATTCTCTATATCTAGTCCATCAATAAAATACACGCTTTCATCCTCTGTATTCCAATAATAACGTTCTCCCCCTGGATCATGTGCAAGAGGAACCATCATAGCCGGAATAAATCCATCCTGCCTATCCCACTGCATTATTAACTCCAATGCAGCATTAGGATGCTTTATGTAAAACATCTCTGCTACCATATAATTATTTCCATCTAATGTAAAAATACAGGACTTTATTAAATCCCCATTATGTTCTAAATAAAATTTTCTTAAAATCTGTGGAAAGGTTATTCCAAATCTCTCTTCTACTTCTCTAATATCTTCCTCTGTTATGGCATATTCTCTATGTATTTTTTTGATTATATTATACATTTTGTTTTTCTCCTTACTATTTGTATGTTTTTCCGGTTACTGCCTTATATTGTGCACATCCTCCCGAATGAGGATAGGATGCTTCATGAGCCTCTCTCACTACCAATTCCATCGTTATTTCATTCTCTGCTACATTATAGTCATCCAGATGATGCCATGTGTACCCTTCTGGTCTGCTTTCTATTCCATATTTTTCTTTTATATACTTATCTGCCTGTGCGAAATCCTGGGGTCTACTTCCTGTTGCCTTTATGGTCACTATCATTTTATTTCCATCCTTCTTGTAAATATATTCTGAATTTGCGAAGGATGGTCCACCATTTGGTGTTTTCTCTACTCCTATGTAACCTTTTTCTAATGCTTTTTCATACCCTTTTCTACTTGCGTTGTAATCCTGTGCCGCTTTATCCGCTACTGCTTGTAACTCCTCATCACTTAACTCTGTGATTGCAATTCCACCAGTAACAGGACCGCCATTTCTGCTTTCTCCATTTAGGAAAGCGGTTACCTTTTCAAAGGTCTTGTTGATGTTCTCGCTGGCGGTTTCTCCCTTCTCTGTTCGTTCGAGGATATCTACTGCCAGATCTACATTTCGTATGAATTCTGCACTGTCGGTGACCGGAACTTCCGCCCGGGCGG
>JAFSDJ010000106.1 GCA_017436305.1 Lachnospiraceae bacterium
CCCTGCACATTATAGCACAGGAAAAAAAAACAGGCAAGAAAATGTTATTGTCTGTGTTATCGCCTGTCGTATATAACGTTACTGTTCAAAAAAACTATGGTTGAACTGTTCAAAAAAACATTGACAGATTCCGTGATATTATGTTAAATTATGTAAGATATTAGGGAGTAGTTCACATCCTGTCAGGGTGTTATACATAACGTCATCACGCTGAAGTCAGCCGGAATGTATACTGAAATAAGAACGAGACTTTTATTATGCTTTTTGTGTGCAATAAAAGTCTCTTTTTTTATCCTTTGCTACACAAAAGCTAAAAATTACAGCACACCCTAACAAAATGAATGGAGGAAAAGAAAATGGAAATTTTAATTCAGTGTCTTTTACTAGTGGTAGGATTTGTAATGTTAGTAAAAGGAGCCGACTGGTTTGTGGAAGGAGCCGCAGGAATCGCTGACAGATTTGGTATTCCACAGCTTGTAATCGGACTTACTATTGTAGCAATGGGAACCAGTGCACCGGAAGCAGCAGTTAGTGTTACAGCTGCATTAAAAGGAAGCGCAGATATTACAATCGGTAATATTGTAGGAAGCAATATTTTGAATATTCTGGTTATACTTGGTCTTACATCTGCCATTGTAGCAGTAGCAGTGGCTAACTCTACTGTAAAGTATGAAATTCCGTACATGATTTTAATTACATTCTTATTATTAGGTCTTGGATACACCGGAAATGAAATTAATTTTGTGGAAGGTATTGTTTTATGGATTGCTTTTATTGCTTATCTTACATATCTGTTTGTGATGGCGAAGAAAAACAAGGAAGAAACAGCTGAAGAAAGTAAAAAACAGCCAATGTGGAAGTTGATTTTACTTGCAATTATAGGACTTGTATTAATCGTATGTGGTAGTGATGTGGCTGTAGAGGCTGCTTCTAATATAGCAACTCAATTAGGGTTAAGTGAACGTTTTATTGGACTGACCATTGTAGCACTTGGAACATCATTGCCGGAGCTTTGTACTTCCGTTGCAGCAGCTATTAAAGGAAAGGCAGATATTGCAATTGGAAATGTTGTAGGAAGTAACGTTTTTAATATTTTGTTTGTAGTAGGTACATCTGCACTAATTACTCCGGTTGTATTTGCTCCCAATTTTGTAATTGATACACTTATAGTAGCGGCAGCAGGAGCCCTTTTGTGGTTGTGTGTGTTTAGAAAGAAAAAACTCACAAGACCGGCAGGTATTACAATGCTTGTATGCTACGGAGCCTATTTCGTATATTTACTTCAGTAGTAAAAATTAATAAGAAAATATATATAATCAAAATGAATCAGGTAGAAGCAGTTTGGAAAAGAGTAGCTTTTGCCTGATTTTTTATGTAGTTTTTCTAGACATGAATTAAAAATTACCTTTGCAAAATAAAAAGCATTTTATATAATACAAAATAGATGTGAAATAAGGATTTAAGGAGAAATATTATGTTTTTAACAGTAGTGCTTATTATTATTTACGTGGCATTTATAAGCCTTGGCTTACCGGATTCTTTATTAGGCTCTGCATGGCCTACTATTTATGAGGAAATGAATGTGCCTATTTCTTATGGAGGAATTGTTTCCATGATTATTTCGGGAGGAACCATTCTTTCCAGTCTGCTTAGTGGAAAAGTCATTAAAAAGTTTGGGACGGGCTGGACAACAGCTATTAGCGTACTTATGACGGCAGTAGCACTTCTTGGATTTTCTGTAAGTAATGCTTACTGGATGCTGTGCCTTATGGCGATTCCCCTGGGTCTTGGGGCCGGAAGCGTGGATGCAGCCCTAAATAACTTTGTGGCACTTCATTATGAGGCAAGGCACATGAGCTGGCTTCATTGTTTTTGGGGAATTGGAGCTACTACAGGCCCTGTTATTGTGTCGGCGTGTTTGAAAGCAGGAGGAGACTGGCAGTCCGGCTATGGTGTGATTAGTATGTTGCAGTTTACTTTGGTGTTTGTATTGTTTGTTTCCCTTCCCTTATGGAAAAAAGCAGGTGAAAAGTCTGAAAAAGAGCCGGAGGAAAAAAGAGTAAAAACAGAAAACGGTACTTTTTCTCTTATTAAGGTTAAGGGGGCAAAGGCTGCGCTTATATCCTGTTTCTTTTATTGTGCACTGGAAGCTTCTGCCGGTTTATGGGGCAGTAGTTACTTAGTTATGGTAAAAGGCGTTTTGGCAGTAAAAGCAGCCAAATGGATTTCACTATTTTACTTCGGTATTACCTTTGGCAGGTTTTTGTCCGGATTTCTTACAATGAAGCTTTCCAACAAGCAGATGATCCGTCTTGGACAACTGATAGGTATGATAGGTGTGGTTTGCTTTTTCTTACCTTTTGGTGTGTATATACAGCTAGCCGGGTTATTTTTCTTAGGCTTAGGATGTGCGCCTATTTATCCTTGTCTGCTTCATGAAACACCTGATAATTTTGGAGCGGAGGTATCTCAGGGAATGATGGGCCTTCAGATGGCATGCGCTTATGTGGGAACAACCTTTATGCCAACACTTTTGGGTTTTTTAGCAAAGCATGTAAGCTATAAGCTGTATCCCGTTTATCTTGGAATTCTTTTAGGTGGTATGATTTGTGCAGTAGAATTTCTAAATAAAAAGGTAGAGAAAAGGAAGAAAAAATGAGTGATGCTATTTGTTATATAATTGGAGCAGGAGAGTTTGCAGAAAGAGAGTTTCTTGAAAGTGAATTTGTCAAGGGGAGAATTATAAAAGAAAAATTTTGTAAAAAGAAAGAAGATTATATAATCGGTGTAGATGGTGGTTATGAACATCTGGACAAACTAAATATAAAAGCGGATTTGCTTGTTGGTGATTTTGACTCTTTAAATTATGATCCTAACCATGAAAATATAGTCAGGCTTCCGGTAGAAAAAGATGACACGGACATGCTTTTTGCACTGAAGAAGGGGGTTTTGAAGGGGTATTATAATTTTTGTATCTATGGAGGACTTGGAGGTAGAGTTTCTCATACCATTGCCAATTTACAATGTCTCGTATGGCTGGCAGAAAAAGGAGCTAAAGGTTACTTAATTGGAAGTGATGTGGTTATTACGGCCGTAAAAAATGGAAGCATTAGCTTTGAAAAAGAAAAGAAAGGGTTTGTTTCCATATTTGCTTTTGATGGTCAGGCAAAGGGTGTCACACTTCGAAATTTAAAGTATCCGCTTCAGGATGCTGTACTAACTATGGACTATCCTATCGGTGTTAGCAATGAGTTTATAGGAAAGGAAAGTGAAATTATAGTGAAGGATGGAACGCTGCTTGTAGTATTGGAAACCAAGGCTTGACAGCATTGTATTTGATGTCTAAACTAATATGATGTGTGTTACATACTATTTTTGCATGTTGAAATATACAATTTTATTTATGAGAAGATTAGGGTGAGGGAAGGGTTTTGACACCTTAATTTGAGAAGAACAGAAGGAGAAAAAAATGAACCAGGATGTATTTGAAAAGTATTCCATAAAGAAAGCAGTTGCCACGTTAGCATTGCCTACGATGCTAAGTATGTTAGTTACGATATTTTATAACATGGCAGATACTTTATTTGTAGGCTGGACAAATGATCCCAATCAGGTAGCAGCAGTTTCACTGGCAACACCGGTTTTTTTACTGCTTATGGCTGTTGGTAACATATTTGGTATCGGTGGTAGTACATTGATTTCCAGGCTGCTTGGTGAAAAAAAAGAAGACAAGGTAAAAAAGGTTAGTAGCTTTTGCTTTTATGGATGTATTGTAGCAGGAGCTGTTATGACAGTGGTATTTCTTGTGGGAATGCCTGCTATTTTATCTTTAATTGGATGTAGTGAAAATACAAGAGGCTTTGCAGAAAGCTATTTAACTTGTATTGGTATAGGAGCAATTTTTGTAGTGCTGTCTAATGCCTTTGGAAATGTAGTACGTGGAGAAGGGGCAGCAAAAACATCCATGTTTGGAATGATGCTTGGAACGGTAGTAAATATTGTGTTAGATCCTATTATGATTCTTGTAATGGATATGGGAGTGGCAGGGGCTGCCATTGCTACCATTATCGGTAATATTTGCTCTGTTGTTTATTATGTGATTTATCTTTGTGGGAAAAAAACTGCTTTATCTATTTCCATAAAGAATTTTTCGGCGAAAGAAGGAATTCTTTTAGCAGTATTTTCCATAGGACTTCCTGCATCCATTAATAATGTGCTTATGAGTACTTCGAATATTATATTAAATAATTTCCTTGCCGGTTATGGAGATAATCCGGTAGCAGCAATGGGCGTTGCAATGAAGGCAAATATGCTGGTGGTTATGTTGCAAATGGGTCTTGCTATGGGGATTCAGCCTTTAATTGGTTATTGTTTTGGAGCGGGAAATATTGATAAAATGAAGAAAGTTCTTAAATTTTCTGTAGTTTGCAATGTGATTTTAGGAAGTGCACTTACTTTGTTTTATGTATTTTTCTCCAAGCAGATTGTGAATATATTTATAGATGACATAGAAGTGGTGAATTACGGAATAACTATGTTAAGAGCATTGATGTTGTCAGGTCCTTTTATTGGAATGATGTTTGTTTTTAATTTCAGCTTTCAGGCAATGGGAAAAGCAATCCCTTCTCTGATTCTATCCTTGAGCAGACAGGGACTGGTTTTCCTTCCGGTATTAGTGATTGCCAACCATTTAGTAGGGTTAAATGGTCTGATTTATGCCCAGCCATTAGCCGATATAGCGTCTTTATTTATGGCAGTTCTTATGTATCTGATTATTTTTAGAAAACATAAGTAGGATATAAAGGTATATTTACGTTGACAATAAGTATCGTTTGTATTATTATGTTTAATACAAATGATACTTATTTTAATGTATAGAATTAGTGTGCCGAAAAGAACTAAAGTTTCTCTATATATTAAAATTAAAACATATGTAGGAGAAGGATTATGATTATAAGATTGGAAAATAGTTCAGATATTCCCATTTATGTGCAACTTCGTAACCAAATTGTTATGGGAATTGGCAGAGGGGAATTAAAGGCAGGTGAATCGCTACCTACCGTCAGACAAATGGCCCAGGATATTGGGGTTAATACTATGACAGTCAATAAAACCTATCAGATTTTAAAGCTGGAAGGCTATATTGAAATAGACAGACGAAAGGGCGCAACCGTATGTGCAGTGAAGGATGAAACAGCCATAATACAGGAAAAATTAGAGCAGGAGCTTGAGCTTTTAAGTGCTCAGGCGTGTTTAAAAGGCTATGGAAAAAAGGAGTTCTTAGAACTCTGTAGTGAGATGTTTGACAAAATGAACCCGATTGCTTTACAGGGCTAGATATAATTACAAGGAGGGATTAAGATGATATTCTTTTTGACGATGCTTTTTTGCAGTATTACCTTAGTGGTAGCATTTTATTATTGTTTTTATGTTGCAGGAAAGGAAAAGAAACAGATTTTATTAGGTGTTACTCTTCCAAAAGAAGCTTTAGAATCAGAAGAAGTAAAAGCAATTGCAAAGGAATACAATAAAAAACTTAATCAGAGCATGCTTATACTGCTTTTAGCGGGCATTCCGGTGCATATGGCTATGAATGGGTATATTTCCATTTTTTTAATTGTGTACACAGTTTGGGGAGTTTTGCTCTACTTTATTCCCAATGAAATTATGAAAAAAGAAAATCGAAAATTATATAAGTTGAAACGGCAAAATGAATGGATAATTGGAGAAACGAAAACAATTTATGTGGATACAAGGGCTAGTGTTATGGCAAGAAAATATCCATTATCTTCCTTACATTTTTTGCTTGCTGGATTTATCTGTCTGCTCCCACTTTATGCAAGTGACAATGTGGGCAGTTTTTTTAAACAAGACATGGCAGTGGTAATTTTTGTTACATCTTTGTTTACTAAAGTAGTATTTTTCCTTTTATATAAAGGTTTTTTTCAGAGGAGTAACAAGGTTTACAGTCACGACACAAAAATTAACCAAAAGTGTATAGGCCTTCGCCGAAACATATTAGGTAACTGTTTTGTAATACTTTCTTATCTGGATAGTATTTCCTTTGTGATTATGGAATGGGGCATGGAAAAGGAGTCCTATACAAATGGATTTGCAGAAAGAATAATAATATTTTGTCTTCTTCAGATGTTTGAGATGGTTTTTTTATTTTACAGTATTTTTCTGTTGGAGAAAAGAAAAAAAGAAATTCTAAGTACAGACAAATCACCAATTATTGTAGATGAGGATGAATATTGGAAAGGCATGTACTACTACAATCCAAATGACAAAAGAATATTTGTTCAGGACAGGGTATTTGACTCAAACATTACTTTCAACATGGCACACCCGGTAGGAAAAACCACTGTATATGGGCTTGCAGCCATTACCATCATCACCATGGTCTGGCTGTCCATAGAAGTTCTCAGAATGGACTTTGTACCATATGGTATGGAAATAAAAGAAACCACGGTATCTTTTACCTCAGGTGGATACAACCTTGAAGTAGATATTGAGGACATTAAACAGGTTACGCTCCTTGAAAACCTGCCGGACAAAAAGTTAGCAAAAACTAACGGCGGTGCCACAGATGATTATTTACTTGGAAAATTCAGAATGGAAGATATGGGAAACTGTTACATGTATGTATACTTAGACTACCCCTTACTACTACAAATCGACACAACAGAAACAACCATTTTCTTTAATTCAAAGAATACAAAAGAAACAGAACAACTTTATAAATCTCTTTCCAAGAGAATAGCGCAGTAAGTTGTAACAGTCAAAATCCCTCTTTTTCAAAATACTAATCTATGTTATACTGGGAAAGTAATAAACATACAATCTTACAAAGGAAAAGGAGAATTCTTATGGTATTATCAGAATTATTACAAATCATTGTACCTGTTATTATAGCCATTGTGGTAATAGCTATTTTGCTATCCGGCTATGTAAAAGCTTCACCGGATACCGCTTACATTATTTCCGGTATGCGAAAGAAACCAAAAGTACTGATTGGTCGGGCCGGAATCAAAATTCCGTTTTTTGAAAAGAAGGATGAGCTTAATTTACAGCTGATTCCCATTAATGTAAAAACATCTACAGCAGTGCCAACTGCCGACTACATTAACATTAGTGTGGATGCAGCAGTAAACGTTAAAATCAGTGATAAGGAAGAACGCTTAGAGTTAGCAGCCCAAAACTTCCTGAATAAAAAAGTAGATTATATCGCTCAGGTTGCCAGAGAAGTTTTAGAAGGTAACATGCGTGAAATTGTTGGTAAGATGAACTTAGAGGAAATGGTTAGCGACCGTCAAAAATTTGCTACTTTAGTAAAAGACAGCGCAGAACCGGACCTGGCAGCCATGGGATTAGACATTGTAAGCTTTAATGTTCAGAACTTTGTAGATGGCAACGGTGTCATTGAAAACCTTGGTGTTGATAACATTGTTAAAATCCAGAAAAAAGCAGCTATTTCCAGAGCAGAAAGTGAAAAGGACATTGCTACTGCCCAGGCAATTGCACAAAAAGAGGCAAATGATGCAAGAGTTAATTCCCAGACAGAAATTGCCATTCGTAACAATGACCTTGCTATTAAACAGGCAGAACTGAAAAAAGAAGCAGATGCTAAAAAGGCAGAAGCAGATGCAGCGTATCAGATTCAACAGGAAGAACAGCGTAAAACAATTGAAATTACCACAGCCAATGCAAATATTGCAAAACAGGAAAAAGAAATTATGTTAAAGCAAAAAGAAGCAGAGGTTATGGAACAGGCTTTGGATGCACAGGTTAAGAAAAAAGCAGAAGCCGATAAATTTGCAAGACAACAGTTAGCAGACGCAGAGCTTTATGAACGTCAAAGAGATGCCGAAGCGAAAAAATACGAAGCACAGCAGGAAGCAGAAGCATTAAAAGCCCAGGCAGAAGCTGATAAATATGCAAAAGAACAGGAAGCAGAAGGTATCCGTACAAAAGGTTTAGCGGAGGCGGAAGCAATCCGTGCAAAAGCCATTGCAGAAGCAGAAGGTATTGAAAAGAAAGCAGAAGCTATGACCAAAATGGGCGAAGCAGCCGTACTTGAAATGTACTTTAAAGCCCTTCCGGAAGTAGTACGCAATGCAGCAGAACCGCTTACTAAGGTAGATAAGATTACTATGTATGGTGATGGAAACTCTGCAAAGCTTATGAAGGACGTTATGAACACCTTAAATCAGGTAACCGATGGCTTAAAGGAGTCTACAGGAGTAGATTTAAATGCTGTTTTATCCGGCTTTGTTGGTGGTAAAGTCAGTGCAAAATCAGCAGGTCAGGATAATGAAGATGCAAATCAGGTAATTCGAATTAGTGAAGATATAAGTGAAGAGAATACAAAGGCATAAAAGGTACCATTAAATCCGGTGGCCGACAAAAAAGAAACGCATTTCAAAACCTACAGCAACTGCTGAAAAGGTATTTGAAATGCGTTTCTTTTTCAGTTTGTAACAGTTCAGCCGTATTATTGTTCACACATGATACATAGTAATTGGTAAATAGGACGCCCCAGCCCCACTTAGGCAATTTCTTCACAACCTATAACATCCGCCCACAAGGTTTGCTCAGAAACAGCCTAAGAAGGGCTGGGGCTGATTGTTGCTTGGTTTTTCACTTGGTTTTTCCGAGAGGCTCAGGGTATGGATAAATCTTTGATAATGTGCTATACTTTACTGCGTGTGTTGGCAATTTCAGTTGAGTAAAAAAGGATTGTTAAAAAAGAAGTATGGAAGAGAAGAAAGTACGTATTAATAAATATATAGCAGAAGCCGGTATTTGTTCCAGACGTGAAGCGGATAAGTGGATTGACAAGGGGCAGGTAACCATTAATGGTAAAGTTGCATCTATGGGTGACCGGGTTTGCAGTAAGGATAAGGTAACGGTTTGTGGCAAGCCTGTAGGCAGTAAAAATGAAAAGGTTGTCCTTGCTTTTTATAAGCCCATTGGAATCACCTGCACGGAAAAGGATAAGTTTGCAGAGAAAAATATTGTTGAATACGTAAATTATCCCATTCGCGTTACTTACGCCGGGAGACTGGATAAAGATTCCGAAGGATTAATTCTTTTAACCAATGACGGGGAGCTGATTCAGAAGCTTATGAAGGGTGCCGCAAAGCATGAAAAGGAGTATGTAGTAAAGGTAAAAAAAGAGCTGGCAGATTCCTTTTTAGAAAATATGGCAAAGGGTGTTTACTTAAAAGAGTTAGACCAGACTACCAGACCTTGTGAAGTGGAAAAAATAGGAAAATATACGTTTCGTATTATTTTATCACAGGGATTAAATAGGCAAATCAGACGCATGTGTAAGGAACTTGGAAATGAAGTGGCATCCTTAAAGCGGGTGCGGATTATGAATATAGAATTGGGAAATCTTCCTTATGGAAAATGGAGACAGGTTAGCGGCAGCGAACTGGAAACGTTGTATGAAAGTGTGGGAATGAAACTTTCCTAAATCGTAGATATGGAGAAATTTCGCCTAACTTTCCTATATGTAGAAAGCTAAAATGAAAAATGATATAAATTGCATATAATGTATGCAGAAAAACATAAAAACAGAGGGTATCATTATGAATCAGATAGAAAGAATGAAAGAACTAATAGACATATTAAATAAAGCATCCAAAGCATATTACGCGGAAGATAGAGAAATCATGAGCAATTATGAATATGATGCCCTTTATGACGAACTGGTTGCTTTAGAAAAAGAGACAAACACCACTTTAGCAGGAAGTCCTACCGTTACAGTAGGTTATGAAGCAGTGGATGAGCTTCCAAAAGAACGTCATGAAAGTCCCATGCTTTCTTTAGCCAAAACAAAAGAGAGAGAAGAATTAAGAGACTGGCTTCAGGGAAAAGAAGCAATGTTATCTTGGAAGTTAGACGGTTTAACCATAGTTTTGACCTATTCCGGGGGAAAGCTTTTAAAAGCTGTTACAAGGGGCAATGGAGAGGTTGGCGAAGTTATTACAAACAATGCTAAAACTTTTGTAAACCTTCCATTGCAGATACCATTTAAAGGGGAACTGATACTGCGTGGAGAGGCAGTTATTACTTATTCTGATTTTGAAAAAATCAATGCCCAAATTCCGGAAACCGAAGCAAAGTATAAAAATCCAAGAAACTTATGCAGTGGTTCTGTAAGACAGTTGAACAATGAAATTACAGCCAAAAGGAAAGTACGCTTTGTTGCTTTTTCTTTAGTAACCTGCAAAGAAATAGAAGCCATGGAAGGGCAAATGCCGGATTTTGAAAATTCCAGAGAAAAGCAGTTTGAATTTTTACAAAAGCAGGGATTTGAAGTAGTAGAATCCAAAATAGTGAAGGAAGACACCATTTTAGAGGCTATAGAATATTTTGCCAATAAAATTGAAACCTACGATGTGCCATCTGATGGGTTAGTCCTTGCTTACTGCGATTTAGAATACGGTAAATCTTTAGGAAGAACGTCAAAATTTCCGAGAGATTCCATTGCTTTTAAATGGGCAGACGAAATCAGGGAGACTATCTTAAAGGAAATCGAATGGAGTCCAAGCCGTACGGGCCTTATTAATCCGGTAGCCATTTTCGAACCGGTTGAATTGGAAGGAACTACCGTAAGCCGTGCAAGTGTTCATAATATCAGCATTATGAAAGGCCTTGAGCTTGGAATTGGAGATAAAATTACCGTTTATAAAGCCAATATGATTATTCCACAAATAGCAGAAAATCTTACAAGAAGCGGTGTAAAAGACATTCCCGAATATTGCCCGGCTTGTGGAGGGAAAACTCATATTCAGAAAGTAAATGAAGTGGAAGTATTAACCTGTACTAATGCAGAATGTCAGGCAAAGAAGATTAAAGCCTTTACTTTATTTGTAAGTCGCGATGCTTTAAATATTGACGGCTTATCTGAGGCTACTTTAGAGAAATTTATAGGAAAAGGATTTATTCACAGCTTTTCTGATATGTTCCATTTAGACAGGTATAAAGATGAAATTACCCGGATGGAAGGCTTTGGAGAAAAGTCCTACCGGAACTTAATGGACAGTATTGAAAAAGCAAGAATAACCACACTGCCCAAATTAATTTACGGACTGGGGATTACCGGAATCGGACTTGCCAATGCAAAGGTCATCTGCAAATATTATGACTATGATATAGAAGCCATGAAAAAGGCAGAGAAAGAAGAATTAAGCGAAATTGATGGTATTGGAGAGGTGTTAGGTGCCGCTTTTTCTGATTACTTTAAAAAAGAAGAAAATCTGGAAAATCTGGATAAGCTTCTTAAGGAATTAGAGATAGAAAAGCAGCCTGCTAATGAAGCAAATCAAAATCTTACAGGATTGGTTTTTGTTATTACAGGTTCTGTGGAACATTTTGCTAACCGGAATGAAATTAAGGAATTGATAGAGGAAAGAGGGGGAAAAGTAACCGGAAGTGTTACAAGTAAAACCTCCTACTTAATCAACAATGATATTACCTCTAATTCCGGCAAAAATAAAAAGGCAAAAGAGCTTGAGATTCCAATTATTTCAGAGGAAGATTTTTTGAAAATGTTATAAGACTTAATCGTTTAAAAGAAGTTGAAAAATATAGAAAGATAAAATAAGTAAGGAAGTGATTTATCATGCCAATTAAGACTCAAAGTGACTTACCGGCAAAGGAAATACTAGAAAATGAAAATATATTTGTAATGGATGAGTTTCGTGCCCTCCATCAGGATATACGTCCACTTCAGATTTGCATTTTAAATCTGATGCCGTTAAAAGAAGAAACAGAATTACAGCTTCTTCGGGCTTTATCCAACACACCATTGCAGGTTGATGTAAGCTTTATGCATATGTCTTCCCATGTGTCGCAAAATACATCTATGAATCATTTAAATAAGTTCTACAACTCTTTTGAGGAGTTAAAGGATAATTCTTACGACGGTCTTATTATTACCGGGGCCCCGGTGGAACAGATGGATTTTGAGCAGGTAGATTACTGGGATGAATTATGTGAAATCATGGACTGGAGCAAAGAAAATGTTACATCCACCTTACACATCTGCTGGGGAGCCCAGGCAGGATTATATCATTATTATGGACTAAAAAAAGAGCTGCTTCCAAAGAAATTATTCGGTGTATATGAGCATAAAGTCAGCAACCGGAAAATTCCTTTGGTCAGAGGATTTGATGATTATTTTATGGCACCTCACAGCAGGCATACGACTGTTAGTGCAAAGGCAATTCACGAACAGCCTGAGTTAACTGTTTTGGCAGAATCAGAAGAAGCCGGCGTATTTCTTGCCATAGCAGAAGGGGGTAAAAAAATCTTTGTAATGGGCCATCCGGAATATGACAGAGTTACCTTGAAAAATGAGTATGAGAGAGACTTAAAGAAAGGTCTTCCTATCGAAATGCCAAAGAACTATTTCCCGGATGATAATCCGGAAAACAGACCTCATTTGCAGTGGAGGGCTCATAGCAATAACCTTTATACGAACTGGCTGAATTATTACGTATATCAAGCCACACCGTATGAATTATAAGCGAATGCCTGAAAATAGAGATATTTTCGGGCATTTTTTTGGATTGTCAATTAGAACATATGAGTTTGAAAATTATAAAAACTTGATATAGATTGATATATTCTGTAAACAAATGGAGACAAAATGGAGATTGTATCGCTGTATTTTTAATGTAAGAAAAGCAAGGATATAGGTTGTGCTTGAAAAAAGATGTAAAATAATATTGAACACTTAGTAGTAGTTAATTAGTGAAAAACAACAAAAATTAAGAGTAAATTCAAAAAAACTAGTAAAAAGATGCAATGAATGTTATAATGTAATCGTTAGAAATATATAAACTAAAATTAAAAGTAATAGTGAATGGGGGTTCTAATATGAATCAAAGTACGGATAATTTAGAAAGTGTCATAAGGATCTATAGTGACGCAGATGAGCGTAGGAAAAAAAGTTAATAAGACGGCATTAATTAGTATTACTGTTATTGAAGTATTGTTGATTTTTGCTTTATTAGTTCAGACGTTTGCAGTGAAAACCAGTTATGGAAAAATGGGAATTTTAAGAACTGTTATATGGCAGTTTAAAGACTTATTGTTTAGTGGAAGTAATGTTGCGTTCATTAGTGTGGTTGTTAACTTTGAGATTATCATTGTTATTCATACAGTTGCTAAACTGTCAGAACGTTTTTCATATGATATGACTCAGTCTGTAAGAGATGAACAGAAAGCTCAGAGTAAAATGGTGGAAGATATTAATTCAAAGATTGGCAATCTTGTGGAATCAAATAATGGTATTATTGATAACATTCATCAGCTTTCAGCTTCCAGTGAACAAGTATCATCAAGTGCAAGAGAAGTTGAAGAGCACAGCTTGAAAAATAAAACAGAAGCAGAGAAAGCAAAACACCTATTAAGTGAAGTTGGTGGACTTGTAGAAGAATTTGAAAAATATAAAAACAAGAATGATTAAAACTGAATAATTCTACATAATAATGTTTAAAAGGTCTGCTATGCTTACAGCAGACCTTTTATTATGGAATTTTCATTCCTTACGTCCTTTCATGGAAATATCAAATTTCATAAAAGCAGATTTTAGAGAGGTCCATTTTCTTCTGGATACGGGTATTTTTTCGCCATTTGAAAGCAGAATAGAGTGATCTTTTAGCTGTTCAATGGCATTTAAATTAACCAGATATTTCTTGTGGCATCGAAAGAAAAAATTAGGAGAGTTTTTTTTCTCCCATTGTAAAAGGCTCTCATCTAAAAAGTAGGTAGTTTCAAAAGTTTTTAATTCACTTCCATTTGTGGAAGCAGCGAAATATAAGATGTCCTGTATAGGAATCTTATGGGTTTTCCCACGGCGAAAGAGTATAACAGATATGTATAGGTTAAGTTCGTCTAAACAGTCATTCAGATTCTCATATAATTCATCCTTAGTAAATGGTTTTGTCATAAAACGAAAGACCTTTGCTATATAGCCTTCCTTATACCGGGTTTCGTAGGCTGTTAGGATTAAAACCAGACTATGAGGAAAATCTTCATGGATTCGGGTTGCCCATAAAATACCATCTTCATTTTCATATCCGAAATCAAGATCCATAAAAACAATATCTACGGTTTCTTCAGTCATATACTGATAAAGGGCAGAAGGCAAGGAAAAGTATAAAACGTGAATGTCCAGCGCCTTTTCTTCCTTATAATGTAACAATAAATCCTCCAAATCTCCGGTGGTAGATTTTTTGTCATCGCAAATTGCAATTTGTATCATTGGTTTTTTCCTTTCAGTTTTTTTCTAACAGATAATTATTTACAGAGGAAGATAAACAATGGTTTTTATTTTATCATCTTCTTTTGTTTGCTCAAATTCTCCATTGTATTTTTCGCATATGTCTTTCATTTTGTGCATGCCATAGCCATGATTACGGTCTAAGGTATGAGAGCTTTTTAATTTTTTTGATATGGCATATCCATCGGGAATGGAGTTGGTGATACAAATGGAAAAAAATTTGGCTCCATAATTAAAACGTAGGGATAGCTGTGCTGTTTCTTTTTTATCACATTGGTTTGCAGCCTGAATAGCATTGGATAACATATTACTAAACAATGTGCAAAGATCAATGGAAGAAACTGTGTTGATTTCCATAAGTCGTCCGGTTACAAGTAGATTCACGTGAGGACTTAGTTTATTTGGAATGTCATAATTTAAGATAGAATCAACAATGAGATTTCCTGAAAAATACAACTTCTCCTGGAAAGAAAAAGAATTATTTAATTCGGTAAAGTAATTGGATAATTCTTCGTAATTTTCATTTTTCAATAAGTGTTCCATTCCCAGAAAGTGTCCCTTAATATCATGGCGAAACTTTCTAAGTTCTTTATCCATCAAGTCACAACTTTGATAGTATTCTAACTGTTTTTCCACCAGATACATATTTTCAAATTCCTGTTCCTGCTCCTGCATTAAAAAACGTTCTACAAAATAAGTAATAAATAAAAAAGAAATAGCTGTAAGAGCATAAACTTCTATTCGATATGCTGTAAGCTCTATCCGGGCCGAAGGGTTGGTAGGCATCAGCTGCTCGTAGTGGTATCGATGGGCTATAAAAAGGGAAATGGTATAGCCTGCTATGTGGGTAAACATCAGCTTTGTATCAAATAAAAAAGCAACAATTCCCATAAAAATAAAACTACAGCTCCAAGCATTAGTAGTAGGGAAAAAATTCATAATACAATTGTACTGTATAAAAAGAGAAATCGTAACAAAAACCTTTATCCGAAAAATATCTTTTTCGCTATAATAAGCAACCTTCTTTTTGTAATGGATAAAACAGAAGGATATACATAAGTACACAAGCTGGCTGAAATCAAATATAAAAACTAAAAACCAGGGTGTATTAGGAAACCAGCCTACGGCTTTGCAAAACGTATAAGTCATACCGGCACAGATACAGTTTCCCGGAATAAGCAACAATACATAACGATACACATCATTCCAATATTTCTTTTGAATATTCATAAAAAATTCACTCCTTATCTTTCTATTTTACATGGATAAAAAGTTTTGGCAAGTTTTATATTTAGTACTAATGTACCGTTAAACAAGAAAAAACGACCGTTTAGCAAACAAAAACAACCAAAACTATATGGAATATGTATAATTAGTACCATACAAATATGTGTAGTGTAAAGAAACCAATTGTTACTTGTCAGGTTGTGGACAGTAACAATTTCGGGAATGCATTAAGAGGTATTATTTTCCGGAATTATTGTAAAATCGAAATGGAGGTATATTTTATGGGAAGAAAGAAAACAGCAGTTGAGGTATATTTATCAGCTGTATTTAAATGGGGGCTTATTATACTGGTGAGTGCATGTATGTGTGCCACGGTGATGTTTAACACGGAAAAGATATTTGGACTTTATCCGGATGTGCCATGGATTTCCACAATTTTATTTGCGGTTATGGATATAAGTTTTTTTGTGGCAGCACTTTTTATTGTAAAAACATCCTTTGATGAAGATGGATATTTAAAAGAGGGAAAAATAAAAGTTGGAAAATTATTTTCAGCAATTGTCCTGATTATACAGTGGAATTATATATTGTATATGATACCATCAAGAACCTTTTGGGGATTTTTGTTTTTCTTTTTAATTCTTATGGCATTTTTCCTTGATATTAAAATGTTACTGGCAAGCGGTCTGGCCTGTATGGTTTCTTTGTTTATTGCATGGGCAATACATGGAACTTACCTTTTACCGGTAAAGGATGAATTATTTGTTGGGGATATTTTAATGTGTATTGTGGCACTTGTATTATCTTTAACCGGATTAACAATTTTTGTGTTTTTTGTGTCCCACTTTTTAGTAAATGCTAAAAAAGATGAATTAGAAAAGAACAATGAGCATGTTATGAGTGTTCTGAATTCCGTAGAAGCTTTGTCAGAAAGATTATATGATGCAGGTCTGGTACTTTCCAGGGTTTCTGAAAATGAAAGTGCTTCAGCCCAGGAGCTGGCGGCTACCAGTGAGCAATTAGTAGAAAACAGCAATGAACTCAGTTTAAAGACAGAAGAGAGTGTATCAAATCTTAGTGAGTTAAGTGAATGGGAGAGTGTAGTTGCAGGTAATGTAGAAAAAGTAGAGACAACTTCTAAAGACTTACTTCATAAGTCCAGAGAAAATGAGAGACTTTTAAATGATTTACATACAATTAACAGTGAAGTATCTGAGTCCATGCAAGCTACAACTGATATAGCTGCAAAACTGTCAAACGCAGTAGAAGAAATTGGTGTTACATTAAAACTTATCAGCGATATTTCTTCTTCTACCAATTTGTTGGCTTTAAATGCTTCTATTGAAGCGGCAAGGGCCGGAGAGGCAGGAAGAGGCTTTGCGGTTGTTGCAACAGAAGTAGGAAATCTTGCCAATAGTACCCAGGAAACATTAAAAGAAGTAGAAAACGTTATTGAACGGGTGCAAAATAATGTACGTGAAATTACTGCACAGGTTTTAGAAAATTCTTCAAAGCTAAGTATACAAAATGAATATTTTGCCAATGTATTTAATAGTATGCAGGATATGACAGGGCTACTGGATATTTCTGTTGGCGCAATTGATACAATGGGAGAAGCACATAGCAAACAGGCACAGGTTATTAAAAAGACAGTAGCCATTAATCAGGATATAGCAAGTAGTATTAAGGATGAAATTGAACGGTTTAATTCTATTAATTCCATGGCTGAAAGTAATGCAAATGATACTGCGGAGGTTGCAAACCAGGCGGGTGTAATTAATGGTATGGTAGATGAAATGAGTAAATTATTAAAACGTGAGGAATAAAGTTTGGGGAACCCATACAATTCACTGTGAAATGAAAAGAAGAAAGGATAGCGTAATAGTATGGTGGAGAACACATTATAGTTGCCATACTAAATAAAAATGTTAAAGCCCCGTCATTAGGCTCAAAATCATGAGCTTATGACGGGGCTTTGTTACTCAGCCTGTGATAAGGAAGTTTCTTAAATTTCCTACATCTCTCTTTCTAAATTCTTTTGTGCTGTGGAAAGCATCAGTTTAATACGATTTAACTGATTAACTTCACTGGCACCAGGATCATAGTCAATTGCTACAATATTAGAAAGTGGGTACTGTTTTCTAAGTTCTTTAATAACACCTTTTCCAACAACATGATTAGGCAGACAGCCAAAAGGCTGAGTACATACAATGTTGTTTGTACCGGAATGGATCAGTTCTAACATTTCACCGGTTAAGAACCAGCCTTCACCAGTCTGATTTCCAATGGATACAATCTCTTTTGCATGTTCCACGGTGTCGTAAATATTTGCTGGTGGATCAAAGTGCTTGCTTGCTTTAAGTGCCTTGGAAGCAGCGCCACGGATGTATTCCATAGCCCAGATTCCAAGTTTGGAAGTACGGGCGGTTTTTTTGGATGTTCCAAGATGCTCTGCTTTGTAAATCTGGTTGTAGAAACAGTAAAACATAAAGTCAAGCAAGTCCGGGCAAACTGCCTCAGCGCCTTCTGCCTCTAATAAATCTACTAAATAATTGTTTGCAGCAGGCAGGAATTTTACTAAAATCTCACCTACAATACCGACCTTTGGTTTTTTCACATCAGTAATAGGAAGTGCGTCAAAATCCTCTACAATTTGCCGGCACATTTTACGGAAGGTAAAGAAGGAAGGGTGTTTTTTACTAACAAAATCCTGACATTTCTTTACCCATTTTCTATGTAATTCATTGGCAGAACCGGGAACTGCCTCGTAAGGACGCATGCGGTATAAACAGCGCATGAAAACATCACCAAACACTGCAGCATAAACAGCGCGTACTAATAAGTTTGCATTTAACTTAAAGCCGGGATTGGTTTCAATACCGCCGAGGTTTAGGGAAATAACCGGAATATGAGCCATACCGGCTTTTTCTAAGGCACGTCTGATAAATCCAACATAGTTAGTAGCACGGCAACCACCACCGGTCTGGGACATTACAACAGCAACCTTATTTAAGTCATATTTACCGGATAGCAGTGCATCCATAATCTGACCTACTACGATTAAGGAAGGGTAGCAGGCATCGTTATTTACATATTTTAAGCCTACGTTTACTGCCTGCTTATTGTCATTTGGAAGTACTTCAAAGTTATAACCGCAGGCATTAAAAGCACTGCACAAAATTTCAAAATGAATTGGCGACATCTGAGGGCAGAGGATAGTATAATCCTTTCTCATTTCCTCAGTAAAGGAAACTTTATTGATAGCACTGGAACGAATTACTCGTTCTTCGTTTAACTGTTCCTTTACACGGATAGCAGCAAGGAGAGAACGGATTCGGATTCTCGCTGCACCTAGGTTATTTACCTCGTCAATTTTTAAACATGTATAAATCTTGTCAGAACCGGATAAAATGTCATTTACCTGATCGGTTGTTACCGCATCCAGACCACAGCCAAAAGAGTTTAACTGAATCAAATCCAGATAATCGGTAGTTCTTACAAAGCTTGCAGCAGCATACAACCGGGAATGATACATCCACTGATCAGATACAATTAGTGGACGTTCCGGTTTACCTAAATGGGAAATGGAGTCCTCCGTTAATACTGCAACGTCATAAGAATTAATTAATTCCGGTATACCATGATTGATTTCGGGATCAATATGATAAGGACGACCGGCAAGAACAATTCCACGTTTGCCTGTTTTTTTCAGATAGGCAATAGTTTCTTCGCCCTTTTTCTTCATATCTTCTCTGGCAAGAGCCATTTCTTCAAACCCTTTTGCAATGGCTGCCATTAACTCAGCTTTTGGAATGTCTTTAAAAGTATCTTTAAGACCTGTATAAATAGTGTCAACACTTTCAAAGGACATAAATGGATTCTCGAAACGGATATCACCATTTCCGATTTCTTCCACGTTATTTTTTATATTTTCTGAATAGGAAGTAACAATCGGGCAGTTGTAATGATTGTTAGCCCCCTCTACTTCGTTTCTTTCATAGAAAAGAGCTGGATAGAAAATATAGTTAACACCCTGTTTAATCAGCCAGCTAACATGTCCATGGGCAAGTTTAGCCGGATAACATTCGGACTCACTAGGGATGGACTCAATACCAAGCTCATAAATTTTATGAGTAGAAGATGGAGAGAGTACAACCTGATATTTCAGTTCTGTAAAAAATGTATGCCAGAATGGGTAGTTTTCGTACATATTCAGTACTCTTGGAATACCTACCTGACCTCTTATGGCTTCATCAATTGGTAAGGATTCATAACCAAAAATTCGGTTTAACTTATAGTCATAAAGGTTGATTACGTCTTTTTTGGACTTCTCTTTTCCAAGACCACGCTCACAGCGGTTGCCGGAGATAAACTGACGTCCACCTGTAAACTGGTTAATGGTTAAACGACAGTTATTGGTACAGCCTTTACATTTTGCCATTCTGGTAGTAAATTCCAGCTGGTTAATCTTCTCAATAGAAAGCATGGTAGTGTCTTCAAAAACACCGCCATCCATTTTCTTTTCGAAAGCTTTTAATTTTTCATGATAACGTTCTTTTGCAATTAAAGCCGCACCGAAGGCACCCATAATACCTGCAATATCAGGACGGATTGCTTCACAGCCTGCAATTTTTTCAAAGCTTCTAAGTACTGCATCGTTATAGAAGGTACCACCCTGAACGACAATTTTTTTACCAAGTTCAGAGGCATCAGACACTTTAATTACTTTAAATAAAGCATTTTTAATAACTGAGTAAGCAAGTCCGGCAGAAATATCCGATACTTCCGCACCTTCCTTTTGAGCCTGTTTTACTTTGGAGTTCATAAATACGGTACAACGGGTTCCGAGGTCAATTGGATGCTTTGCAAATAAAGCAGCAGCGGCAAAATCCTGCACGCTGTAATTTAAGGATTTTGCAAAGGTTTCAATAAAGGAACCACAGCCGGAGGAGCAGGCTTCGTTTAATTGAACGCTGTCAACAGTGTGATTTTTAATCTTAATACATTTCATATCCTGACCACCAATGTCAAGGATACAGTCCACGTCAGGAGCAAAGAAAGCAGCCGCATTGTAGTGGGCAACTGTTTCAACCTCGCCTTCATCCAACATAAAAGCAGCCTTGATTAAAGCCTCTCCGTAACCGGTAGAGCAAGAGTGGACAATTTTGGCTTCCTTTGGCAGGAAAGAATAAATGTCTTTGATAGCATTGATGGAGGTCTGCAAAGGGCTACCGTTATTATTACTGTAAAAGGAGTAAAGTAAGGTTCCGTCTTCTGCTACCAAAGCAACCTTAGTTGTGGTACTTCCTGCGTCAATTCCAAGATAACAGTTTCCTTTGTAGGTTTCTAATTTTCTTGTTTTAACTTTATGACTGCTGTGACGGGATTTAAACATCTCATATTCAGTTTTAGTGGCAAATAACGGCTCCATACGTTCTACTTCAAATTCCATTTTTATAGGAGCAGTTAGTTTTTCTACCATTTCCTTCATAGTATAGGAAACGTCTTCTTTAGCATTTAATGCAGAGCCCATGGCTGCAAATAAATGAGAGTGTCCCGGCGCAATAATGTGCTCATCATCTAATTTTAAAGTACGAATAAAGGCTTCCTTTAACTGGTCTAAAAAGTGAAGGGGACCACCTAAGAAAGCAACATGACCACGAATTGGTTTACCACAGGCAAGACCGCTGATTGTCTGGTTTACAACTGCCTGAAAAATAGAAGCTGCCAAATCTTCTTTTGTGGCACCTTCATTAATTAACGGCTGAATATCAGATTTGGCAAATACACCACAGCGGGCTGCAATAGTGTAAAGAGACTGATAGCCCTTTGCGTATTCATTTAAGCCGGAGGCATCGGTTTGAAGCAAGGATGCCATCTGGTCAATGAAAGAACCGGTACCACCTGCACAGATTCCGTTCATACGCTGTTCCACATTGCCGCCTTCAAAATAAATGATTTTAGCATCTTCACCGCCAAGTTCAATGGCAACATCTGTCTGTGGAGCATAATCGGTCAGTGCAGAAGATACTGCAATAACCTCCTGAACAAAAGGAATTTCCAAATGGTTAGCCAGTGTTAACCCGCCGGAGCCTGTAATAACAGGATGCAGTGTAATATCGCCTAAAGAGCCATATGCTTTTTTTAACAAATCAGATAACGTTTCTTTAATATTTGCAAAGTGTCGTTCATAGTCTGAAAACACCATATTATTTTTGCTATCTAAAATAGCAATTTTTACTGTGGTTGACCCAATGTCAATACCCAAAGTATAATTATTAGCAGTCATAAGTCCGCCCTTTCTGTTATGTAATTTTATTGGTTACTGTTCCTGTGTGAACAGTAACGTTTTATTTCCTATTATAATGTGTGTCTAAAATATATCGCAACAAATCACATTATACGACAGGATTTTTGAATGTGCAACCAACAAATTATGGGCAAATATAAAAAAAGTGTAAAGGAAGCATTAGGATTGTAGAAAATTATCAGTTCCATCTATTAAATTTAAAAGTCCTTTATTTACTTTGCACTAGTCACATGGTATGATTAGAAACGGTAATAGCAGTATTTTACTGTAAAAACAAAAAACAGGAGAGTGATTTTTACTATGAATTTTTTAAATAAATGGGAGAGAAAATGGGGAAAATATGCAATTCCAAATATTACCATGTATTTGATTATATGTTATGCTTTTGGATATATTCTTCAATGGGTGAGTTTGGATTTTTTGGAATGTCTTATGTTAGACCCATATAAAATTTTACATGGACAGGTTTGGAGATTGTTTACGTGGATAATTGTGCCACCGGATAGTCTGGATTTCTTTACTTTGATTATGCTTTATTTTTATTACTCTATTGGTAGAAATTTAGAATATGCCTGGGGGACTTTTCGTTACAATGTTTATATGATTTCCGGTATGCTTTTTACTGTAATTGGTGCCTTTTTAATGTACGGTGGCTTAGAACTGTTTGCAGGAGATTCTGTTGTTGCTTATGGAAATGCTGTTTCAAATGTTGTAGGTGGAACTGCAATGGGAGCAGAGGCTTTTTATACTTATGCAGCTTATAGTTTTAGTACCTACTATATCTGCATGTCCATGTTTTTGGCATATGCCATTACCTTTCCTGATTTACAGGTGCTTCTTATGATGATTATCCCTATTAAGGTAAAGGTACTTGGTATTATTTATGCAATTATGTTAGTTTATTATGTGCTTACTGCAGGAAATATGGGATTGATGGGTATACCAACTCAGGTTGCAATTGTTTCTACGTTGCTAAATGCGATTATTTTCTTTATCGTAACAAGGCGCAGCTTCCGTACTCCAAATCAGATAAAAAGACAAAGGGCTTATAAAAAACAGGTAACCCCAATGCGTCATGTTACAAAGCACAGATGCGCTATTTGTGGCAGAACAGAAGTAGATAGTCCTGATTTAGAATTTCGGTTCTGTTCAAAATGTGAAGGGAATTATGAGTATTGTTCAGAACATTTGTATACTCATAAGCATGTGACACACCAGTCATAAACAAAAACTCTGTCATGGGGTTAGAGAATGCGTAAAAGACATAAAATCTGAAAATAATAAGATAGGAAATATATAATATGGAACAAATCAGTGAAGAATTATTTCGTACCCAGCTTTTAGATTTAATCAAAACAGCAAAAAAGCAAGGAATGTGTGTAACAAAAGAGCAGGTAGAAGAAGCCTTTCCTAATATGGAACTGGATCAGGGAAAACTTGATTTAATTTATGATTATTTAAAGAATAGCAAAATTACCATTGGAGAAGAAGCAGACTTAGACAATCTGCTGACTAAGGAAGATAAAAATTACCTTGCCCAGTATCTGGAAGAAATAAGTGAATTTCCTGCTTTTAATGACACAGAAGTGAAAGAAATTTGCAAAGGTGCATTTCGGGGTGATAAAGAGGCAAAGGATAAGCTTTTTTTGCATATGCTCCCTAAGGTGGTGGAAATCAGCAGACTTTATGCAGGTCAGGGAGTTCTTTTGGAAGATTTAATTGGAGAAGGAAACGTGGCACTTACTATGGGAATGGAAATGCTGGCTATTGAAGACGGACCGGAGGTTTTAGAAAGTGCTTTGGCAAAAAGTGTCATGGATGCTTTGGAAGAAGCTGTGGCAGGAGAAACGGATATAAAAGAACAGGATGACAAAGTAGTAAAGCGTATTAACTTGATAGCACAGGCGGCAGAAGAGCTGGCAAAAGAGCTATGCAGGGAAGTGACTATAAAAGAGTTAGCAGCCGAAACCGACTTTACGGAGGAGGAAATTGCAGAAGCAATGGAGCTTACCGGATATAAAATCGATTATATGGAAAAGGCAGAGGATAAGGATGGAATTTAGAGAACAGGATTTTAAATATATCATTCAAAGCTTCTCAGATGTTTTTATCGGAGCAAGATTTACTTATGAAGAAGCAGCAGAGCATGTGGATATGCCGGGCAAATTAAAAAGTGCTATATACAGGATGATTTATAGCGATGATGTAAAAAGGGAGGAAACAATTGGGGCACATCTGCTAAGGTTACAGGAAAAAGATATGGGATATTTATTTTATTCCCAGTTAAAGATAAAGATTAAAGTTTTGTTTCCCAAAACCGTTGTAAACAAAAAGGGAGTGCAAAAAGAAACTGCTACTGAAAAGATTTACACAGTGAAAGAATTTGTCAGTGACGAAAAATTAAAAGGGAAACAGGAAGAATTTATAGTACAGGAAATTTCCTTTAGTAAGCTACACTTAGGGGCCTTAAGTGTGTAAAAAAGTGATATACTAAAAGCAGATAGACGGAAAATATGGAAGGAATAAAGAAATGAAAATAGATGAGTTAAATACTTACCAAGTTGTAGAAGAAAGAGAAATTAAGGATTTAAATTCCTACGGAAGAATTTTAAAGCATAAAAAAACAGGTGCAAAGGTAGTACTTCTTGAAAATGATGACGAAAACAAGGTGTTTTACATCGGATTTCGCACGCCGCCAACAGACAGTACGGGAGTTGCCCATATTTTAGAGCATTCTGTTTTATGTGGCTCTAAAGATTTCCCGGTTAAGGACCCCTTTGTAGAGTTAGCCAAGGGTTCCTTAAATACCTTTTTAAATGCCATGACTTACCCGGATAAAACTGTATATCCGGTAGCCAGCTGTAATGACAAGGATTTTCAGAATTTAATCCATGTGTATTTAGATGCAGTATTTTATCCTAATATTTATAAAGAACCGAAAATTTTCATGCAGGAAGGATGGCATTATCATTTAGAAGAGGAAAATGACAGCTTAAAATATAATGGTGTTGTTTACAATGAAATGAAAGGTGCATTTTCATCGCCGGATGATGTATTAGACAGAGAAATTTTCAACTCTTTATTTCCGGATACCACATATGGTAATGAATCCGGTGGAGATCCAAAGCATATTCCGGATTTAACTTATGAGCAGTTTTTAGATTTTCATAGAAGATATTATCATCCATCTAACAGCTATATTTATTTATACGGCAAGATGGATATGGCAGAGAAACTAAAATGGATTGATGAAAATTATTTAAGTCACTTTGATTATTTGGAAATTGATTCTACCATTGGAATGCAAAAAGCCTTCGAAAAGCCAATGGATTTCACCGAGCAATATTCTGTTACAGAAGGGGAATCCTTAGAAAATGCCACTTATTTATCCTATAATACAGTAGTTGGCACAAGTCTTGACAGAGAGCTTTATGCAGCTTTCCCGATTTTGGACTATGCTCTTTGCTCCGCACCGGGAGCACCTGTAAAACAGGCTCTTATAGAAAAAAATATCGGTCAGGATGTTTACAGCCTGGTGGAAAACGGCATTTATCAACCATATTTTTCTATTGTAGCAAAAAATGCCAATGAAAAAGATAAAGAAGAATTTATTCAAACAGTAGAAGATGTGCTTAGAGAACAGGTTCGAAAGGGCATTGATAAAAAGGCATTAAAAGCAGGTCTTAATTACTACGAATTCAAATATAAGGAAGCAGATTTTGGCTCTTATCCAAAAGGTCTTATGTATGGTTTGCAGGCATTAGACAGCTGGCTTTATGATGAAAAGACACCATTTTATCATATTGAGGCCAATGACACATTTAAAAAGTTGAAAGAAAAAATTGACACCGACTATTTTGAAAAGCTGGTAGAAACATACATTTTAAATAACACTCACAAAGTTACTATTACTGTTGTTCCGGTTCAGGGCCTCACAACAGAAGTAGATAACAAATTACAGAAAAAACTGGATGAGTACAAAGCATCTCTTTCAAAAGAACAGGTAGGACAGTTGGTAAAGGCTACAAAGGATTTAATTGAATATCAGGAAACAGAGTCACCAAAAGAAGACTTGGAAAAAATCCCTCTTTTAAAAAGAGAAGATATGAAAAAAGAGGCAGAGCCATTTATCAATCAGGTTGAAACAGTAGAGGATGTAAAGGTATTATCCCATGATATTTTTACAAATGGAGTTTCTTACCTTCGGTTTGTATTTGACGGGGAAAATGTTAGCAATGACTTACTTCCTTATGTGGGACTTTTGAAAAATATTTTAGGCCTTATGAGCACAGAAAAGTACAGCTATGGAGACTTGTTTAATGAAGTAAACATCCATACCGGCGGCATTGTGTCGGCCGTAAATACCTATGTAAACAGCAAAAATCTGGATGAATTTAAGCTGACTTTTGAAATTAAGGTAAAAACATTATATGAAAATACCGAAAAAGCTTTTGAGCTTACTAAAGAGATTTTATTTGGCACGAAACTTTCTGATGAAAAAAGGCTGTTAGAACTGATTCGGGAGCTGAAAGCCAAAATGCAGGCAAATATGATGGGAGCAGGACATTCCCTGGCGGCCGTACGTGCCATGTCCTATTTCTCAAAAACAGCTGCTGTTTCAGAGCAGATGTCAGGAATTCCTTTCTATAGATTGTTAGAAAGACTGGATGACAATTTTGAAACAGAAAAAGAGCAGCTAATTTCCAATTTACAAAAAGTTTGCGGGCTTATTTTCCGTCCTGAAAACTTTATGTTGGATTATACCGGAACAAAAGAAGGCTTGGAAGAGGCAAAGAAATATATCGTGCAGTTTAAAGAATGTCTGTTTGATGAAAATGTAGACGGTGAGGGGTTTAGCATGACTCCTTCTAAGAAAAATGAAGGCTTTAAAACCTCAGCCGGAATCCAGTATGTGGCAATGGCAGGTAATTACCGCTCAAAAGGACTTTCTTACACAGGAGCTTTAAAAGTATTAAAGGTGATTATGGGCTATGAGTATCTTTGGAATAATGTACGTGTAAAAGGTGGCGCATACGGTTGCATGAGCAACTTTGGAAAAAGCGGAGAATGTTATTTTGTTTCCTATAGAGATCCAAATCTGGAAAAGACAGTGGAAGTCTACAAACAGGCAGCAGACTTTATCAGAAACTTTAAAGGGGACGAAAGAACCATTACCAAGTTTATTATTGGTGCCATTAGTGAGCAGGATGTGCCAATGAATCCGGCTGCAAAGGGAACAAGAAGTCTGGCGGCCTATATGAGTAATGTTACCTTTGAAGAGGAACAGAAAGAGCGAAATGAGCTGTTAGCAGTGGATGAGCAGATTATCAGAGGACTAGCTGATTACATTGAAGCATTTGTAAGCTATGACTGCCTTTGCGTTGTGGGCAATGAAGAGGCAATTGGCAAAAATACGGATTTATTTTTTACAGTGGATAATTTATTTCATTAAATGCCATAAAGTTATTAGGTTTTATTCGTATACAAAATAAAAAACTGAAAGCGAAAATGGAGGAAAAGCTTATGAGAAGTAAAAAATTAAGTGTGATATTGGGATTAATGGCTGTTTGCTTTGGGCTTACAGCCTGTGGTGCCTCTAGCAAGGATTCTGCTATGGAAATGACAGAAGAATATGCTATGACGAATTATGCCACTGACGATGTTTATGAAACAGAGGAAGCTGTAGCGGAAGGCGCGTCTATGGACAATGGCAGTGGGGAAACACTGTCAGAGCAGGAAAGTGTGGGAGCAAATCGAAAACTTATCAAAAATGTTAGAATGACCATAGAAACGGAAGAATTTGATTCTCTTACACAGAAATTAAGTGATAAAGTTGAGAGTCTTGGTGGCTATATGGAAAGTGCTTACGTAGACGGTTTAAGCATAAATGCCGGCTATGACAGTACAAGAAGTGCCAGCTATACCGCAAGAATCCCGGCTGATAAATTGGATAAATTTGTTACAGAAGTTGCATCTATCTCAAATGTGCTAAATAAAAGTGAAACGGTAGAAGATGTTACCTTAAGCTACGTAGATTTAGAAAGCAAAAAGAAAACTTTGCAAATTGAACAGGAAAGGCTTACAAGTCTCTTAGAGGAAGCAGACAGCATTGAAACGATAGTAGCATTAGAAAGCAGATTAACAGAAGTGCGCTACGAACTGGAAACAATGGAGTCACAGCTTCGTACATACGACAACCTGGTAGACTATGCTACCATTTATTTAGAAGTAAGGGAAGTAGAACGGGTAACGCCTGTTGCTCCGCAATCTGCCTTGGAGAAAATGTCAGAAGGCTTTGTAGAGAGTATTTATGATATTGGAAGAGGCTTTAAGAATTTTGTAATCGGTTTTGTCATTGTGCTACCGTATTTGGTTGTATGGGCTTTCATTATTTTCATCCTTGTTAAGATTATAAAAGGGCTTATTAAAAGAAAACAGAAAAAAGCTTTGAAAAAACAGGCTACCATGATGCAGGCAAATGCCATAAATCGGCATGAAAATGAAATTCCAAGGGAAACGAGAGATTTTGGAATTCAAAATCAGACAGAAGAGAATAAAAAAGAGTAAATAAGGAATACACTATGGAAAAACAAATAAAAACGGGTTTTGCCACATTAATCGGCAGACCAAATGTAGGAAAATCAACATTAATGAATAAGCTTATCGGACAAAAGATTGCCATTACCTCCAATAAGCCCCAGACTACAAGAAATCGCATTCAGACTGTTTATACGTCAGAGGAAGGTCAGATTGTATTTTTAGACACCCCCGGTATCCACAAGGCAAAAAATAAGTTAGGAGACTATATGGTCAATGTAGCAAGCAAAACCTTAAAGGAAGTAGATGTGGTTTTATGGCTTGTGGAGCCAAGTAACTTTATTGGTGCCGGAGAGAGGCACATTATCAGCCAGCTACAGAGATTGACCGCCCCGGTCATACTGGTTATAAACAAAATAGATACGGTAAAGAGGGAAGAAATCCTTTCTTTCATTGATACTTACAGAAAAGAATATGATTTTGCAGAAATCGTTCCGGTCTCAGCTAAAAACGGGGACAATACAGAGGAGCTTTTAAAGTGTATTTTTAAATATTTACCTTATGGACCAATGTTTTATGACGAGGATACTATTACAGACCAGCCACAGCGTCAGATTGTGGCAGAGCTTATTAGGGAAAAGGCACTTCATGCTCTTGATGAGGAAGTTCCACATGGAATTGCTGTATCCATTGAAAGTATGAAATTTAAAAAGAACCTGGTAGAAATTCAGGCTACCATTATTTGCGAAAGAGATTCCCACAAAGGAATTATTATCGGGAAAAGTGGCAGTATGCTGAAAAAAATTGGCACCAATGCCCGGTATGAAATTGAGCAGATGCTAGAATGTAAAGCCAATTTGCAACTTTGGGTAAAGGTGAAAAAGGACTGGCGGGACAGCGATTTCCTATTGAAAAATTTTGGCTATAATAAAGATATGGAAGAAATTTAAAGTTAAATCATTCAATCAGGCAGTCTGACGGAAAGTGTCTGGTTATTGTGTGAAAAGTAACCAAAAGCTTCAAGGTACTACCGAAAAATCCCAGCATATAAATCTGTGAAAAAGCGAACCCTAGAATAAGAGAAAAAGATTCCAGGGAGGCAGGAAGATGAAAGAAACAGAGGAAGAAAAAGATTTTTTTAAGACCGGGAAGGTAGAAGATTATTTGGCCTATAAAAATGTAGCAAAGAATCAAGAGCTAAAAAAGCTTGGAGCTATGGTGAAAGAGGCGGAACGCCATAGCATAGAAAAATACTGGTAATGCCAACAGGAAAGGACAGGCAGGAACGAGACCATGCAGGATTTTGTAGTGGTGACCGGTTTAGTACTAAAATCAATACCGGTAGGGGATTATGACAGGAGAATTACAATACTCACCAAAGAAAGAGGAAAAATAGGAGCATTTGTAAAAGGCACAAGACGGCAAAACAGCCGTCTTGCAGCTGCTTCTAATCCTTTTTCCTTTGGTGAGTTTAAACTTTTTGAAGGAAGAAACTCCTATAACGTCATGGAAGTAAATATTTCCAATCATTTTAAGGAGTTAAGGGAAGACTATGAGGCTGCTTTCTTTGGAATGTATTTTTTAGAGGTGGCAGATTACTATACAAGAGAAAATAATGACGATAAACAGATGCTTAAGCTTTTATACCAGTCGTTAAAGGCACTTTTAGTACCTTCTTTGAAATTAGAGCTTGTGCAGTACATATTTGAAATGAAGACTCTGGTAGTCAATGGAGAATTTCCGGGGACTCTACATAGGGATAACATGCTGTCAGATACTGTTTATGCTATTGAATATGTGGCAAACAGTTCCATTGAAAAGCTTTATACATTTACATTGTCCGAACCGGTTTTTTTGGAATTTGAAAAGGCTGCAGAGGAATATCGGAAAAAATATATTGGGAAGAATTTTAAAAGTCTTGAGATCTTACAAAATTGCAGGTTGAAAAAGTAATACAATTTCGTTATAATATTTAGGCAAGTGTGCTGTGATAAAAGCATATGCAGGAGGAAAATATGAAAAGAATATTGAAAAAAACAATGCTTCTTTCCCTGATTCTTGCCACATTTTTGTTAGTTGGCTGTAGCAACATAGGGGATATTACTCAAAATACCATTATTGTAAATAAGGATGGTAGTATTTTAGGAGTCATTGTAGAAGAATTTGGTGACTCAAAGTACGTAAGTGATGAATTAAAGGCAATGGTGGAAGAAGAAGTTGCCACTTACAATTCAGGGGCAGGAGAAGATAAGATTACCTTACAATCTTACGAGATTACAGAAGAAGGTCAGGCAAAAGTCGTATTAAAATATGCGTCCTCTGATGATTATAAGGAATTTAATGAGGAAAACACCTTTGCAGGAACTGTTTCAGAAGCTTATGATGCAGGGTATGAATTTGCTGATATGAGAAGTGTGGCAGGAGACGGACAGGTTTTGGAAAAAGCTGATGTGTTGGAAAAAGGTACTATGAAAATTGCCATTTTCCAGGAAAATGTAAATATTCGGGTAAATGGTAAGATTGTCTATGTCAGCAGTGGCGTAAATTTAGTAGACAAAAAAGAAGCTACATCCACAGACGCAGATGAAAGCATAGAATTATTTTATGTAATATATGAATAGAGAGGGACACAACGATGGAAAAGACAATGGAAAAAATTGTAGCATTAGCAAAAGCAAGAGGATTTGTATATCCGGGTTCAGAAATTTATGGTGGACTTGCCAATACATGGGATTACGGAAATCTTGGTGTAGAACTGAAAAACAACGTAAAACGTGCATGGTGGCAAAAGTTTGTTATGGAAAATCCTTATAACGTAGGAGTTGACTGTGCCATTTTAATGAATCCACAGACATGGGTAGCATCCGGACATTTAGGAGGATTTTCAGACCCATTAATGGATTGTAAGGAATGTCATGAACGTTTCCGTGCAGATAAAATTATCGAAGATTATGCAGCAGAAAAAGGTATTACTTTAGAATCGTCAATTGATGGCTGGTCACAGGAACAGATGAAAGAATTTATTGAAAGCAACAACGTTCCTTGTCCAACTTGTGGAAAACACAATTTTACAGATATTCGTCAGTTTAACTTAATGTTTAAAACCTTCCAGGGTGTTACGGAAGATGCAAAAAACACTGTTTATTTAAGACCTGAGACAGCACAGGGTATTTTTGTAAACTTTAAAAATGTACAGAGAACTTCCAGAAAGAAAATTCCATTTGGTATTGGACAGATTGGTAAATCTTTCAGAAATGAAATTACCCCGGGTAACTTTACTTTCCGTACAAGAGAATTTGAGCAGATGGAATTAGAATTTTTCTGTGAACCGGACACTGATTTAGAATGGTTTGCATACTGGAAGCAGTTCTGTATTGACTGGTTAAAAACTTTAGGCATGAAAGATGAAGAAATGCGTGTCAGAGATCATGATGCAGAAGAGCTTTCCTTCTATTCAAAAGCAACAACTGATATTGAGTTTTTATTCCCATTTGGATGGGGCGAGCTTTGGGGAATTGCAGACAGAACCGATTACGATTTAACACAGCATCAGAATACTTCAGGACAGGATATGACATATTTTGATGACCAGAAGGGTGTCAAATATGTACCTTATGTTATTGAGCCATCTCTTGGTGCAGATCGTGTTGTACTTGCATTTTTATGTGCTGCTTATGATGAAGAAGAAATTGGAGAAGGTGACGTACGTACAGTTCTTCATTTCCATCCTGCATTAGCACCTGTAAAAATTGGTGTTCTTCCTCTTTCTAAAAAGTTAAATAAGGGAGCAGAGAAGATTTTTACAGAGCTTTCTAAAAAATACAACTGCGAATTTGATGACAGAGGAAACATCGGAAAACGTTACAGAAGACAGGATGAAATCGGAACACCTTTCTGTATTACATACGATTTCGAATCAGAAGAGGATCAGTCAGTAACTGTCAGATTTAGAGATTCTATGGAACAGGAAAGAGTTAAAATTGCAGATTTAGATGCATACTTTGCAGATAAATTTACTTTTTAGTTGCCTTAGCATCTGGAGGGAACTGCCAGTGACAGTTTCCGTAGGTAAAAAGCCGATAATTGGAGGAAAAAAACGTGAAAGCATACGGTGTAAACGAACTTCGGAAAATGTTTCTTGATTTTTTTGAAAGTAAAGAACATTTAGCAATGAAAAGTTTTTCATTGGTACCTCATAATGACAATTCATTATTATTAATTAATTCAGGTATGGCACCTTTAAAGCCATATTTTACAGGACAGGAAATTCCACCAAGAAAAAGAGTTACAACCTGTCAGAAATGTATTCGTACGGGCGATATTGAAAACATTGGAAAAACAGCCCGCCACGGTACATTTTTTGAAATGCTTGGAAACTTTTCTTTTGGTGACTATTTTAAACAGGAAGCAATTTCCTGGAGTTGGGAATTTTTAACAGAAGTAGTGGGCATTGATCAGGACAGATTATACCCATCTGTTTATGAAGAAGATGATGAAGCTTTTGACATCTGGAACAAAGAAATTGGTATTGCTCCGGAAAGAATTTTCCGTTTTGGTAAGGCAGATAACTTCTGGGAGCACGGTTCAGGTCCATGTGGTCCCTGCTCTGAAATTTACTATGACAGAGGAGAAAAGTATGGCTGTGGCAAACCGGATTGTACAGTAGGCTGTGAATGTGACCGTTACATTGAAGTATGGAACAACGTATTTACCCAGTTTGACAATGATGGAAAAGGTAATTATTCTGAGCTTGAACAGAAAAATATCGATACCGGTATGGGGCTTGAACGTCTTGCAACCGTTGTACAGGATGTAGATTCTATTTTTGATGTAGATACCATTCAGGCTCTCAGACAGAGAGTATGTGAACTGGCTGGAAAAGAGTACAAAAAAGAGTACAAATGGGATGTTTCCATCCGTATTGTAACAGACCATATTCGTTCTGCAACCTTTATGATTTCAGACGGTATTATGCCTTCTAACGAAGGAAGAGGCTATGTACTTCGCCGTATAATAAGACGTGCAGCCCGTCACGGAAGACTTTTAGGTATTGAAGGAGAATTCCTTGCAAACTTAAGTAATACTGTAATTGAAGGTAGTAAAGACGGATATCCTGAATTGGAAGAAAAGAAAGACTTTATTTTCAATGTTTTAACTCAGGAAGAAAATAAATTTAACAAAACTATCGACCAGGGTCTTAGCATTTTAGCTGAAATGGAAGAAGATATGGAAAAAGCTGGAAACAAACAGCTTTCCGGCGAAGATGCTTTCAAATTATATGATACTTACGGTTTCCCTCTTGATCTAACAATGGAAATTTTGGAAGAAAAGGGCTTTACCGTAGACGAAGATGGCTTTAAGGCGGCTATGGAAGAACAGAAAGTAAAAGCAAGAAAAGCCCGTAAAGTAACCAATTATATGGGTGCTGATGTTACTGTTTACGAATCCATTGATCCGGCTATTACAACAGAATTTGTAGGATATGACAATTTAGAATACAGCTCAGAAATTACGGTACTTACTACAGAAACTGAGTTAGTAGAAGCATTAACCGAAGGTCAGATTGGTACAGTTATTGTAAAAGAGACACCATTCTATGCCACAATGGGTGGTCAAAATGGTGACAAGGGTGTCATTATCACAAAAGAAGGAGAATTTGAAGTAAAAGACACTATTAAATTACTTGGCGGAAAGGTTGGACATGTAGGAACTGTTACAAAGGGAATGTTAAGAGTTTCCGAAGAAGCTCAGCTAAAAGTGTCAGTAGAAAATCGTCAGGATACCTGCAAAAATCATAGTGCTACCCATTTATTACAGAAAGCACTTAGAACTGTACTAGGTACTCATGTTGAGCAGGCAGGTTCTTTTGTGGATGGAGAAAGACTTCGCTTTGACTTTAGTCATTTTTCTGCTATGACAAAAGAAGAATTAGACAAAGTAGAAAAGCTTGTAAATGAAAAGATTGCAGAGTCAATTCCGGTAGATACACAGGTAATGTCTATTGAAGACGCAAAGAAATCCGGTGCTATGGCACTTTTCGGCGAGAAATATGGTGAAACAGTCCGTGTAGTAAAAATGGGCGACTTCTCCACAGAACTTTGTGGTGGTACTCATGTAAAAAATACCGGAACCATTGCAGCATTTAAGATTGTTTCTGAAAGTGGTGTGGCAGCCGGTGTCAGAAGAATTGAAGCTTTAACAGGAAATGGAGTATTTGCATACTATAATCACTTAGAAGAAGTATTAGATAAAGTAGCAAAAACAATGAAAGCGACGCCTGCTAATATAGAAGAAAAAGCAGAACACCTGATGAAAGAGTTAAAAGCTCTTCAAAGTGAAAACGAATCCTTAAAGAGCAAAGCTGCAAAAGATGCACTTGGCAATGTTATGGATCAGGTGAAAGATGTAAAAGGTGTTAAGCTTCTGGCGACAAAAGTATCCGGTGTAGATATGAATGGACTTCGAGAATTAGGAGACCAATTAAAAGAAAAATTAGGAGATGGTGTTGTTCTTTTAATTTCTGAAATGGATGGTAAAGTAAATCTTGTTGCAATGGCTACAGAAGGTGCTATGGCAAAAGGTGCTCATGCCGGAAATCTTATAAAAGGTGTAGCTGCATGTGTTGGCGGTGGTGGCGGTGGTCGTCCAAATATGGCACAGGCCGGCGGCAAGAATCCGTCAGGAATTGATGAAGCATTAACCAAAGCAGTCAACGTTTTAGAAGAGCAGATTTAATCCAGATTTTTCCTTAAAACCAGATTTTTTTATGAAAGTAACAGAGAAACAGACTAAATTTCTGAAAAAAGGGTTGACGAAAAGGAAAAATATGCTATAATCTTACTTGTGCTTGAGTGTGCGCAAAAATATACCCAATCAGTCGTGTTACTTGAAGGGACTGAAGGGAGGTTAGGTGTGATATTATGTCAAATGTAATCGTAAAAGATAACGAGACTTTAGATAGCGCTTTACGCCGTTTCAAAAGAAGCTGTGCTAAGGCTGGTATTCAACAGGAAATTCGTAAAAGAGAACATTACGAAAAGCCAAGCGTAAAACGTAAGAAAAAATCTGAAGCAGCAAGAAAACGTAAATATAACTAAAACAAAGCAGAAAGTCCTTGGCATTGTCCAGGGACTTTTTTTGTTCTACACCAAAGAGATAAGAAGCATGAGAAATGCATATGTATAGTATGAGGAGTGGAAAATATGTGGACGAAAGAAATTTTAGGCACAGATGTGTTGCATTTAGTGCAATGTTTCATTATTTACAGCATGTTAGGATGGCTGGTAGAATCCATCTATATGTCTTTGTGTAATAAAAAGTTTACAAACAGAGGTTTTGCTACGAGTCCCATTTGTCCTATTTATGGATTTGGGGGAGTGTTAGGATATTTAATATTACATCCTCTGTCACAAAATGTTTTTTTGCTTTATATTGCAGGTGCTTTAGTTGCTACCGTATTTGAGTACTTTGTTGCAAAGCTTATGAATAAAGTCTTAGGTGCTGTTTGGTGGGATTATAGTGAAAAGCCGCTTAATTATAAAGGGGTTATCTGCGCGGAAAGTACTATTGCGTGGGGATTTTATGCAGTTATTATTGTAAACCATCTTCATAAGGCACTACTTAGAATGGTAGACTCTATTCCTACCCAGATTGGGATTATAGCCTGTCGTGCTATCATGGTGTGGTATGCAGTAGATTTCGTATATCATTTACTGCAGGCATTGGATATTAACATAAAGGAATATCAGCAAAAAGTAAAAAACTCTTACAAATCATTTCGCGCAAAATTTTGGTAGATGAAAAGATAAGTTGACAAAATAGAAAAAGTATTTTATTATTTTTCTGCATAAAATAAATTCCACGAAAGTGGAGGAGGAGGACTAGTTATGAAGAAAAAATTACTTAGTGCAGTATTAGTTCTTACTATGTCAGCAACACTTTTTGCTGGATGTGGAAGCACTGATACAGAAACAACAGAAACAACAGATGCAACAGAAACAACAGATGCTACAGAAAGTACCGATGGTGCAAGTGCAGAAGGCACATTAAAAATCGGTGGTATCGGACCAACAACAGGTGATGCGGCAGTTTACGGTCAGGCAGTTGAAAATGCAGCTCAGCTTGCAGTTGATGAAATCAATGCAGCTGGTGGTGTGAATGGTATGATGCTTGAATTAAACTTCCAGGATGATGAAGCAGATGCAGAGAAAGCTGTAAACGCTTATAACACATTAAAAGACTGGGATATGCAGGTTCTTATGGGTACTGTAACAAGTACAGCTTGTATCGCAGTAGCAGAAAAAACAGCAGAAGATAATGTGTTCCAGCTGACACCATCAGGTTCTGCTATTGAATGTATAACACATGATAATGCATTTAGAGTATGTTTCTCTGATCCAAATCAGGGTAAAGCTTCCGCTCAGTACATTGGTGAAAACAGCCTTGCAACAAAAGTGGCAGTTATTTATGACAGCTCTTCTGTATACTCTACAGGTATTTATGAAACATTTGTAGCAGAAGCAGCAAATCAGGGAATTGAAGTTGTTGCAGCAGAAGCTTTTACAGCAGACAGTAACAAAGACTTTACAGTACAGCTTCAGAAAGCAAAAGATTCAGGTGCAGAATTATTATTCTTACCTATTTACTACAATGAAGCAGCTTTAATTTTAGCACAGGCAAAAACAATCAGCTTTGCACCTACATTCTTTGGATGTGACGGACTTGACGGTATTTTGGCTGTAGAGAACTTTGATACATCCTTAGCAGAAGGTGTTATGTTATTAACTCCTTTCGCAGCAGATGCTCAGGATGAGGCAACACAGAACTTTGTTACAGCTTACAATGAAAAATTTGGCGGTACACCAAACCAGTTTGCAGCAGATGCTTATGATGCAATTTATATTATTAAAGCAGCTGCAGAGAAAGCCGGAATCACAGCTGATATGAGTGCTTCTGATATATGTGATGCATTAAAAACAGCTATGACAGAAATTACTGTTGATGGTTTAACAGGTTCAGGTATGACCTGGACAGCTGACGGTGAGCCAAACAAAGCTCCAAAAGCAGTTAAGATTGTAAACGGTGTTTACACAGCGATGTAATTGAAAATATGAAGTTTGAATACCTAAAGGCAGGGATTGTGATAAGCAGTCCCTGTTTTCTTTTTGCATTTATTCAATATCAAAAATATTTTATGGAAAAAAAGAAAAATATGTGTTATACTGTCACGAGTAACAGACTTTAGAAAGAAAGGTGTTTCAAGATGAGTTTTATATCGTATTTAGTGAACGGAATTAGTCTTGGTAGTGTGTATGCCATTATAGCCCTTGGTTATACAATGGTTTACGGCATTGCAAAAATGTTAAACTTTGCACACGGAGACGTTATTATGATAGGAGGATATGTGGCATTCCTTACAGTAAGTGGAATGGGATTGCCACCTGTACTGGGTGTGCTTATTTCCATGGTAGTTTGTACTGTACTTGGTGTAACTATCGAAAAGATTGCTTACAAGCCACTTCGTATGGCTTCACCATTAGCGGTATTGATTACGGCTATTGGTGTCAGTTATCTGCTACAAAATATAGCACTTTTATTATTTGGCGCATCGCCAAAGGCATTTACTTCAATGGTATCTGTGCCTGCAATTGTACTTGCTGATGGTCAGCTTACTATTTCGGGAGAGACAATTGTAACGATTGTAGCATGTATTGTCATTATGATTGGTCTTAATTTATTTATTAAAAAGTCCAAAGCAGGAAGAGCTATGCTTGCAGTATCAGAGGATAAAGGAGCAGCACAGCTTATGGGTATTAATGTAAATGGTACCATTGCTTTAACTTTTGCCATTGGTTCAGCACTTGCAGCCATTGCTGGAGTACTGCTTTGTTCAGCTTATCCTACTTTAACACCATATACAGGTTCTATGCCGGGTATTAAGGCTTTCGTTGCAGCGGTATTTGGTGGTATTGGTTCTATTCCGGGAGCTTTCCTTGGGGGAATTTTACTTGGTGTAATTGAAAACTTAAGCAAGGCATACATTTCTTCACAAATGGCAGATGCCATTGTTTTTGGTGTTCTGATTGTAGTGCTTTTGGTTAGACCAACAGGAATTCTTGGAAAGAACATTAGAGAGAAGGTGTAACCATGAAAAACAAATTTAATAAACAGACAAAAGACAATTTGATTACATATGGGATGGTAATTGCAGCATTTATCATTATGCAGATATTACTTAGTATGGGAAAAGTGTCAAGCCTTATGGAAGGGCTTTTAGTGCCACTTTGTACCTATGTTATTTTAGCAGTATCCTTGAATTTAACTGTGGGTATCCTTGGGGAATTAAGCTTAGGTCATGCAGGGTTTATGTGTGTGGGTGCTTTTTCCAGTGCTTTATTTAGTAAATGTACAGAAGCCACCATTACAAACAGCGGCATTCGTTTTTTCTTTGCTATTTTAGTTGGTGCAGCAGTAGCAGCGGTATTTGGAATTCTCATTGGTATTCCGGTACTTCGCTTAAAAGGAGACTATCTTGCTATTGTAACTTTAGCGTTTGGAGAAATCATTAAGAATTTTATAAATGTTGTTTACTTAGGAAGAGATAGCAAGGGTTTTCATTTTTCCATGAAAGATACCATGTCCTTAAATATGGAGGCTGATGGAGAAGTGCTTATAAAAGGCGCTCAGGGCATTACAGGAACTCCAAACGATTCCAACTTTATTGTTGGTATTGTACTTGTATTAGTTACCATTTTTATTATTACCAATCTGGTAAATTCCAGAACAGGCCGCGCGGTTATGGCTATTCGTGATAACCGTATTGCAGCAGAATCATTAGGTATTAATATTACAAAATATAAATTACTGGCATTTTCCATTTCTGCTTCTCTTGCTGGTGTAGCAGGTGTTTTATATGCCCATAATTTATCGACGCTGACAGCGCTGCCAAAGAACTTTGGGTATAACATGTCTATTATGATATTAGTTTTTGTAGTGCTTGGTGGCATTGGGAATATAAGAGGCTCTATTATTGCGGCAGTTATTTTAACATTATTGCCGGAGCTGCTTCGTGGTTTAAATGATTATCGTATGCTTATTTATGCCATTGTGCTGATTGCTATGATGTTATTTAACTGGAGTCCAAAGGCAATTGAAGTTAAAGAGAAGATTTCAACTAAATTCCGTACAAGTTGCAAAGGGAAGAAGGAGGTTTAAGAGATGGCATTGTTAGAAGTAAAAAACTTAGGCATTTCCTTCGGAGGATTACGTGCTGTAAATAATTTTAGCGTACAAATTGAAAAAGGGCAGCTTTACGGTTTGATTGGACCAAATGGTGCAGGAAAAACTACGATTTTTAATCTTCTTACAGGAGTTTATAAGCCGGATGAGGGTTCTGTTGTTTTAGATGGCAAAAATATTACAGGAAAAAGCAACATAGACATAAACAAAGAAGGAATTGCCAGAACTTTTCAGAACATCCGTCTGTTTAAGGATATGAGTGTGCTTGATAATGTAAAAGCAGGTCTTCATAATCAATATCATTATTCTACCATAGAAGGCATTTTAAGACTTCCAAGATATCACAAGGTAGAAAAGGAAATGAATGAAAAGGCTATGGAGCTTTTAAAAGTATTTTCTTTAGAGGAGGAAGCTAATTATTTAGCGTCCAACTTACCTTATGGAAAACAGAGAAAGTTGGAAATAGCAAGAGCACTGGCTACTAATCCAAAGTTACTTTTATTAGATGAGCCGGCTGCGGGTATGAATCCAAATGAAACAAAAGAATTAATGGATACTATCAGCTTTGTAAGAAAGCATTTCGATATGACCATTTTGTTAATTGAACATGACATGAAGCTTGTTTCCGGTATTTGCGAAAAGCTTACCGTTTTAAATTTTGGTGAAGTTTTAGCGGAAGGAAAAACCAACGAAGTACTTAACAACAAGGCAGTTATTACTGCATACTTGGGCGAATAGGAGGCAGTTATCATGGCAATGTTAGAAGTAAAAGATTTAAAAGTCCATTATGGCATGATAGAAGCCATTAAGGGAATTGATTTTGAAGTAAATAAAGGTGAGGTTGTTGCATTAATTGGTGCAAATGGTGCAGGAAAAACCACAATTCTTCATACTGTGTCCGGCCTTTTGCAGCCGAGCAGCGGAACGGTTACTTTTGAAGGGAAAGACATTACAAAAATGCCGGGACATAAAATTGTATCGTTAGGTATGGCACATGTACCGGAAGGTCGTCGTGTGTTTGCGCAGTTAAGTGTTTATGAAAATCTTTTAATGGGTGCATATACAAGAAAAGACAAACAGGAAATACAGGAAACGCTGGACATGGTTTATACCCGTTTCCCAAGACTGGAAGAGCGAAAAACACAGTTGGCAGGTACTTTAAGTGGTGGTGAACAGCAGATGCTTGCCATGGGAAGGGCACTTATGAGTCATCCTTCCATTATCCTAATGGATGAACCGTCTATGGGACTTTCTCCTATTTTTGTAAATGAGATTTTTAAGATTATCGAGGATGTAAGTTCTATGGGAACGACGGTTTTACTGGTAGAGCAGAATGCAAAAAAAGCACTGGATATAGCAAATCGTGCATATGTATTAGAAACAGGTAAAATCGTGCTTTCAGGTGATGCAGATAAACTTAAGAATGATGATGCTGTGAAAAAGGCATACTTAGGTGAATAGGAGGGATTTCTGTGGAGAAATATGTAATCACAATTGCAAGACATTACGGCAGTGGTGGAAGAACAATTGGAAAACAACTGGCAAAAGAACTTGGGATTAATTTTTATGACAGAGAAATTTTGCGTATGGCGTCTGACGAAAGCGGAATATCAGAAGGTCTTTTCGGGGAGGCAGATGAGCAGCTGAAAAACAGTCCTTTGAAAAGAATAATAAAAAATATCTACGAAGGACAGTTAATACCACCTGACAGCGAAGATTTTTCTTCTGATGACAACTTATTTAATTATCAGGCAAAAGTTATTAGAGAATTAGCAGATACAGAATCCTGTGTGATTATAGGCAGATGTGCAGATTTTGTATTAAAGGATCACAAAAATGTGATTTCCGTATTTGTTCATGCAGACAAGGAATTTAGTCTGGAAAAAGCAAAGGAACGTATCGGACTTTCTGATAAGGAAGTAGAAAAATATATTGCAAAAACAGACAGAAACAGAGCCGACTATTATAAGTATCATACAGGACAGGAATGGAATGATGCAAGAAACTATGATTTATGCTTAGATAGCAGTAAATTAGGCTTTGAAGGCTGTGTTGAAGAGATTAAAAGCTACATGAAAATAAGATTTAAAAACTTCTAGAAAAAAGCAGGAATATTTTCCTGCTTTTTTTATTATGATAATAGTAATAGAAGATGGAATAGAAAGAGAAGGTCTATGAGAAGAATTGTAGCAGCAATGCTGACACCTATTATCATATTTTGCTATATGGGAAATGTGGCTTTTGCAGAAGAAATTACACTAGATATTTCTGCACCCTCAGCCATTTTAATGGAAGCTTCAACCGGGCAGGTCATTTATGAAAAAAATGCGGAGGAAAGGCTTCATCCTGCCAGCATTACAAAGATTATGACCTTGCTTTTGATCTTTGAAAAGCTAGAGGAAGGGAAAATCAGTTTAACAGATGAAGTAACAACCAGTGCCCATGCCAAGTCTATGGGCGGCTCCCAGGTATTTTTGGAGGAGGGGGAGGTCCAGACAGTTGATACTTTAATTAAATGTATTGCGGTTGCCAGTGGAAATGATGCAGCAGTGGCAATGGCTGAGTACATAGCAGGAAGTGAAGAAGAATTTGTTAAAATGATGAATAACCGGGCCAAGGAACTGGGAATGACACAGACTACCTTTGAGGACTGTTGCGGACTTAGTGATTCTAATGGGCATATGACTACAGCAAAGGATGTGGCACTCATGTCCAGAGAATTAATTGTAAATCATCCGGAGATCTACAATTACACCCAGATATGGATGGAAGATATTATTCACCAAACAAACAGAGGAAGCAGTACGTTTACTTTATCAAGTACCAATAAACTTTTAAAGCAATATGAATATACAACGGGATTAAAAACCGGCTCTACTAATACAGCTAAATACTGTCTGTCGGCCACTGCCAGGAAAAATGATATTGACTTAATTGCAGTTGTAATGAAAGCGCCGGACCACAAAGTCAGGTTTAATGACGCAGTCAGTTTGTTAAATTATGGTTTTTCAGTAAGTAATTTGTATAAGGATGAAAATAAAGATTTGCTAGAAAACCAGAAGCTTTCAGGAGGTGTGGAGGAAACAGTTCCTTTAGTGTATAGTGGTGCGTTTCAATATCTGGATGTAACCGGAAAAAATTTAAGTCAGGTTACAAAGGAAATTAAAGTAGCAAAAGTAGGGCAGGCACCGGTAGTAGAAGGTCAGAAAGCAGGGGAAGCTGTTTATATGCTTGATGGAGATAAAATAGGTTCCGTCGACATTTTATATGGTTCTTCCGTAAAAGAAGCGGTGTTTAAAGATTACATATGGAAGATATTTGTGAAGTTCTGTTTATAAAAGTATTTTGGATAAAACAAGCAAATATCAGAAAACAAAAGATAAAAAACGAATATTGTCTGAAAAAACTAGTGATATTCATGCTGTTATGTGATATAATGTATAAGTAGCTGTGTTGCCAGTAAATGTCAAAGCAGCAAAATAAAGCCATGTAAAAAAGGGACATGGTAAAACCAGAAAAATACGAAGAAGGTTCAAAGGAGGACAAAACGTATGGCAAAGTGGGTTTACTTATTTAAAGAGGGAAAGGCTGATATGCGTAACCTTTTAGGGGGCAAGGGAGCAAACCTGGCAGAAATGACCAATTTAGGACTTCCGATTCCACAGGGATTTACAGTTACAACGGAAGCCTGTACAGATTATTACAATCAGGGAAAACAAATTAGTGACGAAATTAAAACACAAATATTTGAAGCACTGGCACTTTTAGAAGAACAGCAGGGAAAGAAATTTGGAGATGTTAGCAATCCACTTTTAGTCTCTGTGCGTTCAGGAGCAAGAGCGTCTATGCCAGGTATGATGGATACTATTTTAAACCTTGGGCTCAATGATGATGCAGTGGAAGGGTTTGCAGAAAAAACAGGAAATAAAAGATTTGCATATGATTCTTATAGAAGATTTATTCAAATGTTTTCCGATGTAGTAATGGAAGTTCCAAAGTCTAAATTTGAACGGGTTTTGGACGACATGAAAGAAGACAAAAAAGAAGAACTTGGCAAGAAACCGGAAGATACTGTATACGATACAGATTTAACAGCAGAAGATATGAAACAGGTTATTGTCAAATTTAAAGAAATATATAAAGAAGCTTTAGGACATGATTTCCCACAGAATCCTAAGGAGCAGTTGATAGAGGCTGTAAAAGCAGTATTCCGTTCATGGGACAATGAACGTGCAATTGTTTATCGTCGTATGAATGATATTCCCGGTGATTGGGGAACAGCGGTAAATGTACAGGCAATGGTGTTTGGAAATATGGGCAATACATCCGGAACGGGGGTTGCTTTTACAAGAAATCCATCTACCGGTGAAAAAGGTATTTATGGCGAATATTTAATTAATGCACAGGGTGAAGACGTAGTAGCAGGTATTCGTACTCCACAGCCTATTACAAAGCTAAAAGAGGACATGCCGGCATGCTACGAGCAATTTTTATCTATTGCGGATAAATTGGAAAAGCATTACCGGGATATGCAGGACATGGAATTTACCATTGAGGATGGTAAGCTTTATTTCTTACAGACCCGTAATGGAAAAAGAACGGCACAGGCTGCCCTCCAGATTGCATGTGATCTGGTAGACGAAGGCATGATTACAAAAGAGGAGGCAGTTAGCCGTATTGAAGCAAAAACACTGGATCAGCTGTTACATCCTACCTTTGATCCACAGGCATTAAAAGAAGGCAATGTTATCGGAAGTGCACTTCCGGCTTCTCCGGGTGCTGCTGCCGGAAAGGTTTACTTCACTGCACTTGATGCAAAAGAAGCCCACGAAAAAGGAGAAAGAGTAGTATTAGTACGTTTAGAAACCTCGCCGGAAGATATTGAAGGAATGAATGCAGCAGAAGGTATTTTGACAGTAAGAGGCGGTATGACAAGCCATGCTGCAGTTGTAGCAAGAGGTATGGGAACCGCATGTGTTTCCGGCTGTGGCGAAATTAAAATTGATGAACATGCAAAAGAGTTTACTTTAGGTGGTATTACCTTCCATGAAGGAGATTATATTTCCTTAGACGGTTCTACCGGAAAGATTTACGAAGGAGATATTAAGACAGTTGAGGCTACCATTGGTGGAAACTTTGGACGAATTATGGAATGGGCTGACAGCTTTAGAACATTAAAAGTACGTACCAACGCAGACACACCACAGGATGCAGCAAATGCAATAAGACTTGGTGCAGAAGGTATTGGCTTATGTCGTACAGAGCATATGTTCTTTGAAGCCGACAGAATTCCAAAGATTCGGAAAATGATCCTTTCAAAAACGGTAGAAGAAAGAGAAAAGGCATTGCAGGAGTTAATTCCATTCCAGAAAGGCGACTTTAAAGGAATTTATGAAGTAATGGAAGGCAGACCGGTCACAATCCGTTTCTTAGACCCACCGCTTCATGAGTTTGTACCAACAGAGGAAAAAGATATTGCTGACTTAGCCAAGGATATGAATTTATCCGTAGAGGAAGTAAAGGCAACCTGTGATAATCTTCACGAATTTAACCCAATGATGGGCCATCGCGGATGTCGTCTGGCTGTTACCTATCCTGAAATTGCCAGAATGCAGACAAGAGCTGTTATGGAAGCTGCCATTGAAGTGAAGGAAGAAAAGGGCTTTGATATTGTTCCGGAAATTATGATTCCGTTGGTAGGAGAGAAGAAAGAGTTAAAATATGTAAAGGATGTAGTAGTTGCTACTGCAGAAGAGGTAAAGAAAGAGAAAAACTCAGATATTACCTATCATATTGGAACCATGATTGAAATTCCACGTGCAGCACTTTTAGCAAATGAAATTGCGGAAGAAGCAGAATTTTTCTCATTTGGAACAAATGATTTAACACAGATGACCTTTGGTTTTTCTAGAGATGATGCAGGTAAGTTTTTAGATTCTTATTATATGAGCAAAATTTACGAATCTGATCCATTTGCAAGACTTGACCAAAATGGTGTAGGTCAGCTTGTAAAAATGGCAGCAGAGAAAGGCAGAAGTGTCCGTGCTGACTTGAAACTTGGCATTTGTGGAGAGCATGGTGGCGACCCATCAAGCGTTGAGTTCTGCCATAAGGTTGGTTTAAATTATGTTTCCTGCTCGCCGTTTAGAGTTCCAATTGCAAGGCTGGCGGCAGCACAGGCAGCTATCGCTCAAAAGTAGGCGAATGCTATTTATTTAGTGTGAAGCTTGATTTTGAGAAAGCAAAAGAATATAGAAAAAGTTATGGTGCATACCTACGGCATAATCAATGGAATGACATTGAAGTTGAGGTTTGTATGCTGATATAAGATTTTCGTCCCACTATTTACAGAAATGTAGGTAGTGGGATTTTTTTTGAGAAAGTTGGTGCAAAACTGATTTTTTTTGATATAATTACATTAGAAAAGTTTGATTGGAAGGAGGTAGTGCTATGCCAGCAGTGAATGTGAATATTCAGCCAGAAATAATTAGCTGGGCTTTAAGTCAAACACAAGAAGAAAAACTTGGCGATAAATTGATGAACAACATAACACAGTGGCTTAATGGTACTAAGACTCCGACCTTTAATCAGATAGAGGATTTTAGTAAGAAAGCCAATATTCCATTGGGATATTTCTTCTTGCAGACACCGCCAGTAGAACAGATTGAATTACTGGAATATCGTACTGTGGATAGTATTCAGCTTGCCAATCCAAGTCGTAACCTGATTGATACAATTCATGAAATGGAAAGTATTCAGGATTGGATGAAGGATTACAGACAGGAGCTGGGTTTTGATGTGTTGCCTGTTGTTGGTTGTATGAAGGGTGTTAAGGATGCCAGTGTTATCGTTGATAGAATTCGCAAGGATTTAGACTTAGAAGATACTTGGTACGAGAAATGTAAGGACCCTAGAGAAGCTTTCAGCTACATCAGAGGAAAGCTGGAAGAATGTGGGGTAGTTGTGGTGATGAGCGGTGTGGTAGGAAAGAATACACATCGTGCATTGGATGTAAATGAGTTCAGAGCGTTTGCTATGGTAGATGAATGGGCTCCGCTTATATTTATTAATACAGCAGATTCTAAGGGTGCTAAGTTATTCTCTCTATTACATGAAGTGGCTCATATTTGGATTGGCGAAGCTGATTTGTTTAATGACAGACGAAATCGTGTGGATGGTGTGAGTGCTACGGAAGTAATGTGTAATGCAGTAGCTGGAGAGTTAATTGTACCAAAGAGTATATTCTTGAATAAATGGAATGCTAGCAATATTGATATGGATGTGTATGCAACCATTACAGAACTAGCGAAGTATTTCCGTTGTGGTGAGATTGTTATTGCAAGAAAAGCAATGGATTGTAAGAAGATAAAACAAGATGAATATCACCAGGTAGTACAGACTGCAATCGACAATTACAATCAGATGAAAGAGAACAAAGAGAGTTCTGGTGGTAATTATTATAATACTATGGGTTCTCGTTTAGATGGGTGCTTTGTAAGAGCGTTGTGTGAAAGCATCAATATGGGTAGAACTTCTTATACAGAAGCATATCGCTTGACAAATACGAGCCGCAAGACATTTTCTGATGTAGTGCAGCGTCTTGGAGGTGTGGAATGGTAGAAGAAAAGTTTTTAATTGATTCCAACTCCTTTATGGCACCATACAGACAGTATTATGCTTTTGATTTGATACCAACCTATTGGGACGAGCTATCGAAGCGTACTGAGTCAGGAAGACTGGTGTTGCTTGATATGGTAAAGGCTGAGATTGATAAAGGTGAAGATGATTTGGCTGAGTGGGTAGGAAAGCAGACAGGATTTGAAATCTGTAACCATGTTACGCCAGAGATTATTAGTAAATATCAGGATGTTTTGCAGTATGTGCAGAGTTGTGGCTTATATAAGGAACAGGCTTTACAAGCTTGGGCTCCTGGGCATATTGCAGACGCTTCTGCCATAATAGGTATAAGTTAGAAAAAGCCCTATAAATAAAGGGTTTGCACTGATTTAGTCCTAAGCAGATTCCCGTTTTAGCATTTTGCGGTAACAAAATGCAAGCAAAATACATACGTTAAATAATATCGTATGAAATAAAGAGGTGACAATTGAATACAGTAATTTAGGTAGGACTAAATTAGCTTTTCTAACAGATATAAGTCTGTAGGCTGATTTGGTCCTATTTTTTGTGCCAAAGAATAGGAGGATCAGAATGAGAGAGAAGCTAATTTGGAACTCAAGAAGAAAACAAAATATTGTTCATCCAGTAAATCGGCAGGTGAAAGAAGGTGACTTCATATGTTGGTAATGATTTCAGCAGTAGGATTTGGAGTTTATTTAACCTGGGCGTTCATTCATTCTTCTACTATTGCAGGAAGGCAATACGATGAACTGGCAAGAAAGAAGTTTTTCGGAGAGGAAGGTGGCGATGAACAATATTGATGAAGTTACATTTAAAGAAGCAGTAAGGGAAGTAAGACTTCAGTTAAAGGAAATCAAAGAAGACACCTTAATTAACAATATTAAGAAAACACTATCAGAAGCAGCAGATAGATTAGAGAATCGCTGTAATGAGATTAAAACGCAGTTATTTGAAGTTAAGGAGTCTATGAAGACAAAGGCACATGAAATCGTAAATGATTTTAAAAAGAAAGGCAAATCTGCTCTTAATAAGGTATCAGAGTTCTTTGGGGGTAAAGAAAAACTTCAAAAAATGAGAGATAGTGTAAAAGAGGGAATTGCAGAAACTGATAAAACAATAGAGAAGATAGATGCTTTTGGTGCAGGAATGAGAGAAGCAAATCAGAAGATAGCCAATACCTTTAGAACATTTGCAGATAAGCCGGAGGTTGATTATTCAAAACAGGATAAGAAATTTTCAAAAACTGAAGCTGTCAAGAAACCTTGGGAGTGGCAGAAAAAGATATATCAGTCTATGGTGCTCAGATTGGATGCAGCCATAGATAAAGTCGACAATTTGTCAAAAGATGTTGAGATTAGTCGAATGGAGAATCATAGAATGGAACAGGTAGAAGAAAAAGACCTTGGTAATATTTCTTATATGCCAAGTATGGTAGCTGAATCTGGGGAGTATCAGTATGGTGGGGATGCTTATGAGGCAGCTGTAAAGGATGGAAAGGTTTCAGATACTGTGGTTGTCAATCAGAATAAGAATGTAGAAAAGAGTAGATAGTAGTATTAGTGGATACCATCAGGATTTTTTTGTGGTATCTTTGTACATAAATACTAGTCTATTTGTCGTGGCTTTGGTGAGAGAAACTGTCTGTCATAATGGATTCTGTGACTGTCTTATCTCGTTCTATACCTGCCTATTTCGAATAAAAGAAACCATCAAATCTGTCAAAAAAAGTTCTTCTTCAAAAAAACTTCAAAAAAATCAAAAAAATTCTTAACTTTCGAACCAGCTTATGATGATTATAAATTTATTGTGAAAAATGCACAACAATTTGTATTTACACAATAACTGTAACGAAAACCTGTACAAAAAAACTTGACTTTGTTCCGATGACGGCTTATATTATTTATTAGTGAAACTAATAGTGCCAAACCATACGAAAGGGTGAGTACGGAAAGCTACAGGGACTGTAAAATGTCAGCCAGCTGCTATATTGATGGTTGATAGGCGTAGCTTAACCAATTAAGGTTATAGCTATGCTTTTTTTGTATCTGAAGGTAGTAGTTCGGTACAGAGAGGTATTAGTATGAACGGTTATATAAAAGTATCAGACGCATCCAAAAGATGGGGAATCAGTAACAGGAGAATAGTGACTTTATGCAATGAAGGGCGTATAGATGGAGCAGTAAAATTCGGAAACACATGGGCAATTCCTAAGGATACTGAAAAACCCAAGGACGAAAGAATCAGAAAGTGTATTAGAAAAAGTATATGGGAAGGGATAGTAGTGAGGATTTTGGAATGAATAATAAAATGCAACCTTCTTTTGAATTAAATGATAAATTGAGGATTATTCCACATGACTGCGTTATTGTTGATAATATGCGAATTTTGATAAAGACAAAGATAAATGAAGTTTCCGACAAAAAGGCTGTTGTTATTGGGATTAATCCAAGTATTGCGTGTGAAGGAAAAAGTGATACAACACTGACTAAAATAAGCAAATATCTGTATCAGTATGATATAGGCGAACTTGCAATGATTAATCTGTTTGAAACAATTTCGACAGATCAAGCTGGAATTGATTTTAATCAAGAGTGTACTTTGGAAAAACATGAAAAATTATTGGAAGAAGCAGATATTATAGTTGTTGCATGGGGAACAGAGGATAAATATCTTGATGCTAAAGACAGTGCATTTAGGTATTTGCTAAAATGGCAGGATAAAGTTTATTGTATACAAGATAAGCGAGGAAATAAGCCAAGACATCCGAGCAGAATTGCATATACGGACGAACTTGTTAGGTTTTATGCACATGAAAACAAAAAATATCCGGTAGTTACTTTGTGTGGAAGTACTAGATTTAAAGATGAATTTATGGAAGCACAGAAAAAGCTAACATTGGCTGGTTATATTGTTATTTCAGTAGGATTATTTGGTCATTCAGGTGATGAAGAAGTCTGGGAAAATATGGACGAAGGAACTCTAACGAAGACTAAAGAAATGCTTGATGATATGCATAAGAGAAAAATAGATATGGCTGATGAAATATATGTAATTAATGTTGGTGACTACATAGGGGATAGCACAAAATCAGAGATTGCTTATGCAAAGGCACATGGTATAAAGGTCAAATATCTGGAAACTCATAAAGAGGATTAGGCAGAAAATGTATTTATTAAAGACGTTAAAAGGCGATATTACTAAAATAGATGATGTTCAAGCAATTGTAAACGCAGCAAATACGTCTCTACTTGGTGGTGGAGGTGTTGATGGTGCGATACATCGAGCTTCGGGACCAGAACTGCTTGCTGAATGTAGAACTCTACATGGATGTGAGACGGGTAAAGCTAAAATCACAAATGCGTACAATTTACCTTGTGAATATGTGATACATACGGTTGGACCTATTTGGAATGGTGGAAAAAGTAAGGAAGAAGAACTTTTAGCAGGTTGTTATTACAATTCTCTTCAGGTAGCTTTTGAAAATGGAATCAGAACAATAGCATTCCCATCTATATCTACAGGAGTATATCACTTTCCAGTAGAGCTAGCAGCAAAGATTGCAGTTCATACAGTAGAACGATTTTTAGAAGCACATGAAAATAGTTTTGATTTAATTGAATGGGTATTATTTGATGATAATACAGATAGTGTCTATGAAAAAGAAGTTGATGCAATATACAGAAAAATGAGTTAGAAAAGGAGGTGCCACATAGGGATAATGCTGAAGCATCAATTGAAATAGAGGTACTTGCCTATACGCAGGAGGTTCCGGTACTGAGGGAAGAATATGACAACTATGCCTTAGTGCAGTTTATTTCCTTATCTATGTGGGAAAATGTTGCAGGAACAATCGGTAATGCAGAAGCAGATACTTATGTTAGAGTATTAGTAGATGCTGAATTGTCCCTTGCGGAAGCGAATGCATTGGATGCTTCCGTAGTGAACTTGATTAGCAAGGAATATGTGGTAGAAAG
>JAFSDJ010000107.1 GCA_017436305.1 Lachnospiraceae bacterium
TCTTGCAAAAGAATATTAAAATCTCGTATCGTGTCATTTTTAAGCTTACCCTTGCCTGCGCCCTTTAAAGTATAGGTCATGCTGATAATATGTATTTCAACATCTGGACTTTTTTCTTTAATATTGCTAATTAACTTCTGGTACTTTTCACAAGTTCCTTCTAAACCGGAAACATTCAAGTCATTCATACCAAAGAATAAAAATACCCTTTTTGTATCCATCATAGAGATGGATTCCCATATATGACGTTTCTTTCCCTGATAAACAGGATGAACACTTTTCTCGGTTACATCCCATAAGGAATTGCTAACAGAAAAGCTTCCGGCAGCAAGAAATTGAATATCATTTAAAAAGGAATCCTTCTGCTTCATGCAATAATTACGAAAACCTAGCATAATCGAATCACCAACAAAGACAGAATCAGAAAAATAAGTATCGATTTCTGCTTCGCTGATTTCCATAACATCCGTTAAGGAGGCGTTTTCTTCGGTTGCTAATTCCGTAGAAGTTTCCTGTGTTATTTCTACTGTATTTGTTGTGTCGGCAGACTGGTCCAAAGCTGTATTCTCAGAAGCATAAACATTGGCTGTTGCAGGACTTGAGACCACAAGTGTTAACGTCATGCCGGCAATTATCAGATTGCATTTTAATTGTTTTTTCATCATAACAAACATGTCCCCTTTGCTTTATCTTGTGGTGCATAATCTGTTTACATTTTATCATTATTCAAAGGAGTAAGCAAGGCAATAATATAGTAGAATAAGAGGAAATTTTTAGAGGTTTTTGTAGATAGAAATGCAAGTGTCTATGTAATGCACCACCTGAAAGGTGGCACATTCTTGGCTCTATTAGATGTTCTTCACGCACTGTGAGAAGGTCTGAATGGTATTTTGGATTTTTTTTTCATCAGCAGCAGGAGTTGGATAATAGCCTTTTGCATGCATCATTTCGAATAAATCCTGCTGAATGTCATGTTCCTGTTCCAGGCAGCGAAGCATTGCATGACGAACATTTTCATGAACGCATTCGTTTGAGAAAGTATTGTAGTGATTTGTAGCTGCCTTTGCGCTGCTTAAGGCATCAGAAAGAATTTCTTTTTCAGAAAAATTTGTTGTTGTCATGTTAATGTCCTCCTGTTATTTTAACTGAGAATATAAAGTGTTGAAATGTCCCTGGTGTTTGTTGGAAATTTCTGTGAGTTTGTTTTTGACTTCTGGGTCGGTTGCCTGTTCTGCAAGCATTTTGAATTTTTTTACGAGTAGATCCTCTTCTGATAACATGTCATGAAGAGAGGATAATTCTTTTTCAGATAACTGTGCCATTTTATACCTCTTTCTGGGCAGAATTTCTGCGCCACTTTTTTAATATCTAGGAAATTGCCGTAACCTAGTGGTGTTTATAAAGAATTTACGAAGTAAATTCTTTGAGTGATTGCCGCTGGGTAATCACTTTTTTACAGTTTATAGTGTTGCCAATCAATGCAGGATTATGCATGTAAAGTGGATGTTTTGCTAGATGTGTAACAGTACATTGCGTTTGTAAGTTGAATATGTTAAAGTGGAATTATAAGAATAGTCAGAAAGTAATCGCAAAGAAAAGAATATTTACAAAAAATAAATAAGAATAAAAACTGACCAAAAAGTAAATACTGTGGAGGAAAACAGTATGAATATTAATCCTGCGCAAGGTGTTAGAGCACCTGTAAAGTTTGCAGGTAATGGAAAGGGAAGGTATTGTTATGAAAAAGAAAGTTGCATTCGTATTATTGACAGTGATGCTTACAGGTGTTGTAACAGCATGTGGAGGAAATACAGATACAGACAGAACTTCGGATGAGGTGCAGACTCAGGTGCAGGAAGAACAGGGAATGGTTCATCTTGGAAGTGCAGAAGAGGTTGCTGCATTTATTGATGAGATGTATACCACGATTCCTACAGATATGGTTCCGATGAGCCTTGCGACAATGGAACTTGATTTACAGGATATTGATACTGTCAGCTACCATACGGGGCTGACAGATTTAAGCCAGATAGAAGGAATTACGATTTCAGAGCCTATGATGAGCTCTGTTGCATATTCCGTGGTGTACATCCGTACGAAAGAGGGAGCAGATACAGAGCAGATTAGACAGACTCTTATGGACAAGGTGAATCCGGCAAAATGGCTTTGTGTTACGGCAGAGAAGCAGATTGCAGGCCGATTTGGAGATGATATTTTCTTTGTTATGGCAGCAACAGACACGGCTAATCTTGTGTATGAAGAAGCTGTAAAAGTAGCAGAAGCTCGTACAATGAAGGTTGAAGAAGCTTTAGAAAAAACAAATCCTATGTAAAGGAGAAAGAGCGTATGCTTTTTTCCAGTATTACGTTTTTATATTTCTTTTTACCCACAGTATTTATTTTGTATGGAATTGCATCAATCAAACAGGATATAACATGGAGGAATCTTGTTCTTTGTGTTATGTCCTGTCTGTTCTATGCATGGGGAGAACCTATGTATTTTTTTCTCATGCTTGTACAGGTTATGATTGTATATGGACTGACTTGCTATATGGAGAAGAAACGTGAATCAGCTACAGGTAAAGTGTGTTTCACATTGTCTGTACTGCTTCCTTTTGCTTCTCTTTTTTATTTTAAATATACAGCATTTTTTATGATGACACTAACTTCATGGCTTCCTTGGCCTGAGAGCTGGATCAAAAGTGCAAAAACGATTACATTACCTATTGGCATTTCGTTTTATACCTTTCAGCTGACAAGCTACTGCATTGATGTATGGCTTGGAAGAGTGAAATTACAGAAAAACTTGTTATCACTTATGACTTATGTTGCGCTATTTCCACAGTTAATTGCAGGACCGATTGTGAGATACAGTGATGTGGATAAGGAATTGTCAGATAGGAAAACAACAAGAGAAAATTTAGCAGAGGGAATTGTCAGATTTACAATTGGCTTAGGAAAAAAAGTGCTAATTGCGAATGTGTTGGGAGAATTTGTGGCGGAAGCATTGGCATTGGAGAATAGAGGGATTGCCCTTTCCTGGGCCTATGCGTTAGCAGTTTCGTTGCAGATTTATTTTGATTTTTCCGGGTATTCGGATATGGCAATCGGACTTGGAAGGATGTTTGGGTTTCATTTTCCAGAGAATTTCCACTATCCATTTATATCAGACAGTTTAACTGAATTCTGGCGTAGATGGCATATGACATTAGGTACTTGGTTTCGGGATTATGTGTATATTCCCATGGGAGGCAATCGTGTAAAAAAAGCCAAATGGTTTTTCAATCTTCTAACTGTGTGGTTTCTGACAGGCCTATGGCACGGTGCGGGGTGGAATTTTATAATCTGGGGACTCTTTTTTGGTGTTTTTCTTATTCTAGAAAAAGTTTTTTTTGGAAAAACAGAGAGAAAGAGCAGCCTGTTAGGGAAAATAGCAGGGCATGTGTATGTCGTAATCGCTATCATAATCAGCTTTTTGATTTTTCATGCAGAGAATATGGAAGTGGCTATGCGTGATATCAGAGCACTATTGCCAGGAATGGGGATGGAAAAGGTGCAGTTGGAAACGGCTCTCTTTACGCTTCGCAATCGGTTGGGAATTCTGTTCATTGCTTTGGTTGGTTCTACACCTTTTCCACTTTTGGTGTGGAAACGTTTCTTTACATGGCTTCGGAAGGATGTTGTGGAAGAAATCGTAAAGGCTATTGGTGTAGTAGTGATATTGTTGTTAAGCACGGCATATTTAATTGATGGTTCCTTTAATCCGTTTTTGTATTTTCGATTCTAATGGGCAGATTTTGAGAAAGGCATGGTTATTAGTATGAAGAAATTCATAAAACATAATCTTATTATTCTAGGATTTTTCTGTTGTATAGCAGGTTTTATGCTTATTCTTATATTTGGGGAAAAAGAAACGAATTCAATATCGGAGCGAAGAAAACTCAAAGAGTTTCCGAAGTTTCGTGTGAAAACATTACAGGATCATTCCTATATGGAAGATTTGGAGGCATATTTACTGGATCATTTTCCATTTAGAGATAATTTGCGTAGCATGAAGGCATATTTTGCGTACGATGTATTAGGACAACTTGAAAATAATGATATCTATATAGCAAATGGATATGCAGGAAAACTGGAATATCCGTTAAAGGAAAACTCTGTTATAAAAGCGGCTGAAAAAATGCAAGCAATAAAGGCACAGTATTTCCCGAAAGCGGAGGCATATTATGCCATTGTTCCAGACAAAAATTACTTTCTGGCAGACAAAAATGGTTATCCGTCCATGGATTATAATAGACTTAAATCACTTATGCAGGAGAGACTAACAGATATGACTTATATTGACATTTGGGATACCTTGTCAATAGAAGATTATTATGCGACAGATACCCACTGGAGGCAGGAATGCTTGGGAGAAACGGTGCAACAAATAGGTGATGTAATGGGATTTTCAGAGTATCTTTTTCTGGACTACGAACAGAAGGAAATTGAGGAGTTTTATGGTGTTTATTATGGGCAGTCAGCATTGCCGTTATCTTCAGAACCGCTGTATTATTTGACAAACGAAACGATACAGATGGCAACGCAATGGAGCTTGGAAAAAAATAAAATACAGCCGATTTATATGAGCGAAGAGGAAACTGGATTTGATAAATATAATATTTTTCTGGCAGGTGCACAGGCATTGCAGAGAATAGAAAGCCCTCTTGCAAAGACAGAAAATAGACTGATTGTATTCAGGGACTCTTTTGGAAGTAGTATTGTTCCACTGTTTTTGGAGGCATATAAAGAGATTATTGTTATTGATACTAGATATATAAGTCCGTCATTGTTAGGGGAATATGTAGACTTTGAAACGGAGAATACACAAATACTCTTTTTATATAATACATTGTTACTAAACAACAGTAGTATGTTAAAATAGTAGTAGAGTATTTTAATAAATAATAGGGGAAAACAAGATGATGATTAAGCAAATGTTAGAAGCGCTTCAGCTAAATAGAAAGAACACAGGTACAAAACAATTGAAAACGATATGGGGAGAACAATTTGATAAAAATCATGTGCTGGAGGAATATCCAAGACCACAGATGGTAAGGGATAATTATACGATTTTAAACGGAATATATCAGTATGCTTTTACAAGTAGCAGTCAGATGCCAGAATGCTATGATGGTGAGATTCTGGTGCCATTTTCGCCCGAAACAGAAATGTCTGGTGTAGGAAGACAACTACAGCCGAATGAATATTTGTGGTATAAGAGAAGTTTTACCTTAGAGCAGATTCCTAAGGGCAAGCGTTTGCTTTTGCATTTTGGAGCTTGTGATGAGAGATGTCGAGTTTATATGAATGGGGAACAGGTAGGCTCTCATTCAGGCGGTTATCAGGCATTTTGCTTTGATATAACAGCGTATAGCAAAGAGGGAGAGAATACATTACAGGTCTGTGTAAAGGATGCAAGTGATACGTCTTATCATGGAAGAGGAAAGCAGATGCTGAAAAATGGAGGTATGTTCTATACAGCACAGAGTGGTATCTGGCAGACTGTGTGGTATGAATGGGTGCCGGAAATCTATGTACAAAGCAT
>JAFSDJ010000012.1 GCA_017436305.1 Lachnospiraceae bacterium
TAGGCATTTTTCAAGTAAAGTAAAAGATGTTGTAAGTGGAGAAATCGGAGTTGATGAGTTCAAAAAAAACTTCTTTGGAAGAAAGAGGGAGAGGATAGGGAAGTTTGCCTTTTGAGGATAAATTGGATTGCCCTGATACAAGGAGAAGTAAAAAAATGCAAAATTCTGTTTTTGGCGATGCCCTAAAATAAAGGGTTTCAGAGGTTCTCATTTTTGGCAATTTGCCAAAAACATCAAATTTGGCATTTTGCCAAAAATGGAAGTTCATTTTTGGCGGTTTTTGGAGGCTCAAAACCATAATAAAAGAAGGGTGGTATTTATGAGAAAGAAGAATTACAAAGGTGCAAAGTGTACAAAAAGGTATGTTGAGAAGTGTGAAGGTGTTTGTAAAACTTATGATACTATTCAATATGCTTATGCCGATTTACTAACTGTTTTAGAGAATGTGCAATCTTTTCAAGTAAATGTTTTGTTAGAAGGATTGCAAGAGGGAGAGTATACATCTGATTTTGTGGTTGTGAAAGTAGATGGTGGTTTAATGATTAGAGAATGTGTTAGTAGAAAACATCTTACAAAACCTATGACTGCAAAATTATTGGATGTAAGCAGAACATATTGGAAAAATCATGGTATTAGTGATTGGGGAATTGTGATTGAGAAAGAAGGTGTTGCTAATGAATAAAAAAGAAATGAAAAAAGGAATGCTTCTGAAAAAGAAAGATGAAGCAGGAGAATGTATTTACAGAGTATTGGAACTTGCTGAAAAAATTCTAGTGATTGATTGTGTGCATAAATTTATGCCAGTGTGGAAAGAGTACGAGAAATTTGTTGAGTTTGTGGCTACAAAAGAGGATATCAATACAGATACTTTAACAATACTTGAAGATATGAATGTAGAGGATAGAAAAATTGCATATCAGAGATATAACATGATTTCAAGTATTTTACCATTTGTGGCAAATGAAACTATGAGAGCGGAAGCAATAAAAAAAGTAGCAGAAGATAATGAAATTAGTAAGCAGACAGTAAGAAAATATTTTTGTGAATATCTTTCTACTATGGATATTAGAAGTCTTGCACCGAAGCAGAGAGAAGAAAAAACTCTTACAGTTGATGAAAAGAATATCAGAAAATCTTTGAACAGATGGTATTACACAACAAAGAAAAGAACATTAAAGAATTGTTATACCTTAATGTTGCAACACTTTTATTGTGATGAAACAGGTAAACTGTTAGAAAAATATCCATCCTATTACCAGTTCAGATATTTTTATAGGAAGTACAATAAGAAAGAGACAGAGTATATCAGCAGAAATGGATTGTCTTATTACCAGAGAAATCAAAGACCTCTGGTTGGGAATGGAGTTCAGGCATTTGCACCGACTGTAGGAATGGGAATGTTGGATGCTACTGTTTGTGACATTTATCTTGTAAATGAGAGTGGTGGAATTGTTGGAAGACCCATTTTAACTTTATGTGTTGATGCCTATTCAGGTGTGATTTGTGGGTATAGTTTATCTTGGGAAGGTGGTGTATATTCTCTCAGAAACCTTATGTTGAATGTGATTACTGATAAAGTAGAGCATTGTAAAGCATTTGGAATTCGACTTACAGAGGAGCAATGGCCTTGTCATCAGTTGCCAATGAAATTAGTTACAGACCAGGGAAGTGAGTATAAAGGAGAGACATTTTCACAGATTACAGATTTTGGTGTAGAGCTGATAAACCTGAAATCCTATAGGGCAGATGAAAAAGGTCCTGTGGAACAGTGTTTCAATGCATTACAAAATTATTTTAAGCCTATCTTAAAGGGGAAAGGTGTCATAGAAGTGGATTTTCAAGAAAGAGGTGCAAGAGATTACAGGAAAGATGCATGCCTGACTATGGCAGATTTTGAAAGGGTGGTTCTAAACTGTATTATTTTCTACAATTCATCCAGACTGTTAGAGAATTTTCCTTTTACAGAAGAAATGATAGAAGCAGAAGTAAAACCTATTCCCTGTTATGTGTGGAAATGGGGCTGTGAGCAATTGGGAGCAAAGTTAATGGATGTGAGTAAAGAAAATCTGATAAAAGTATTGTTGCCAAGAACAACAGGTAAATTTGGCAGAAATGGTTTATCTGTGAACGGGTTACATTATCATAATGTTTTGTATAAAGAAGAATATTTACAGGGGAAGGAATGTACAGTTGCTTATGATAGAGACAGTGCTAACCATGTATGGCTTATTAAAAATGGGGCATACATACAGTTTGATTTGATAGAAAGCAGATTTAAGGATAAAGATTTAGAAGATGTAGGTGCTATGAAGAGTAAGCAGAGGGAGCTTGTAAGGAGAGAAGCAAAGCTGAAAACACAAGCAGAAATAGAATTGACAAAATCTATTCAGACAATTGCAGATTTGGCTTTCAACAAGACAAAATTAACGGTAAAAGGTATCAGGGATAACAGAAAGAGAGAACAAATAAAAGAGCATAAGCATCATATAAAAGAGGTGATGACAAATGTATAAAAATGAATGGAATATATTGGAGAAAATACAGCCAATGCTTGTCGGAGAACAAGTAAAGAACAAACTGAAAAGACAGCCTTCTTATGAGGAGAGTATCAGAACTGAAAGTCAGGCAGTAAGACTAATGGAACTGAATAAGATAAATTCCTTTTATCTGCCATCAGATATGAGTGTGGAGATTTACACAAAACTGTATCTGGCAATGGTAAGGTCTATGCAGAAGAAAGAGAGTAAATTGGTTATACAGCAGAGAAATATTAATGGTAAGAATATGAGGGCATGTGCAAATGGGTTTGAACCTTCCTTTGGTGGGATTATTGCTGGTACTGATAGCTTTTCAGTCATTGGTAATAGTGGCATAGGAAAATCATCAGCAATATCAAAGGCAGTACAACTTATGGGTGGAGAGGATGTAATTGAGATGGATAATCCTTATTGCAAGTTGATTCCAGTTATCAATGTACAGTGCCCATTTGATTGTTCTGTAAAGAGTATGCTGCTTGCCATTCTGCAAAAAATAGATGTTGCTTTAGGAACCTCTTACTATACTATGGCAGTGAAATCCAAAGCAAATATAAATACAATGCTTATATCAACAGCACAGATTCTGTTAAATCATGTTGCTATTCTTTGTATTGATGAAATACAGAATTTGATTAAACATAGAGCAGGAATACAGTTGGTATCTATGATGACTGAATTATTGAATGAAAGTGGAATCAGCATAGTGTTTGTTGGAACTCCCGAGGTTGAACCATTTTTTGAGAGTGTGGATTATCTTGCAAGGAGAACCTTGGGATTTCATTATGACAGGTGCAGATATGATACTTATTTTAGGGAATTTTGTGCTCAGCTATGGGAATTTCAGTATGTACAGAAGAAACAGAAAATTTCAGATGATGTGATTTATTGGTTGTATCAGCATTCTGCTGGAACAATGTCACATATATTGTTTCTGTTTCAGACAGCTCAGGAAATCAGTATTCTTAATGGGAGAGAGATATTGGATATGCAGGCTCTGGAATCAGCATATCAGAGAATGAGAATGTTACATATCCATATTCAGCCTGATATGAACCTAAAAAAGGTGGCTTCTAAGAAAAAGAAAAGTGATACTGATAAACGTGTAGAGAAAATAATACAAAAGAAAGAAAAAGTAGATAATACAGCTCCAATAACAGATGATGTGATTATTCAGTATCCTGTTAACAAGGGCAGCGTAGAAGAATGGACCTTTTTAGATTTAGCAAATAAAGCAAAGAAGAAGCAGACAGATATAGTATCACTTCTGTATGGGAAAATTTCTATTACAGAAGTTAGTGTGTAAGGTGGTTGAGTTTATGAGTATAGCATGTTTTCCTGAAATCTATCCTGATGAATTGGTATATAGTGTACTTGCAAGATTCTATGTAAGAACAGGTTATCTTACTTACATATTCTGTGCAGAAGAATTGTTAGTAAATAAAAGGGTAAGACCAGATATTGAGTTCATCAATGATTTAAAACCAGAAATAGTACATTTATTGTGTCAGAATATTTCCATAGAGCAATTAATTGAAAAGCATACCATGTTTCCTTATTATGCAAGGTTTTTATCAAAGGAAAGAAGAAATAGAGCTTTTGATGCATTATGTAATATGAGTGGAGATTATAATAATCTGCTTGGAATTCCAAAACAGAAAAATGGAGAACAGAGGTATTTGAGATATTGTCCCTTGTGTGCAGAATATGACAGGTCTGTTTATGGAGAATCTTATTGGCATAGAAAACATCAGTTGATGGGAGTAAAAATTTGTCCCAGACATAATTGTAGGCTGATAAATAGTTCTGTGCTTATTTGTGGAAAAGTATGTCCGGATTTAGTATCAGCAGAACAGGAGATAAAGGAACAGAATAATATTGTATATGGCAATAGAATAGAACAGCAGCTTGCAGAGTATATTGATAATGTTTTTATGTCAGATGTGGATATGGAAAATGGGGTTGAAATTGGAAAATTTCTTTATTCAAGAATGTCAGGAACAAAGTATGTTTCAGTCAGAGGGAAACAGAGAAATATAAAGTTGTTTACAGATGATTTTATCACATATTATAAAGATTTATCAGAACAGGGATTAACAGAACTGTGGCAGATACAAAAAGTGCTCACAAGTTACAGAATCAATACATTTGAGGTGTGTCAGCTGGCTATGTTTTTGAAAATTTCAGTTGAGGATATAGTGAGTATGAGTTTGTTTGAAAAGACTCAGGAACAGACATTTGATGAAAAAGTAAAACGGATGCATAACAAAGGGATTGGTTATAATAAAATTGCAAGGGAGTTAGGGGTATCATCAAGAACTGTAAGACTGGTGGGAAAGCAAAATGTAAGAGCAAAAAAGAATTATACAGTGAAGTGTGGAGTAAAGCCAAAGAATTGGGAGCAGATAGATAAAGAAACATTACCATTAGTAAAGGAGGCAATTAAACAGTTACAAGGAACAAAGGATGAAAGACCGCATAAAGTAACAGAATATGCAGTATGCAGATTATTAGAACTTCCAGATAAAAGATTAAAATTGTTACCACAATGCAAAGGAGAAGTATTAAAATATCAGGAATCCCAGGAGCAGTATTGGGCAAAAGAAATTGTGTGGGCTGTACATAAAATACAAAAAGAAGGAGAAGTACTCAATTGGAAAAAGATAAGGGTACTTACTAATATGAGAAAACGCAATCTGATAGCAAGCCTCCCATATCTGGAAAAGATAGCAGAACCAGAACTTTTAGAATTGGTTAAGTCAGTATTATAAAAAAGAAATGCTTCTAAAAAAGGAAAAGGATATGGAACAGAATAATAAGGTTGTAGTCACTTGCTAAAAGAAAATGACTGCCTAACTATGTGCATAATAATTTTTTGGCAGACAATCATAATCTCCAAAATAAGTTATAACTTATTTGCTTTTCTTAGAAAGCAATTCTTTTCTTAGAAAGCAATTCTTTTTTTATAGGTATGGTTATTCCTTATAACATATGAAATATACCCTTTTTTTATTAGAAAATGCTAAAATCCCTTTATTTTTCAAGCAAAATTGGACATTTGGAAACAGACAACTACATGTCTGTTAAAATTGGTGCTTGTCTTGTTATAAAATTTTGATTTTTTTTATATATATAATTAAATTTTTGTGCTTATTACACAAAAGATAATAAGTAAAAGGTATTAATAATTATAAAAAAGTTACAAAAATATATTGACTAAAGGTAAAGTAAGTGATATAATAAATTTATAAAAAGTTGATTAAGCTTTCACATATAAGCGGTCTTATAATAGGAGACATTACAGAGGAAGAGTTATAATTCACTACCCTTTGACTTTAACAAAGGAACTATGATTATGACGTTATTTTAAAAAAGAATATTTTATCAGTATACAAAGGGAATATCAGAGACTCTGATTACAGTCCTTATGTCTTATTGCTGTAAATTTCTTTCTTAAAGCTTCTATATGTAGTGTCTTCTTTTAATGTAAAAAAAATCAGAAGGAAAAGATAATGGAAAAAATAATTGCTGTGCAGTTATTTAGTCTGTTATAAAGATGGAAAGGAGTTTATTGTTATGGGAGTTAACGTGCAGAAGATAATGCAGGAATCACATATAGTCAGAGATATGTTTTATAGGGATGGCCATGAGTGTAAGAAAATTAAAAAATGTAAATATAAACAGTACTTATTAGATAATAAGGATAATGAAAAAGTATTGGATGAGGCAATCAAAAGTAAAGGCATTAAACTTGTAATTGCACCTACAGGAGCAGGGAAAAGTTATAGTCTGATAGAAAGAGCAAGAATACTAACATCACAGGATAAGAATTGTAAAGTGATAATTGCCCTTCCTACAAGAACTCTAGCCTTACAAGTAGGAAATCAAAAAGATGTTTATAAGATGGTTGGTGGAGATAATTTTGATGCTAAAAGTCAGATTATAGCCTCCACTTATGAGAAGATGTTTGAGATAGAAAACTATATTATGGCACAAAGAACATTAAAGCAACAGGTTAAAATTCATCTGATTTTGGATGAATGCCATTTATTGGTTAGTCAACATTTGTTCAGAGAACAGGCAATTAAATCATTGATACAGTATATAGAAAAGAATTATTTTGAAAGTACCCTGCTTGTTTCTGCCACTCCTTCTCCAATGAGTTTATTTAGGGCTGATGAAATTATTCAGTTTCAAAGTACAAATAGAACCCCTGTTATAGATAAAGTAGAAATAGTGGTTGTGGATGATGCAGCAGAGTACATTAAAAACTTGGATTTTCAGAATGAGTTTCCTTTTATCCGTTTAAATAATAAACCTGAAATAGACAGATTGATTAAGGATATGTCACAGAAAATGGCTCGAATAACCAGGGATGATAAAAATACAAGTTATTACAAAGACATTGTAGACAATTCCAAAATTGACAATACTGGAATTGATGGAATGTTGGCTACCAGTGTATTGGAAGCAGGAGTTAATATTACAGATTACCCCGAAAATATTATTCCCACAGCAGTGTTTACAGATTGTAAGATTTCAACAGATGATATTGAGCAATTTCTGAACAGAGTAAGAAGAACTGCAAAGAATCATGTGAAATGTGCACGAGTAGTATTAAACAGACCAAAAGAAAGGGAACTGAGGGCAGAACTGATTACAAATACAGGAAATGTAGTATGCAGATTCAGTGATTTAGTTTTGAAAATGGGGAACTTCTATATCAATGATGTAGCCAAAATGGATACAGTGGCAGATGGAGATTATAAAATCAGGATTAGTATTGGCAGAAATATTATTTACAGAACACTTCAGGTTGCTTCTATCGGCGGAACTGATGTAAGCAGATATTCAAAAGAGGATGCCATGCCCTTAATGTTTGAAGAAATTGGATTCAGACCATTTATTAATATTCTAAAAGCAAATCACAGAAATATTGAGAGATTCAAGGAATCACTTCAAGGTTATGTGGATGCGTTACAGGTTCATAGAGAAAGAAAAAAGCTAAATGAGAATCTTAGTGATAATAAAATGGATGATTTAGAAAATAAAGATGAGATACTTATAGAAAAGATGGCAAAAGGTGCTATTGACGATAAAGGAGAACTGAAAGATTGTCTTTCTTATGTGAATGGAAAGATATTGGTGGATAAAAGAATCTTATATATGGTGTCTTATAATCAGTTTCAGAGACAATACTATTATAATCATGAGATGTTGCAGAAAGAATTAAAAGCAAGAATGAATACCAGTGTGATTCTTCGAAATGAGAACAATGAAAAGGGAGTACATACTGCTTACAATGTGAAGAACATTTGGGAAGATATAGAGCATTTAAGGCATATGATTGTTTTTGATGATGAATTTTGGAAGGCTTTGGTGGGAGAAGTGAATTGTTATACCACCATAGGAATTAAGAGAAATGAGATTCGGGAAATAAAGAAGCAACAGCATCTGATAGAATTACTGCAAGAGTTGGATAAGTCTGGTGTGTCAGGTACAGTGGCATTACAGGTATTGACTTTCAGTAAGACAAAAAGCAAAATTACCCAATATGCTAATACCCATAAAATGATTATTAATAACCAGTCACTAAAAAAAATCCAAGATGAAGCAAGAAACACAGCAGAAAAAGTAGAAATAGAGAAGATTACTTTTCTGAATAAGAACCTGAGGGAAAAAATACAAGCAGCAATTTTTTGTTATTTAGAACAAGGGGGAAAAAGCAGTTATAAAGTAACAGATATGCTGGCAGAGGAAATAATAAGCTTTTATAAAAAGTCCTTCCCTCTTAGTGTAAAGTTTCCAACAGTGCGACAGATAAAGAGTAAGCTGAAACAGATGTATAAAACTAAGGGTAGTGATACTATACGGAATGAACTGCATACTGATGCGAATTACATTTTCAAATTGGTGAAAGCAGATTATTAAAAAACTGCTTCAAAAAGGGAAAAGGGGTGGTTGAAAGTGATAAAAAACCATCCCCACAGGTAAAAAGAAAATTAAACTTAGTAAAAGGCTAAAAAATATATTTTTTAGAAAGTGATTACAGTCTCCAATATATGGTGTATTCCATATTCTGTTCTTTAGAAGCATTATTATTTGTGGCAGATAAAAGATTTTATAATAACAGAATAAAAAATATAGAGAATTATTTATTATTATAAGGTTTTAATGAGGGTTTTTAAAAATACTAAATTAGCAAAAAGGCTTGTAAAATCAAGTGTTTCAGGCATTTATATAACAGACAAACATCTGTCTGTTTATAGACATTCAGAAAACTCGTGTATCTAAATCATAGTACTCATAGTACACGAATGGAGTCATTTTCCCGTTAGTGTTCATACAAAACTCGTGTAATGTACACATAGTATTCATAGTACACGAACGAGAGGTAATTACAGTAAGATAATACA
>JAFSDJ010000013.1 GCA_017436305.1 Lachnospiraceae bacterium
ATATAAATGGCATTTTCCAAAGTAGTGATTTCTAAATCATCCGGATTAGTGTAATGGGTGCCATTTACTGCATTGTATAGTATCAGCAATTCCCTTTTATCTTTAAATATCATCCGAAAGATAGTGTCCTTGTAATTCCGGATTGTAGAGGACATTTTTTTCCTTTTGTGTGTTTTCTTTGCACTGTTTTTTAGTGTATGTTTTCTCATGTAATACCTCCTTTTGGCAGGAGATTTTTAACATTAAAAAGTATCTTTCAAAATATCTTTCAAAACCTCACTGCCTCTATTTACCTGTATTTCTGGGAAAATAAAAGCATTGATGTTCTTTGATTTGCGAAAGTTGCAAACTTGATATGGTTGATTTATTTGGGAATTAGAATATAAATGCTTTTCATAATAGTAGCATAATAATATATGTTTTTGCAATAGGATATTTATAAAAAAATGATAAATGTCACACCTGCAAAAAAAGCAACCATAAAAATCAAAACCAAGCCAGTATTATAAGGTGCCAAGAGATTACTAAAGCGGGGATGGGGCATTCTGTTTACCGCATTTTTGAAAAAACTGCCTCTATTTTTTTCTTGCGTATCCCTCACTGTATCTCTATAATAAAAACAGATTAACTTTTATATGTAGAAAACTTGTCAGGCAAGGTGTTTAACAGGTTAGGGAAATTCTTTTATGAAAGACGAGGGTGTGAGCAGATATGGCAAATAATGTGGCAATCGGAATACAGGATTTTGCACAGTTACGGGAAAAGAACTTGTTCTATATTGATAAAACAGACTTCATTAAGGAATGGTGGGAAAGCGGAGACAGTGTTACACTGATTACCCGTCCAAGACGTTTTGGGAAGACATTAAATATGAGTATGATAGAGGAATACTTCTCTGTGGATTATGCAGGCAGAAGTGATTTATTTGAAGGACTCTCCATCTGGGAGAATGAGAAATATCGAAAGCTGCAGGGAACGTATCCGGTAATTAGTCTTTCTTTTGCAAGGGTGAAGGAAACGGACTACAAGACAGTACGTAAAAAAATATGCCAACAGTTAACTGATTTATATGCAAAATACTCGTTCCTGTTGGATGGAGATATATTATACGAAACAGAACAGGATTATTTTAGACGTGTTACTGTAGAAATGGACGATGCAGATGCAACAATTGCCTTGAATCGGTTATCGGAATATCTTTGTCGTTACTACGGCGAAAAGGTGATTATTTTGTTGGATGAATACGATACTCCAATGCAGGAAGCCTATGTGAATGGGTATTGGAATGAGCTGGTAGCCTTTACCAGAAGTCTTTTTAATGCTACTTTCAAAACCAATCCGAATATAGAAAGAGGCATCATGACCGGAATTACCCGAGTCAGTAAGGAATCTATTTTTTCCGATTTGAATAATCTAAAGGTAGTAACCACCACCACAAATGAATACGCCACAGCCTTTGGTTTTACGGAAAAAGAAGTATTTACAGCCTTGGAGGAGTATGGATTTGGAAAAGAAATGGAACAAGTAAAACGCTGGTATGATGGTTTCATTTTTGGAGCGCACAAGGATATTTATAATCCATGGTCCATTTTGAATTTTCTTGCCAAGGGTGAATATTCCACTTATTGGGCGAATACCAGCTCAAACAGTTTGGTAGGAAAGCTTATTAGAGAAGGGGGACGCAGTATTAAGCTGTCCTTTGAGCTTCTTATGAGTGGCAGACATTTGCGCTGTCCCGTTGATGAACAGATCGTGTACAACCAGCTTGACGATAATGAATCGGCTATCTGGAGTCTGTTACTTGCCAGTGGTTATTTAAAAGTAATATCCTATGACCGTCTCAATGAATTAGAAGAAGGACAACAGCAGATGTATGAACTGGCACTTACAAACCTTGAAGTAAAGCGGATGTTTGAAGGTATGGTAAGAGGCTGGTTTAACTTTGTGAAGGACGATTATAATGATTTTATTAAGGCAATGATACTGGGGGATTTAGATGCCATGAATGATTATATGAACCAGATTGCCTGTGAAATATTTAGTAGTTTTGATTCGGGAAAAAGAGTATCTCAAAAGACTCAGCCGGAGCGGTTCTACCATGGATTTGTGTTAGGATTAATGGTGGATTTACAGACGGAGTATGTCATCACATCAAACAGGGAAAGCGGGTTTGGCAGATATGACATCATGTTAGAACCCAAAAATCCAGAGAAAAATCCGGCAGTGATTATGGAGTTTAAAGTGTTTAACCCACGCAAGGAGAAAACACTGGAAGATACCGTAAAGTCAGCACTTTCTCAAATAGAAGAAAAACACTACGATACAGCTCTGTTGGCAAAGGGAGTACCACAGGATAGAATTTATAAGTATGGTTTTGCCTTTGAAGGAAAGAATGTGTTAATTGAGGGTGATGAGCAAGGTATTTAACAGTTTATAATTCGCACAAGCAGTTAGATACAAGCTGTTAGGCTGTCTAATAGCATGATTTAAGCTAGAAAACAGATAGATACCTTGCTAATTTTCCCCAGTTTACAAATAGTTTTAAATACCTTATAATCTAGTACAGAGATGCTACTATTTGTGTCACAGCAGGAAGTGACAGAACGGAGAAAATTATGACAATTTCAACAGAAGATTTACTAAAATCCATACTGGAGAGTCTTGATCGCATTGATTACGTAAAAAGTGAAGATATTCCAAACATTGACTTGTATATGGATCAGGTCACTACCTTTATGGACAAAAGAATGAAAGATACTGCCAGACACCCGGAGGAAGACAAGATTTTAACTAAGACCATGATTAACAATTACGCAAAAAATAAATTGCTTCCCCCACCGGTAAAAAAGAAATATACAAAAGAGCATATGCTCTTACTTATTTTTATATATTATTTTAAAGGCATTTTGTCCATTGGAGACATTCAGAAGCTCCTTGGGCCTTTAACAGGACAATTTTTTCAGGCAGACCAGGGAATTACATTAACGGATATTTACGAAGAAGTGTTTAGTCTGGAAAAAGAAGAAGTGGAACGGATGAAGAAGGATGTAACAGAAAAATACGAAAAGGCAGCCACTACTTTTTCTGACGCCCCAGAGGAAAGTAAAGAGTTTTTACAGCAGTTTGCATTTGTTTGCATGTTAAGTTTTGATGTATATGTAAAGAAGCTGATGATAGAGAAAATCATTGATGGCATGAAAACGGACCCAAATAAAAATGGAGCTTCGCCTGAAAAGGAAACTAAGGAAAAATAGTTACTGTTAAGGTCGTGGGCAGTAGTGGAAAATATAAATATATAGAAAGAGCAGGATAAATTATGCCGGATGGACTTACAATCGTTTTAGACCCGGGTCATGGTGGAGAGAATCTGGGTCTTAATTATAACGGACATGTAGAAAAAGAAATGAATTTGATCGTGGCTAATGCCATGAAGGAAGAATTAGAAAAATATGATAATGTGACAGTTTATCTGACAAATGAAGATGCAAGAGACATGTCACTAAAGGAACGTGCCAAATATGGAAAAGAAATGGGGGCTGATGTTCTTATCAGTCTCCATTTTAATATGTCAGAGGAGCATACCCAGTTTGGCTCAGAAGTATGGGTGCCTTCCAAAGGACTTGCCTACAGACAAATGCGTTCTCTGGGAGATATCTTTTTAGAAGAATTTGAAGGAATCGGACTTCATACCAGAGGTGTAAAAACAAGGCTTAATGATGATGGCAATGATTATTATGGGATTATCAGAGAGTCACAGGCTTTAGGGATGAATGCTCTTTTGGTGGAACACTGCTATGCAGATTATAAAACAGACACTCCTTATATAGAATCAAAGGCAGATTTACAAAAGTTTGGACAGTTAGATGCAAGAGCAGTGGCAAAATATTACGGTCTTGCCTCTACAGAACTGGGAGTGGACTACAGCTCTTATGTAAAAAATGGCTACTATATACCGGAGGAGCCTGTTGGCAGTGATTACACCGGACCGGTTAATGCCGGAATTTATTTAATTGACGAAGGAGAATATGTACTGGATGAAGAATATAAAACCGGTGCGGATTTTCTTTTGACAGCAAGAGAAGAGGAAAGTGAACTCACTTATTATTCCTACAGCTTAGATGGCGGGGAAACTTATACGGAGCTATTCCCCTGGACGGGAAATGAAAGCGGTATGATAATTCATATTGATGAAATTACCCAGGGAGATAATCTTATAGCTAAAATCTATAACGGTCACACAGTAGGAAGCGAAACAAATAAACTTCGATTTGGAGAAGCAGTTGTAGAAAATCAGGAAACAAAAGAAGAGCAGCAAGTGACCGACGAAGAAGCAGAGGAAGAGACGGAAAATCTTTCGTTGACAGAGTCCTTTATTAAAAATAGTAAGGAAGCCAATGCTAACTATAATAAAACCGTTTCAGCACTTTTGGCAACTGCAGTAGTTATTGCGTTCGTAATTGGTGTCAGCCTTTACGTGCAAAAGAAACAGGAAAAAATAAAAAAGACCGTTGGAATCTTTTTAGGAGTCTGTATTTTTGCACTTGGAATTGTAACCGGTGTCCGTACCTATATCATTAACCGGGCAGACTTGGCAGTAAAAACAGTGGCAGAAACAGCAGAAGCTGATAAAGCAAAGGCAGAAACAGAAGAGTCAGATACAGAAGAAAAAGAGCCGGTACTGTTACAAAGCTTTTTAAAAGAAGATGAGCTGATTTCCAAAGAAGATGCCAATGTGCTATTAGAGCAGCAAAAGCAGACAGAAATTGTATATGATATTGCAGAGGGCTATCTTCGGGTAGAAACCTTGCAGGATGTGTCAAGAAACCAGTATGATTTTAATTTCCTAACAGAAGAAAATGGTTATAAGGCATATAGAGACAACGCCGGAATCAGTGCAATCAGAGGAATCGACGTATCCAAATTCCAGGGAAATATTGACTGGCAGGCTGTAAAAAATAGCGGCATGGAATTTGTTATAATTCGTATTGGACTAAGAGGCTACGGCTCAGGGGAATTAGTTATAGATGAACGTTTTTATGAGAATTTAAGAAATGCCCAGGCAGCAGGATTAAAAACGGGAGTTTATTTCTTTTCTGCAGCTATCACAACCGAAGAAGCGGTAGAGGAGGCAGAGTTTGTATTAAAAGCATTAGAAGGCTATGAGCTTTCCATGCCCATTGTTTTTGATACAGAACCTATAACCTATGATGATGCCAGAACCGATGATTTAACACCTATGGAGCTTACTGATATTACTGTTGCATTCTGTGAAAGAATTAGACAGTCAGGTTATACACCAATGATTTATGCCAATGCAAAAAGACTTACTACCGTATTAAAATTAGAAAAGCTTACAGATTATGAATTTTGGTATGCAGACTATCAGGATAAACCAATTTATCCATATCAGTACAGAATGTGGCAGTATACCGAAAAGGGCAGTGTACCGGGCATTGAAGGAAATGTGGATATTAACTTGTACTTTCAATAGGAGAAAAACCAATTGACTGATGATACCAGTGAACAGTAACTATTTATATGGAAAAAAGTGTGTAAATTTCTAAAATCCCCCTTGCATTTTTTAAATTCAGGTGTTATCCTAAAGTAGAACTTAATATGCTTGCATAAAGAGTGGACCTACGTCCACTCTTTTTATATGGTATAGGAAATTTCTCCGAACTTTTCTATACGTTAAAAGCATTTTGTGGGAAAGGAGAAAGGTCGATGTCAAAAAAAGAAAGCTATGAAGCAAAAACAGAAGAGCTGTTACTTCCTATTACAGATGCCCATGGATTTGAACTGGTAGATGTAGAGTATGTAAAAGAAGGCAGCAACTGGTATCTTCGGGCATACATTGATAAACCGGGAGGAATTACCATTGATGACTGCGAACTGGTAAGCAGAGCATTATCTGATTTGCTGGACAAGGAGGATTACATTAGCGATGCTTATATATTAGAAGTAAGCAGTCCGGGATTGTTACGTCCCATCAAAAAGGAAAAGGATTTTAAAAGAAACTTAGAAAAAGAAGTAGAAATCCGTACCTTTAAAATGATTGATAAGAGAAAAGAATTTGTAGGTACCCTGACCGGGTTTGACAAAGACACTGTTACTATATTAGAAGATGGAGAAGAAAGGGTATTTAACAAAACCGAAATCGCCCTGATTCGTCCATATGTAGAATTTTAAAATAACAGTTAGCAACTGCTAACTACTTCGTAGAATAAAATCAGAACAATCACATATAGGAGGATAAGAAAAGAAAATGAACAAAGAACTGATGGAAGCACTTAATATTCTGGAAAAGGAAAAGGAGATTAGCAAAGAAACTCTTTTTGAGGCCATTGAAAATTCCCTTTTAACAGCCTGCAAAAACCACTTTGGAAAAGCTGATAACATTACAGTTTCTGTAAACCGGGAAACATGTGATTTTTCAGTAGTAGCAGAAAAAACTGTAGTAGAAGAAGTAGAAGATGACTGCCTGGAAATTTCTTTAGAAGATGCTAAAAATTACAAGAAAAATCCGGAGCTTGGAGAAATTATTAAAGTAGAGGTTCGCTCTAAAGAGTTTGGACGTATTGCAACTCAGAACGCGAAAAATGTGATTTTACAAAAAATCAGAGAAGAAGAAAGAAGCGTTATTTACAATCAGTATTTTGAAAAAGAAAAAGATGTAGTAACAGGTATTGTACAGCGCTATGTTGGAAGAAATATCAGTATCAATTTAGGAAAAGCAGATGCCATCTTAAATGAAAGCGAGCAGGTAAAAGGCGAATATTTTAAACCTACCGAAAGAATTAAAGTATATATCTTAGAAGTAAAGAGTACACCAAAAGGACCACGTATTTTAGTAAGCCGTACTCACCCGGAATTAGTAAAACGTTTATTTGAATCAGAAGTAGCAGAAATTGCTGATGGCACTGTAGAAATTATGAGCATTGCCAGAGAAGCAGGAAGCCGTACCAAAATGGCTGTCTGGTCAAAGGACCCAAATGTAGATCCTGTTGGAGCATGTGTTGGTTTAAACGGTGCAAGAGTAAACTCTATTGTAGAGGAACTTCGTGGAGAAAAAATTGATATTATTAACTGGGATGAAAATCCTGGTAACTTAATTCAGAACGCATTATCACCAGCTAAAATCGTTGCGGTATTTGCAGATCCTGATGAAAAAACAGCTAAGGTTGTTGTGCCGGATTATCAGTTATCCCTTGCTATCGGTAAAGAAGGACAGAATGCAAGACTTGCAGCCAGATTAACAGGCTACAAGATTGATATTAAGAGCGAAACACAGGCAAAGGATGCAGAAGGCTTCCGTTACGAAGATTATATGGATGATGAATATGATGAGTATGAAGAAGGCGGATACGAAGAGGAATACTCAGATGACTATTCAGAAGCCCCTGTAGCTGATGAGGAATAAGAATGAGTAAAAAAATTCCATTAAGGCAGTGCGTTGGATGCGGTGAAATGAAAAGCAAAAAAGAGATGATTCGAGTACTGAAAACCGCAGAAGGCGAAATTGTTTTAGATAAAACTGGTAAAAAAAATGGAAGAGGCGCATATCTTTGTAATTCCAGGGATTGTTTGTTAAAGGCAACAAAAAGCAAAGGTTTAGAACGCTCTTTCAAAATGAGTATTCCAACTGAGGTATACGATAATCTGCAAAAGGAGTTTGAAGAAGGCTTTGAAGAATAAAATATTGTCATTGTTAGGCATTGCTAACCGTGGACGCAATCTGGTAAGCGGTGAGTTCATGACGGAAAAAACAGTAAAATCCTATAAAGCATTTATGGTAATCGTGGCAGAGGATGCCTCGGACAATACCAAAAAGATGTTTCTAAATATGTGTGATTTTTATCACGTTCCTTATTACGTATTTGGAACAAAGGAAGAATTGGGACATAGTATTGGAAAAGAAATGAGAGCTTCCCTGGCAGTAACCGATGAAGGGCTGGCAAATGCCATCAAGAAGCATCTTCAAACAATATAGAGAGAATCGGAGGTAGTAAAATGGCCAAAATGAAAATTTATGAGCTGGCAAAAGAAATAGATGAAAGTAACAAAGATATTCTTGCATTTTTAGCAGAAAAAGGAATTGAAGCCAAAAGTCATATGAATACAATTGATGACGATGCGGTAGAAATGGTAAAAAAAGCTTTTGCTGCAAAAAAAGAACAGCCAAAAGAGGAAGTAAAAATGGAAGAAAGAAAGACAGAAGCAAAGCCGGAAACAAAGATAGAAACGAAAGCAGAAACGAAAGCAGAAACAAAAGCAGAAGGCAAAGAGGAGCCAAAGACAGAAGCACCAAAGAAGAAAAAGAGCATTATTTTTGTCAGCAATCCTCATAACAGTAAAATGCCGGGACAAAGACCAATGGGAAATAATCAGAAACCAAAAGGAAGTCATCCTGCAAAACCTGCCCAAAAGGAGCCAAATCCTTTCAGACCGCAGGTTCCAAAGCCTGTTGTAAAGCCGGTAGTTATTGAGAGAAGTGAACCGCCTGTAAACGGAAACGAAAATAGAAAACCTGTACCAAAAAGTGAAAATCAAAGACCGGAACAGACTTCTAACAATTATCGTCATGATGGAAATCGTCAGGATGGAAACCGCCAGTCACAGGGAATGGGACGTAACAATGGAAACAATGAAAGAAACAATAATCAGGGCTATCAGAAAAATAATGATAATCGCCGGGATGGTGCACCTAATAGAGGTGGCAATAAGCCTTATAACAATAATGAAAGAGGTAACAGACCAAATGGAGGGGAGAAAGGTAACTTTAAAAAATCTCAACCTTCAAAGCCGTTCCTTGACGCGCCAATGGCGGAGCCTGAAAAGCATAGAGACGAAGAAAAGAGAAGACAAGGTCAGGAACGTGACAAACGCAGCAAAAAAGATTTAATTTACGAAGAGGATAATACTAATATCAAGGGTAAAAACAGACCCGGAAAATTTATTAAACCCGAGAAGAAAGTGGAAGAAAAGGTGGAAGAACAGATTAAGGTAATCACTCTCCCGGAAAGCCTTACAATTAAGGAACTGGCAGATAAAATGAAAATTCAACCTTCTGCAATTGTAAAGAAACTTTTCCTTCAGGGACAGATTGTTACTGTAAATCAGGAAATTGATTATGAAACAGCAGAAGAAATTGCAATTGAATATGAAATCATCTGCGAAAAAGAAGTAAAAGTCGATGTTATCGAAGAACTGTTAAAAGAGGAAGAAGAAGCAGAAGAAACAATGGAAGTACGTCCACCGGTTATTTGTGTTATGGGGCATGTTGACCATGGTAAAACTTCTTTGCTGGATGCTATCCGTAAAACAAATGTAACAGACAGAGAAGCAGGTGGTATTACACAGCACATCGGTGCTTACACAGTTTCAATCAATGACCAGAAAATCACATTTTTAGATACACCTGGACACGAAGCATTTACTTCCATGCGTATGCGTGGTGCAAATGCAACCGATATTGCAATTTTAGTAGTAGCAGCTGATGATGGAGTTATGCCGCAGACTGTAGAAGCCATCAGCCATGCAAAGGCAGCCGGTATTGAAATTATCGTTGCAGTAAATAAAATTGACAAACCAAATGCCAATATTGACAGAGTAAAACAGGAGTTAGCAGAGTATGAGCTGATTCCGGAAGATTGGGGCGGTTCCACTGTATTTGCACCGGTTTCCGCAAAATCAGGAGAAGGTATTGAACAGCTTCTTGAAATGATTTTATTAACAGCAGATATTTTAGAATTAAAAGCAAATCCAAAACGTCGTGCAAGAGGTCTGGTTATTGAAGCAGAGCTTGATAAAGGAAGAGGTCCTGTTGCAACAATTTTAGTACAAAAGGGTACACTAAAGGTAGGAGATTTTGTATCAGCCGGTGCCAGCCATGGTAAGATCAGAGCCATGATTGATGATAAAGGTAGAAGGGTAAAAGAAGCAGGTCCATCTACTCCGGTAGAAATCTTAGGTTTATCCGATGTGCCTGGAGCAGGAGAAATCTTTATTGCTCATGAAAATGACAAAACAGCAAAGAGCTTTGCAGAAACCTTTGTTGCACAGAATAAAGAAAAGAAACTGGAAGAAACAAAATCCAAAATGTCTCTGGATGATTTATTTACCCAGATTCAGACAGGTAATTTGAAAGAATTGAATTTAATTATCAAAGCAGATGTTCAAGGTAGTGTGGAAGCTGTAAAACAAAGTCTTACAAAGCTTTCTAATGAAGAAGTAGTAGTAAAATGTATCCATGGTGGTGTTGGTGCTATTAATGAATCTGATGTTATGTTGGCAAGCACCTCCAACGCGATTATTATCGGCTTTAACGTAAGAGTGGATGCAACTGCCAAGGCAACTGCTGAACGCGAAGGGGTAGATGTACGTCTTTATAAGGTAATTTATCAGGCCATTGAAGATGTAGAAGCAGCTATGAAGGGTATGTTAGACCCAGTCTTCGAAGAACAGGTAATCGGCCATGCAGAAGTACGTCAGATTTTCAAAGCAAGTGCCGTAGGTAACATTGCAGGTTCTTATGTATTAGACGGACGATTTGAAAGAAATTGTAAGGTTCGTATTTCCAGAGAAGGAGAGCAGATTTTCGAAGGCCAGTTAGCATCCTTAAAGAGATTTAAAGATGACGTAAAAGAAGTAAAAGCCGGCTTTGAATGTGGTCTTGTATTTGAAGGCTTTGACAGTATGCAGGAGCTTGATATTGTAGAGGCTTACATTATGGTAGAGGTACCCCGCTAGGAGGTAATATGAGAAAAAATAGTTTAAAAAATACCCGTGTAAACGGAGAAGTTCAAAAAGTATTGGCAGACGTGATACGAGGCGAAATTAAGGACCCTCGTATCAGCCTACTGACTTCTGTAGTAGCAGTAGAAGTTTCGCCGGATTTAAAAACCTGTAAAGCATGGATTTCCGTACTTGGTGACGAAGAAGCCCAGAAAAATACACTTGCAGGCTTAAAAAGCGCAGAAGGTTTTATTAAAAACAAAATTGCAAAGACAATTAATTTAAGAAACACACCGGAAATTACATTTATTATGGATCAGTCCATTGCATACGGTGTTTCCATGTCAAAGATGATTGATGATGTAACAAAGAAAGAGTCGTAATCCCAAAGCTTTTACCAGTTTGGTAGAAACAGGGGAAAGGGAAGTGAAAGCATGATTAATATTTTAAATGAGTGTAAGGATGCAAAAACAATTGGAATTAGTGGTCATGTCCGTCCGGACGGAGATTGCGTTGGAAGTGTCAGTGCCTTATATCAGTTTTTGAAAAAGTCCTTAAAAAACACCGAAATAGAAGTGCTTCTGGAAGAACCTTCCGGGGTATTTTCTGATGTGCCGGCTTATGAGCTTATGACCGGAAGTTATGACAAGCAGACAGAGTTTGACGTTTTTATTATTTTAGACAGCGTTATGGACCGGATTGGCTTTGCAGAAGAATATGCAAAAAAGGCAAAGAAAACCATTAATATTGATCATCATATTAGCAATGAAGGAATTGATTGTGATGTAAATTATATCGTTCCTACGGCCAGCTCCTGCGCAGAACTGGTTTATGAAGTCATTGGAGAAGAAAATTTAGATGAACAGATTGCCAAAAGCATTTATATTGGTATCATTCATGATTGCGGAGTATTTCAGTATTCCAATACTTCTCCAAAAACACTTCGCATTGCAGCAAACCTTTTAGAATATGGCTTTGATTTCCCAAAATTGATTGATGAGACCTTTTATGAAAAAACCTATGTTCAAAATCAGATTTTAGGAAGGGCATTATTAGAAAGTATCCTATTCATGGACGGTAAATGCATTGCCAGCATGATAGACAGAAAGCTTATGGAATTTTATAATGCCACTTCTAAGGATTTTGACGGAATTGTAAACCAGTTGCGTATCGTAAAAGGGGTAGAATGTGCCATTTTTATGTACGAAATAGGCACCTTGGAATACAAAATCAGTCTCCGTTCCTGCGGTGCGGTAGACGTAGCTAAGGTAGCTTCCTACTTTGGTGGTGGCGGTCACGTAAGAGCAGCCGGCTGTACCATGTGCGGTACCTACTATGATGTGCTAAATAATCTTTCTAAGGAAATTGCAAAGCAATTTCCAAACATGGATTGATTGACACAATTCTTTATAAAAAGGCTTATTGAAATGTGCGGCATAACAGGTCACTTACCGGATAATATATCCGAACAGACTCACAACCTACAATTTCACAAAAAAGGAGAAAACACCATGATAAATGGGGTTATCAATGTATATAAGGAAAAAGGTTACACCTCCCATGATGTAGTAGCCAAACTAAGAGGTATTTTAAAACAGAAAAAAATAGGGCACACAGGCACTCTGGACCCGGATGCGGTTGGAGTGCTTCCTGTTTGTCTTGGAAATGCCACAAAGCTGTGCGATATGCTTACAGATCAGAACAAAGAATATATTGCAGAACTTTTGCTGGGGTATGAAACAGATACCCAGGACATGACAGGAACTATATTAAGGCAGTTTGATGTTTCTGTATCAGAGGAACAGGTTCGGGAAGCTATTTTATCTTTTGTAGGAAAGTCTGAGCAGATACCACCTATGTATTCTGCCCTAAAGGTCAATGGAAAAAAACTTTATGAGCTGGCAAGAGCAGGCATTGAAGTGGAAAGAAAAGCAAGACCCATTGAAATTACGGAAATCGAAATAGAAGAAATGAATCTGCCTCTTGTGAGAATGCGGGTTGTCTGTTCAAAAGGTACTTACATTAGAACTCTATGTCATGATATCGGAACAAAACTGGGATGTGGCGGTGCCATGGAAAGTCTGAAGCGAAGCCGCGTTGGACAGTTTAAAGTGCAGGATGCTTTTACACTGTCACAAATAGAAAACTTCAGAGATGAAGGAACGGTTCTTGAAAAAATTGTAAAGGTAGATGAGGTGTTTTCAGAATATCCGTCCTGTAAGATAAAAAATCAATGGAAAAAGCTTCTTGAAAACGGAAATGCTTTTTATAATGAGCAAATAGCTGAGAGTTTCGATTCGGAAGGAAATCCTGTGTCAGTTTGCGGGCAGTTGCAGTTAAAGGTGTATGATGAAGACGGAAGGTTTTATGGAATTTACGGATTTTCAAACGAAAAGAACCGGTTTGAACCGGTAAAAATGTTTCTGGAAAAAGAGTAGAGATAGAAATTATGAAGATAATCAAAGATACTACCCAATTTAATATAGAAGAAAAAACAGCAGTAGCAATTGGAAAATTTGACGGTGTTCATTTAGGACACCGTAAGTTGCTTGAAAATATTGTACAGGCAAAGAAAAGTGGATTAAAGGCTGCTGTTTTTACATTTACTCCCTCACCCGGAGCTTTTTTTTCGGGAAGTCCAATACAGGAAATTACTACAAAGGAAGAAAAGCGGACGATTTTTGAAAAAATAGGTGTGGATTATTTAGTGGAATATCCTTTCGGAAAGGAAGCAGCCGGAATATTGCCGGAGGATTTTGTAAAAGACATTCTTCTTAAAAAAATGTCAGCAAAAGTAGTTGTGGCAGGAGAAGATTTATCCTTTGGTTATAAGGGTATGGGAAACGCAGCACTTCTTGAAAAAATCAGTGGTGAAGAAGGTTTTGCGACGAAAATAATTCCAAAAATCTGTTATGAGGATAAAGTAATCAGTTCCACTTACGTAAGGGATATAATTAAAGAAGGGAATATGGAGCTTGTAAGTACGCTTATGGGTGAGCCGTACTTTATAGAAGGATTGGTTAAAACCGGCAATCAGATTGGAAGAACAATTGGGATGCCTACAGTAAACCTGATTCCCCATAAAGACAAGCTTCTCCCACCAAAGGGAGTATATTTTTCCACTGTGGAATTTGCAGGGATTACTTATAAAGGGGTAACTAATATTGGGAAAAAGCCCACTGTTTCAGACGATAATCCTATAGGTGTGGAAACCTATATATATGATTTTTCAAAAATGATTTACGGAGAATCCATCAGAGTAAATCTATATCATTTCAAAAGACCGGAGCAGAAATTCTCCAATCTGGAGGAACTTAAGAAAGCAATTGCAGAAAATATTGCCCAAGGGGAAGAATATTTTAGAAAAAAATGGTAAAAAGTGACGAATTATATTGAATTTGGAAAAATCCCTTGTAACTTTGTCTTATTTCACTTAGAATATGTAGTGTATGTAAAAATTTTGTAAAGGATGGGTAAAATAATGGATTTTTCCGTATTACTTTCAATGGCAGGCGGACTTGGGCTATTTCTTTATGGTATGCAGCTTATGAGTGAAGGAATTGAAAAAGCTGCCGGTGCCAAGCTTAGAAGTATTTTGGAGTTTTTTACAAACAATAAGTTTACCGGAATGATAGTAGGTATTGTATTTACTGCTATTGTACAATCTTCATCAGCCTGTACGGTTATGGTAGTCAGTTTTGTAAATTCAGGACTTATGAATCTATATCAGGCGGCAGGGGTTATCTTTGGTGCTAATATTGGTACTACTGTAACATCCCAGCTTGTTTCTTTTAATTTATCAGAATATGCTCCTATTTTTCTTTTAACAGGAGTATTATTAGTTTTATTCAGTAAAAATCAAAAAATTGTTAAATTTGCAGAAATTGTTGTTGGGTTTGGTGTATTGTTTATGGGATTAAGTGGTATGAGCAATGCTATGAGTGGTTTAAGAGATGACCCGGCAGTGGTAGAAATCTTAAGCAATTTAAACAGTCCGTTTATGGGACTTTTAACGGGAACGGTAATTACGGCTATTATCCAAAGCTCTTCTGTAACAGTCAGCATTGTACTTTTAATGTGCCAGCAGGGGTTATTACCTTTGGAGATTTGTCTTTTCATTATTTTAGGATGTAATATTGGTTCCTGTGGTTCAGCATTAATCGCTTCTTTAGCAGGAAAAAAAGATGCAAAAAGAGCTGCATTTATTCACTTTTTGTTTAATGTAATCGGCTCTGCTATTATGTTTGCTATTTTCAAATTAAGCCTTGATTATATTGTGCAGTTTTTATATTCTATTTCAGGGGATAATTTAGGCAGATGTGTTGCAAATGCACATACTCTGATTAAAATATGTCAGGTAATTATGTTGTTCCCGTTCTCAAGCTGGATTGTAAAACTTACCTATAAGATTATTCCGGGTGAAGATGCAAAGGTTGGTTACAGAGAAAACTTCCAGTTAAAATATATTGGAGACAAAACATTATTTAATCCTGCAACAGCAGTGGTAGATGCTATTAAAGAATTAGAGCGTATGGCATCTTTGGCCAGTGAAAATTTAAATCGTGCCATGAATGCACTTATTACTTTAGATGAGGAAGATATTGAAGAAGTATATAAGGTGGAACAGAATATTAATTTCTTAAATAAATCTATTACAGATTATTTAGTGAAAATTAATCAGAGTACTCTTCCAATCGAAGATTTGAAAAGCATTGGTGCCTTATTTCATGTAGCAAATGACATTGAACGGATTGGAGACCATGCGGAAAACGTGGCCGATTGTGCAAAAAGAAGGCAGGAAATGGGTGTTACTTTTAGTAAGGAAGCCCAGAAGGAAATGGGGGACATGCTAAATATGGTTAATACCATTGTGCAGTTCTCGGTAGAAATGTTTAACAAAAATAGCGAGGAACATCTTCATGACATATTGCAGCTGGAAGAAGCAGTAGATGAAAAGGAGAGAGAATTGCAGCAGCTTCATGTAGAAAGACTTACCAGGCAAGAATGCACACCGGAAGCAGGTATGCTGTTTTCAGATGTAATTTCCGGTCTGGAGAGGGTTTCTGATCATGCAACCAATATCGCTTTTTGTATTTTAAATGAAGACCCGGAAGAGGTATAAGTTCTATGATATATGACAGCAAGTGGCAGGCCAATGTTCAAACAGTAGCCTAACGCTTGCTGTTAAGTTATGTAATGGCGCGGGTTGAATTGTTGTTACTTTAAATTTTTTTTATACAATATGTGGTAGTTGACAAATATGTAGCAAATTGTTATAATTGCTGTAACATTTGTAACAATTATGTAATAAATGTTAGGAAATAAGTAACAGAAACCTAGAAAGAAGTTTATTAGTAAAAGGACAAATCATGAAATTTAGAGTAATTAGAAATTTATTAATATGTGTTACAGCAGCTACATTAGTTTTTGAGTCCAATGTAAATGCAAGTATTCTTCCTACGATTGGAGCAACATCCAACGGAATTGCTACAGTGGAAGGCAATCAGAATGGAGATAGTACTGCAGAGTTTACAAGCCCATTTGAAGGCTTGCCGGAGATTAATGTATCAGAAGAGTCAGATGTAGAGGTTGTTACTTCTGCGGGAGCAAGCGATTTTGTTGGTTCTATTGAAATTGCACCGGAAGATATGGATGTACAGGATGACTCAGAAGAAGATGCAGCAGGCGGTACTTTTGGTTATACAAATCTTGGTATTGCCAATGTGGAGGATCATTTAAATGTACGTGCCACAGCAGATGATAATAGTAAGATTGTAGGTAAAATGGGAAACAACACTGCCTGTGAGATTTTAGGATTTGAAGGCAATAAAGTCCATATTACATCCGGTAGTGTGGAAGGATATGTTAGCACAGATTATCTGCTTATGGGAAGCAGTGCCGTAGAAAGGGCAAACAGCGTTATTAAAAATCTGGCAACTGTAAAGGCGGATGGATTGAAATTGAGAGAAGCGCCTTCTACAGATGCAGCAGTGGTTGGTATGGTAGCATATGGAGAAGAATTGGAAGTTCTTTCTGAAACAGAGGGCTGGGTACAGGTTTCTTATGATGGTACTCCGGTTTATGTATCGGCAGACTATGTTTCCGTAGATGAAAAGTTAAAAACTGCTCTTAATATGTCAGAGTTTTTATATGGTGAAGGTGTATCCGATGTTCGAATTGACCTTTGCGAATATGCAAAACAGTTTATTGGTAACCCTTATGTATGGGGTGGTGTCAGTCTGACAAAGGGTGCGGACTGTTCCGGATTTGTATTAAGTGTTTATGCAAAATACGGTATCAGCCTTCCACATTCCTCAAGAGCACAGGCAAATATGGGTACATCCATTAATATGTCTGAGGCAAAGCCGGGGGATCTGGTATTTTATGCAAAAGGTGGAAGAATCAATCACGTAGCCATTTATATCGGTGGTGGACAAGTTTGCCACGCAAGTAGTCCAAAGACAGGAATTCGTGTTTCCAGTGCTTATTATAGAACTCCTGTGAAAGTTGTTCGTTTGCTACAGGACTAAGAACAGATAGACAAGGAACGCCTAATAATAAAACAGAAGGTTTTTTAAGCACCTACAGCACCCGCTGAGAAGGTGTGTGAAAAGCCTTCTGTTTTATCATTTGACGGTGTATATAGACGGTACACTTAGTAAAAAAATAATTTGGTGGTTTACACAATAAGCAAAATATGTTATACTTTCAAAGTATGAATTTAGCCTCTGACTCAGAAACGGGAGTCTCCAACCCATTCTTAGCAGATGGCGGTTAAAAGAAAAGGAGAAAAGAAATGATTTCTAAAGAAAAGAAAACAGCAATTATTAACGAGTATGCAAGAACAGCAGGCGATACTGGTTCACCAGAAGTACAAATCGCAGTATTAACAGCAAGAATCAATGAGTTAACAGAGCACTTAAAAGTTAACCAGAAAGATCATCATTCAAGAAGAGGCCTTCTTAAAATGGTAGGTAAGAGACGTGGTTTACTTGACTACTTAAAGAAAACTGATATTGAAAGATACCGTTCTTTAATTGAAAGACTTGGAATCAGAAAATAATTCCGGCATATAAAAAGATTGCTTTTTATTGTGTAGAGTTATAACTGACAGGTTCAATTGAAAATGCAGTCCGGTACAATGATGTAAATGAGGCGGATAGAGATATCCGCCTTTATTATAATAATGGTAGGGAAGAAGTAGACAGCCGAGACCACTGAAAGACATATGATAGAAAAATTATGTGTGTTTCAGTAGTTTCGGAGTTACTGTTCACATGGCATCCAGACACTTGCTGTGGAACTGTGTAATAGCATGCTTCTTCCTAAAAAGTGAAAAACAAAAAGGAGAAGAAGTATGTACAAAAATTTTAGTATGGAATTAGCAGGACGTACACTTTCCGTAGATATCGGAAGAGTATGTGCACAGGCAAACGGAGCAGCCTTAATCAAATATGGTGATACGACTGTATTATCTACAGCAACTGCATCAGACAAGCCAAGAGATGGAATTGATTTCTTCCCTCTTAGCGTAGAATATGAAGAAAAATTATACGCAGTTGGTAAAATTCCAGGAGGATTTAATAAGAGAGAAGGAAAAGCATCTGAAAATGCAATTCTTACAAGTCGTGTAATTGACAGACCGATGCGTCCTTTATTCCCAAAGGATTACAGAAATGATGTAACATTAAACAACATGGTTATGTCTGTTGATCCGGAGTGCAGACCGGAGCTTACCGCTATGATTGGTGCAGCACTTGTAACAAGTATTTCCGATATTCCATTTGATGGCCCTTGTGCTACTACACAGATTGGTATGGTAGATGGACAATTTATCGTAAACCCAAGTCAGGAACAGTGGAAAAACGGTGATTTAAATTTAACAGTAGCATCTACAGCTGAAAAAGTAATTATGATTGAAGCCGGTGCTAACGAAATTAAAGAAGATAAAATGATTGAAGCTATTTACATGGCTCATGATGTAAACCAGACAATTATTGAATTTATGAACAAAATCGTAGCAGAAGTAGGAAAAGAAAAACACTCTTACACAAGCTGTGCGATTCCGGAAGAAATGTTTACAGCCATGAAAGAAATCGTAACTCCGGAAGAAATGGAAGTTGCAGTCTTTACAGACGAAAAGCAGGTTCGTGAAGAAAACATTAGAAACATCAGTGCCAAATTAGAAGAAGCATTTGCAGATAATGAAGAGTGGCTTGCAATTTTAGGTGAAGCTTTATATCAGTATCAGAAAAAGACTGTTCGTAAAATGATTTTAAAAGATCAAAAACGTCCGGACGGTCGTCAGATTACTCAGATTCGACCATTGGCAGCGGAAGTGGATTTAATTCCAAGAGTTCATGGTTCAGCAATGTTTACACGTGGACAAACTCAGATTTGTACCATTACCACATTAGCACCACTTTCTGAGCAGCAGAGAATTGATGGTTTAGATGCAAATGAAACAGCAAAAAGATATATGCATCATTATAACTTCCCATCCTATTCAGTTGGTGAAACAAAGCCAAGCAGAGGTCCGGGAAGACGTGAAATCGGTCACGGCGCATTAGCAGAAAAAGCTTTAGTTCCTGTACTTCCTACTGAAGCAGAGTTTCCATATGCAATCCGTACAGTTTCAGAAACATTTGAATCAAATGGATCTACTTCACAGGCTTCTATTTGTGCATCTACTATGTCACTTATGGCAGCAGGTGTTCCTATTAAAAAGCAGGTTGCAGGTATTTCCTGTGGTCTTGTAACAGGTGAAACAGACGATGATTACATTGTTCTTACTGATATTCAGGGCTTAGAAGACTTTTTTGGAGATATGGACTTTAAGGTGGCTGGTACACATGATGGTATTACAGCTATTCAGATGGACATTAAGATTCACGGACTTACAAGACCAATCGTAGAAGAAGCAATTAAGAGAACAAAAGAAGCAAGAGAATACATTTTAAATGAGGTTATGACTCCTGCTATTGCTGAACCTAGAAAAGAAGTTGGAGAATTTGCACCAAAGATTATTCAGATTCAGATTGATCCGGAAAAAATTGGTGATGTTGTAGGTCAGAGAGGGAAAACAATTAACGCTATTATTGAACGTACAGGTGTTAAGATCGACATTACAGATGATGGAGCAGTTTCTATCTGTGGTACAGATGCATCTCTTATGAATAGAGCGCTGGAAATGATTCAGATTATTACAACAGACTTTGAAGAAGGTCAGATTTTCAAAGGTAAAGTAGTAAGCATTAAAGAATTTGGTGCGTTTATTGAGTTTGCTCCGGGAAAAGAAGGAATGGTTCATATTTCCAAGATTTCCAAAGAAAGAATTAAACATGTAGAGGATGTTCTGACTTTAGGAGACGAAGTTAAAGTAGTATGTCTTGGAAAAGATAAAATGGGAAGAATCAGCTTCTCTATAAAGGATGTACAGTAAAATTTGTTATAAAGTAAGGAAAAAACAGAAAAGGGTAAATATTGCCCTTTTCTTTTTTTTTCTAAAATGGTAGAATACATCTGTAAGTATTTCTAAAGAAGAATCGTATTACATAGTGTGATTTAGAAAAGAGGAGATAAGTATGGGATTTTTTGGAAACTTGTTTGGTGGTCATAAAAGAGAAATTGCAAGGTTGTATACAGAATTTGGCGAAGAAAAAGCAAAACTTTCCATGGAATATGAAAAAGAAATCGAAAGATTAAAAGATGAACATGAGCAGGAAATGATTAAAATGAAAAACCTGTATCATGAACAGCTTGAAGAAGTACAAGCTGCATTTCGTAAAAAAACTGCCTCTATTAAAGAAGAGTTTGAGCAATATAAGGAAGAAAATGATGCTGTTAACATGAAGGAAAGCCATGAAGCAGAGCTTGAAAAAATGAAAAACCTCTACAGTGAACAGTTAGATGAAGTTGCCAAAGCATTCCGTGATAAAAATGACAGCTTAAAAGAAGAGTTTTCTGCAAAAGAGCAGGAGAAAATTGACAAGTTGAATGAGAGTCATCAGGCAGAGCTTGATAAAATGCGAAATCTATATGATGAACAGCTACAGGAGGTGGCTGCAGCCTTTAGAGAAAAAAATGAACAACTACAAAAGCAGTTAGATAAGATGAAATGGCAGATTAGCAGTTTGTTGGATGCAGATGAGGATTAATAAATAATAAAGCTGATGTTGTTTGAATACGATAAAGAAAAAGTAAATTGGAAGTCGAATGATACCAGATGTATAAAAAAGGAGCTATTAAGGCTCCTTTTTTATTTTCAATATTCTTTATTTTATATTTGTTATTCAGCAGAAGCTGATTTGTTCACTTCCGTGCAGGAAGGAGTAGAAGAATCTGATTTATTCAGTGTTAATGTAACTTTTTCAATGCGATTTTTATTTATTACAGTGGCAGCTAATTTTGTCCCATCAGAAAGGGTAATTTCTTCTCCGGGATTTGGAAGCCTGTCTAAAGTTTCAATCAGAATACCGCCAATAGAATCATAATTGTCAGAATCTAAAGTTGTTAAAATAGCATCATTAATATCGTCTAATTTCATGGAACCTTCTACTAAATAAACATTTGGTTCTAATTCTTTAATTAATTCCTTTTCTTCTTCGTCATACTCATCACGAATTTCGCCAACAATTTCTTCTAATAAGTCTTCTAAAGTCACAAGACCAACTGCAGCACCATATTCATCTAATACGATAGCAATATTAATGGCACTTTCACGCATTTCTATTAAAAGATCATTGGTTTTTTTGTATTCATATGTATAGTAGGTTTCTCTTAAAATATCCCGAATGGAAAAGTCAGTTTTTTTGGCTGTTAAAAAGAAATCTTTAAAGGTAACAATACCAATAATGTTATCGCTATCTTTTTCATAAACAGGAATACGAGAGTACATGGTCTCTTTGAACTTATTTTGAAGTTCTCTGTAGGAAGCCTCCACATCTACGGTTGCCATATCGATACGGGGAATCATAATGTCCTTGGCACAAGAATCACCAAAATCAAACACGTTTAAAATCATCTCACGTTCTTCGGACTCAATAACTCCATCTTCATGGCTTACATCCACATAGGTTTTTAGTTCGCTCTCTGTCATGTAAGTAGATTTTTTGTTTGGGTCAACATGAAGCAACCACAAAATAGCATTTACAAGTTTATCAACAATATAAATAACAGGGGTCAAAAGCCACATTAGTCCATAAATCGTATAGCTGTAAGCTAATGCAATTTTCTCTGCATTGTTCAGTGCCCAGGTTTTGGGAATAATTTCTCCAAAAAGCAAAACCACAATTGTTAAAATACCTGTAGCTAACCCTACCCATCCATTGCCAAATACACGAATTGTTAAAGTAGTAGCAAGGGAGGTTGCGGAAATATTTACAATGTTATTACCAATCAGAATTGTACTTAACATTTTTGCCGGTTTATCCAGAATTTTTTCAAGAATAATAGCAGACCGTTTGCCTTCTTCTACTAAAACCTTAAGTCTTACCCTGTTTACGGTAGTCAGGGAATTTTCTGCTGAAGAGAAAAAAGCAGATAATAAAATCAGAATTAATAAAACTATAAATTGTATGACACCCGAGGTATCCAAAGTATAACCACTCCTTTGAAAATATAATTTGTAAGTCTATTTTCTTGCTTACATTAATATAGATAGTAATATAAAATGAGAAAAATTACAAGGAGATTTCTATGGAACAGACCATAAAAAAGAAGGTTGACTTATTATTTTTGCTGAAAATGCTCGCTTTTTCCTATATTTTGACAACCATATTATTATTATTATTGTCGATACTTTTATATAAGTTTCGGTTAAGTGAAACGGTTATTAATGCTGGAATTATTATTATTTACATAGTATCTACCTTTTTTACCGGGTTTTTAACGGGAAAAAAAATTGGAACAAAAAAATATTTTTGGGGTCTGATTTTAGGAGCTTTATATTTTATTGTATTAACACTTATTTCCCTGTTTTTAAATCATGGAATTAGTGATTTTACTGGGAATTTTTTGACCACCTTTTTTATATGCGTTGGCAGTGGCATGTTGGGTGGCATGCTAAGTTAGTTGTGCAGGTTATGTCAGGCTGGGAAATAGTCGCTTTTTCCACCTATGCAAGTAACTTAGAACAGAATGTATAATATGTCCAATGAGAGACCCTGGAACAACGTCGGCGCTTAGCGAGGTACTTTCGAGCTTAACGTCCACTATGTCTTTCACGGAGCGAGAGCGTGTCCGAATGGGCATATTATACATTCTGTGAGGAACTTAAGGTGACCCGGTGAAAAACTAACTCATAATAGCAAGTTGCTGTAAAAAGTTTCAAGAAAGGCTTTCAAACTATAAAAAAGTATGTTATAATGTGCCTTGTAAATTGTCGAAATGGCATAAAAGTTAAAACTTTATAGATTGAAGGAGGCTAAGTTATGAAACACATTAAAACATTAAGCACCAGGGATTTAAAGGAATCCATGAAAAAAGGTGGTTGTGGTGAATGTCAGACATCCTGCCAATCAGCTTGTAAAACATCCTGTACCGTAGGCAACCAAAGTTGCGAAAAAGTAAAATAATGATGTTTCTTAAGCAGCGATAATCATCGCTGCTTATTATACGTTAAGCTAAAAAAGAAAGGGATAGATCTGTGGTACATTGTTATGAGAATAACGGTTTTTACATTGTGCTGGATGTAAACAGTGGAGCAGTACATGTGGTAGATAAAGCCGTATATGAAATGATACCGCTTTTAGAAGATGCGGTAAAAGCAAAAAAAACAAGTGAAGAGCTTTATAAAATTGTAGCGGAAAGTGATATTTCCTTAGAAGAAATTTCCGAAGCAGAAATAAAAGAAGCTATTGAAGAAATAGTAGCACTGTATGAAAGCAATATGCTTTATACAGATGATATTTATGAAACATATATTGGTGATTTTAAAAATCGCCAAACGGTTGTAAAGGCTTTGTGTTTACACATTGCCCATGATTGTAACCTGGCATGTAAATACTGCTTCGCAGAAGAAGGAGAATATCATGGCAGACGTGCATTCATGAGCTTTGAGGTAGGAAAGAAAGCATTGGACTTTTTAGTAGAAAATTCAGGTAACAGAGTCAATCTGGAAGTGGATTTCTTTGGTGGTGAGCCCCTTATGAACTGGCAAGTTGTAAAAGACTTAGTTGCCTACGGCAGAAGCTTGGAAAAGCCACACAATAAAAAGTTCCGTTTTACATTGACTACCAACGGTATTTTGTTAGATGACGATATTTTAGAATTTGCCAATAAAGAAATGGCAAATATTGTGTTAAGCATTGACGGAAGAAAAGAAGTTCATGATTTTATGAGGCCATTTAGAGGTGGACAAGGCAGCTATGAGCGGATTGTTCCAAAGTTTCAAAAGGTGGCAGACAGCAGAGACCAGATGAATTATTATGTAAGAGGTACCTTTACCCATCACAATCTGGATTTTTCAAAAGATGTTCTCCATCTGGCGGATTTGGGATTTAAACAGATTTCTGTTGAACCGGTAGTGGCAGAGGAAGCAGAAGAATATGCTATTAAAAAAGAAGACATTCCGGCTATTATGGAGGAATATGATAAACTGGCACTTGCCTTAATTGAAAGACAAAAAGCAGGAAAGGGTGTAAACTTTTTCCACTTTATGATTGACTTAGAGGGTGGTCCTTGTGTGGCAAAGAGACTTTCCGGCTGTGGTTCCGGAACGGAGTATCTGGCCGTTACTCCATGGGGAGATTTTTACCCATGCCACCAGTTTGTTGGGCAGGATAAGTTCCTCATGGGAAATGTGGATACAGGAATTGTAAATACTGCCATTCGGGATGAATTTAAAGGCTGTAATGTGTATGCAAAGGAAAAATGTAAGGAGTGCTTTGCAAAATTTTATTGTAGCGGTGGCTGTGCGGCTAATTCTTACAATTTCCATGGCAATATAAATGATGCTTATGACATTGGTTGTGAGCTTCAGAGAAAGCGTGTGGAATGCGCCATTATGATGAAAGCAGCTTTGGCTGAATGAGAGGAGAAGTAAAAAATGAAGAAAAGTAGAGCAGTATTGGTACTGATTGCCACTGTGCTTGTAATGGGACTCTTAGCCTATACTACAATTATTGGTTTTGGTCCTACAAAAACAGGTTCTGCAGCAAACATCAAGCAGGGTCTTGACTTAGCCGGTGGTGTTAGTATCACTTACGAAGTAGTTGGCGACGGTGAAGTAGATGAAGCGGATATGAAAGATACTATCTATAAGCTTCAGAAGCGTGTGGAAGGCTATAGTACTGAAGCACAAGTTTATCAGGAAGGAACCAATCGTATTAATATTGAAATACCGGGTGTTTCTGACGCAAACGCCATTTTAGAAGAATTAGGACAACCGGGTTCTTTGTATTTCATTGCTGAAACAGCAAGTGACGGTTCGGGTAACTATACTTATAAAACCGATGAAAATGGAACGGTTGTAACAGACGAAGAGGGATATCCGGTTTATGCATTAGCAAAATCCATCGAAGAATTAGAAGCTGATGGAAGTATTGTTCTTACCGGTTCTGATGTAAAAAATGCAGATGCAGGACAGATTTCGGACGATATGCAAAACAGCGAATATGCTGTACAGCTTATATTAAACAGTGAAGGTACACAAAAGTTTGCAGATGCTACTACAAAGGCATACCAGAATGGGGAAAGCATTGGTATTTATTACGATGGTGAGTTTGTAAGTGTTCCTACTGTAAACAGCCCAATTACCGGAGGAGAAGCAAGTATTACCGGAATGAAGGATTTTGAAGAAGCAGAGCAGTTAGCTTCCACAATCCGTATTGGTGGTTTAAAACTGGAGTTACAGGAGCTTCGTTCTAACGTAGTAGGAGCCCAGCTTGGTGAAGAAGCACTGAAAACAAGCTTATATGCAGGAGCTATCGGTCTTGTTATTGTTATGGTATTTATGACTATTGTTTATTTACTTCCGGGTTTTGTATCTGCCATTGCACTATTAATTTATACAGGACTTACATTATTAGCATTAAATGCTTTTGATATTACCTTAACTTTACCGGGTATTGCAGGTATTATTTTATCTATTGGTATGGCAGTAGATGCTAACGTTATTATTTTTGCCCGTGTCAAAGAAGAGTTGGGAACAGGAAAAACTGTAAATTCTGCTATTAAGATTGGTTTCCAGAAAGCCCTTTCCGCTATCGTGGATGGTAATATTACAACATTAATTGCAGCTCTTGTACTTGGATTAAAAGGTTCCGGTACTGTAAAAGGCTTTGCACAGACATTAGGACTTGGTATTGTTTTATCTATGTTTACCGCCTTAGTAGTAACAAGATTAATTATTAATGCATTTTATGCACTTGGTCTTAAGAATGAAAAACTTTATGGTAGTATTAAAGAAAGAAAGTCCATTAACTTCCTTTCTAAAAAGGCTATTTGCTTTGTGGTATCCGGTGTAATCATTGTTGCAGGCTTTGTGTTTATGGGAGTTAATAAAGCCGGTACAGGGGATATGTTAAACTACAGTCTGGAGTTTAAAGGTGGTACTTCCACAAACGTAACCTTTAATGAAGATATGACCATTGCAGATATTGATTCCAAGGTAGTACCAGTTGTAGAAGACATTACTGGAGACGGCAATGTACAGACACAGAAGGTTACGGGTACAAATGAAGTCATTATTAAAACAAGAACTTTATCAGTAGACGAAAGACAAGCCTTTAACCAGGCAATGGTAGACAATTTCGGGGTAGATGAAGGAAAAATTACAGCTGAAACAATTAGTGCTGCTGTTAGTGACGAAATGAAGAAAGATGCAGTCATTGCAGTAGCCATTGCAACTATCTGCATGTTAATTTATATTTGGTTCCGTTTCAGCGATATCCGCTTTGCGGCCAGCGCAGTAATTGCACTTTGCCATGACGTATTAGTGGTACTTGCTTTCTATGCAATGGCAAAGGTTTCTGTAGGTAATACATTTATTGCATGTATGTTAACGATTGTAGGTTATTCAATTAACGCAACCATTGTTATTTTCGATAGAATTCGTGAGAATATGGCAGGTGGCTACAAAAAAGAAGAACTTACGGAAATAGTAAACTCAAGTATTACTCAGACACTTACAAGAAGTATTTATACATCGTTAACAACCTTTGTAATGGTTGCAGCATTGTATGTGCTTGGTGTAACAAGTATTCGTGAATTTGCGCTTCCGCTTATGGTTGGTATTATATGTGGTGCTTATTCTTCTGTATGTATTACAGGTGCTCTTTGGTACCTTATGAAAACAAAGCTTAATAAGAACAAAAAATAATTCTTATATATTTGTTAAGTTTTTATGTTTTCAATTGAAATATTTATTGAAATTTGTCAAAATAAAACCAGTAGGAGTTGTTCCTGCTGGTTTTTTTATAGTCAGAGCGAATGAAGGGAGGACGGCAACTGGCACAAGCTGTGTTTGCAAGTTCCGCATATGCTGAACATTCCAGTAAGCCTCTGGGCAATGGATTGTGGAAACGTAGGTTTCCGCAATCCATAGAGTCTTACTTTCATAGCATATAGTCACTTGCAAACACAGCTTGCGCCAGTTGCCTGCATTACGATTTGCTTTGTAGCTACTTAATAGTGCAAATATACAGTAAGGATTGAAAGGAACAACTGGGGGTGTGCCTGAGTGGGGAAGGGAATGGAAGTAATAGGATGTAGTTGGAGATGGAGAGATTGTGTAAAATGATGGGTTTGTGATGTGATATAGGTAATAGAAAATTTGTGTGAAATAGAAAAAATAGAATGTGACGGAAGATTAAGGTAGAATAGAGATGGAACAGCAGGTAGTGCGACGGCATGAGGGTCAAGAGAATAGAGTGAGGCGACGAAGACCACTGACTCCGGAGGAGAGGAGAAGGAGGGAGATTCGCAGGAAAAAAAGACGAAGAAAAGTGTATATGGCAAGGTGTATTGTGGCAGTCATTGCATTTTTGTTGGTGTTTTGTATAGGGCTGGGGATTAGGCAGCTTGCAGGATTTATTAAGGGAAAGTGGGAAGCTAAAGAAGTTATTTCAAAGATTGATGATAGCAGGCTGGAAAATACAGTATCTGAGAAAAAGGTGACAAGGCCGGAGTTTTTAGTGGACTTGCTTACCATTAATGAGTATTCCAGAGTGGGACATCTTTTGCCGGAGGTAAAAAATATTTTTGTGCATTATACCGCCAATGCAGGAACAAGTGCAGCCCAGAACCGAAGTTATTTTGAAAATTTAAAGGATACTCACGAGACATCTGCCAGTGCTCATTTTATTATTGGGTATGAAGGAGAGGCAATTCAGTGCATTCCTTTAAATGAAGTAGGATATGCGGTTATGCAACGTAATTACGATTCAGTTTCCATTGAGTGCTGTTATTTAGATGAGAGTGGAAAGTTTACAGAAGCTACTTACAATAAATTAGTGGAAATGTTGGCATGGCTTGTTACTCTATACGAACTAAAGCCAACTGACATTTTGCGCCATTATGATGAGGGTGGAAAGATGTGTCCTAAGTATTACGTGGAGCATGAGGAGGAATGGGAGAAGTTAATAGAGGATGTAGCAAATTATATTGAAGAATATGGTGTTTTAAAGGAAAGTGTTGTAGAATAAAGAAAATGAAATAAAGTAGAAAGAAGGAGTAAGCAGTGGCTAACTGGTTTGTGGCGGCGAAGAGAGCGGATTTTAATATGATTGGAGAGAAGTTTGGCATTAGTCCGGTGCTTGCCAGGATTATTCGAAACAGGGATGTTATTACGGAGGAAGAAATCCAACTGTTTCTTCACGGAACTATAAAGGAGCTTCACTCGCCATTTTTGTTAAAGGATATGGAGAAGGCGGTTTCCATTGCAAAGGAAAAGATTAAAGACGGGAAAAAGATCCGGGTAATCGGTGATTATGATATTGATGGAGTCTGTGCTTCTTATATATTGGAGAAAGGGTTGAAAGAGGCTGGAGCAGTAGTAGATACAGTAATTCCTCATAGGATTAAGTATGGATATGGATTAAATGAGGAACTGATAAGGGAAGCTTATGAAGCAGAGGTTGATACGATTATTACCTGTGATAATGGCATTGCAGCTAAGGAACAGATTGCTCTTGGGAAAGAGCTTGGAATGACGGTAATTGTAACGGATCATCATGAGGTACCTTACACAGAGGAAAATGGGGAAAGAAAGTATTTTTTGCCGGAGGCAGATGCTGTAATTGATCCCAAGCAGGAATACTGTCACTATCCTTACAAAGGAATCTGTGGTGCGGTGGTAGCGTATAAATTTATACAGGCACTATACGGACAAGAACAATTGGAGTTTGAAAAGGAAGGTGTGGAAGTTTCTGTTTTAAAACAATTGTTTCCGTTTACGGCATTTGCCACCATAGGCGATGTAATGGAACTTACCGGTGAAAACAGGATTTTTGTTAAGTATGGCTTAAAGGCAATGGAACGGACGGAAAACAAAGGACTTAAGGCACTGATTTTAGCAAATGGACTTTCAGGAGGCAAACTATCGCCTTATCATGTGGGCTTTGTGTTAGGACCCTGTATTAACGCAACAGGACGTCTTGATACGGCAGAAAGAGCATTACAGCTTTTTTCTACAGAGGATGAAAGAGAAGCGGCTGTAATTGCAGGAGATTTAAAAGCTTTAAATGACAGTAGGAAGGATTTAACCGTAAAAGGATTGGAACAGGCAGTCAGCCTTGTGGAATCCACAGATTTGAAAAAAGATAATGTTTTAGTGGTGTACTTACCGGAGTGCCATGAAAGTCTGGCAGGCATTATAGCGGGGAGACTTAGGGAAAAATATGGAAAGCCTTCTTTTGTACTTACAAAGGGTGAAGAAGAAGTAAAGGGATCCGGCAGGTCTATTGATGCTTTCCATATGTACGAACATATGACGAAGATAAAAGATTTATTCCTAAAATATGGCGGACATAAGTTGGCAGCAGGTCTTTCGTTAAAAGAAGAAAACATAGAAGAATTCAGGAAAAGAATCAATCTAGGCAGTAATTTAACAGAAAAAGATTTTGAGGAAACAGTGCATATTGATGTGCCTATGCCTATTGCCTATTGTTCCATGGATTTTGTAAAAGAGTTAGAAAGGTTAGAGCCTTATGGAACCGGCAATAAAAAGCCTTTGTTTGCAGAAAAAAATATTTCCTTTTTAAGCGGAAAGCTGTTGGGAAAAGACGGAAAGGTATTAAAATGCCTTGTAGCAGATGAGAAAGGGTATCAGATAGAAGCTGTTTACTTTGGGGATACTACAAAAATGTTAGCGGATTTAAGAAACCAATTTGGAGAAAAGCAGGTGGATTTGCTTTTAAAGGGGTATAATAACCAGGTAAAGCTTACCATTGCTTATTATCCGGATATTAATGAATTTAGAGGAAAAAAGACATTGCAGATTGTGATTACCAATTATTGCTTTTAAAATGATATAAAAAATTTTGTGTAAAGATAGTATAAAATGTTGGAGCGACATACATAGGAATTGGGAAGGGATGTGGACAGATGATTTTAACAGTTACACTTAATCCGGCAGTAGATAAAACCTGTCAGGTAAGCCGGTTAATGATAGGACAGGTAAACCGCATGACAGAATGTAGAAATCTTCCGGGTGGAAAGGGAATTAATGTTACGAAAGTGCTTCGCCAATGTAAGGAAGAAGTAAATGCCACCGGATTTTTAGGTGGCTATAATGGCATGTTTATTTCAGATGAGTTGGAAAGAATGGGAGCGAAAAGTGCCTTTACGAAGATAGCAAAAGAGACAAGAACAAATTTAAACATTATTTCAGAAGATGGTTTTGTAACGGAAGTATTAGAGCCCGGACCGGAAATTTCAGAGCAGGAACGCATTAATTTTTTAGAACAGTTTCGGGCTTTGGTAAATGAAAGTGAGATTATTGTAATTTCCGGTAGCGTGGCAAGAGGGATTGAAGATGATTATTATGCCAAAATGATAGAAATCTGCCATGAAGCAAGGAAAAAGGTATTGTTAGATACTAGTGGCGAACCATTAAAAAGAGCCATTGAGGCAAAACCATATTTGATTAAGCCCAATAAGCGGGAATTAGAATATGTTATTGGCAGGAAATTGGAGAATGAGGCAGATGTGATTGCGGCTGCAAAGGTGCTTCTAGAAAAAGGAATTGAAGTGGTGGTGGCTACTATGGGCGAAAAAGGACTTGTTTGCGTTACAAAAACAGAAGCTTATCGTGTAGTACCGCCAAAGGTGAAAATGGTAAATACTGTAGGTAGTGGTGACTGCGTAGTGGCAGTTTTAACTATGGGAATTAAAAATGGAGATTCCTTGAAAGAAACATTAAAAAAAGCAGTAGCACTTTCGGCTGCCAGTGTAACAACCTTTGAAAATGGGGAAATTTCTGAGGATAAGGTAAGGGAAATATATAAAAAGGCGGAAATTTTTAACCTTTCTTAATTTTTTCTCATATTTTTTTTAGAAAGTAAACACATTTTGAACACAATTTCCATTTATATTAATATTCAGGATAGTTGAACCACAACTCACTATCTCCCCCCCTCATAAGAATTCAACAAAACAGCCTCCGGTTATGCCGGAGGTTGTTTTGTTGTGCTTACCGGTAAGGTTGTGGACAGTTTCAGGTTTTCATTCTTGTGATTTCTCTGATTTTCACTTATACTAATATAGCGTTGAGCTTTTTTAATAAGGATTAGGGTACGGAAAGTCCTAATCTAATAATAAGAAAAATCAAACACCAGGAGGGTTACAATATGAATACAAAATACCGATTAGGAAGAAGTGCATTTCGCACCTTAGAAGAGGGAATGGAAAAGGAATGGCTTATAACAAATGGAATTGGCGGCTTTGCGAACGGTTCTGTAACCGGAGCCAATCACAGACTGTTTTCGGGTTATTTAACCGCTTCCTTTCATCCACCGGTAGACAGAAAAATAATCTGGTCCGGTACCCATGAAAAGTTAGTCTTTGCTAACAAAAGAGAAGCAGATTTTACTGCACAGGCTTATGTGGGGGAGGTAAAGGAAGGCTTCAAATATTTAAATAGCTTTGAATTAGACGTAGTTCCAACCTATACTTATCAGGCAGATGATTTAACAGTGAAAAAGACAGTGGCTATGGCATTTGGAAAAAATGCAGCAACTGTTACTTATGAAATAGAAGCAGGAAAAACAGCAGGAGAATTTCGTATTACTCCACTGTTTAAGTTTACCCAGCCGGGCGAAGCTGCTATAAAAGAACAGCTTGATTTTCACATGGAACTGGCAGATAAAAAGCTTACTTTAGTTCCCAAAGAAGATACTACAAAAAAGATTATATTTCATACCTCAGAGGGAACCTATTTTGACCGAAAGAAACTGCCGGTTTCCATGGCGACTCCAAATTATTTAATTGAAGAAAATACCTATTATCCGTTGGAAAACAGAACCGGATACAGAGGACTAGATAACCATGCCACTCCCTATGATGTGATTGTGTCCTTTAAGCCTTATGAGAAAAAGAAATTTTTCTTAGTATGTGGTGTGGAGGATTTGGAAAATCCGGGCTTGGAAGAGTATTTAGAAAAGGTGGACGGTTCTCAAATTGTAGAGGAATGTAAGGAAAGAGTCTATGAATTAATGAATAAAATGCCAAAAGACAGTTTTGCCAGACGGCTTGCGTGGAGTGCAGACCATTTTATTGTAGAAAGAGAATCTACCGGGCTAAAAACAGTATTAGCCGGTTTTCCATGGTTTATGGACTGGGGAAGAGATACCATGATTGCCCTCCAGGGGTTGACTCTTTGTACCGGCAGATTTTGCGATGCAAAGGAAATTTTAGAATCCTTTAGCAAATATGTAAAAGATGGCATGATTCCAAACGTTTTTCCAAATAGTGCAAAAGAAGAACCCATGTATAATACCATTGATGCGTCGCTGTGGTATTTTTATTCCGTTTATAAATATTTGGAGTACACCAAGGATTTTGACTTTATACAGGAAAAAATCTACCCAAGCCTAAAGGAAATTATTGAGGCATACAAAAAAGGCACTCATTTTTCTATAAAAATGGATAAAGACGGGCTTATTCAGGGTGGCAGTGACTTAGACCAGCTTACCTGGATGGATGTAAGAGTAGGAGATCTGGTGGTTACCCCAAGACATGGAAAAGCTGTGGAAATCAATGCTCTTTGGTACAATGCACTTAAAATTATGGAAAGTCTTTCCAACCAATTTGGAGAAGATTCTTCTTATTACAAAGAATTGGCAGGAAAGGTGGAGCGTGTCTATGCTGACACATTCTGGAATGAAGAAAATGGCTGCTTATATGATGTGGTAAATGATAAAATAAAAGATGCTTCCATTCGTCCAAATCAAATATGGGCCGTCTCTTTACCGTATTCCTTATTGAGTAAAGAACAGGAAAAGAAAATTGTAGATACTGTATATGAGCAGCTTTACACTCCTTACGGAATTAGAAGTTTGTCAAACAGAGACGCGGAATATAAAAAAGAATATATTGGAAAACTTATTAACAGAGACTTGGCATATCATATGGGAACAGCCTGGGGCTTTATTTCCGGTGGTTTTATTACTGCCTACTGCAAGGTCAACAATCATAGCGCAGAAGCAGTAAAAAAAGCAGAAGAAATGTGTTTATGCTTTGAAGATCATATGCAGGACGGCTGCTTAAATGGTATTGCAGAAATTTTTGACGGAGATTTTTCCAACACTTCCAGAGGGTGCTTTAATCAGGCATGGAGCATTGGTGAGGTACTTAGAGCCTATATGGAAGATGTACTTCCTTATAGGAAATAGAGGGTTACTGTTTACTCGTACCTGGTAAACAGTAACAATTCGCAGGCTCATTTAAAGTTTTGCTACGCAAAAGGAGCCTGCTCACACCCAAATCACGTTCATCAGCAACAATAAAGGGCACCAACAACTTGTACGTCGGTTGAAAAAAACCACTATATGTGCTATTCTATAAAGTAATGGACCAAAAGAAAGAGGGATAATATGGTTTGTTTAAAGGACTTATTAAAAAATCTTACTTATCAGGTGATAAAGGGCAGCGAAGATACAATGGTTGCCAGTGTGGTAAATGATTCCAGAAAAGTAGAGAAGGACAGCTTGTTTTTCTGTATTTCAGGAGGAAATGCAGACGGACATAGTTTTGCTGAAGAAGTAGTAAATAAAGGCGCCTGCGTACTTGTGGTAGAAAAGGAAGTGGTTGTTTCTGAGGATGCAGAAGTTACCATTATTAAAGTGGAAAGTACCCGCTATGCCATGGCATTTATTTCAGCCGCATTTTATGGAAATCCGGCAGATAAATTAAAAGTTATTGGAATTACCGGAACAAAAGGTAAGACTACTACAACCTATCTGGTTAAATCCATTTTAGAACATGCCGGTTTTAAAGTAGGTCTTATTGGAACCATAGAAGTGATTATTGGAGATAAAGTAATTCCTGCCAACAATACAACACCGGAGTCACTGCTATTACAGCAGTATTTTAGGGAAATGGTAGATGCCGGCTGTGACACAGTAGTAATGGAAGTTTCCTCACAGGGTCTTATGCTTCACAGAACTCAGGGTTTTACATTTGAAATAGGTGTTTTCACTAATTTAGAGCCGGATCATATCGGACCAAATGAGCATAAAGATTTTGAGGATTATATGAACTGCAAAGGACTTTTATTTAAACAGTGTAAGGTGGGTATTGTAAATTGTGATGATGCCCACTGGCAACAGGTTGCAGAGAATCATACTTGTGAACTGGAAACCTTTGGCTTTTCAGGGGAAGCCCATTTGCAGGCAAAGGATGTACAGTTAGTAACCGGAAAAGGATATTTGGGTGTAGACTTTAAAACAGAGGGCACTACCAATATGGAGGTACTTCTCCATTCTCCGGGCAAATTCAGCGTTTACAATGCCTTAACTGCCATTGCAATCTGTCGTCATTTTAAAGTGGCAAAGGATGACATAAAGAAAGCACTGGCACAGGCGAAAGTAAAAGGAAGAATCGAGATTATAAAGGTGTCCGATGATTTTACTTTAATGATTGATTATGCCCATAATGCCATGGCCCTTGAAAGTCTTCTGACTACCTTAAAGGAATACAATCCAAAGCGTTTAGTATGTCTGTTTGGATGTGGTGGAAACCGTTCCAAACTAAGACGTTACGAAATGGGGGAAGTCAGCGGAAAGTTAGCTGATTTAACAGTGATTACCTCTGATAATCCAAGATTTGAAGAGCCTCAGGATATTATTGACGATATTAAAATTGGAATCGGTAAAACAGATGGAAAATATGTAGAAATCTGTGACAGAAAAGAAGCCATTGCCTACGTAATTAAAAATGGACAGCCGGGAGACGTAATTGTGCTTGCGGGAAAAGGCCATGAGGATTATCAGGAAATAAAAGGAAAGAAATATTCCATGGACGAAAGAGTGATTATAGATGAAATCGTAAATGGATAATTAGATTTGTTATATGATTGAGAAAACAGAGAACGGATAGTGAGTTGTAAATCATATATAAAAACAAATATAAACAAACAGATAAGGAGCCGGTAACTTGGAAGGAAACTATGCAAATATAATAGTGGATATTTCTCATGAAAAAGTAGATAGAGCCTTTCAGTATAAGGTGCCGGCTTCTTTAAAGGGAATTATTGAAGAGGGAATGAAGGTACAGATTCCCTTTGGACGTTCTAATAAAATCATAGATGGATATGTAATGGAACTGACGGATAAAACAGAATATCCGATAGATAAATTAAAAGAAATACTGGATGTTTCAAAAGAAAGCATTTCCGTCCAGTCTGAGCAGGTCCGGTTAGCAGTCTGGTTAAAACGCAATTACGGCTCTACCATGATTGCAGCACTGAAAACCGTATTACCTGTAAAAGAAAAGGTAAGGGCAGTAGAAAAGAAGTCCCTGTCTTTAAATATAGAAAAGGAACAGGCAAAGGAGCTTCTTTTGGAATTTGAAAAGAAGCATCAGGTAGCAAAAGTACGGCTATTAAATGAGTTGTTAGAAAACGATAAGATTCCGTACAATTTGGTAACAGGTAAGCTTGGGGTAACAGGAAAAACCATTTCCGGCCTTGTGGAAAAACAGATTGTAAATATACAGGTGGAAAACGTATATCGCAATCCGGTAAAGTTAGCAGAGGCTAACTTCCGAAATGAAAAAAAGATTCTTACCAAAGAACAACAGGCGGTTACAGATGCTTTTAAAAAAGATTATGAAGCAGGGGAAGAAATCAGATATCTGATTCATGGGATTACCGGAAGCGGTAAAACAGAGGTCTATATGGAAATGATAGATCAGGTAATAGCAGAAGGGAAAGAAGCTATTGTGCTGATTCCTGAAATTGCCTTAACATATCAGACGGTTGTAAGATTTTACAGACGGTTTGGTAATTTGGTTTCCGTAGTAAATTCCAAGCTTTCAAAAGGAGAAAAATACGACCAGTTTAAAAGAGCAGAAAATGGGGAAGTGAAAATTATGATTGGGCCAAGAACCGCCTTGTTTACCCCTTTTAGAAAACTGGGACTAATTATCATAGATGAAGAACATGAAGGCAGTTACAAAAGTGATACTATGCCAAGATTTCATGCAAGAGAAACCGCAGAGCAGATTGCCGGAATGAAACACGCAGCACTTGTGTTAGGCTCAGCTACTCCGTCTTTAGAAGCTTATTATAGAGCAAAAGTTGGCAGATATCAGCTGTTTACTTTAAAAAACAGAGCTGCCTCATCTTATCTTCCCACCGTTTATACAGTGGATTTAAGGGAAGAATTAAAACAGGGAAACAGGTCTGTTTTTAGTGACCGGTTAAGGGAAGCCATTGCAGACCGCCTTGGTAAAAAACAGCAGGTCATGCTTTTTTTAAACCGAAGAGGCTATGCCGGATTTATTTCATGCAGAGCATGTGGATATGTGGTAAAATGTCCCCATTGCGATGTTTCATTGACACATCATTTTGGAAATAAAATGGGAAAAGCCGGCAGACTTGTATGTCACTATTGCGGCTATGAAACTGCAGAAGTTATCCGTTGTCCTAAATGCAGTTCAAAATATATTTCCGGATTTAAGGCAGGTACAGAACAGATTGAACAAAAGCTAAAGGAAGAATTTCCTATGGCAAAAGTGCTTCGTATGGACGGAGATACTACAAAAAGAAAAGATGACTATGAGAAAATCCTGTCCGCTTTTTCCAATGAAGAAGCAGATATTTTAGTAGGGACCCAGATGATTGTAAAGGGACATGATTTTAAGAAGGTAACATTAGTAGGAATTCTGGCAGCGGATTTATCTTTAGGTGCCAATGATTACAGAGCTGCAGAGCGAACTTTCCAGCTACTGACTCAGGCAGCAGGGAGAGCTGGAAGAGATAAACTGCCGGGAGAGGTTGTAATCCAGACTTACCAGCCGGAACATTACAGTATTGTTCATGCTGCTAATCAGGATTATGAGTCCTTTTATGAAGAGGAAATAGCCTTTAGAGAGTTAGCTGGCTATCCCCCAACAGCCCATATGCTTGGAATTTTTATACAGAGCAGGCAGGAGGCAGCAGCAGAGGAAATTAGTAAGCTTTTAGCCGGGCAGTGTAAAGCCATATTCCGGGAAAAGAGGGTGCTGATTATCGGGCCGGCAAAGGCATCTATTGAAAAGATAAATGATGTTTACCGCTATGTAATTTATGTAAAACATAAGGAATATAACAGACTTGTAGAGGTAAAAGATTTTATTGAGTCTGTTTTAGAAGAAAAGAAGGATGCAGTAAAACAAATCAGCGTTACTTTCGACTTTGATCCTATGAATGGATTTTAGTTGGAACATATGCAAACGGTGTTTTAGCAAATTAAAAAGCATACAAAAGGAGTAAAGAAAATGGCAATTCGTAACATCAGAGAAATAGGAGATGCAGTATTAACAAAAAAATGCAAGGAAGTAAAGGAAGTATCAGAAAGAACATTAGAATTAATTGACGATATGTTTGAAACTATGTATGAAGCCAATGGCGTAGGTCTTGCAGCACCACAGGTTGGTATATTAAAAAGAATTGTAGTAATTGATACTACCGGAGAAGACCCCATTGTATTAATTAATCCTGTTATTTTAGAAACAAGCGGAGAGCAGACAGGGCAGGAAGGATGCCTTTCAGTGCCTGGTAAATACGGCATTGTAACAAGACCAAATTATGTAAAGGTTGCTGCTTACAACGAAGAAATGGAACCTATTGAAGTGGAAGGCACAGAGCTTTTAGCAAGAGCTTTATGTCATGAAATTGCTCACCTGGAAGGTCAGTTATATGTAGAGTTAGTAGAAGGCGGATTAAAAGATGTAGAGCCATATGAAGACGAAGAATATGAGGATTAATGCAACAAAAATCAGACAAAACAAGATGTCAATGACTTATTGTCTGGTATAACAGACCAGAAAGGCGGTTTAAAAATATGAAAGTAATTTACATGGGTACTCCGGACTTTGCTGTTGGTCCCCTAGAAGCCATTATTGCAGCCGGACATCAGGTAACATTAGTTGTAACCCAGCCGGATAAGCAAAAGGGCAGGGGAAAGGAAATGCAGTTTACTCCTGTAAAGGAATGTGCAATCAAACACAACATTCCTGTATTTCAGCCGGTAAAAATCAAAGAGCCGGAGGCTGTTAAAACATTAGAAGAATATGAAGCAGATATTTTTGTGGTAGCTGCTTTTGGACAGCTTTTATCAGAAGAAATTTTATACATGCCAAAGTATGGCAGTGTAAATATTCATGCTTCTCTACTTCCAAAGTACAGAGGAGCAGCCCCTATTCAATGGGTAATTATAGATGGAGAAACTAAGACAGGTGTTACTATTATGCAAATGGATAAAGGACTTGACACCGGTGATATGCTCATGAAGGAAGAGGTTTTTATCGATAAAGAAGAAACCGGCGAAACACTTCATGACAAGCTGGCAGAAACAGGTGCAGGTCTGATTGTGAAAGCTCTCGAAAAAATAGAAGCAGGCACTATCGAAAGAACGCCACAAAATAATGAAGAAACCTGTTATGCTAAAATGCTTTCAAAGTCCTTAGGTCAGATTAACTGGCAGGAGGATGCCATAAAAATTGAACGATTAATTCGTGGATTAAATTCATGGCCTAGTGCTTATACTAAGTATGGAAACAAAACTTTAAAAATATGGAAAGCACAGGTATTATCGGACCAGTCACAGGATGTGATTAGAAAAATAAAAGATAGTGGAATGGATTTTGAAACGATAAAACCCGGAACAGTCTGTTATGTATCAAAAGAAGAAATTTACGTTAAGACTGGAAAGAATCTTTTAAATATAGTAGAATTACAACTTGAGGGAAAAAAGAGAATGACCGTAAAAGAATTTCTCTTAGGTAGGCAGATAGAAGCAGGTACTGTGTTTTCAGCATAAAATCTTATTTTTATAAATTATTATTCAGAACTTTGCAAAGGGAGTTTTAGCAATGATTTCTGAATAGTTACGTTAAAAATCACAGATGTATGTTTGAAAAGGAGAGATGTTTTATGATGGCATTATATGGATTTTTTGGGTACGGATATGGATTTGGTTATGGATACGATCCAATGTTTATCTGGGTATTTATCATCGCAATTATTTCCATGGTTGCTTCTGCAAAGGTAAACTCCACTTATAGTAAGTATAACAAAGTAAGAAGTACTTCAGGACTTACGGGAGCCCAGGCGGCGGAACGTATTCTTCACAGCGCAGGTATTTATGATGTGTCCATCCAGCGTGTGGGAGGACAGCTTACTGACCATTACGACCCAAGAAATAAAGTACTTCGTTTATCAGATGCCACCTATGGTTCGGCTTCTGTTGCAGCAGTAGGTGTAGCCGCCCATGAATGTGGTCATGCATTGCAGCATCATGAGGAATATGTCCCATTAAAATTTCGTTCAGCTTTGGTGCCGGTAGCAAACATTGGCTCAAGATGGGGACTTCCTATTATTTTATTGGGATTTTTCTTTAGTGCATTTTCCTTTTTAGTGCCGGTAGGAATATTTGTATTTTCCTTTTCCGTATTATTTCAGCTTGTAACCCTTCCGGTAGAGTTCAATGCTTCAAGGAGAGCATTGGTGCTTTTAAAGGAACAGGGGATTTTAGAAGAAAGAGAAGTTGGTCAGTCAAGAAAAGTGTTATCAGCTGCAGCACTGACCTATGTGGCAGCAGCCGCAGCTTCTATTGTACAGCTTCTTCGTCTTATTTTAATCTTTGGTGGAGGCAGAAGACGTGACGACTAATACAAGAGAAATTATTTTAGAATTACTTCTTGAAATATTAGAACAAAAAAAGTATAGTCATCTTGTTATGAAACAGGTTTTGGATAAATATGCCTATTTAGATAAAAAGGACAGGGCTTTTATTAAACGTATTGGAGAGGGCACCATTGAAAACCTGATTCAGATAGATTATGTAATCAATTTATTTTCTAAAACAAAAGTAGAAAAAATGAAGCCTGTTATACGCACCATACTTCGTATGAGCGTGTATCAGCTTCTATTTATGGAATCTGTGCCGGACTCGGCAGCCTGTAATGAAGGTGTAAAGTTAGCTGTTAGAAAAGGTTTTCACACGTTAAAAGGCTTTGTAAATGGCGTTCTTAGAAATATTTCCAGAAATAAGGAAACCATTGCTTATCCGGATAAAAACAAGTCTCTTTCTGACTATTTATCCGTTACATATTCCATGCCTGTTTGGATTGTAAAAATGTGGATTTCTCTTTATGGAGAAGAAGTTACAGAGAATATGCTAAAGGGCTTATTAGAGGAAAGGCCTGTTACCGTAAGAGTTTTAGAGGAACGATCCGGGGATGAAAAGCAAGCTTGGATAGAACAGGTGAAAGAAGCCGGTATTCAAATAAATCCATGTAATAAGTTAGCATATGCTTACCATTTATCTAATATAAATTCAGTAAGAGAAGTGCCGGGATTTTTAGAAGGTAAATTTATGGTACAGGATATTGGTTCCATGTTCGTGGTGGAAATGGCACACATAAAAGAAGGCGATACCATTTTAGATGTGTGCGCTGCACCGGGAGGAAAATCCCTTCATGCAGCCTCCAAGCTAAAGGGGAACGGAATAGTGGAAGCAAGAGACGTTTCTGAATATAAAACCGGTTTGATATTAGAAAATGTAAAAAGACTTGGTTATGAAAATGTTTCGGTAAAAGTATGGGATGCCACTAAGACAGATGAAACATGGATAGAGAAAGCAGACGTAGTCATTGCGGATTTACCCTGTTCCGGATTAGGGGTAATTGGCAGAAAGGCTGATATTAAATATCGGGTAAAACCGGAAGATATTTTTGATATTGCCATACTTCAAAAGAAAATATTAAAAACAATCGCTGCTTATGTGAAAAAGGGTGGTACTCTTGTTTATAGTACCTGTACTATTAGTAAAGAAGAAAATGAAGAAAACAGAGATTATATTATAAAAGAGCTTTCTTTTACATTAGAAGAAGAAAAGCAGTTGTTGCCGGGAATAGAGCCTTCAGATGGGTTTTATATGGCACGTTTTAAAAAGAAATAACGTTAATTATGAATGTACTGAATAATTACGAAATAAAATGGAATTTAAAATATGTTAGAGCAAATAGACATTAAGTCACTTACAAAAGAACAATTAAAAAAAGAAATAACAGACATGGGAGAAAAGGCTTTCAGGGCAAATCAAATCTATGACTGGATTCATAAAAGCTTCGTTTCCTCTTTCGATGAGATGACTAATATTAAGAAAGAATTCAGGGAAAAATGTAAGGAAAGATTTTTTCTTACGAATTTAGAACCTATTCAAGTGCAGACATCGAAACTAGACGGTACGAAAAAGTTTTTATTTCAGTTAGCAGACGGTAACCTGGTTGAAAGTGTGTGGATGAAATATAAGCATGGAAACAGCGTTTGTATTTCTTCTCAGGTAGGTTGCCGGATGGGGTGTAAATTTTGTGCCTCTACGTTAGATGGATTAGAGAGAAATCTTAGCCCTTCTGAAATGTTGGACCAGATTTATAAAATTACCTTATTAACAGGAGAACGGGTCTCTAATGTGGTAGTCATGGGAACCGGCGAGCCTATGGATAATTATGATAATCTGCTTACTTTTATCCGGATGCTTACGGATGAAAACGGACTTAATATCAGTCAGAGAAACGTAACCGTTTCTACTTGTGGAATTGTTCCTAAAATGAAGGAGTTAGCAGAAGAAAAACTTCAGATTACTCTGGCATTGTCTCTTCATGCTACAACAGACGAAAAAAGAAAGAAATTAATGCCTATTGCAAATCGCTATTCCATAAAAGAGCTTATGGAAGCCTGTGAATATTATTTTTCCAAAACGGGAAGGCGTATTACTTTTGAATATAGTATGGTAGCAGGAATTAATGATACCAGTCAGGATGCCAGGGAGTTAATAGACCTGGCAAAACCTTTGGGCGCTCATATCAATCTTATTCCGGTAAACCCTATTTCAGAAAGGGATTTTAAGCAGCCGGACATAAGTTTTGTGGAAGCTTTTAAAAATAAACTTGAAAAAAATCGAATAAATGTTACTATTAGAAGGGAAATGGGCAGAGATATAGATGGTGCCTGTGGACAATTAAGAAGACGGCATAAAAAGGAAAAGGAGGGAACACAGTGCTAAAAACAGTAGCCATGACGGATATTGGCCGTAAAAGAAAACTGAATCAGGATTACGTGTTTGCTTCCGGAAAACCCCAGGGAAATATGCCTAATCTTTTTATTGTGGCAGATGGTATGGGAGGACATAATGCGGGAGATTTTGCTTCTAAGTACACTGTAGAAACAATTGTGTCAGAAATAAGAAACTCCTTTGAAAAAAATCCAACTATCATTATAAAAAAAGCAATCAGCACTGCAAATAAAGGTGTTAGAAGAGAAGCAAGCCTGGATCCGAATCTTTCCGGTATGGGAACCACTGTAGTAGTGGCAACTGTCATAGGAAGATACTTACAGGTAGCCAATGTTGGCGATTCCAGATTATATATAGTAAATAATGAGGAAATAAGGCAAATCACAAGAGATCATTCACTTGTAGAAGAAATGATACGGATAGGTGCAATAGACAGGGCCGATGCAAGACTTCACCCTGATAAGAACATAATTACAAGAGCAATCGGTGTCAGAGAAGAAGTAGAAGTTGACTTTTTTACAATAGAATTAAAGCCTTGCGACATGATACTGATGTGTTCAGATGGGTTAAGCAATATGCTTGAGGACGAAGAAATAAAAAATATTGTAAACAGTAAACGGGGAATTAATGAAATAGCAGAAGAGTTAATCAGGCAGGCAAATAACCATGGTGGAAAAGATAACATTGCCGTAGTTTTAGTAAAACCTTTTGCAGATGAGGTGATGAGATGATAAAGATTGGAATGTTAATAGGTGATCGTTACGAAATATTAGAAAAAATCGGCACAGGTGGAATGAGTGATGTTTACAAAGCAAAATGTCACAAGTTAAACCGTTATGTTGCTATTAAGGTATTAAAACAGGAATTTAATGAAAATACAAACTTTGTATCAAAGTTCCGTATAGAGGCTCAGGCAGCGGCAGGTCTTGCACATCCCAATATTGTAAATGTTTATGATGTAGGTGAAGAAGAAGGCATTTACTATATTGTTATGGAGTTAGTAGAGGGTATTACCTTAAAAAATTACATTGAAAAGAAAGCACGTCTCTCCGTAAAGGAAGCAGTAAGTATTGCCATCCAGGTGTCAATGGGTATTGAGGCTGCTCACAATAACAACATTATTCATAGAGATATTAAGCCGCAGAATATTATGATTGCCAGAGATGGAAAGGTTAAGGTAACGGATTTTGGTATTGCAAAAGCAGCTACCAGTAATACTATTACATCCAATGTAATGGGGTCTGTTCATTACACTTCACCGGAGCAGGCAAGAGGCGGTTTTAGTGATGAAAAGAGTGATATTTATTCTTTAGGATGTACCATGTTTGAAATGCTTACCGGACATGTGCCTTTTGATGGAGAAACAACAGTTGCCATTGCCATTAAACACATTCAGGAAGATATGCCTTCTCCAAGAGAATTTGTATCTGAAATTCCGGTTAGCGTAGAACAGATTATTTTCAAAGCTACACAAAAAAGTCCCGACAGACGTTATCAGTCTATGGGCGAGTTAATTGAAGACTTAAAACATTCCCTCATTGCGCCGGATGAGGAGTTTGTAAAATTGGCACCGGCTGAAATGGCAGGAGCTACAAAGGTTATTACGGAAGAAGATTTAACTGAAATTAAAGATAAAACAGGTACTTTAGCAGGCATTAACATTATCGGTGAGGAAGAAAAAGCAGCGACACCAAGACCTGTCAGGAAAAAAACACCACCAAAGGTAGAAACAATAGAAGAATACGATGATGACGAGGAAGACTACGATGACGATGACTTAGATCCAAAAATGGAGCGAATCACCACGATTCTTGCCATTGTTGCAGCAGTTATTATTGGTGTAATTGCACTTGTTCTTGTGGCAAATGCCATTGATACATTTAAAGGTGGTACAGGTACTCAGCCGGAAGAACAGACAACAGGCCAGACAACAAGCCAGACAACAGAGGAATCAACCGAAGAAGAAGGTGATCAGGTTGTGATGATTAAGGTTGTTGGTGAAGATTTGGAAACTGCAAAACAGAAGTTAAATGATATGGGACTGGGAACAAGAGTTTCTACTCAGGAATCTGATGAATATGCAGAAAACCATATAATCTCCCAGGGAGTAGCCGAGGGTGAAAAAGTTGCAATGTATTCTACAATTGATTTAGTTGTCAGTAGCGGTTCCACTGGAGTGGAAGTAGATGATGTAAGTGGAATGGATGCTGAGTTAGCTGCCAAAGCATTAGAGGATGATGGATTTGTTGTAAAGAAAGATTATACAAACAGCGATACAATTGAAAAAGGTAAAGTAGTTTCCCAGGAGCCTTTAGCAGGTTCTAAAGCAAAGAAAGGTTCTGATGTTACAATTGTAATCAGTGAAGGCGCGGAAGTTAAAGAAGTTTCGGTTCCTGACTTAAGAGGAATGACAGAAAGCGCTGCGAAAACTAAGTTACAAGAGCAAAATTTAAAATGTGGCACTGTTTCTGAAACTTATAGCGATACCGTATCAGCAGGCTGCGTTGTAACGCAAAGCTACAATCCGGGAATTAAGGTGGCGGAAGGCACAGTAATTGACATTACTTTAAGTTTAGGGGTTAAGGAAGTAACATATAAATATGTAACAAGTTTATCAGCACCTACCGGCTATACAAGTGGAAGTGTTACAGTCACTATTAAAGCAAGTAATGGAGATATCAGAACTTTCTCTACAAACACATTTCCATGTGCAGTAAATGAAACAGGATTCAAAGTAGATAGCGGTACAATCAGCTTCACTTACAATACCGTTACAACAGAGATTGAAGTGGATCCGGATACCGGAGAAGAAACAGCTACAGAGATTACAAAAGCAGTGACTACACCGGAACAGGCAATTACCTTTACTCAGGAGTAATTTATGCAAGGAAAAATTATAAAAGGAATTGGCGGCTTTTATTATATTCATGTTCCGGATAAAGGCATTTATGAGTGTAAAGCAAAAGGTCTATTTAGGAAAAAGGGAATGAAGCCGTTGGTGGGAGACAATGTGGAAATTGAAGTGCTTTCCGAAAGGGAGAAGACAGGCAACGTGGTTTCCATACTTCCCAGGAAAAATGCGCTGATACGTCCGGCGGTTTCCAATGTGGATCAGGCAATGGTTATTTTTTCTGTAGTAAAGCCGGAGCCTAATCTGCACTTGATTAACAGCTTTTTAGTGATGATGGAAACCATGCAGGTGCCTTGTGTGTTATGTTTTAATAAAGAAGACTTGGCATCAGATGAACAAACAGAGAAAATAAAGGATAGTTTTAAGGAAACGGGATATCCTATTTATTTTATAAGTGCAAAAGAAGAAACAGGCATAGAAGAAATAAAGAAGCTGTTAGCGGGAAAGACTACTACAGTAGCAGGACCTAGCGGCGTAGGGAAATCGTCTCTAATAAACAATCTTCAAAAGCAGGTTTTAATGGAAACAGGAGCCATCAGCAATAAGATTGAAAGAGGAAGGCACACCACACGCCATTCGGAGCTTATTGCTTTAGAGCAGGGGGGATACATTATGGACACCCCGGGATTTAGTTCCTTATCCGTGGACTTCATTCAAAAAGAAGAATTGCAGAATTATTTTCCGGAATTTTTAAACTATGAACCTGAATGTAAATTTCAGGGCTGTGCACATATTCATGAACCGGAATGTGGGGTAAAAAAAGCATTGGCTGAAGGGAAAATCAGTCAGGAGCGGTATGACGATTATGTAATGTTTTATGAACAGTGTAAAGATAAAAGGAGATATTAACTATGTTGATTTTAGCACCTTCCATTTTGTCAGCGGATTTTACAAAGCTGGGAGAACAGATTAAAGAAGTGGAAAGAGCCGGTGCGCAGTATATCCATATTGATGTAATGGACGGTATTTTTGTTCCGTCCATTTCCTTTGGAATGCCGGTCATTGAATCCATCCGTCCTGTATCGGATATTGTATTTGATGTACATTTGATGATAGATAAGCCTATCCGTTACATTGAAGAATTTGTTCAGGCGGGAGCGGATATTATTACGTTTCACGTAGAAGCCTGTGATAATGTGAAGGAAACTATTGAAGAAATTAGAAAATACGGCAAAAAGGTAGGTATTTCCCTAAATCCTGCCACACCGGTTTCTGCTATTGAGCCATATATTGAGCTGGTGGATTTGATTTTAGTTATGTCTGTAAATCCGGGTTTTGGAGGACAAAAATATATAGAAGGAAGTAGTGAGAAAATTGCTCTGATTTCTAAGCTCGTAAAAGAAAGAAATCCACAGGCGCTTGTTTCTGTAGATGGTGGTATCAAAAAAGATAATGTAGTAGAAGTATTAGAAGCAGGTGCTGATATTGTAGTAGCAGGCTCTGCTGTATATAAAGGAAATGTATTTGAAAATGCAACATTTTTTATGAATCAGTTAAAAGAGTTTCAGGAAAAACAATAAGAAAAAATACAAACAAAGCAAAAATCGGCAATGACAATATTACAAAAAGAAGGGATGGAGCGGTGCCCCTACTTGCGAGAATCTCTGAAATGCCGAATTTATGCGGAAATGGAGATAAATATGAAATTAGGAATCGTAGGACTTCCAAACGTAGGAAAAAGTACATTATTTAATTCGCTCACAAAGGCAGGAGCAGAATCAGCCAACTATCCATTTTGTACCATCGACCCAAATGTAGGTGTTGTATTAGTACCGGATGAAAGATTAAAGCTTTTAGGAGATATGTACAAGTCTAAAAAAGTTACAAACGCAGTTATTGAATTTGTTGATATTGCAGGACTTGTAAAGGGTGCCTCCAAAGGTGAGGGACTTGGAAATCAGTTTTTAAGCAACATTAGAGAAGTGGATGCCATTGTTCATGTGGTAAGATGTTTTGAGGATCCAAACGTAGTACATGTTGACGGAAGCGTTGACCCTGTAAGAGATATTGAAACAATTAATTTAGAACTTATTTTCTCTGATATTGAAATATTAGACAGAAGAATTGCTAAGACTACTAGAGGAGCCAATAATGATAAAACCCTTGCAAAAGAGCTTGCACTTCTTAAAAGAATAAAAGAGCATTTAGAAGAAGGAAAGTTAGCAAAGAGTTTCGAAGTAACAGACGAAGATGAAGAAGAATGGATTAATGGTTACAACCTGCTAACCGGAAAACCGGTTATTTTTGCAGCAAACGTAGCAGAAGATGAGTTGGCAGATGACGCGGCAGCAAATCCATGGGTGGGAAAAGTAAGAGAATATGCCAGTGCAGAGGACTGTGAAGTGTTTGTAATCTGTGCCCAGATAGAACAGGAAATTGCAGAGCTTGACGAGGAAGAAAAAGCAATGTTCTTAGAGGACTTAGGTTTAAAAGAATCCGGTCTTGAGAAGCTCATAAAAGCATCTTATAAACTCCTTGGTCTTATCAGTTATTTAACAGCAGGCGAAGATGAAACAAGGGCATGGACCATTAAAAACGGCACAAAGGCTCCACAGGCTGCCGGAAAAATTCATACAGATTTCGAAAGAGGCTTCATTAAAGCAGAAGTTGTAAATTACAAAGACCTTTTGGAACAGGGCTCCCTTGCAGCAGCAAGAGAAAAAGGTCTTGTTGGAATGGAAGGTAAAGAGTATGTAGTAAAAGACGGAGATGTTATTTTATTCCGATTTAACGTCTAATAAGCCTTAATTTGAATGGAGTGATGATATTGCCTGATATGATGGGAAAAATGGATATAGCATTTCCTAATTTATCCATTTACCTGGAAAATGTGCCAAAAACTATTACGATTTTTGGGTTTGATATTGCATTTTACGGAATTATTATTGCTCTGTCGGTATTAGCAGGTCTTTTTATGGTAAATCGCGAAGCAAAAGTAACAGGTCAAAACCCGGATTTATACTGGGATTTTGCCATGTATGCCATAGTTTTCTGTATTTGCGGTTCCAGAATTTATTATGTGGCCTTTTCATGGGATTATTATAAGGACAATTTGTTAAGTATTTTTAATTTAAGACAAGGTGGAATTGCCATTTACGGAACTGTGATTGCAGCCTGCATTACCTTGCTTGTGTATTCAAAAGTGAAAAAGACATCGGCACTTTTAATGGCAGACACAGCAGTACCGGCATTGATTTTAGGTCAAATTACCGGACGATGGGCAAATTTTATGAACAGAGAAGCCTTTGGCGGCTATACCAACAATCTGTTTGCAATGCGCCTTCCTATTGAAATGGTAAGACAATCCGACATATCAGCAGATTTAGCGGCACACATTATAGAAGGCACCAATTATATCCAGGTTCACCCTACGTTTCTTTACGAAAGCTTTTGGAATGTAGGTGTTTTATCTTTTATGATGTTATACCGCAAGCACAAGAAATTCAACGGTGAAGTAGCCCTTATCTACTTTGGCGGCTACGGCTTAGGAAGAGCCTGGATTGAGGCCCTTCGCACCGACCAACTTCTAATCCCAAACACCAACATCCCGGTATCCGGACTACTGGCAATCCTGATGTTCATCTTTGCCATAGTAGCCGATATGGTGATGAGGGGTAATATAAGGAAAAAAATAAAAAATAGGTAACATAAAGCAGTACAATACCTCAAACGAAGTATGGCTGTCAAAATGAGATTTTCCAGACCTTGATAACGGGTGTTATAGGTCTGGAAAATTTTATTTTGCCAGCCATACTTCCTGGGGCTTGCCACTATACCCGGTCAGTCGATGCTCCGTGGGCCACAATTCCCCCACCTATCCCCCACTTTTGGGTAAAATCTACATCTAGCCCATCGAAAAAATGTTCCTACAATATATAGAATTTGCGAAAAAATATGCCAGAACATGGCATATTTTTTTTTCGTTTAACCACAAAAAATACTTGTAATACCACCATTATTAGTATAAAATAGTCACATAAGTGGTGAAAAGTGGTGCGAAGTGGTTGAAAGTGGTAGAGAATCTATTTTAAACTTCGCATACAGGTGATTATTATGTTCATGGGAGAGTACAGTCATACAATTGATGCAAAAGGCCGACTCATTATCCCTTCAAAATTTCGTGAAGCTCTTGGAGAAGAGTTTGTAGTAACGAAAGGTTTGGATGGGTGTCTTTTTGTGTATGACCAAACCGAATGGAGTGCCTTTGAAGAAAAATTAAAATCACTGCCTATCACCAATAAAGACGCAAGACAATTTGTTCGTTTCTTCTTAGCAGGAGCGGCCAGTGTAGAAGTGGACAAGCAGGGAAGAATCCTTGTGCCAAATGTACTTAGAGAGTTTGCAAATTTACAAAAGGATGTAACTTTAATCGGTGTAGGAAGCCGAATAGAGATCTGGAGCAAAGAAAAATTTGAAGATACCTGTAACTATGATGATATGGAAGATATCGCAGAACATATGGCAGAACTGGGATTTAGCATTTAAAAATGCATTACCACTTTAACACTACAAAATGAATTGAGGAAATTATGACTTTTTCACATAAATCAGTATTATTAGAGGAAACAATTGAAGGACTAAATATAAAGCCTGAGGGCATTTATGTTGATGGCACGTTAGGCGGTGGCGGTCATTCCTATGAAATAGCAGGAAGGCTTACAACAGGCAGACTAATAGGAATAGACCAGGATGAGGATGCCATATTAGCAGCAGGTAACCGGTTAGCAGATTATTCAGACAAGGTTACTATTGTACGAAGCAATTATGAAGCAATGAAACAGGTTCTAAAAGATTTAGGAATTTCAAAAGTTGATGGAATTGTACTGGACTTAGGCGTATCTTCTTATCAGTTAGATACGGTAGAAAGAGGTTTTTCCTACAAATATGATACTGAGCTTGATATGAGAATGGATAGGAGACAAAGCCTTACAGCAAAGGACATTGTCAATGAATATTCTGAAACAGAGCTTTATCATATGATAAAGGATTATGGTGAAGACCAGTTTGCAAAAAATATTGCAAAGCACATTGTAAAGGAAAGACAAAATGCCCCAATCTTAACCACTTATCAGCTAAATGATATTATTAAAAATGCCATACCGGCAAAGATAAGGGCAAATGGTGGACATCCTTCCAAAAAGACCTTTCAGGCAATTCGCATTGCTTGTAACAGAGAGTTAGATGTATTAAGAGATACTTTAGATGATATGGTGGATTTACTTAATCCGGAGGGACGGCTTTGCATTATTACATTTCATTCCTTAGAGGATCGAATTGTAAAAAATGCTTTTAGAAAAAGTGAAAATCCCTGTACATGTCCTTCTGATTTTCCTGTATGCGTATGTGGTAAACAGCCGAAAGGAAAGGTAATTACAAGAAAACCAATCCTTCCAAGTGATGAGGAGTTAAAAGAAAACAAACGCTCCAAGAGCGCAAAACTTAGAATATTTGAAAAATTGTAATGAAAAGGAACTATGAAAATGACAACAAGGCAGAATAGGACAAATTACAGAACTAATAATAGAATGAGCACAAGAGAGAATGAATATAGAAATAGTTCTTATGTATATGGAAATACTGTAAGAAAACTGGACGTTACTACAGCAATAGAAGAAGAACCGGTCAAAAGATTAAGTGATGCCGCAAGAAAAAACAGAGAAAAAGCAGCTCATATGAGCTTAGGTTATGTATCTTTTTTGGTTTTAGCAATGGCAGTAGCAGCAACAGTTCTAATTGGATATATTAAATTACAGTCAGAGAATACTATGGCAAAAGAAAAAATTGCAGCTATGGAAAGTGAATTAAATGATTTACGCCTTAAGAATAATGAGGAATATAGCAGAGTGGTAAGTGATGTTGACTTAGAAGAAGTAAAAAGAATTGCTATTGAAGAATTAGGCATGAAATATGCAGAAGAAGGACAAGTAATTAAGGTAGAAGGTGCCAAGGGCGACTATGTTCGTCAATACACTGATATGCCATAAACCTGAAGGGGATTTTCATGAGCAGAACAAACAGACCAAATCAACAAAACAGAAACAATAGAGGACGAAATAACGTAAGAAACTCTAGAGAATTAGAAAGAAAAAGGATGAGCTATGAAAGCAGGTATGGGGCAACCAGAGAACCTGCACCAAAAGGTACAAAAGCAAAATTTACATTAAAGATGCAAAAGAAGCTAGCATGGCTATTTATTTTAGTCCTGTTAGCTTTCGTAGGTTTAAGCATCAGGCTTTTTGAAATTAACAAGGAAGACAGTCAGGAATACAAGAAACAGGTACTTTCCCAACAGGAATATTCCAGTACTGTACTTCCATATAAAAGAGGAGATATTGTAGATGCAAAAGGTACCAAGCTTGCCTACAGTGAAAAAGTATACAATTTGGTAATTGACTCAAGTGTTATGACCTCCAAGCAGGCATATATTGAGCCTACAATTTCAGCTTTAAATACCTGCTTTGGAATTGATTCAACCGAAATAAGAAATTATGTTACAACCAATCCAAAGAATCGTTATTATGTTGTAAAAAAACAGCTTACTTACGAAGAAATCAGCCCTTTTTTGGAAATGCAAAATGACGAAAAAAACGGAAGTAATATTAAAGGTATCTGGTTTGAAGAGGAATATAAAAGAGTTTATCCTTATGGAAGTCTTGCCTGTGACACCATTGGATTTACAAGTAAGGATAATATCGGTACCAATGGCTTAGAAGCATATTACAGCGATGTTTTAAACGGTATCAATGGCAGGGAATATGGCTATTTAAATGATGATTCCGAATTAGAACGTACTACGAAATCGGCAGTTGACGGAAAAACAGTAGTAACCTCCATTGATGTGAATATTCAGAAAATTGTAGAAAAATACATTAAACAGTTTAATGATGCTCACAAAGGAGAATATAGAGAAGGGGAAGAAGGAAGTCGGAATACAGGTGTTATTGTTATGGACCCTGACACGGGAAATATTCTGGCAATGGCAAGCTATCCCAATTTTGATTTAAATAATCCTCAGGATTTAACAGCGTATTATTCAGAAGAAGAAATACAGAAAATGAAAGACGAAGGCACCTATTATGATGAACTTCAGAAGTATTGGAGAAATTTCTGTATTCAGGATGCTTTTGAACCTGGTTCAACTGCAAAAGCAATGACCATAGCAGCGGGTATTGATTCAGGAAAATTAACAGGAAATGAGTATTATGACTGCTTTGGTTCTTTGGAAATAGGTGGTCACAATATTCATTGTCATAAGACATGGGGACACGGAAATCTTAGCGTGTCCGGTTCCTTGGAACAGTCCTGCAACGTAGCCCTTATGTATATGGGAAATACCATTGGTAAAGAAACCTTTATGAAGTACCTGACCAATTTTAATGTAGGATTAAAAACCAACATTGATTTGGCAGGAGAGGCAAGAACTAATAACCTGATTTATAATGTGGAAGATATGGTAAGCTCAGACTTAGCCATTTCTACATTCGGACAGGGATATAAAGTAACTATGATTCAGTTAGCCAGTGCTTTTTGTTCTATTATTAATGGTGGCTATTATTATGAGCCACATGTAGTAACAGAAATTCAAAACGCAGATGGTTCTACTGCAGAGGTGATTGAACCAAGAGTATTAAAACAGACAATTTCAACAGAAACCTCTGAAAAGATGAGAAATTATTTAAATGCTGTTTGTGTAACGGGCACAGGAACAACAGCAGTTCCGGCAGGCTATTTAATAGGAGGCAAAACAGGTACAGCGGAAACCTATCCACGTAAACAGGGACAGTATGTAGTATCCTTTATTGGATATGCACCGGCGGATGACCCGCAGGTTGTTGTATATGTAGTTGTAGACAGACCAAATGTGGCAGATCAGCCTCACTCATCTTTTGCTCAGGAAATTGCAAGAGGAATTTTTACAGAAATTCTTCCTTATATGAATATATTCAGAACAGAAGAATTAACAGAAGAGGAGAAAGAAGAATTAAGACAGCTTCAAATTTTAAATTCGGTTAGCGAAAATTCGGTAGCGGAAGGAGAAGAAGCAGAAGAAAGTACAGAAGAATCAGAAGAAGAGGAAGAAAATGAAAATATGCCGGATGATTATACTTATGATGAAGAAACCGGTAATATTATTGATCCTCTTACCGGATATCAGGTAGATCCGGACACTATGGAATATGTAGACCCATCCTTTTCTGCTGTAGGTGATATTACAGGAACTCCAAGTGAAAACGAACAGCAGGAAACAGAAGAAAATAATACATCGTTCCCATAGAAGGTCAGGGAATGCTGGAATAAGAACGTATTTTTTGCAATAGATTATAAGAAAGAATATTTCGCGGAGTTTTCATGCGGGGATATAAAACTTATAATCGAAAAAAAATAGTAGTAGTTTTTATATGCTGTACCCTGGCTATGACAGGTTTGGGTGGGCGGCTTGCTTATCTGATGATTTATCAGGGAGAATATTATACAAAACTGGCAGAGGAACTTCACGAAAGAGAAAGATCCATCAAAGCAGCCAGGGGAAAAATTATCGATTCAACCGGAGCTGTACTTGCAACTAACCGTACAGTATGTACTATATCAGTTATACACAGCCAGATTGAAAAGCCGGAAGAGGTTATTTCCATGCTTGTAAAAGAGCTTGGAGTTTCCGAAGAAACAGCAAGAAAGAAAGTTGAAAAAGTATCTTCCATAGAAAAAATAAAGAGTAATGTAAGCAAAGAAACGGGAGATATTATTAGAGAGTACAATTTAGCAGGGGTAAAGGTCGATGAAGATTATAAAAGATATTATCCCTATGACGATCTGGCAAGTAAAGTACTTGGTTTTACAGGTAGTGATAATCAGGGTATTATTGGTCTGGAAGTAAAATATGAGGACTATTTAAAAGGTGAAGATGGTATTATTTACACAGTAACCGATGCAAGAGGCGTAGAAATCGATAAAGAAGGGGAAAACCGAAAGGAACCCATTGCAGGAAATGATTTATACATTAGTATGGATTTAAATATTCAATTTTACGCTACTCAGCTTTGTGAGCAGGTTATGGAAGCGAAAGAAGCGGATGCAGTCTCCATGCTTGTGATGAACCCTAAAAACGGAGAAATACTGGCAATGGTAAATGTGCCGGAATTTCATTTAAATGACCCGTTTACTCTTTTAACAGAAGGGGAAGCAACTCAGGATGCTCTTAATAGAATGTGGAGAAATGGAGTTATAAACGATACTTATGAGCCTGGTTCCACTTTTAAAATTATTACGGCAACGGCTGCTTTGGAAGCTGGTGTGGTAACAACAGAGGATACTTTTTCCTGTCCGGGTTTTATTATTGTGGAAGATAGAAAAATCAGATGCCACAAAACAAATGGACACGGTGGAGAAAATTTTATACAGGCAACTATGAACTCCTGCAATCCGGTATTTGTAGATGTAGGGTTAAGGCTTGGTGTAGACAGATATTATTCTTACTTTGAACAATTCGGACTTTTAGAAAAAACAGGAGTGGATTTGCCGGGAGAAGCCGGTACCATTATGCATAAGAAAGAAAATATGGGACTTGTGGAGTTAGCAACAGTTTCCTTTGGACAGTCCTTTCAGATAACACCCATTCAGTTAGCAACAACTGTCAGTTCTATTGTTAATGGAGGAAATCGTATAACCCCTCATTTTGGAGTGGAAGCAAGGGATGTTTATGGAAATATTGTAGAAACTTTTAAGTATCCGGTGAAAAAAGGGATAGTTTCTAAAGAAACTTCAGAAACTATGAGAATGATTTTAGAACAGGTAGTGGCAAATGGCGGTGGTCAAAAGGCTGCAATAGAAGGATTTTCCATAGGAGGAAAAACTGCTACCAGCCAGACACTTCCACGAGGGAGCGGCAAATATATATCCTCCTTTATTGGATTTTATCCGGCAGAAGATCCTGATGTTTTAGCACTCGTGGTCATTAATAATCCTAAGGGGATTTATTATGGCGGACAAATCGCTGCTCCTGTAGTGAAAACACTTTTTGAAAATATTCTTCCTTATTTGCAAAAAATAGATTATACTAAGTAGGGTGTGTGTCTAAAGACCACAAAAGAAAGGAAATAAGAACATGATTAGCAATATTGTAGTACCAGTATTAATAGCATTTGCAATTAGTGCAGCCCTTGGACCTATTATGATACCTTTTTTAAGAAAGGTAAAAGCAGGTCAGACAGTCAGGGAGGAAGGCCCGGAAAGTCATTTGAAAAAAACGGGAACACCCACTATGGGAGGTATTATAATTTTAGCGGCAATTACGGTTACTTCCTTATTTTACATGAAAGATTATCCGAAAATACTACCAATTTTATTTTCAACATTAGGGTTTGGTCTTATTGGCTTTATTGACGATTATATTAAAGTAGTATTAAAACGTTCCATGGGACTAAGTCCTTGGCAGAAAATGCTCCTTCAGTTTATTGTAACAGCAGTTTTTGCTTATTATATTGTGAATGTTTCGGGCGTAAGCCTTTCTATGAAAATTCCTTTCATAGAAGGAGTGTATCTTGATTTAGGTATATTAAACATTCCCTTTTTGTTTTTTGTAATGATTGCTACTGTAAATGGCACAAACTTTACAGATGGTCTGGATGGTCTGGCAACAAGCGTTACGGTCTTAGTTGCTACTTTCTTTACTGTAGTGGCAGTTGGAACAGGAAGTGGCATTGAGCCAATTACCTGTGCTACAGTAGGAGCGCTTTTAGGATTTTTATTGTTTAATGTGCATCCGGCCAGCGTATTTATGGGTGATACCGGTTCTCTGGCTCTTGGAGGATTTGTAGCAGCATGTGCCTATATGATGCAGATGCCACTATTCATTGTAATTGTAGGTTTTATTTATTTGATTGAAGTGGTATCTGTTATTTTACAGGTTAGTTACTTTAAGCTGACCGGAGGAAAGCGTATTTTCAAAATGGCGCCCATTCATCACCATTTTGAACTTTGCGGATGGAAAGAAACAAAAGTTGTGGCAGTATTTGCCATTGTCACAGCAATTTTATGTTTAGTTGCTTTATTAGGTGTTTAATTTTTTGTAAGGAAAAGGGGAAGGCTTGTGGCAGGAAGAAGAAATAGAAATAGAAAGAAAGAGGAATATTTCTTTGATTACACATTGCTGTTTATAGTGTTGTTTTTACTTGGATTTGGTCTTGTAATGTTATATTCTACCAGTTCCTATGAAGCTGCTTTGGATTATGGAGATTCTGCCTATTATCTGAAAAAGCAGCTGCTTTCAACAGCACTGGGAATTGGTTGTATGATATTTGTGGCTAGTCGTGATTACCATGTTTGGGAAAAATTTGCAGTACTTGGTTACATAGTGGCGGTTGTTATGATTTTAATGGTACTTTCTCCATTGGGCCATGAGGTAAAGGGAGCAAGAAGATGGTTAAGAGTTGGACCATTGTCTCTTCAGCCGGCTGAAATTGCAAAGCTTGCCATGATTTTGTTTTTGGCAGTGCTAGTTTGTAAAATGGGAAAAGGAATCCGTACCTGGAAGGGGTTTGGTCTTGCGGTAGGCTCGGCAATTCCAATCTGCCTTTTAATCTGGCAGGTAACAAACAACTTAAGCTCTGCCATTATTATTGGTGGTATCGCAGTGCTTATGGTGTTTGTGGCAGCACCGGATTATAAGCGGTTTATCGGTCTTGCGGCTATTGTTTGTGCAGTGGCAGCATTAGCTGTTTTTTTAATTGTAAATAATGCAAAGGCACAGTCAGAAGCGGCGGCAGCAGATGGAATAACCCAGGCAGAAGAAGGGATTCAGTCGGATGCAGGTTTCCGTGGAGATCGTATTATTGCGTGGCTTGATCCGGAAAAATATGCCTCTGATGAGGGATTTCAAACATTACAGGCTTTATATGCCATTGGTTCCGGTAATATTTTTGGAAAGGGATTAGGCCGTTCCATGCAGAAGCTTGGATTTTTACCGGAGGCTCAGAATGATATGATTTTCTCTATTATTTGTGAGGAACTGGGATTATTTGGAGCATTATCTATTATGCTGTTATTTATTATTTTAATATGGAGGTTTATGGTAATAGCCAACAATGCCAGTGACTTATTTGGAGCTTTGTTAGTAGTAGGGGTTTTAGGTCACATAGCCATTCAGGTTATTTTAAACATAGCCGTTGTAACAAATACTATACCGAATACAGGTATTTCTCTTCCGTTTATTAGCTATGGTGGTACCTCAATTCTGTTTTTGTTATCAGAAATAGGTCTTGTTTTAAGTGTTTCAAAAGGTATCCGGCTAAACGATGTGGGATAATATACTGCTTTAATAGTAATTAGAGTAAGGAAAAAAGGCACATTTTCTAAAATTACGCATAAGATAAAGATAGATTTAGATTTCCATGACTAAAAAAGCTAAGAAGGTGGAATATGAAGTCTATTAATATCATAGGTGGAAATACCTTATGTGGAGAAGTAAGCATTCAGGGGTCTAAAAACGCAGCACTGCCATTATTAGCAGCTACGGTACTTATAAAAGGTGTGTCGGTAATACATAATTGTCCTAGAATTACAGACATATTTCACATGATAAAAATATTAGAAAGCATAGGTTGTAAGGTTTTATTTACGGGAAACTGCTTAAAAGTAGATGCCACTGATATTACAAATACAGCTTTGCCGGAAGAGTATGCCAAACTTATGAGGTCCTCATTTATTTTTGCAGGTGCTTTGCTTGCCAGAAAAAAAGAAGTGTCTATTCATTATCCGGGTGGCTGTGTCATAGGTAAAAGACCTATAGACATACATCTTGATGCTTTTTCAAAAATGGGAGCACAGTTTGTAGAAAAAAACGAAACAATTTATGCAAATGCAAAAAAGCTTACAGGTGAAGAAATTCTACTTTCATTCCCAAGTGTGGGTGCAACCCAGAATATTGTTATGGCGTCAGTGTTAGCAGAAGGTAACACTATCATTAGAGGTGCTGCAAAAGAACCGGAGGTAACGGAACTTTGTAGCTTTTTAGTAAAAGCAGGTGCTAAGATTCAGGGAATTGGTACTGAAATTTTAAAGATAGAAGGTGTTCCCTGTTTACAGGAAGTAGAATATAAGGTAGTACCTGACAGGATTGTAGCGGGAACTTATTTATTAGCAGCAGTGGCAACGAAGGGAGCCGTTTTTTTAGAAAATGCTCCGGTTGACCATATGAATTCGTTGCTTCTTATGTTAAAAAACATAGGTGCAAAAATACATTTAGAAGGAAACAACATTTTTATTAATGGTGAAGGGGCAAATAAGTCTGTGCCTTATTTGGAAACAGAAGTTTATCCTGGTTATCCTACCGATTTGCAATCCCCTCTTATGGCAGTTCTTTCGAGAGCAGAAGGGATTAGTGTTATTCGGGAAAATATTTTTGAAAACCGTTTTCGCATATCAGGTCAATTAAATCGGATGGGAGCCAAAATTTTTGTGAAAGATAACCATGCACTGATTTACGGTGTAGAAAAGCTAAAAGGCATGGAAGTAACAGCTGAAGAATTAAGAGGCGGAGCAGCACTGATTATTGCCGGACTTATGGCAGAAGGCAGTACAAAGGTAGCAGGTCTTTCTTATATAGAAAGAGGCTATGAGGATATTGTAAGAGATTTAAAATGCTTAGGAGCTAAGATTGAAAAAGGTTAAAGGACATTTTTTTATAGAAAACAGAATAAAGATTATACTCATTTCAGTATGTGTGGTTTTGATAATCGCCGTATTTCTATTTATTAGTAACAATTACCGGGTAACAGAAGTAACCGTTACAGGAAATGAACATTATAGCGAAGATGAAATCAAAGAAATGATTCTAAAAGATGGACTTACAGGAAATTCACTGTTTCTTGCGCTGAAGTATCGCAATAAGGAAATTTCAGGTGTACCTTTTATTGAATCCATGTCGGTAGAAGTGGTGTCCCCCCATTCTATTCAGATAACCGTGTATGAAAAGGCTTTGGCAGGTTGTGTGGAATATTTGGGGAATTATATGTACTTTGACAGAGAGGGAATCGTAGTAGAAAGTTCTTTGAAAACAACAAAAGGAATTCCTGTTGTAACAGGGCTTTCTTATGGGTATATTATGCTTTATGAAAAACTTCCCGTTGAAAATGAAGAAATTTTCAAAGAAATATTAAGCATTACCCAGTTGCTTGAAAAGTATCAGATTAAGGCAGATAAAATTCATTTTGATAAAGAAAGAAACATGACCTTGTACTTTGGTGAGGTCAGGGCGGCCCTAGGTACAGAAGAAAATATTGACCAGAAAATAATGCAGTTAGGCCATATTATTCCGGAGCTGGAAGGCAAGTCAGGTGTGCTTCATATGGAAGAATACAATGAAGGTACAAAAAGTGTATCTTTTAAGCCGGAATAAATAAAATACAAAAAATAAAGAAAAAACTAAAAAAAATTAAAAATATATGTTGATAATTTTCTTAAAAAATTATATGATAGAGTATATGGAATTTTAAAGGGAATTGAAGGAGGAAGAACCTTGCTTGAAATTAAGCCAAATGATGCAGATGCTGCAGCAAAGATTATCGTTGTCGGTGTTGGTGGTGCAGGAAATAATGCTGTTAATAGAATGATTGATGAAAATATCGATGGAGTAGAGTTCGTTGGAGTGAATACAGATAAACAGGCACTTCAATTATGTAAGGCTCCAAAGCTTTTACAAATCGGTGAAAAGCTTACAAAGGGACTTGGTGCTGGTGCAAAACCGGAAATCGGTGAGAAAGCAGCAGAAGAAAGTATTGAAGAAGTTACAGCTTCGTTAAAAGGATCTGATATGGTATTTGTTACTTGTGGTATGGGAGGCGGTACCGGAACAGGTGCAGCACCGGTTGTAGCCAGAGTAGCAAAAGATATGGGTATCTTAACAGTAGGTGTTGTTACAAAACCTTTCAAATTTGAAGCAAGAACCCGTATGGAAAATGCTATCGGTGGTATTGAAAAGTTAAAAGAAAGTGTAGATACTTTGATTGTTATTCCAAATGACAAGCTGTTAGAAATCGTTGACAGACGGACAACCATGCCGGAAGCTTTAAAGAAAGCAGACGAAGTATTACAGCAGGCGGTTCAGGGTATTACAGATTTGATTAATGTACCTGCAGTTATTAACTTAGACTTCGCAGATGTACAGACAGTTATGAAAGACAAAGGTATTGCACATATTGGTATTGGTGTTGGAAAAGGTGATGATAAAGCAGCAGAAGCTGTTAAGATGGCAGTTGCTTCACCACTTCTTGAGACAACCATTTCCGGTGCTACTCATGTAATTATTAATGTATCCGGTGATATTACATTGGCAGATGCATCTGATGCAGCAAGCTATGTACAGGATTTAGCGGGAGAAGAGGTAAATATTATCTTTGGTGCTATGTACGACGAAACTCAGACAGATACATGTACTGTTACCGTAATTGCTACAGGATTAGAGCAACCCGTAGTGATGCCAACCAATAAATTCTCTAATGGATTTGTACATAATGGCGTAGGACAGGTTGGAAGGAAAAATATTCCAACAAGCATCTTAGGACAGGATCCAAATGTAGGAACTGCTCCAATTCCATCTGTTACACCATTAAAACCATTACAGGGAATTCAGAGACCGGAAAATATTAAAAGTAATGTAGAATCACAATCCTTAAAAATTCCGGATTTCTTACAGAGAAATAAATAAGTATATTTAACAGGAGACTGTTTCCGAAAGGAAGCAGTCTTTTTTGCGTAAAAAGTCGAGAAAAAATCAGATTTTTTCACTTATTTTCGACAGAATATACAGGGAGAATTTCTTATACTAGTCTCATAGAAAAATACTGTTCGTACAGCAGCCGATAATTGTTCTCAGGTTGCGTGGTAGTATGATTAAAGTGCTTCATTCAGTTTTGCAAAGTGAGGTTACATACAGAAAGTAATTGCTACTGGTGTAGTGAACAGTAGAAAGGAGAGAGAAAAATTGTAACAGTATACATAGATGTTATTTTTTTTAAAAGCTTTTTAATAGATTTTGTCATTTTAATAATTCTGAATAAAATATGCAAGGCCGGGAAAGGCCGGTTATATTTATTTTTATCAGCAGCTTTTAGTGGCGTAATTGTAATTCTTCCATATTTCATTCCGTTTTCTATGCCTTATAGAGTAGTACTTTTTTTTGACTATATAATTATCCCGTTTTTGGTGATAAAAATTGCTTTTTCTATAAAGAGTCTGAAGGAATATTTAAAAAATACGGTACTCTACTGGGGAATGAATTTTTTGATAGGAGGCATGTTTCAGTTTTTATATAATAAATTTCCAACTGTGAAAGAAAATAGTTATCCAATGCTAACTTTTGTTGGAACAATATTATTTGCCTGTATGTTTATAAGAAAAGGAATAGAAATTATTAAAAGTAACTTTCTGGAAAAAAGCATTTATCTTCCGGTTATTATACGAATTGGGAAAAATTCCATAAAAGCCGTAGGGCTTATGGACACAGGAAATCAGCTGAAAGAGCCTATTAGTAAAAAGCCTGTAGTCATTATGGAAAAAGAACTGTTAGAAAAAGAAGATATTATATTATCTGAAAATAATTTTTATGCGATTCCTTTCCATTCTTTAGGAAAGAAGAGAGGAATTATGAGAGGATTTATTGCAGAAGAAGTCACCATAGAAAATGGGAAGGAAAAGAAAGTGGTAAATCAGGTAATGATAGGAATTTGTGAAGAAAAATTAAGCATGAACGGGGAGTATTCCCTGATTTTAAACCCAATGTTATAGGAGGAGAGTACATGATTTTAAAAGTAGCTATTCCGGGAAAAGTGCAGTTTCGGTTAGTAAAAAAGGAAGGACGATTTCTCTTTGGAAAGCAAGGAGATGTACATTATATTGGCGGTGCCGAGGTTTTACCACCACCATTAGAAGCTGAAAAAGAAGGCGAAATGATAAAAAATCTTGGCACTGAACATGAGGACAATGCAAAGGCAGTTTTAATTGAACATAATTTACGTCTGGTGGTTTATATAGCTAAAAAATTTGACAATACCGGAATTGGAGTAGAGGATTTGATTTCCATTGGCACTATAGGACTTATTAAATCCATAAATACATATAACCCGGAGAAGAATATAAAGCTTGCCACATATGCTTCAAGATGCATAGAAAACGAAATATTAATGTATTTAAGAAGAAACAATAAAACAAAAATGGAAGTTTCCATTGATGAGCCTTTAAATGTAGACTGGGATGGAAACGAGCTATTGCTGTCTGATATTTTAGGTACAGATGAGGATGTAATCTATAAAAATATGGAGGATGAAGTGGAAAAAAACGTTTTAAAAAAAGCCATTGCCAAGCTGTCAGACAGGGAAAGGACCATTATTAATTTACGGTTTGGACTGAATAGAGAAGATGGAGAAGAAATGACTCAGAAGGAAGTTGCAAGCCTTCTTGGAATATCTCAATCCTACATATCAAGACTGGAGAAAAAAATTATGAAAAGATTAAAAAGAGAAATGGCAAAAGAGGTATAAAATTCCATGGTTTCGTAAATCCTTTTAGTATCAAATAATACTGGAGGATATACAACATGGCATTGGGTAAAGTTGAAATATGTGGTGTAAATACAGCAAAGCTTCCGCTTCTTAAAAATGAAGAAAAGGAAGCTTTATTTGCGAAGATTACAGAAGGGGACAAAGAAGCAAGGGAGAAATATATAGAAGGAAATTTAAGATTGGTTTTAAGCATTATTAAAAGATTCTCAAACAGTAATGAAAATGTAGATGATTTGTTTCAAATTGGATGTATCGGACTTATGAAGGCAATTGATAATTTTAACTCGGAACTTGGCGTAAAATTTTCCACCTATGCTGTGCCTATGATTATTGGGGAAATCAGAAGATATTTGCGTGATAACAATAGTATCAGAGTAAGTCGTTCTCTAAAAGATACGGCTTATAAAGCTATTTATACAAAAGAAGCATTGACTAAAAAAAATTTAGAGGAGCCAACCATTGCGGAAATTGCTAAGGAAATAGGTATTTCAAAAGAAGAGATAGTATATGCCTTAGATGCAATTCAAAATCCTATGAGCCTGTATGAGCCTATTTACACGGAAGGGGGCGATACCCTTTATGTAATGGATCAGATTAGTGATAAAAAAAATAAAGAGGAATTATGGGTAGAGCATATTTCTCTTTTTGAAGCCATGAAGAAGCTTAGTGCAAGAGAATATGAAATTATCAGTATGCGCTTTTTTGAGGGAAAAACTCAGATTGAAGTATCGGAAATCATTGGCATTTCCCAGGCGCAGGTCAGCCGCCTGGAAAAAAATGCCTTAAAGATTATGAGAAATTATTTGGAAGAGTAGTATTATGCTCATATTGTTACCTAGCCTGATAACAAGTGTCCGGTTGTTGTGGGAATTAACCCGTTATGTTCTTCCATAATGTAATATGGGTGCTACAGCACAAGTAATAATGACGCCTAAAAATACGTTAAAAATAGTAGCAATCAGTAAGGTCATAGAAAACTTTGAAAGAACTCCACAAATAATCAGTGCAACGACAATTGGTGTAAGGGCAAGCATCTTTAGAGATAGCTGGAACAAAGTTTTAATTGTATCATTTAAAGAAACCGGCAATACCATTTCAATAAAAAATCCTGTGGCTGAACAGAAAAAATCAAAGGACACAAGAAACAACATCCAAAATGCTACCATATAAACTTTATCTCCATGAAAAAGCTGAGTAACAATGAAAGCCGGAAGAAGATCTAAAAAGCATTCATAGCAACTTCCAAGGAGAGCGTAGAAAATTTTTTTATGAGGACTTTCCGGAACTAAAAACAAGTAATTTGTTTCAAATTCATTAGAAAGTGGATTACCAAAGTTGCGTATAAATACAGAGCATGCAATGAAGCATCCGGCTAAAGTCATGTTGTGGCTTTCCATAAAAAAATATTCAAGTAAACCAATAAAAATAGCAGGTACCAAGTAAAAGAAAGCAGAGCTTGAGAAAATCTGAAGCTTTGCAAAACGCTTCCTGTTATAAGCTGTTTTGTCAAAAAAAGCTCTGGCCCCTTCATGAAAAATAGAATTTTCCTCTGAAAAATCCTCCATGCTTTTTGTATGCTTGGAATGTTTTTGTTTTTTCTTTCCGGTTTTAGCTGCCTCTAACTTTTCGCTGTTAAGGGTCGCACTTGTTAAAGCATCCTCATAAAAATCAGCCTTCATATTCCAAATAAAATATGTAAGAAATAGAAAACCAAAAACAGTCAAAGCAAGGAAAAGAAGTACCATGCTCCAGTTGCCTAAAAGACCATATGCAGCAAGTCCGGTAATCCAACCAAGCATTGGAAGTGCAAAAAAGCCTTTTGAGGCAAATAACAAAATTGCGGTCTCATAAAGTCCTTTATGGAATCCTAAAACAAGCAGAAAATAAAGGCCCACCGGTATAAAAAGTAAAATAAATCCAAGAGGCTTTATAAACCTGCGTAATCTGGTTTTTGTTGCAGTTATGGTATAAACAAAAATGGTAATTAATTTGCAGCATATCAAAGTCATGATATAGCATAGCACCAATGTTAATATGGAAGGTAAGCTTAGGCCTAAATTAATCATCAGGTTCGGAAACTGAAAAATTAAATAAAAGGAAGCAATCAGAATCATTCCCATTTGTATAACAATCTTAAATAACAGTACTGACTGGGGCTTTAGGGGTGCCGGAAACAAAAGATTCACATCCGGCATGGTGAAAAAGTTTGTACCGCCTTTGTCTGCTGTACAAATATGATAAAGCATGGCAATAAAAATAACCCAGGCAATTAAAATTGTAAAAACGTTTAGAAAAATCTTTCTGTCATGCTTTGACATTTCCAGTGTTTCATCTTCAGAAGTTTCTTCTATGTATTCTTCATCCTCTGAACTTTCTGTTACCTGAGCGTCGTCCAATAAACTAAAAAGTACACCACAGCCAAGTCCTCCAATCACACCGAATAATACAATTACACCAATAAGGATAGCAACCCATGTACGGAACAGTTTCTTAATGGAGTTTATAAAGGTATGAGAAATATAATAAAAAAGTAAACGCATGTTAACTTACCTCTTTTCTGTCATTTCAAAGAAAATTTCTTCCAGCGTTTTATCGCTGTCATTTAAATCCTCTTTCCGAATATGAGCAATTACCTGCCCACTTTTCATAATAAGAGTTTCATCCCATAAAGCATCCACACTGTCAATCATATGAGTACTGATTAGTAAACTTGCGCCTTCCGTTTTTAGCTGTTCAAAAACAAGTTTTAATTCTTTAATGGCATGAGGATCAAGTCCCACCATTGGCTCATCAAACAAAAGCACTTTCGGTTTTGGAAGAAGAGCACAGCAAATACTTAATTTCTGCTGCATACCTTTAGACAGCTCGTCACCAAACTTGTTTTTCTTATCCATTAACTCAAAACGTGTTAACAGTTCGTTGGCATAGTCTTTATAATATTTTAGCTTATATGCTCTTGCAATGAATTCCAAATGCTCGGCCACTGTTAAATTAGGGTATAGTGCAGGGAATTCCGGCACATAGCCTAGAATTCTTTTTGCCTGGATACTTTTATTAGGATAGTCATTAACCAAAATGGAGCCGTCGTATTTTAAAAATCCTATAATAGATTTCATGGCGGTACTTTTGCCGGCGCCGTTTGGACCAAGCAATACGGTTATGCTTCCATCCGGAAGTTCAAAGCTTATATCTGAATTAGCAAGTACTTTTCCGAATTTTTTTGTTAAATGTGAAACTGTTAGCATGGGCTAACCCTCCCTTGAAATAAGTTGTATTACATTCACAATACAATAACACACCAGCGTTTATGTGTCAATAGAAGGCGACAAAGTGTTTGCGGTCTGCCAGTAGCTGTATATTGGAGTAACTGGTATCAATGCCTGAATCATACATTACCTGGCCTGACAGCAGTGTCTGACTGTTGTGTGAATAATAACAAAAAAACTGCCGGAGTGTTACCGACAGTTTCATGGAAATAATGGCTTAATTTTTATCGTGTGTAATCTCAGTAAGCATATCGTCTAAGCTTTTTCTTAGTGAAGGAGAAAGCTTACGATATAATTCCAGGTGCTTTAGTTCTAAAGATGTATATTCGATTGTAACCAAAGAAGAAGTAGGAGCAGGATTATCTGTGTAATCGATTAAATAATCCACTGAAGTGTGAAAATAATCTGCAAATTGTTGCATCGTTTGAAAATCAGGTTCAGCCAGATTATTTTCATATTTATATATAGATTGTTGGCTTAAATTAAACAAATCAGCTAACTTCTGTTGACTAAGTCCAAATTGTTCCCTCAATACTTTTAAATTTCTCAACTTTATCCTCCTATGTATTAAATGGTTATCGTTAACGTTAACATTTTAGCAAATTTTGTTGAGTAGTTTATACATCTTTTGGTTGTTATACACAACAACTAGAAATAAGATGAAAATTTAGGGTCAAATTTTACGATAGCTAAAATATCAGAGTTAAAATTTAGAAATAATAAGGGATAAATCAGGGTATAATAAAAACGCAACACTTTGTTAGAAAGTGTTGCGTTGTATACTATTAAACGTAAGACGTTTTCAAATTCAGGGAGGAAAAGACAATGAGTACTACACAACCTATCAGAAGTAAAAAATTATTAGAGGAATTCAAAGAATATTATCAGGAAGAAAATCCTAATATCCGGAATTACACCTTAATTATTCTAGGATTAAATACAGCTTTGCGGATTTCGGATATTTTATCTTTAAAGTGGGGTGATATTTATGATGAAAAGAAAGAACAACTAAAAGAACATATAGAAGTTTTTGAAAAAAAGACAGGAAAATCAAAAATAATTGCCTTAAACGTTTCTACTAGCAATGCTTTATATGATTACAAAAATTATGTATTTTCACATATGCCATACGATGCAAAACAGTATTTGTTTCTCAGCCAGAAAGGAGACAATATTCCCATATGCCGTTCTCAGGCATATCGCATTATCAAGCAAGCCGCTAATGCTACAGGACTTTATGAGCATATAAGCTGCCACTCTTTGCGAAAAACTTTCGGCTATCATGCCTGGAAACAGGGAATTCCCCCTGCTTTGCTTATGGATATTTACAATCATTCGTCCTATAAAATTACCAAACGCTATCTTTGTATTGAACAGGATGAACGTGATGAGGTATATAAAAATATATGTTTATAATTTTTTTCAAAAAAGCTATAAAGTTATTTTTATTTTAACCGATAAATAAAGTGTAACAACAAAAAACGCAACACTTTCTAACAAAAGGTTGTATTTGCAAGGCAGCACATAGAGATAGAAAAGTCTTCTCTATGGAGAAGCAGGGAGGGTTTCATATGTTAAGACTGACAGTTAGCACAGAAGAATATTTACAAATTGGTGAAAATGTAAGAATTGCATTTTTAGGAGGCAGTAAAAATCATTTGAGAATTATGGTGGATGCTCCAAAGGATGTAAATATTGTGAGAAGTAGTGTACTGGAACAGAAAATAACAGATCCGGCAGAAAAAGAAAAGTTACCTAAATATTATGCAGAGCCGGAACTGCCGGAAAAATACCGAAAGAAAAAATTAAAATCCAACATTATTATTACAAAGGGCAATCTGGAAGATAACAGATAACTTAAGGTAGTAAACCGGGGTAAGAAAAAAGCAGGGCAGGGCCCGCCCTGAAAAAATTATCCCGGATTATTATAAAAACTAAACAAGATACTGTGGGTAAAAGGATTTACCCATAAAGCAACCCGGAAATATCCGGTAAAAACAAGGAGGTACATATTATGGTAGTACAACACAATTTAACAGCAATGAACTCTAACAGAATGTTAGGACTGACAACAAGCGCACAGGCAAAATCAACAGAAAAGTTATCAAGCGGTTACAAAATCAACAGAGCAGCAGATGACGCAGCAGGACTTTCTATTTCTGAAAAAATGAGAAAGCAGATCAGAGGTCTTACACAGGCTTCCTTAAATGCACAGGATGGTATTTCAGCAGTGCAGACAGCAGAAGGTGCTTTGAACGAAGTACAGGATATGCTTCAGAGAATGAATGAATTAGCAGTTAAAGCTTCCAATGGTACAATGTCTGAAAACGACAGAGAGTACATCCAGAATGAAGTTGATCAGTTAGTAACAGAAATCGATCGTGTTTCTGAAACAACAAAATTCAATGAAACATATTTACTTAAAGGTGCAGGAGACAAGAGCGCAACAGTGAAAGCTGATGCAACTATTGGTACTACAACAAGTGAAGCGACTGTTATAGCAGCAAAAGGAAATATCTATGAAGGTGTTGTTTCAACTACTTTAGCATCAGGTACAGAAGAGACAGCAACTATTACTTATAAAGATGCCGAAGGAAAAACTAGAACAAAAGATATTACATTTAAGGCTGGCGTTGATGAAGGTACAGCAAAGAATTTAGCTGATGCGATTGCAGCTGATAAGGATTTAGGAAAGATTTTCAATGCATCTTCTGATGAATCAGGTAAACTTACAGTTGAATCTAAGTTAAATGGTAATAAAACAGATAGTACTAAAAACGCTGTTACTGGCATTACGTTCAAATCCGCTGCTGGTACTTTGAAAACCGAGATGACAGGTGGTGCTGCAACAGCAGCAGTGGGAGAATCCGTAGAGTTTACCTTAACAGATGCAACAGGTACCACCAATCAATTAGTGTCTGGCAATTCCGTTACAATTGATGGAAAAACTTATACATTTGATCCGGTTAAATCAAGTACAACAGACGATGCCAATACATTTAAATCATTAGATGATTTGCAGAAATTACTTGGTGATGATTATGAAGTTTCAGTGATTGCTAAACAGACAGTAACTTCTACTTCTTATGATGCTAATGGTAACGTTACTGCAGGCCCTACAGAAGCGGAAGAAACAGCTACTCTTACATCTAGTGCAGTTGATTTAAAAACTCTTACATTGACTAGTGTTGGAACTGGATTCTCTGCTGCAGCAGCTAAGCCAACAGCCGGCTCCGCAGGTACAGAGAAAGTATTAAGTGATAAAAAATTGGTTTTAAATATCGCACGCAAAGCTAATGTTGAGATGTCAGACGCATTGAATTTCTCTCTTCAGGTAGGTGCAGATACTTCAGAAGAAAATAAGATTTCTGTTGCTATCGAATCTATGAGTGCTAAAGGTCTTGGAATTGATGGATTAAAAGTAGATGGAAAAGATAGTTCAAATGCAGATTTGGCAGTTGAAACAATTGCAGCAGCTATCGAAAAAGTATCTGCTCAGCGTTCTGACCTTGGTGCAGTTCAAAACAGACTTGAGCACACCATTAACAACTTAGACAATGTTGTAGAAAATACAACAGCAGCTGAAAGCCAGATTCGTGATACAGATATGGCTACAGAAATGGTTAAGTACTCCAACAATAACATTCTTGCTCAGGCAGGTCAGGCAATGCTTGCACAGGCTAATCAGGCAAACCAGGGAGTATTATCCTTACTTCAGTAATCAGATAGTTTAGCATTTAATTGCAATGCTATTATGAAAAAATAACATTTCCGGCAAATCTTAGATAATTAAGATTTGCCGGATTGTGTATATATAAATATACGAAGGAAATTTTCGGTATACCTTTTTTAAAAATTTTAAAATTATTTTTTTACTTTTTCGATTTTACTTTTTCGTTGAAAAAATAGGTTGCTTTTTTACGTAGCATATGCTATCCTAGCAAAAACAAATCAAATCTAACAGACAGTATTCCCAACTGTCAGATTATAACCGGAGACGGTTTGTCTGGTATTTCAACCAAATTTACCAAGCATTAAAAATCTTCCAGTTGTATAAAAACTTAATATAAAAATTTCTTTGTATTAAAATATTTTTTTTGCAGATAAAGGTTTAGAATTCTACGAAATAACAAAAATTACAATTGATTTCAAAGGTAGCAGTATGTTATAATTTTTTATACTTAATTCCCGCTGTGCTTTTGAAATCAAAAAAGCACAGGAGGATGAATATGGGAGAACAGGATTCAATAGAAAAAGTACTAAAAGATTGCAACAATGTTTTTGCAGACATTGTAAACGGATTATTATTTTATGGAAAAGAGATTATCTCACAGCTTTTATCAGACAGTACGGGGCGTTATCCGGTTATTTCGATGGTATTACATTTTGGCATGAAGTGTTGGAGGCCACCACACACATCATTATTAGAGTGTCTCAAGGTTCCCAAATATTTAAAGCCATATGCTGATATGGACTTATCCATACCTGAGATTGCACAAAAGGTAAAGGTTTCGGAAAAAGAAATTCAAAAGATACCGGATAATCAGTAAAAGAGATGTGTAGGAGTGTGACTGATATGACAGATAGCGAAAAATTGGATTTAATACTTCACAAAGTCGTTAATGTTGAAGTGGAAGTAAAAGAGATAAAGCAAACTACAGAAGAATTAAGAGAAGATGTAGAAACACTAAAAACGGATGTTAAGGAATTAAAAGAAACCACAGAAGAGTTAAGAGAAGATGTGGAAATATTAAAAACAGACGTTAAGGAAATAAGAGAAACCACAGAAGAGTTAAGGGAAGATGTGGAGACACTAAAAACGGATGTTAAGGAATTAAAAGAAACCACAGAAGAGTTACGGACAGATGTAGAAATACTGAAAACGGACGTCAAAGAATTAAAAGAGACCACGGAAGAGTTACGGACAGATGTAGAAATACTGAAAACGGACGTTAAAGAAATAAGAGAAGATGTGGAGACACTGAAAACGGATGTTAAAGAAATAAGAGAAGATGTAGAAATACTAAAAACGGATGTAGCAGAATTAAAAGAGACCACAGAAGAGTTACGGACAGATGTAGAAATGCTAAAGACAGACGTTAAGGAAATAAGAGAAGATGTAGAAATACTAAAAACGGATGTAGCAGAATTAAAAGAAACCACGGAAGAGTTACGGACAGATGTAGAAATACTGAAAACGGACGTTAAAGAATTAAAAGAGACCACAGAAGAGTTACGGACAGATGTAGAAATACTGAAAACGGACGTTAAAGAAATAAGAGAAGATGTGGAGACACTGAAAA
>JAFSDJ010000014.1 GCA_017436305.1 Lachnospiraceae bacterium
CTGTAAATCTGTTGGCACCGCCTTCGAAGGTTCGAATCCTTCTCCATCCATTACGCCGGCGTGGCGGAACTGGCAGACGCGCAGGACTTAAAATCCTGTGGTGGCAACATCGTACCGGTTCGATTCCGGTCGCCGGCAGTAATTTTTTATAGAGGAAACATTGATTTTATCAATGTTTCCTTTATTTTTTACAGATTTTCAAGTATTCTTTGAACTTCTTCCTCCGAAACATTGACCTTTTTTGCAATTTCCGGTATGGATAAATTCATATCAGCATAGGCTTCAATTTTCCCCTTCAATTCGCCTGCTGCTCTACCAATGGCTTCGCCTGCCGCTCTACCAATGGCTTCGCCTGCCGCTCTTCCTCTTGCTTCTACTTTATCAAGTGCTTCACACATATTTCTTACACTTCCTTTTCCATTTTCTTGAGCTTTTATATACCTGTCATCTTTTGTTAAAACGCTCATTAATTTTAACAATGCATCTACATGCTTTATTGTATCCTTAGAAGGCTTATAGTCTTTGTTCTTTCTCTTTTGGACAAAATAGTCTGCCACTATCTTAAAGTCACTTTTGAAGTAGTTTACTTGTTCGTCCGTTAAATATGCGATGTCAAACACATGAATTTTATAATCATTTACATATGGCTTCAAATATTTTGGAACCCTAAAACACTCTAACAATGAGTGTGGTCGCCTCCAACGTTTCATGCCAAAATGTAATACTATCGTAATAACCGGATAACGTTCCTTATTGTCGGCTAAAAGCTGTGACCTATAGGCAGCTCCGTCATAGCCCATAACTCGTAGTGGCATATCTATGTCAATATCTGTTTGATTCTCAATTCCACATAAAGCAATACGAATTTTTCTCTTTTTCCAAAACTTTGCAATATCCCGTTCTTGCTCATGTAACTTTGTGTCGTCTGCTTTGTACTGGCTTTTGTCCTTTGTATTGACAAGTTGATCCTCATGGATTATCTCTTTTCCGTAAAATAATAATCCGTTTACAATGTCTGCAAAAACATCATTGTAATCTTCCAGTACTTTTTCTGTAGAATCCTGTTCTCCCATATTCATCCTCCTGTGCTGTTCATGATTTCAAAAGCACAGCCGGAACTAGTTATAAAGATTATATCATATGGTATGTTTTGAAATCAATTGTCAATCTTTGTTTTTTCGAAAAACTTTTAACTTAAATTTGTAAAACTGCAATTTTTTATTAAAAAATTCTGTTAAGTTTTGTAAAAATGGAATAAGTTTGGTAGAAATACCAAATGAACCGTCTTCGGTTATAATTTGACAGTTGGGAATACTGTCTGTTCGATTTTCATTGGTTGTTGCTAGGATAGCACATGCTACGAAAAAAAGCAACTCTTAATATTCTGTTCGTTGCGTTCTCATCTAAAAAGTGATAGAATCACATGGGACCAGAAACTTTAGGATTTTTTAGGAAGGAACATGGTAACTTAATATGGAAAAACGACCAAAAAGCGAGAACGAATTAATTCAAGAGGGGCTGGAACGTTTTTTAGAGCAGGAGCTTAGAGGAGTTTCTCTTGAGAGAGAACAAAAGAAAAATACATCAGAGAGCAAAAGAGAACAGGACTTACAGGTAATCATGCCAAACGAACAGTGGCAAAAACCGTCGCAGGTGTTTGTGTCGGGAGATATAGGTGGGCTGGATTTGGATTTTGATGAGCCGGTTTCGGTAAGAAGTCGTAGCGCATCCCATACTGGTTATAATGAGAGAACTGCACGCAATAGTAATAATGGAAGAAAATCCACCGGAGGCAACAGCCGAAATAACAGCCGAAACAACCGCAAACCAAATAACGATTACAACCGCGGAAGAAATAAAGGAAAAAACATGTCAAGAAAAGAGAAAAATAGAAAGAAAAGATTTTCAGGTCTGAAAAAATTTGCTGTTTTTGTGGCAGTGCTGTTTCTTGTAATAGTAGGCGTTTTGTACAGCTTAGTAGGCAGTGTTTACAAGAAAATGGACTATGAAAAAGTAGACAGCTATGCCACAGCACCAATGAAAGAGGACGGTGTTATTAATATTCTTTTAATTGGTAACGACTCCAGAGAAAATGGTGAGGATGGACGTTCTGATGCCATGATTTTAGTATCAATCAGCGACAAAACAAAGACGGTTACCATGACTTCTTTACTTCGTGATATGTATGTGGAGATTCCGGGATATGAAGGAAACCGCTTAAATGCTGCTTATTCCTACGGCGGACCGGAACTTTTAATGCAGACTATTGAACAGAATTTTGATATTCCCGTTCATCGGTATGCACTTGTTAATTTCCAGGCATTTGCCGGTTTAGTAGATGCAGTTGGTGGTGTGGATTTAGAGCTTACCAGCGAAGAGGTTCAGTATGTAAACGGCTATCTGGTGGAGTACAATATGTTGGAAAACCGCCCGGAAGGAACTGATTATCTGGATACTTCCTTAAGCGGTATGATTCATTTAAATGGTCCACAGGCCCTTGCATATACAAGAAACCGTTATATTGGAACTGACTTTGGCAGAACAGAGCGTCAGAGAAAAGTATTAGAAGCCGTTATGAAGAAAATGCCGGCCACACTGGCAACCAACTCTAGCGAACTGATTGATGAACTTTTCCCAAATCTTACAACCAATTTAACACAAGGCGAATGTTTCAATTTAAGCCTTAATGCCAGCAAGCTTTTAACCTATGAACAGGTTCAGCAGGCAATTCCGGCAGAAGGAACCTATTCCAATGCCACTATCAGAAGTATGTCTGTGTTGGAAGTGGATTTTGAAGCCAATAAGAAAATTTTAAAAGAAACCATTTACGGAGAGTAAATGTTATTTACACAGTAGCCGGACATTTCATGTCTGGCTACGTAATAGCGAGATTACGTGCATTTTTTGAAAATTTTGTGTTTTATAAGTTTTATAATTACAAATAGAGGGTATCTGTGTTATACTATCACTGTTGCATACAAGATGTTATCGGTCATATGTGAACAGTAACCTTCAAATTACTGCTTCAAACGAACAGTAACCGATAATCATTCAGGGAATGGAATCCCAATATTGCAATTTGCAGCCGAAACAGTGTTTTAATGGGCTGTGTATAAAGGAGGAACAAAAAGTGTCAAAAGAAAAAGAAGTAAAAAATGATTCATCTAAGGTAATGACAAAATATGAAAGAAAGCAGGCGGCAAGAATTGCCCAGCAGAAAAAGGATGAACAATCAGCAAAGATTACCAAAGCAGTAACTTTTGTTGTTTGTATTTGCGTAGTTGTCGCTATTGCATATTCCATAGCAAACCCAATTATCAAACGCCAGAAGGCAGTAAATGATATCTATGTAAAAATTGGCGAACATGAAGTAACACAGCTTGAATACGATTTTTATTATAACTCAGCTGTAAATAACTATTTAACAATGTATTCTTCTTTCCTTCCTTATATGGGATTAGATACAACGAAAGATTACGCAGACCAGCAGTACAGCGATACTATGACATGGAAAGATGCTTTTGATGAAATGGCAGTAGGCGAGATTACTCAGGTAAAAGCATTAATCGATGACAGTAAGGCTCAGGGATTTACTTATGATGTAACAGAAGATTATAAGACATTCCAGGAAAGTCTCGCATCCGCAGCAGAAACAGCCGGAGTAAGTGTAAAAGAATATTACAAAGAACACTATGGAGAGTATGCCACAGAAGCTTCTGTAGAAGCATTTGAAAAAGAAACATTGTTAGCCTCTGCTTACTACAAAGAGTTAATGGAAAAATACAAACCAGGTGAAGAAGAAATTACTTCTTACTACGAAGCAAATAAGGATGATTATGATGTAGTATCTTATAGAAGCTTTACTTTCTCAGCTTCTGTATCAGAAGAAGCAACGGACGAAGAAAAAGCAGCTGCTATGGCCGTTATCCGGACAAGTGCAGAAGAAATGAAAGCTAAGAGAGAAGCAGGCGAAGACTTTGAAACACTTTGTGCCCAGTATGCGTCAGAAGATAACAAGGCAACATACGAGAATGCAGAAACAGAACAGAGCCTGACAGAAAATGCATTGAAATCAAGCATTCCTTCTTACTATTCAGACTGGTTATTTGAAGAAGGCAGACAGGAAGGCGAGTTAAATATCGTAGTAGACGAATCAGGAAATCAGTGCTTCTTAGTTGAATATGTTTCCAGAGCTTATGGAGAAGAAACAGACAGCAACATTTCTGACTTGTTAGCACAGGAAGACGTTACAGAATATGTGAACACTATTTCAGAGCCTTATGAAGTAACTGATGTAGCAGGTAAATTAACTTATTTAACAATTCCTGAAGAAACAGAGGATGCTTCCGTTAGCGGTAATGAAGTAGAAGCTACAGAAGAAACTGTTGGCGAGGAAGCAACAGAAGCTACAGAAGAAGCAGTTAGTGAAGAAACAACGGAAAGCACAGACGAAACCGTTACAGAATAAAAGATATGCTCTAACAGCGCCCAGGATACTAGTAAAAAATTTAATAAACAAATATAAAAAACTCAGATGTCTTTATTACGTTACAAGCAATAACGATATCTGAGCTTTTTATTTAATAATTGTGAATATTTGAATAAATATTAGGATTTCTTTTTCCCTGGAATAATCAGACATATAATAAATAATATAAATAAAATTGCAACCCCCACAATGGGAACATATTTATCCAACAAAATCTGCTTTTCAGATTGGGAAATGCCATTTTCCATGTCTTCTCCATTAGAAGAATAAAGATTTCCTGTACTATTTTCAGCTTGTGGCGTAGAAGTTTCTTCCTTAGAACCCACTACATTAGAATCCACTATCTCAGAATCCACTGCCTGACCCTGTGGGTTTTCTGATGAGTAAGTCCGCTCACAATATACCACATAGCGGTGAGAGTTCTGACGGTAAGGATGGCAGGTAAATAACGTAAGCATGTCACGTCCGGGTTGAATTAAAACCTTGTCTATTTCCTCAGGTAAAATAATGGTCGTTTTCACCACTTCATAATTTAAAGTATCAAAAGGTGTTGTAATAGTAACCATATCCCCTGTTTTTAATTTCTGAATATCCCGAAACATAGGAATACCCCGATAGCCCCGGTGAGCCGCCAATACGGAGTTTGTGTTTATACCGCCTATTGGCATGGAGGTCAGCCCAAGATGGACAGCTCCCTTTGCAAGATTTTCATTGGTTGCTCCTAAATAAATGGGAAGCTCTAAATCCATAGCAGAAATGGTAAGATAACCAAATAAATTATCCGCTAATCCATATTCTGTTAAGTCAAAGCTGGCAGATTCATAAGAGAAAGGATCTGTCAGGTCTTTTTGGGTATAAAAAAGGACCAATAATCCTGAAACAATGAACGGTGCTTATGTTTCGGATAAGTGATAGATATCGGCTGCACAATCCACGTGCATACCCAGTAATCTAGGGTAAATAACACCTATTATTTCATTGAAATGAAGTATAACACATGTTGTTATGTAAATCTACACATTTTTAGAAATTTAGTACTAATTTTTTGCCCTTTAATTGTAGTATACGTGGTAAATTTTTTATTGTTATATAAATTGTTATATAAAAATGTAATAATAATTAACATATAGAAAAAAATATGCTATATTTATTTACAAAAAACATAAAAAATATGGTAAATGTAAAATTTTAATTGTACTGAAACAGAATAATTCGTATAATGAAGGTTAATTCATAACTGCAAAACAAGTAAGCATAAGGCAACCGGTTTTGCAGTTATTCCATGTTGTTTAGAGTACGGACGGAGAAAAGAATGAGCGAAAAAGGTTTTCATCGCACACCTGAGGCGGTGGTGGAGATGTATGGAGATATGGTTTATAAAATTGCCCTGTCCCAGATGAAAAATAAAGAAGATGCAGAAGATGTGTTTCAGGAAGTTTTTTTAAATTACATGAACTGTAAAAAGGACTTTCTTTCAGAAGAACACGAAAAAGCATACATTATCAGAATGGTAGTAAACTGCTGCAAAAAGCATTTTACAAGTGCTTGGTTCAGACATCGGGCAGATTTGACGGACCTTTCGGAAATTGCAGAGGCAGCAACCATGAATGATGAGGAAAGAGACTTGTATGAGGCAGTCTTAGCACTGCCTGTCAAGTATAAGCTTGTAATTCACCTGTTTTATTATGAGGAAATGTCTATTTCAGAAATCAGTCAGGCTCTTCATATGAAAGAAAATACGGTGAAATCCCAGCTTATGCGTGGAAGGAAAATGTTAAAGGAAGCTTTAGTAGGAGGTGCTTATAATGCAGGATAATGCCATAAAGCAATACAAAAATGTAAATGAAAAAATTCAGGTTCCGGTTTCTTTAAAAGAAGATACGATAAAGCTTATGAAAGAAGGAAAACAAAGAAGACGTTATACAGGCTTTGCCTATGCGGCAGCAGCTATAGCGGGAATTGTTTTTATTGGAATTGCTTCTTTGCAAATAAGGCAGAAATCAAATAGTGACATTACTATTTGCGAAGCTTTGGATGCAAATACAGTAAAAGAAGAAGTAGAGCTTTCCAAAGGAGATTTATATTTTCAAAATATTCAGGGAGAATATACATCCCCTGGTTTGAGCCTTGGTGGCTTAGAGGGAAAAAGCGTTTCTGTTAGTGAAGAAGAATATTTTTCCTATTTGGGAACTGAGCCATTACCGGAGTATATTCCACAAGGGATGGTAAAGCAGGATTTAGGTAAGCAACAGCTAACTTTAGAGGAAGATGGAAGCTATGGTGTAGATTTATTTACTGTAAGATATGAAGGAGCCGGGGAAAGCTATATAGAAATTCTTCTGTCAGGAAAAAAGGTGCCAAAAGCAGAAGAGGCAGCAGAAATTTTAGGTAATCTGGTAAATGAAACAGATGTGAAAATCGCATATTACGGCAGTAAGCCGGAGGAAACTGTTTTTATTGCTTATTTTCAAACAGAAGTGGTTGGATATCGGATAAAAACAAAAGGAGTAAGTCAGGAAGAATTCATTAAAATTATCCTTTCTTTCATAAAATAAAAATTTTTTATTTTTTTTTGCAACCTTTTAAAGGGATACGGGATATTAGTGTTAGATACGGTATTTAGCAATGGAAAAATGCTAAAGAAGTAGATAGAAGGTGTTGCTGGAAAAGTCATAAACAGTAACTAAAAAGTGGTTTGCCCCAAAAGGGCAGAATGGAGGAATTATGAAAAGAAAGAAAAACATGAAAAAAGCCGTTAGTATGTTAATGCTTCTGGTATTCTTAACAGGCAGTATTGCAGGCTGTGGCAAAGAAAAAGCAACTGTTTCTGAAACAGAAGAAACAGTGGAAACAGTAGGAACAGAAGAAAGTGATGTCAGTGGTTCCAGCAGTAGTATGGTGGCAACAACCAATGCAGCTGATAATGAGTTATCAGGAAGCTTAAAACAGAAATATGCGGGAAGCGAAAGTAATAAGTATCAGTGGGCTAACCCAATTTATAATGTGGAAAGAGACCATGAATTTGTATATGAGCAGGTTGGAACCCGTTACTTAGAAGACGATACCATGTATGATGATGTAAAAGTGTACATAGATAATGATTTTGTTCACCCTATTATGCCTGATATTGAGTATGATGCAGATAAAGAGACATTAACTATTAAGCCGGTAGAAGGTGTTACAGCACTTAATTTTATTAGTGAAGATGATTCTGATGAAGTGGACTACGAGACAAGAGATTGGGGGAATGCTCCCAAATATTGGATTGTACAGTACAACGACTTTGCAACCGGTGAAGCTTTGCCAAAACCTGTTGTTACATTATTCACAGTAAAAGCAGGCATAGATGCACCAACTGTTACTTTTGATGTAGATGAAAAAGGATATGCAAGATTATCCTGGAAAGCAGTTCCGGGGGCAGAAAGCTATCGGATTTATGAGATGGATGATAGTAAAGAATATGGTATTAGCTTAGAAAGTCCATATTTAGTTGGAGAAACAACAGAAACTTCCTTTACTGAGTTTAAAGAAAAAGATGAATTTTATAATGAAGAAGAAGGGGCTACCACACAAAACCTGGAATTCTATGATTATGGTATTAAAGACGAAGAATCAGGACTTAGCATGGTTTACTGTGTAGTTGCAGTCAGCGGAGAAAAAACTTCCAACGTAAGTAACCTTATTTATCAGAAAGATGTCAGGGACCGTCTTGTAACAAGCATGGTTTATGATTATGAAGAAGCAGGTGAGGATGAAGCAGATTATGAACGTGTAAAAGAAAAGGTTGCAGACCTTCCGGCTTATCAGTTAGTAGAAATGGCAGATACATCCATTGCCCCAATGGCAATTGATTATGCCAATGCAACATGGAAAGAAAATGAATTGGGCATGGCTGACGAAGGAAACCTAAGTATTGAGATTCATGCATGGATTCAGGGAACTGACTTTAAGATTGTTATGTATGTAACCCAGGCAACAGCAAGCACAATTGACAGCGACCTTGCTGCTTTAGCAGAAAGACAGAAATCCTTAACAGGAAAAAGTGCAGATGTAAAGCCACAGAATGATATTGATTATGTACCTTCTAACGACAATTCCGGCGATTCAAAAGGACAGTCTGATGCAAAAACTGAGACTGAAACAGAGGAAACAACAGAGGTTTCTGATGCTGAAGAAGCAGATGAAACTGGTGACGAAGAGTTAGCCGAAGGTAATGACAAAGAAGAAATCAGCGACGAAGAGTTAGCAGAGACTAATGATGAAGAAGAAATCAGCGACGAAGAGTTAGCAGAGACTAATGATGAAGAAGAAATCAGTGATGAAGAGTTAGCAGAGACTAATGACGAAGAAGAAATCAGTGATGAAGAGTTAGCAGAGACTAATGACGAAGAAGAAATCAGCGACGAAGAGTTAGCAGAGACTAACGATGAAGAAGAAACCGGCGACATCGAAGAAACCGGCGACATCGAAGTAACTGCTACAAGCGCATTAAGCGAGTATATTGCAACTTATATGCTTTGCCATGAAGAAGCAATTGATTTGTCTATGTTCCCGGAAGCCGGTGACAGTGATTACCTTGTAAATGCCGTAATGGAGGCTTATAGCCAGAACCCATTAATCGGTTCTTTAAACAGATATGGATATGATTACAGCACTTCTACTTTATATTTAGAATATGAATATTCAGAAGAAGAGCAGAAAGAAATGCAAGAAGCAGTATTGGCAGAAGCTGATAAAGTAGTTAGCGAAATTATCACAGATGATATGAGTGATGTAGAAAAAGAATTTGCTATTAACAATTATTTATGCTCCAGTGCAGAGTATGACTATGGCGCATTAGAAAATGCTGAAGCCAACAATTTTGAAACAGTAGACCATGAATACGCTCATTCTTTCACTCCTTATGGTGTACTTTTAAATAAAGTTGGTGTATGTGCATCTTACTCAGGCGCATTTAAAGTATTGGCGGATAAAGCAGATTTAGAATGTTATGTAGTAACAGGATACTTAAATGGAAATCTTCCTCACGCATGGAACAGAGTATCTTTAGACGGCCAATGGGTAACAGTAGACTCTACCAACAATGACAATGAAAAATATGTGAATGCATTATTAAACATCCCTGATTATATGTCTTCAGGACTTTTGGTAGAAGATGACACTTATTTATTGTCAGATGCACTAGCAAGTATGACAGCAGATAAAGAAGAAAGTGAATTTTACCGTGTAGAAAATAAATACTACAATCCTGATGAGTTACAGGCAGAGCTTGAAATTTTATTGGAAAAAGGTGAAACCTTTACAATCCGTACAGACTATACAATTACAGAAGATGAAATGAGAGAAATCTTACAGACCGCACTTACCAATGCTCAGGTACCGGAAGTTAAGGTTTATATGTTCCTTGGAGTATTAACTGTAGAAATGCCGTAGTATAGAATATATTGTATAAAAGGTAAAATAGAATAACATATTACTGTGAAAATTGCAGGCAGTAACTATAAAAAAGCACCAAAGTATGCTAAGATTGTATAGGAAAACAATTTAGCATGTTTTGGTGTCTTTTATATATAGGCAATACAAAATACAGATAGAAATGGGGTAAAGTATGGTATCAATTAAAGAAAAACTATATTTTCAAGGAACATGGCGCAGCTATCAGAAACGGGTATTGGACAAATCAGATATTTATTTAAAGGACAAACGGATTCACATTGTGGCAGCACCCGGTTCCGGAAAAACAACACTTGGAATTGAGCTTATTAGACGAATTGGAAGTCCCTGTCTGGTTTTATCACCAAGTATCACCATCAGAGATCAGTGGATTTCCAGAATTGAAGATGCTTTCATAAAAGGAGAAACAGAAGAAGGACTTCTCTCTAACAATATAAAAAAGCCCGGAGCCATAACAGCTATTACATATCAGGCATTGCACAGCTGTATGCGCCAGTATAAAGGTACACTGGAGGAAGAGGAAACAGAAAATGTTTCCGAAGAAGTGGATTTTTCGGGTTTTGATTTTTTTAAAACACTGGAGGAAACAGGTATCAAAACAATCTGTTTAGACGAGGCCCATCATTTACGGAGCGAGTGGTGGAAGGCATTAGAAGATATGATGAAACAGTTAAAGGATGTTACGGTGATTTCTCTAACAGCTACACCGCCTTACGATTCCACTCCTGCCCAGTGGGAACGTTACATAAGCTTATGCGGTCCAATTGATGAAGAAATTATTGTGCCTGAGCTTGTAAAAGAAGGAAGCCTTTGCCCCCATCAGGATTATGTGTACTTTAATATGCCTACTAAAGAAGAAGAAGCAGAGGTTACAAAGTTTCGGCAGGAATCCTTAAAGGCAGCGGAGGAAATCTATGATAACCCGGAATTTGCAAGGATAATTTCTTCCCACAAAGGATTGCATAACCCGGATGCTTACGCAGACAAACTGCTGGAAAATCCGGCATTTTTATCTTCCATGCTGATATTTCTCCAGGATAAAAGAATACCATTTTCCAAAGAGCTTACAAAGTTACTAGGCACTAACCGTAAGCTACCTAAAATGGACTTGTCCTGGATGGAAATTTTATTGCAGGGATTTTTGTATGAGGACTTAGAAAGTTTTGATTGTACAAAAGAATACAGGGAGCAGTTAATTGACACATTAAAATCTCACAGTCTTATTCACAAAAATAAAGTAACTCTTGTAAAAAATGACACTATTAACAAGCTGTTAACTACCAGTAAAGGAAAAATAAACAGCATTGTAAAAATCACAGAGGCAGAATATGAAAATCTTCAGGCAGATTTAAGGCTTTTGATATTAACAGATTACATAAAGAAAGAGCATTTATCTGCTATCGGTCAGGAAGGTAAAACAGTAAATGAGTTAGGCGTTGTGCCTATTTTTGAAAATATCAGAAGGCGTTGTGAAAATAGAGAAGAGCTTCGTCTTGGCATGTTAAGCGGAAGTGTAGTTGTTATACCAAAGGAAGCAAAAGAGCCCATGGAGCAGATGATTTCAGAAGCCGGGGTAAAAGCGTCCTTTAAAGATCTTTTAGTGGAGGGCTACGAGCAGGTCACGGTTTCCGGAACGGAGCAGACAGCTGCCACCTTTGTTACAAAACTATTTAATCAGGGCTATATCAGGGTTTTAATTGGAACAAAATCTTTATTAGGAGAAGGCTGGGATTCCCCTTGTATTAATTCTCTTATTTTGGCTTCCTTTGTTGGCTCCTTTATGCTAAGCAACCAGATGAGGGGGCGTGCTATTCGTACTATGAAAGACAATCCGGATAAAATCAGCAATATCTGGCACTTAATATGTATGGAGCCTGAACAAAATCAGTCCATAAAAGAGCGACTTTTAGGACCTGAAATGTCAGAGGATTTTCAGACGTTAAAAAGACGATTTGAGGGATTTTTGGGAGTTCATTATGAAAAGGACCGAATCGAAAACGGACTGGACAGATTAAGTATTATAAAAGCTCCTTATACAAGAGAACACGTAGAGGAAATGAATCGACAAATGCTTCAAAAAGCCCAAAATCGCCAGGAATTGAGACAGCGGTGGAATAGTGCCTTAACATCTCTTTCCAAAATGGAAATTGCCAATGAAGTCAGCCAAGAGACAAAACAGCTAAAACCGGGTATCCGCCTAACAAGTGCCATTATAAAAGCGGCACTTTTAGCAGTACTATTCTTTATTGTAGCTATAGGAATTGGCAAATTTGGAGCTGGCAGCAGAAATGGATTTGTAGGATTTTTGTGTGGAGTTGCCTCTATCGCAATTTTAGTGCCTTTTATGGGACAAGTTATGAAAATTTCCAAAATGGCATCTCCTGATAAATACATGAAATCCATTGGTAACGGAATTCTTTCTGCCCTAAAGGAGTTAAAAGCCATTGAATCCCGTGGTGCAAAAGTAAAAGTAGAAAAAAGAGATACTTTTTCCTGTCAGGCATATTTAGAAGGTGGTACGGAAAGGGAAAAAGATGTATTCGCCCAGAGCCTTTCTGAATTCTTTGCAGTGGTGGATAATCAGCGTTACCTTTTAAAAGCAAAAGGCAATACACCGGAAGTAAGTGCTTATTACTGTGTACCCGAGTTGTTTGGAAAACGGAAGGAAGATGGAGAGTTATTCTTAAAACATTTGGAAAAAGCAATCGGAAAATATGAACTTATTTATACAAGAAATGGAGAGGGCAGAAAAATTTTATTAGAAGCAAGAGTGAAGTCGCTGGCTAATAAAAGCACAAAGTCTTCATCCCGTAAAAAAACAGTAAAGAGTCCTTTCCAATAAGGACGTTACCGGGAACAATAAAAATAGCAGCCTGACAGCTAGTGTCAGGCTGCTGTGAAAACTGTAACATAAAGACGTTTTATTGGTCTAGTTCACGAAGAAGAAGTTCTTTGATTTCATCCACAGAAAGGTCTTCCATAAGGGTTTCAATGTGTGACAGAAGTTCTTTATATTTTTCGGGAAGTTCATAGTCCTTTACTTTTTCTAAAATTTCAAAAACCTTGGCAAAATCAAAGTTATCAATGCATTTGTCTATATTCCTAAGAATTGCTACAATCAAAGTATCGTTCAGCATTGATGAAGTCTTGTCTGTTTTCTTAGATGCAAGCAGACCATAATGTTCTAATACGATTTCAAGTTTTCCTAAAAACTTCCGGTATTCTTCTTGGAATTTTTCTCTATGCTCATCAATATAAGAAAAATTACCGGCTCGTCCTTCTTCCTCCTGTTTTCTGGCAGCCTTTGAAATTTCACCGGCTCCTATATTTAAGGTAGTGCTTTTTAGGGAATGAATCTTAATAATATAAGTTTCGTAATCCTTGTTCTTCCATGCAGTTTCTAATTCATCTAACTGTTTTTCTCCGTATTTATAGGCAATTTTCAGTATATTCAAATAATCTGTAACAGTACCACCGCAGTTAGCAATGCCTTCCTCCACCTGTACCTGAGGCAGATTATCGACTAAGTATGAAATATCTGTCTGCTGTGTGAAGGGCTGTCCGGAGAATTGTATTGTCTGGGGAGAAGAGGCCTCTTTATTGGAAGTTTCATAAGTAATATTTTCAGCCGGAATAAACTGTACAAATAACCTTTCCAACTGCCGCATATTAATTGGTTTTCCAAGATATTCGTCAAATCCCAGGTCTATAAGATGCTCTCTTGTTCCTTTAATGGCATCGGCAGTCAGTACAATGATTTTCCCATCCCCACCGGAAGCATAGTATGGATTAGTAGAGCGGATTTCTTTCATGGCTTCAATACCATCCATTTCCGGCATCATTTGGTCCATATATACAAGGGGATAGTTATGATTTTTGCACAATTCAATGGCTTCTTTTCCGGTGGAAGCAGTATCTACCAAAAGTCCATAGGAACTCATAATACCATGAGCCACCCGGAGATTTACATGGTTATCATCCACAACAAGTACTTTAATTCCATGAATTTGCATATTCTCTGTATTTGTATCAGTAAGTGCTCTCTGCTTGTGCTCGTATTCCTTTTCGAAAGGGGCAGGATCTGTGATTTCCTGCTCTAAAATAACAGTAAATACAGAGCCTTCTCCATATGTACTGGAAACCTGAATTTCTCCGCCCATCAGGGTCACATACCCATTGGCAATGGCAAGTCCCAAACCGGAGCCTTCTATGCCATAATGGATTTTCTGATCCAATCTCTCAAAGTTCTTAAATAAATTCTCTAGGTTTTCCTGACGGATTCCAATTCCGGTATCAATAATCTTAAATTCTAATGTGATGCGATTTTCATCCCTACTTAAAATATTAGCTTCAAAGGTAACGCTGCCTTTCTGGGTGTATTTTACGGCATTGTTTAAAATATTGATTAAAATGCCACGAATTCTGATTTTATCTCCGTAAAGGCCTTTTGGAATGGTTTCATCTACCTTCATATGAAAAGCAAGCCCCTTTTTCTCAGCCTGCGGGGCAATAATCAGGGCAACATCATTTAACAGAGTGCTGGTGAAATAGTTACCTAAGACTAACTCCATCTTACCGGATTCGATCTTGGAAATATCAAGTATATCATTAATAATGGCTAACAGATTATGGGAAGACCATTTAATGTCCTCCACGTGTTTTCGCACCTGTTGGTCAATATCCATTTTCAGAACAAGCTCTGAAAAACCAATAATGGCATTCATTGGGGTACGAATCTCATGAGACATGTTGGCAAGGAAAATACTCTTTGCCTGGTTGGCGTGTTCTGCATCTTTCATGGCTTCTTCCAGCTCCTGTATGGATTTCATACGCTCAGAAAGATCCGTAACAATAATAATATAACCAATTAAATCCCCATAATCATCATGGATTTTATTCATGGAAAGACTGCAATACAGCTGGTTATGACAGCAAATAGCATCTACCTCATGAGACTTGCCATCAAAGGCAAAAATATCCGGTTGCTGTAATGTAAACAGCTGTTCAATAGTGGCACTTTTCATATTATCCTTATCTACGCCAAGGAAAGAAAAGGCAGTATCATTTAGAATTTGAAGCTGCTTGTTAGAATCATATACCAGTACCGGAACAGTAAGAGAATAGTAAATAAATTCTGACATATTGCCAATGGTAATGCGGGAGTGGCTTACAAAAATAATAGCGTTATACATAACTACCAGACCAACGAACTGGGCCAGAGTGCTTCCCGGAATTGCCATTTTTCCAATGAGAGGGAAAATGGTATCAAAAAGCATGCCAAAAACAATGATCATTTCCGTTAAAAGAATTTTCTTAGCAAGCTCTTTAAGACGCTGGGTTTTTGAATGGCGAAGCATATGAATAATAACAATTAGCATATTCAAAGCAAGGATAATGGAATAACCAATATACAGATTATTCCAAAGACCCTGACTAAAGGAATATGTCATTCCGATTTCAGTCAGTTCATAGGTAACCTGATCCTTTTGAATGACAAAAAAGAAAATTATAATTCCTAAGAAAGAGAATCCATTGAACAGGTTCTGAAAGATCTTTTTTATGCCGGAAAAATGGCATACAAGCAACTGGGCGGTGATTAAATAGGCAAAGGTGCCTATCATTCCAAGAGCACGCCAGGCATAGGCTTTATCAGGATCCGTCTGCACAATAACACCAAAAAAACCAAAGCTCCAAAGGGCACTGGATAAACAAAAAATAGTAAAGAGCCGGTTTTCTTTATATTTCATTTCTTTTCTTCCAAAAACTACAATAGCAAAGTAAAGTGCCAGAACAAAACAGGCAAACATTATCTGAGGAAAAATGGATCTCATAGAAATTCCTCCTGTCTGGTAGCCAAGGCCTGCTCAATATTTTCGATTAATACCTCTTTGCTAACCGGTTTTGCCAGATAGGCAGCAGGATTGTAGGCATAACATTCTTTCAGAACTTCCCGGTTTAAGGCACCTGAAAGTAAAATGATTGGAATCTGACTTACTTCTGTATTTTTCTGAATCATATTCATAACATTGGCACCATTATATAAAGGCATCTGATAATCCAGAATAATAATGTCAGGTGTGTGGGTTAGTAAATAATTTAGTGCAAGCTTTGCTGAATTAATCATAACGACGTTGTAGGAATCCTGCAAAAAATTGTTTAATTGCTTTAAATAAGACATGTCATCATCAATCATCAGCACAGTTTTTTTGTTATCATGTTTTTCTTTCGCCTGATAAACCTCAGCTACCTTTTGAGTAACCATTTCTTTACTGACCGGCTTTGCCAGATAACCGTCCACGCCTAAAATACCGGAATTTAATACAGTATATTTATCTCTTTTTCCGGTAACTAAAATAATGGGAACATTAATACATTCTTCCATTTTTCGAAGCTGTTCCAAAGTACGGAATCCGTCCAAAATAGGCATTTCTACATCTAAAAGAATAATATCCACAGGATTTTGTCTGACAAATTCAATTGCCTGCCGTCCTCCAAGTACCGTAGAAACCCTGGCAGTTTCCTCTAAATACAGACTCATGGTTTCCAAAGTCTGCATATCATCATCTACAATTAATACTTTTGGAAAAGTTGAATACATAAAAGCGCCCTCTTTTTAGTTATTTCTTTGTTTTTCTATGAAAATTTCTATTTGTATTATGCTTGTTTACTCTGTTACCAGTAGCTTTGTATCTACATTTTTTACATACAAAAAGTAAAAAAATTAACAAATTTTGTTAAAAAATCCCAAATTATTATATCATATTGGATTTAATGTGCGCAAGTGGGACAGTGGATTAAATGATTTTTGGAAATGTCTCTATAAATAAAACAAATGGACTGCCACAGGTTGTTCATGATAAACCTTTGGCAGTCCGTTTTATATAGGAAATTTTTTTATAAAATTTCTATGAAGCTTTCTTCATTTTATAAACAATACGCTGTATACTTTTCTCAGATAAAAAGTATTTATCGGCTAACCGGGAAATGCGTTCGCCATTTTTAAAGTCTTTGAAAATCTGCTCGTTTCGCTTTGCTAACTCCCGGCGGGTTTCCGTGTTTTTACCCCATTCCTGTCTTTCGTTGTCTTTTCTTGGAATGTAGATGGTCTCACCGTCTACGTATTGTTGAATTAATTGTATGATTTCTAATGGCAGAATTTCTTCTGCTTTCTTATAGCTCATATTTGCCCTCCTAAATATAAATGTACTATTAGGAATAGCAATGGCTATACATAATTTATTTGTAACTATTCAGAGTCATGAGAATAAGCTTTAATAGTTACCTTTACAATAAAATTGCGATAGCCAGTGCTATGCAAATAAAACATATCTTCTCATAAAGCAATGCTCCTTTCTCACACCCAATATTAATAAAGTCCCATAAGTTTTCTATAAAAAACATCCCCATCAGTATATCTGACAGGGAATTCATGCCCAGAGCCGGAATCGAACCAGCGACACGAGGATTTTCAGTCCTC
>JAFSDJ010000015.1 GCA_017436305.1 Lachnospiraceae bacterium
TACTGCCGGCGACCGGAATCGAACCGGTACGATGTTGCCACCACAGGATTTTAAGTCCTGCGCGTCTGCCAGTTCCGCCACGCCGGCGTAATGGATGGAGAAGGATTCGAACCTTCGAAGGCGGTGCCAACAGATTTACAGTCTGCCCCCTTTGGCCACTCGGGAATCCATCCATGTTTGCTGACCTATGATTTAAAGGTCAGCCCTAACAATTTGAAATTATATCACAAGCTTATATAAAATGCAAGAATTTTTTCTGTTTTTCTATATCAGAATCAGGTTTTTTCTTTTTATGCTTTAAAATAATGGCTGAAGTCTTTGGTAACGATATCATAATCTTACCGGAAACTACCGGATATTCAACAATATTGGTGTCAAATCCCTCTGCTGTGGTGAGCATTAAACGTTCCATCACGCATTCTCTTGGAACACCCATATCCCATACAGTAACTTCCTTCATAATGTCATGTTCGTTATTATTTACAATCACCAAAGTCTGCTCTTCCCGATTAAAACGTCCAAATCCTAAAACATTATAGTCTGCTAACACAAATTTTAAAGAACCGGTTAAAAGCTCCTTATTTTCCTTGTGGATTTTAATAATCTTTTTATGGAAATCAATCAGCTCTTTGTCCTCATGGCCCCACGGGTAAGTTCTTCTGTTATCCGGATCTGTAAAGCCACAAACGCCTGCTTCGTCACCATAGTAAATAGTAGGTGCTCCCGGCCATGTCATCTGTACCACAACAGCCTCTCTTAAAACTGCTTTATTCACATTCTGGTTAGCTGCTTCCGGTCCCAGAGTATTTACACGACCTACTACACGGTTGGTTCTCGTTAAAAATCTGGAGTGATCATGGTTAGAAAGCTCATTCATGGCAATCTGTAAGGAAGATGTAGTAAATGCTGCTCCAAAGTGGTGCATAGAGCCCCAGAAGCTATCTGCGTTACCAAGCATATCTTCTCTGAAATCATCACTATGCTTCTGCATACCGGTTAAAAACCAGGTAAGAGGCTCCATAAAAGCATCATAGTTCATAACCGTATCCCATTCGCCATTTTCAATCCATTCCTTAGGATTTCCGTAGTGTTCTGCTAATACAATGGCATTTGGATTACCTTCTCTTACGGCATTTCTGAAATCTTTCCAGAATCTATGATTCATTTCAGGGCTGTGACCTAAATCTGCTGCCACATCTAAACGCCAACCATCCACATTGTAAGGAGGGGAAACCCATTTCTTAGCAACCTTTAATACATACTGGTACAAATCCTGTGAGCCTTCATAATTAAGCTTCGGTAATGTATCGTGTCCCCACCATCCATCGTAAGCATTGTTGTAAGGCCAATGGTCTTCATGGAAGTCAAAATAATTGCGGTACGGACTGTCTCCACTAACATATGCGCCTTTTTCATAGCCTTCAAAATTCTCGTAAATGCGTTCTTTATCCATCCATTTATTGAAAGAACCACAATGGTTGAAAACGCCGTCTAAAATAACCTTCATGCCACGTCTGTGAGCTTCCTCTACTACTTTTATGAAAAGCTCATTGCTGGCTTCTAAGTTTTTCTTATTTGCCACACGGTTAATATAACGGCTGGCAAAACGGTTTTCATGCTGGTCAGGACCTAATAACTCACCCTCATCCTCTACAATTTTACCGAAGTGAGGATCAATATGGTCATAATCCTGAATGTCATATTTATGATTAGAAGGAGATACAAAAAGAGGGTTAAAATAAATAACATCAATGCCTAAATCCTGCAGATAGTCCATTTTATCCAAAACGCCCTGTAAATCTCCGCCGTAAAACTCTCTAACACCCATAGTAGCCGGGTATTTATCCCAGTCGGTTACTCTTGTAACATGCTCACCAATATAGCTGTATTCATCTGTAAGTACGTCATTGGAAGGATCACCATTGTAAAAACGGTCCACGTAAATCTGGTACATTACCGCACCCTTTGCCCATTTGGGGATTTTAAGCCCCGGAATAAGGGTAAAATGGTAATAATCCTGAATATCTTTTGCTACTCCCCTTAAATCGTAATAGCAAACGAATTTACCTGTCTGTATCTCAAAATAATAACGTACCTTTTCGTCATCCAGTTGAACAACATGCTCATAGTAATCAAATTGTTCATCTGTATCACATTTCATCATCAGGTATTTTTCTTTATTAATAACAAGAAAAACTCTGTCTATATTATTTTTACCTGCACGAAAACGAATAGTTACGGTTCCATAAGCATTTGGTTCCGGAGGATTTACATATTCTTCCGTCATATCCGAAAAGAGAGCCTTTTTATCAAGTGCCGGTCTCATATTTGCAATGTATTTCTGATTTTGTTCCGCCTTTAAGAAACGACCAAAGTCCATTTTCTACCTCCTGATAACACGTAACGGTTCACTCTTACCGTGTGAACAGCAACGCTGACACTACTTTTTATATAATATAATATATGCAAATCTTAATCAATAGTTTTTTGCGCAACAGTTCAGCCATGCAGAAATGATTGTGTAAATTGCACGTGACTGCTTGCAGGCTAAGTGTAATTTACACAATTATTTCTATAGGGCGGACGCCCGACATGAATAAAGTGCCCGGCCACAAAGAATATTTTTAGTCACTTTGTATATTCTGGCACTTTATGAATGCGCATGGCTGAACTGTTACTATTTTGCGAATGGCTCTAAATAGTTAATTTTCACCAAATCCGGGCAGTAAAAAAGACAGCTTTCGTCGGCTGCCTTTTTCGAGAAGGTATTTCTTTCTTATGGGGTATAGCAAAAAACTATATAATAATGTATTGGGGGGTTACAAGTGTATTATAGCAAACCCCCATATACCCGTCTAGTCTTACACTGCACAAATATAACAAAAAGTTTGGTATTTTTTTGTTAAATTTTCACAAAACTAAATGATTGAAGATGATTTTTCCTTAAAGAGAGCCTCAAATTCTTCTCTTGTAATTCTCTCTTTTTCCAGTAATAAATCTGCACAGGAATGAAGAATTTTTTCATTCTCCATAATAATATCCTTTGCTTTTTTGTAGCAGTCATCAATAATATTTTTTACTTCTTTATCGATTTCTCCGGCTACTGCTTCGCTGTGATTTCTTGTGTGAGCAAGGTCTCTTCCGATAAAAACCTCGTCTCCTTCTTCATCATAGTTAATCACACCAATATTTTCAGACATACCAAAACGGGTAACCATTTTTCTTGCTACGTTGGTAGCCTTTTTAATATCGCTGGAAGCACCTGTTGTAATATCATCAAATATAATTTCTTCTGCAATACGGCCTCCTAAGGAAACCATAATGTCCTGAAGCATTTTTCCTTTTGTTAAAAACATTTCGTCTTTCTCCGGTAATGGCATAGTATAACCTGCCGCGCCAACACCCGTTGGTATAATAGAAACGGTATAAACAGGTCCCACATCCGGAAGCACATGGAATAATATAGCATGGCCGGCTTCGTGGTAAGCGGTAATTTTCTTTTCCTTATCGGAAATAATCCGGCTCTTTTTCTCCGTACCAATTCCCATTTTAATAAATGCTTTTTCAATATCTTTCTGCTGTAAAAATGCTTTATTATCTTTTGCTGCTATAATAGCTGCTTCATTTAAAAGATTTTCCAAATCAGCACCGGTAAATCCGGCAGTTGTCTGGGCAACCTGCTTTAAATCCACATCATCAGACAAAGGCTTATTTTTGGCATGAACCTTTAAAATATCTTCTCTACCGCCCACATCAGGAGCATTTACTGCAATCTTTCTGTCAAAACGTCCCGGACGTAAAATAGCAGGATCCAAAATATCTACACGGTTTGTGGCTGCCATGACAATAATGCCTTCGTTTACAGCAAAACCGTCCATTTCAACAAGAAGTTGGTTTAAGGTCTGTTCTCTTTCATCATGACCGCCGCCCATTCCGGTTCCTCTTCTTCTGGCTACTGCGTCAATTTCATCAATAAATACAATACATGGATGATTTTTCTTTGCTTCTTCAAATAAATCTCTTACTCTGGAAGCACCTACACCAACAAACATTTCCACGAAATCAGAACCTGAAATAGAGAAAAATGGTACATTTGCCTCTCCAGCGACAGCTTTGGCAAGCAATGTTTTACCGGTACCGGGAGCACCTTCTAATAAAACACCTTTTGGTATTCTTGCTCCCACCTTCACAAATTTTTCAGGGTTCTTTAAAAATTCTACAATTTCTTCTAAATCTTCTTTTTCTTCTTTTAATCCGGCTACGTCTTTTAAGCGTATTTTACTGTCACCCATGGACATTTTTGCACGGCTTCTTCCAAAATTCATCATTTTAGAAGAGTTCCCACCGCCACTTTGCTGACTATTGATTAACACAAAGAAAAATACAAATACTATCAAAATAATCAGCGCCGGAAGCACGTAGGCCACAAACCAGCTCTCCTTCGGTACATCCTGCATAGTAGTGGGGATATCCTTTTCCCGTAGCATATCCTCAATTTCTCCTACGTCAGAAACATACATAGTGTGAACAGAGTTATCCTTTAATGCAATTTTCACAACACCGGTGGGCGTTTCTTTATTAGGCTGGATCAAGGCTTCTACAATATTTCCTGCCTCATATTCCGCTTCAAATTCATCCCAGCGATAGCCTTGCTGCTTGTTATTTAATGTGGCAATCCATACGGTGGCCATAAGCAACAGCAAAATAATAATCAGTGTTGAACCAACACCTCTTCCTGTTTTTTTCAAATTTTTACTCCTCCGTTTTATTATTTATCGTAACAGTTCAGCCACAGCCTGCATTATGAGCTGAGCGCCCGTATATAAGCAAAAATAGCTGTAAAAGAACAAAAGCTGTGCAGATTAAACTTTGCCAATGGAATGGTCTGAACTATTACTATTCCTCTTCCAGCTCAACCTCAGCAATGTATGGGAGATTTCTATATTTTTGAGCATAATCAAGACCATATCCCACTACAAATTTGTCAGGAATCCGGTATCCTACATAATCCACAAATACATCTACTTCTCTTCGATCCGGTTTATCTAAAAGTGTACAGAGTTTTACCGATGCAGCACCTCTCTCTTTTAACATAGGTCCAAGGTAGCTTAAAGTTCTGCCGGAATCAATAATGTCCTCTACTAAAATAACATGCTTTCCTTCTATAGAATCGTCTAAATCCTTTTTGATTTTAATTGTCCCACTGGATACGGTTCCATTACCATAGCTGGATACAGACATGAAATCCACTGTAACCGGCACTGTAATTCTCTTTCCTAACTCACACATAAAGAAACTTGCTCCACGAAGAACGCCTATTAAATGAATTTCTTTCCCTTCATAATCTTTGTTAATCTGTTCAGCAATTTCCCTGATTCTCTTATCTACTTCTTCCTCTGAAAGCATTACACTAAGTTTCTCTGCCATGAGCATTTCCTCCTCTAATTGTAAGTTGTAAAACCTTTTTGGTATGTTCTGTAATTTTATAATAATGACTAATACGATATCCTATAATCCAAAGAATGTGATTGCCCTGACTAACTAAATAAACAGAGTCTCTTTTTTCCTTTGGTATCTTCTCATGAATAAAATAGGTTTTCACTTTTTTTGTATCAGTCTCGTTTAAATAAAAATAGTCTCCCGTTTCACGGAAACGTATCCGCAAATATTTTTCTATTTTATCACAATCGAACCATTTCGTATATGGTTTATCCGGAACTTCTCCTTTTTTTTCCAGATAGTCAGCCTTTGCAAACTCCTCATAGGACATTACTTTAGCTGAAAGAATCCTGCCATCCTTTAAAGGTATTTGTAGTTCTTCACCCGGCTTAGGTAAGCTGAAGCTAACGGAAAATGTCTGACTTTCCTCACTGTTATTTGTTTTTTCTTCTTCAAGAGAAAAAGGTTTTAGAAAAATTTCTTCATAACCTCTCTCTGCTAATATTTGATAGGGCAGGGAAATCTTTTTTCCTACCGGCATTTCGCAAAGCTTTAATACGCTGTCTACATGTATTTTTTCTAAATCCTTGTTAGCATTTGCTAACTGTTCTAACGCCTTTTTAATAACACTGCTTCTAATATAAGGATGCTCTTTTTTAAGTTCTTTTACAGAAATACTGTATTTTCTCCGGTTTTGATTGTGCACGCACTCATTAACAATCCCTTTAAACGCCTGTTCTGTCATCAGGTTTAAATAATCTTCTGCCTCTCCTAAAAGCTCTGCTGTGTCCGCCATATGCTCTACGGTTTTCTCACAAAGCTCTTTTTCCATAAAGGGAATTAGCTGATTCCTGATTTTATTTCTGCTAAAAAGGTTATCCTTATTGGTTTCGTCCGTTACATAGGATAGCTTTTGTCCGTTGAGAAAATTTTCGATTTCTTTTCTTGTTACGCATAAAAGAGGACGAATAATCCTTACAGATTCATTCTGCCACTGTCTCACCGGCTTTATACCTCTAAGTCCGCTAATTCCACAGCCTCTGGATAAATGAAACAGCATGGTTTCACTCTGGTCGTTTTTATGATGTGCCAATGCAATGGCATCGGCGCCAATTTTTTTTGCTGTTTTTAGAAAAACCTCATAACGGGCATTTCTTCCTGCTTCTTCTAAGGACAACTTTTCCTTTTTTGCAATCTCCTCAACAGGAGCCCAAACAAGGTAGCATATATGTCCAAGACTCTCTGCAAACTCTACAGCAAACCGGCTGTCAGAATCAGCACTTTCACCTCGCAGCATATGGTTTACATGTACCGCCGAAACCCTAAAATCCATTTCCTTTCCAAGCTGATGCAACAAAAAGAAAAGACAAACCGAATCTGCCCCTCCTGATAAACCAACCAGAATATGCCCACCTGATTTTACCATATAATATTTTTCCATAAATTGTTTCACTTTTGCAATCATAAATTGACTATAGACTTTTTTTTCAAAAAGTGCAAGCAAATACCATGTTTTTTACGATTTTTCCATGATACCAAGCACTATTACTGTCATATCGTCCATAATTTTTCCCTTGCTTTTTTTAATAGCTTGTCCCAAAATCCGATTTGCCATTTCCTTTGGATTTTCATAATGCATCATGCCAATTCTGTCCTCTAAATAGCTGTCGGTTTCTTCTTCATAGAAACAATCCATGACCCCATCCGAAAGCATGATTACATAGTCTCCCTCTTTTAATTGAAGTGTTTGTTTTGACTGCTTTGCATCTGTAAAAAGCCCAAGAGGTAATGTGCTTTCAGAAAGTCTTTTTACATATTTTCCCCGCTTAATAAAAGAAGGGACTGCTCCTGCCTTTAGAAAAACGCTATTGCCTGAATATAGGTTGATTTCACACAAATCCAAAGTGGCTGTTCGTGTATTTTCTGTCTGTATCAGCAACAAATCATTTAACATTTCCGATGCCGCTTCTATAGAAAACCCGGATTCCAGCAGTTTTTCCAATAGCTCAATTAGCTGCTGGCTGTCTTTGCAGGCGCTGACTCCTGAGCCCATTCCATCAGAAATAGCGCACACAAAATTGCCCCCATTATACTCCTTTGCCGTATAATTATCCCCTGAAAAAGCTTCTCCCTCCTTAGTAGCCTTTGCCATCCCCGTTAGCACAGAGTAACTGACTTCTTCTTTAAAAACAAGTGTTACCGGTTCATCTCCCACGTAAAGGACACAGTCCTTTTCCAGCTCCATTTTATTATGGCAAAGCTTGGACAAAAATTCTCCAATCTGGGATGCCAGGTAAGTATCATGATACATGGCTCGTAATGTAATGCCAATTTCCATATAGCCGTTTTTGTTTTCCACTACATAAATGTCCTGCACTTGGAGACCATTTTCCCCTAATATTTTATAAATCTGCTTTTGATGCTTTTCCATATGATAGGAAGTAAAGTATGCCTCTTTTGCCAATTCTTCCAAAAGTTTTGAAATTTCTTTTAGCTGTTTTGACACCACTAATCTGTTTTCTGTAATTTTTTCATGTATTAGTGTTTCCTGTCTGGAAGTATTAAAATCCTCATTTAAAATAAAGGAATAGCTGTTTGCCAGATTTTCTAAAGATTCTGCATAGTTGATTAACCGTCTTTTTCCATACTCCGGCAAAACAAAGCGGCATACATCCTGTTTGTCATGGACTTTCATTGGTCTTTCCCTCTTTCTTAACATGATATCAATAAGTATACCTATATTTTCCTGAAAAATCTGTCAAAATGGGGGGCTTCTTTTCTTGTTTTTTGACGAGTCTGATATTTCCTTTATAGATTAAAGATTGTGGTCTTCTCACAATCACTATAAATAAAAAAGCACTGATGTCCTTTTTCCATCAATGCCTTTACTCCTGTGTTTTGAAAATAATTTCGCCTTCGTAAACAAGTCCCAGCTTCTCTTTTGCTACTTCTTCTACATATGCTTTTGTCTGGGTGTATTTTTTGAATTCCTCAATCTCTTTTGTTCTTTCGTTTTCTGCATCTATTTCTGCCTGAAGCTGTTCCTGTCTTTCTAAATATTCCGCCTGCTTCTGTTGTAGCTCTATACTGTTAATGGAAACTACCAGAAGCATCATAAGGACAACTACGGTAACTAAAAACATGCCCATCTTATTCTGTTGCCTTTTTCCGCGAAAGGCGATTCTTCGATTTGCTCTCATTTTCCTTACAATCACTTCCTCTTTTTCCACTCTTGGAGTGTTTACATAAGAGTATCTTAACCTTTTTTATTATGCCCGTCAACCGCTTTTTCATATAGTTTCTTAATTTTTTTAATATGCTAAGACCCTTGGAAATAAGCCATTTTACAGGGGTTAGCAGAAAGTTCGCCAGCTTCCATACTAGATGTAGTATTCGATTAATTGCCGTTGACATAATTTCTACAATATATTGACCTAGCAGCTTTTTGTATACAATCATTCCTACTGCACTTCCGGCTATGGCAAACCAACGAACTGTTCCATTGTTCATTTTGTAAAGCATGGAAAAAAGAAACAGGGAAGCAAAAATCCAAAAAATAATATCTTCAATTCCTATAAAAAATCCATCGTGAGGAATTACATTTCTGATAATCTTTATAATGTCATATACAGCAGTAATGATAATTCCTGATAAAATGGCATGTAAGAGAAAATAGGATTCATTTATAATTTCGGGACTCATTTTACTTAAACAATTTTCCAAGGAGAGATTCTCCTTTGCTTGCATAGTTTGAAACCTCTGAATAGGTCAGACTGTCAATTTTCCCTTCAATATCCACTTCACCTTTTTCCAGAGTAAGCCTGTTTACATGCAGATCATTCCCTTTAATCATAAGCATCCCCTGATCCGTTTCCAATAAAATTTCCGACAAATCAAAAGACAACACATCTGCCACGCCACTTACCATACATGTCCTTCTATTTGTAAGCATAAGCTTGTGTGCCCGCTGCTTTACGTTATTTAAATCCTCCATAAAAATATCCCTCCTAATCTTTTTTAAGTATATTCTAAGGAGGGATATAATATGCTTTTATTTTTTTAAGTTATAAATCGTCATAATTCGAGACAGAATATTCGATATCAGCACTTTTTATAAATAACGGAACATTTCCTTGGCTTCGTCCTTCTTCACTGTTTCTTGTACCGCAAGCACTTCCACGGACACATCCTTATTACCAAAATTAATAGTAATTTTATCGCCAACCTTCACATCCACACTAGCCTTGGCAACCTTCCCATTAATCATAACACGCCCCGCATCACAGGCTTCATTAGCCACCGTTCTTCTCTTAATCAGACGTGATACTTTTAAATACTTATCTAACCTCATGCTATTCCTCTTTTCTATGTCAATTTTTCAAATAATCTTTCATAATTCTTTTGGGTAGATGTAACCTACAAAAAAGGAACCTGCAAAACAGGTTCCTTAAAAGCAACGATTCTTATTTACCGTTTACTAAATCTTTTAAAGCTTTACCAGCTTTAAATTTAGGAGCTTTAGAAGCTGCAATCTTCATAACTTCACCACTCTGAGGATTTCTTCCTTCTCTGGCAGCTCTTTCAGCTACTTCAAAAGTACCGAAACCAACTAACTGGATTTTTTCACCTTTTTTTAATTCTTCTGATACTACATCAGTGAAAGCTTTTAAAGCTTTTTCTGCATCTTTCTTTGAAATTTCTGCCTGTTCAGCCATAGCTGCAACTAATTCTGTTTTGTTCATTTTTGAACTCCTCCTCTTATACGAGTATATTTTATATTTTGCTTCGTTTCGGTTAAAAAACGCCTATACATATTTATAGTCTGTTTTCGGGACTTTGTCAAGAAAAAAAGGGTTTTTCTGCCTATTTTACCAAATTATTTACTAATTATTCATATTTTTCTATGAATTCTTCTGTTTTATCCATAAGAGCCTGTTCTCCATTGATAGAAAATAGTCTGGAGAGATTGGATATATTCCACAGAATTTCACCCACCCACTTAGAAACTTCCTGTCTGTTTTCTTCTGTCAGAGTATCACTTTTTGTGGTATTTTCATCTTCCTGTAAGCTAAGCTGCTTCTCAAGCTCCCCTATTTGTTCCTTTAGAGAAGCAAATGTTTCTTTTATATCCGCTTGTTTTTCATAAAGCTTATCTGTTTTCTTTATGGCTTTCTGGGCTCTGGTAAGGGCTGGAAGCTCAGGAGGGATATCCCTTAAAGGGGTTTTTACCCACTCTTTTCCCTTTTTTTCTTCTTTTTTGATTTCTTCCCAGTTTTTAAGCACCTGAGTGGGATTATCTGCCTGAACATTACCAAATACGTGAGGGTGTCTGCGTATCATTTTTTCGCTAATCTCTCTAATCACATCATCTAATGCGAAAAGGCCCTCTTCTTTTGCAATCTGGCTGTGCATAACTACCTGCAACAGCACATCTCCCAGCTCTTCTCTTAAGTTTTCAGGATTACCTGTTTTATCCAGTATACGGATGGCCGCCAGAACTTCAGCGGCCTCCTCCATCATACAGGGTTTTAGGGATTCATGGGTCTGAACCTTGTCCCACGGGCAACCATTTTCACTTCGAAGTGTGGCTACAATCCCTATAAAATCATCCATTGTATATTTTTTTTCTTCCATATAAATTAATTAGCCTAACATTCCGTTAATCATTGCTAACACTTCTTCACCAAGTTTTGCGGATTTTTCGTTAGCATCTTCTAAGGAATTTCCTTTTACTCCATAGTAGAATTTTACTTTTGGTTCTGTACCGGAAGGTCTTACGCATAACCATGCATCATCTGTTAAATCATAGTACAGTACGTTAGAGCTTGGAAGTCCTGTTTCTGTTTCTTCACCTGTTTTAATATCTTTGATTTTACCTGATTTGTAATCTCTTGCTGATACTACAGTATAGTCTCCAAATTTTTCAGGAGTATTCTCTCTAAGTGTATTTAAAATATCCTGAATTTTCTGTAATCCTTCAATACCCTTTAAAGTAATGGACTTAATGTCATCTTTGTAGTAACCATATTTTTCATACATTGCAATCATAGCATCCCATAAGGTCATGTTCTGTGTCTTATAGTAAGCTGCTGCTTCGCAAAGTGCCATAGTAGCAACAATAGCATCTTTATCTCTTGCATGAGTACCGATTAAGCAACCGTAGCTTTCTTCAAATCCGAATAAATATTCTCCTTTACCGGACTGTTCAAAGCCTAAAATCTGCTGACCAATGTATTTAAATCCTGTTAATACTTCGATTAATTTCACACCATATGCTTTTGCAATAGCATCTGCCATATTGGTTGTAACGATAGTTTTAATGAGTGCGCCATCTTCAGGAAGACCTTTTGTTGCCTGTCTCTGACCGATTTCATAATCTGCAAGTAAACAGCCTGACATATTACCTGTTAAAGTAATGTATTCACCTGTTTTGGAGTCTTTTACATATACACCAAGACGGTCTGCATCCGGGTCAGTTGCAAGTACTAAATCAGCATCTACTTCTTTGGCAAGTTTTAAACCTAATTCAAATGCTTCTGCTGCTTCCGGGTTTGGATAAGAAACAGTTGGGAATTCGCCATCAGGTAATTCCTGCTCTTTTACCACATATACATTTTCAAAGCCTAATTCCTTCATAACACGTCTTGCAGGAATGTTTCCTGTTCCGTGAAGTGGGGAATAAACAATTTTAATGTCTTTTTGTGCTTCTTTAATAGCATCCCAGTGAATAACCTGGCTCTTTAATTCTTCAATATATGGATCATCAATGTCAGCACCGATTACTACATAAGTGCCTGCTGCCTTTGCAGCTTCTTTATCCATTGTTTTTACTGTGTTAAAATCGGTTACTTTTGCAACTTCTGCCATAATACCGGAATCGTGAGGTGGTGTAATCTGTGCACCATCTTCCCAGTAAACCTTGTAGCCATTGTATTCAGGTGGATTGTGGCTTGCAGTAATGTTAATGCCTGCAATACATCCTAACTTACGAACAGCATATGAAAGCTCCGGAGTAGGTCTTAAAGATTCAAATACATATGCTTTTACTCCGTTAGCTGCAAGACAAAGTGCTGCTTCATCTGCAAATTCAGGGCTCATACGTCTGGAATCGTAAGCAATTGCTACTCCTCTGTCCTTGCCACCCTGTGCCATAATGTAGTTAGCAAGTCCCTGTGTTGTTTTGCGGACTGTATAAATGTTCATACGGTTTGTACCTGCGCCAATAACACCACGAAGTCCTGCTGTACCGAACTCGAGTTCACGATAGAAACGGTCCTCAATCTCTTTTTCATTTCCTGCAAGAGCCTTTAACTCTTCCTTGGTTTTGTCGTCGAAGTATGGATTGGATAACCACTCTTCATAAACTGCTTTGTAACTCATAAATTTTTTCCTCCTTATATAACTATTGAATTAGCACTAGCTAACCAATATGGTTTCTTATGGTTGTCCTACTGGCCTGATGGTTCTAAAGCCGAGAAGGAATACGTAACGTCTTTTTCTTCGTTGTCTATTTGTAAAGAATAGCTTCTTGTCTGGTAACCACTTTTTCTAAGTGTAATAGTATGAGTACCACTTTCCTTTGTAAAACTTAACGGCACTACACCTACATAGACCCCATCTAAGTATAATTCAGCTCCTTCCGGTGCGTCAACATAAACTGAATATTTTGAATGAGATGCTGACACTGCTGAATTAGAAGATACACTGCCGGTACCCGTGGTTGTATTAGTGTTTCCGTTAGTGCTGTCGCTATCATCGGTAGAATCACCCTCATCATCCTCTGAATCGGTACTTTCTCCCGTTTCCATGGTAATCTCCAAATTAGCCAGTTCTTGTCCTACTTTAATATACTTAGTTAGCGTAGCATAACCCTCTGCCTTTAATACAATCCGGTGAATACCATATTCTAACTCTACAGGCTGGCTGTAATCTGTTTCTTTTCCATCAATGGAGAGAACTGCGCCTTCCGGAGTAATCAGGAATAGAATCTTTCCTGTTTTTACCTCATCGCCCTTTAAATCTCCTACATCAATGACGGTTTCTTTATTTCTCTTAACCTCTACCTGCTTTTCGCCACCATAACCCTTATTTGTAATAAGAACAGTATAACTTCCTTCCGGTACCGGTAACAGCATGCCTTCCGTTACAGGCTTAATAATATCCTGTCCCACTTCGATAAATCCGCCAATAAAATATTCATCATTTACAAGACGGATATATCCGTGTCCCTTATCAATTACAATGCTGTGAACCGTATGGTCTACTGCATGAACTCTAAGGGTATCTGCTTCTGTTATATCCATTAACTGAATTTCTTCTTTATCTGATAAAATTGCCAGACTGCCAGAAAGCTCATACTGCTCACCGTTATAAAACATGGTGGAAGCTGCTTTGTTAATAGTAAAATCAGTAACTTCCTCCGTAATCGTACATTTTTTATCTATCAGTACTTTTCTGGCAAGCTTTTTATTTTTTAAGAAGGTTACTTCTACTAAATCTCCTTCCATAAGCTGGCCCACTACAATTTCCTCATCATAGCGGTTTTTCATACTGGTAGTACCATCATAGGATAATGTATAGTTTCTACCGGATGAAATATTTTTAAAAGTGATTTTTCGGTCTCTTTCATTAATTTTTACAATCACTGCATAATCTAAAGAATCTGCTTTTTCTAACTCATAGATTTCTTTTGTATCTTCTGTCGGGAAAACAGTTTCTTTTGTATCCGAACAACCCACAAGAAAAAGCAACATGCTTATTAGAAAAAACATCCTGGCCTTTTTCATAAGTGCCTCCTTTTTAGAAGTCATCAGAAATAGTATAACATTATTGATACGTCTTTTCAAACAAATCTAAAAATTCTCTTCTGGCTTCCTCCCCGGCAAGCAACGCCTCCAGTTTCTCTTTCTGCCTTTTGCTTGGCAGGGATTTTCGCTGATTTAAGTAGCCGTTGGCGATTTTCCAGAATTTTTCCGGGTAAATCAACCTTGCGTAAATATATCTGACTTCCTCTTTAGTAAAAGGAAGCACCTGTTCATAAGCATTTAACATATCCAGTCCCAGTCCCCCGGACCAGTTATTTTTTTCTAAAATTTTTCTTAAAAACAGGGCTAAATCCTTTACCTGAATATCCTGTTTGAATTTTTCAAAGTTAATAATAAAAACATTATTTTCTTCTATTAAAATATTGTGATGGGAACAATCACCGTGGCAAAACATGCCTTCTTTTTTTATTCTTTCACAAAGGGCTTCTGCGGTTTGTTCGTTTAAATAACCGGCTGCCTTTTCTGCCTGTTTTTCAAAATGGGAAAAACATTCTAAAAACAAAATTTCAAAGTCGCTTTTTCTGGAAGTTTTTCGTATGAAATTCCGCACCCTCTTTAATTCCGCATCTCTTTTTTGAAATTCTGTTGCAAAGGCTTCTTTTGAAATAGAAAGAGGATATTCTAAAAGATGGCCTCTCATTGCCTTGTGTAGCTTTGCCAGGGACGTAGCAGCTTTTTTACACTCTTCCCAATCTGATACAGTACATTCTCCTGCAGAATAATAATCCTTTACAATATAGGCTTTTCCGTCATAATCAATGGAAAGAATGGAGTCTTCCTTATTACGCACAAAACAATCTATATTTAAAAAGCCGGCAGCTTTTGTCCGATTCATTAAAGCTTCCTGCAAATCTACCTTTTCTTTTGGGCCGGTGTACTCCGCAAACAGCTTAAGTCCTCTATCTGTTTCGGCAATCATTGCCCCTCTTCCTTTTTTTGTTTTATTTACTGTGAAATCATAATTTTCCAATAAGGATATGGCTCTGTCATTCACTTTTTTTCCCCCAATCCGTTAGTCAATACTAATCTTATGAGGTAAAATTAAAAAGTATGTTTCAGTTATTCCTGTTTTTTAAATAATTTAGCAAAAATTCTTTGTTGTTTTTTGTATTATCTTCTAAAACAAGCTCTAACATTTCCTTTAATATGACACCAATTTCTTTTCCGGGAGCTATGCCTGCTTCCATTAAGTCTTTTCCGTTTACTGCAAGAGTTTTTAGGGAAATGCACTCTTTGTCTCTCATGATTTCCTCATAGAGCTTTTCCACGTTTTCCACTCTTTCTAACTTTTCCTGCCTCTCATAATGGCTTTGAGCCAGAATATCTGCTCTTTGCACCTGTAAATAGTCTTTGAAAATATCTTCTCCTATTTTATAAATGGCACGGCGCACATATTTCTTTTCCGGTTCCATTTTGTAATCATGATATAAAACCAGCCTTGTTACTTTGTCAATGGTGTCGTTATCAAATTTCAGCCTTCGTAAAACAGTTTTTGCTATTTTGGCAGATTCTTCCGCATGTCCGTGAAAATGGTCATATCCATCTTGTCCTACTGTGTGCTTTGCAGGCTTTCCCATATCGTGGAAAAGCATGGCAAGACGCAGTATTTTCCGGTTAGCCACTGCCTCCATAGAGTGGATAGTATGTTCACCAACACTATAACAGTGGTGGGGATGATTTTGTGGGGTTTCCATTGCAATATCAAACTCCGGCATAATAACCTTTGTAATTCCGGTTTCATATAAAAGTTTTATTTTCTCCGGATGGTTAGAGGTTGCTAACTTTATAAGCTCTACCTGTATGCGCTCTCCACTAATCTTTCTTAATGTAGGTGCCAGTTCTTTTATAGCTTTTTTGGTTTCTTCTTCTATTTGATAGCCTAGCTGGGCTGCAAAACGCACAGCGCGCATCATACGCAGGGCATCTTCTGTAAAACGCTCTATGGGATTACCTACTGCCCGGATTATTCCTCTTTCCAAATCCTCCATGCCATGAAAAGCATCTACAATGCCTGATTCTTCATTATATGCCATGGCATTAATGGTAAAATCCCGACGCTTTAAATCTTCTAACAGGTTGTCCGTAAATTCTACTTCCTTTGGATGGCGGCTGTCTTCGTACTCGCCATCGATGCGGTAGGTTGTTACTTCGTAGGTTTCCCAGGCTGATTCTTTATGTGTAGATCTCATTAATATAGTAACCGTTCCATGTTTTATGCCCGTATCAATTGTTCTTGGAAACAGCTCCTTTACCTGCTCCGGTAATGCAGAGGTAGTAATATCCCAGTCATCCGGTATTCTATTTAACAGGCTGTCCCTGACACACCCACCTACTGCGTAAGCGTCGTAGCCTGCTTCTTTTAATGTTGTAATAATTTTTTTTACAGATTCCGGTAAGGTAATATTCATGAAAATGACTCCTTTTTATTGGGTTAATAAATGCATATTGCTATTATATAATTTTTTGAAAAAATAATCAAAAATTTGGGGAATTGCAAATTATGTCTCTTAACTATATAATGGTTATAGTATAGCAAATTTACACGATAGAAGGAGGACTTTTTATGGACACAGAAGCAAAAAAAGTCGAGAAAAAACCGGTTTCAGAGGAAATTATTTTCAGAAACATGATGATTACCGTTTTTGCAGTGGCAACCATTTTTTTCTTGAAAAATATTATCGGTAAGACATGGCAGGGGGCTGTTATTATTGGAGTATGTCTTATTGTTTTCACTGTTGCTGTATTTCTCATGAAAAAATTTCACATCAATCAAAGGAAACAACAGTTAATAGTGTGTATAGGAATTGTATTTCTTGTATTTTGTATTTCTATTAACAGTGGTGCTTTTTATAGCGATGACTTTCCGCTATATCTTGCTGTAATTGGTATTTCCGGACTTTATCTGGTTCCCAAATACACCATTATTCAAACTATATTAATTGATATTATACTAATTATATCCTATATTTTACATCCGGAAAAAGCAGATCCCCTCTCCCAGTATATTATGTGCATTGTGGTCTTTACAATTTGCTCATATACATTTTATATGGTAATCAAAAGAGGCCGCGCCTATATCGAACTTGGCCATGCAAGGGCCGAAGAAGCAGAGAATCTTTTAGCCGAATTGAAAAAAGCCGGACATGAGCTAAAGAAAAACTGTGATAATTCTTCAGAGCGAATCACAGAATTAGAAAATGCACATGAACATTTAGCCCGCAATGCTGCCTCTTTAATGATTGGTTCAGAGGGTATCAGCTTAGGAACTGTAGAGGTTGCACAGACTTTTCAGGATGTACATACTAAAATGCAGGAAACGGAAAAACACATTGACTCCCTAAATGTGGAGGTAAAAAAAGTAGAAGATTCCCTTGCTGACAATAAGAAAAATATGGGGGCAATGACAGATGAAATGGAAAATCTGAAAAATATTATTCTTAATGCAAGTGAAGTATTTAGCTCCCTACAGAAAGAAATACTTGAAATATCACAAGTTACGGAAGAGTTGGCAAAAATTGCAAGTAGTACCAATATGTTAGCTTTAAATGCTTCTATTGAAGCAGCAAGAGCCGGTCAGATGGGTGCCGGATTTGCCGTTGTAGCTTCCAAGGTTAAAGAACTAGCCGAAGACAGTAATAACTGTTCTTCCCAGGTGGTTGCTGTTGTAGACACTATGCAGAAGCGAATTGAGGAAACAACCAGTCAGTTAACAGACAGTACAGAAGCTATTAACCAGTCAATTGGTTCCCTAATGGGATTTTCTGACGACTTTGATAACCTGACAGCCCGTTTTGTTTCGTTATATCATAATATAGAAGAACAAAACAGTAATGTACATGAAATGGATTCCATAATTGAAAATTTAAAAGGTAAAATTTCTGAAATGGCTAATTCTTCTGAAACAAATCAGAATTCCGTTGCAGTTATTTCCGATACCATCAATATTTATAAAGAAAATATGAATATGGTTATTAACGATAACAGAATTATTAACGAAATATCTACTTCCATGCTGGAATTATCCGGCGAACAGGATGAGATGGCAAATTAACAGAAAAATAAATAATTCATAGACTTAGCAAAGAAATTTACTATAAAAGAAAACTCCAGAATTTTGATTCCGGAGTTTTACTTTTTTTATTAGATTTTTCTACGCACTTTGTTCAAATTGAGAATTATAAAGGTTGGCATAAAAGCCCTCTTTCGCCATTAACTCATCATGGTTACCCTGTTCGATGATATCCCCATCCTTCATAACCAGAATTAAATCTGCATTGCGGATTGTAGATAATCGGTGAGCAATAATAAAACTTGTTCTGCCCTCCATTAAGTTATCCATGGCTTTCTGAATACGGACTTCGGTTCTTGTATCTACACTGCTGGTTGCTTCATCTAAAATAAGCACCTTATTGTCCGCCAAAATTGCTCTTGCGATTGTAAGAAGCTGCTTCTGCCCCTGGGAAACGTTGGTTGCTTCTTCATTTAATTCCATGTGATAGCCACCCGGTAAGGTCTGAATAAATCTGTGGGCATGGGCTGCTTTAGCTGCTTCAATTACTTCCTGGTCAGTAGCATCCAGTCTGCCGTAACGGATATTTTCCATAATTGAGCCTTTAAACAGCCATGTATCCTGTAATACCATGCCGAAGGCATCTCTCAATTCTGTTCTATCAAAATCTTTTATGTTGTGACCGTCAATTAAAATGGCACCGTCTGTTACATCATAAAAACGCATTAACAGTTTTACCATCGTGGTTTTTCCAGCTCCGGTAGGTCCAACAATGGCAATTTTCTGTCCTTGTTTTATCTGGGCTGAAAAGTTTTTAATAATGATTTTTTCCGGATTGTAGCCAAATTTTACATGGTCAAAGGTTACATCTCCTGCTAACTGGGATGCACGAACCGGAGCATGATTTTTGGCGGTCTGTTCTTCTTCCTCTTCCTCTAAAAATTCAAAAATACGCTCTGCTGCTGCCGCTGTAGACTGAAGCTGGTTGGACACCTGGGCAATCTGGGTAATTGGCTGTGTAAACTGTCTTACATATTGAATGAAGGACTGAATATCACCTACTTCAATAACCCCTTTAATATTCAAATATCCACCCAGTACTGCCACTGCCACATAGCCAAGGTTTCCTACAAACCCCATAATTGGCTGGGACATACCGGAAAAAAACTGGGATTTCCACGCAGAATCATATAATTCTTCGTTTACTTTTTCAAATTCTTTTTCGAAGCTTTCCTCTGCCCCAAATAATTTTACTACCTGGTGTCCACCAAAGGTTTCTTCTATCTGACCATTTACATGACCTAAATATTCCTGCTGTTTTACAAAATATTTTTGAGAGCGTTTAATGATAAAACCAATCAGGCCTCCTGAAACAGGTAAAATCAACAGTGCAATCAATGTCATAAGAGGGCTGATGGTTAACATCATAACAAGCACACCCAGTAAGGTTGCCACACTACTGATTAACTGGGTAATGGACTGATTTAAAGTCATTCCAAGAGTATCCACATCGTTGGTAATTCTGGAAAGAATTTCGCCGTATGTTTTCTTGTCATAGTAATTCATTGGAAGCCTGTGAATTTTTTCAGATATTTCTTTTCTTAGACGAAAAGCTGTTTTCTGGGAAATTCCAGCCATTACATAACCCTGAATAAAGTTACATAGCGCACTAAATCCATAAAGTGCTAAAAGTATAATTAAAATCTGTCCTATTTTTGTAAAATTAATTCCGCTTCCGCCATTAATTTTATCTACAAGACCGTTAAAAATTTCTGTGGTAGCATTACCTAACACCTTTGGACCAATTACGTTAAAGGCAGTACTTGCTACTGTGAAAAGCATTACGATAATAATGGCAACATGATATTTACTCATGTACTTTATGAGCTTTTGCATAGTACCTTTAAAATCTTTTGCCTTTTCTGCCGGCATCATGCCGCCCGGACCTCCCGGGCCTTTTCTTGGAGGTCTTTTTATTGTCATATGCTTGTTTTGCTCACTCATTTATTTAACCTCCTTTTTTGATTTTTTTATTTCATTAGTCTTTACTCCTGCCTGTGCTACACTTACGTTCATTTCCGCTTCTGATAACTGGCTGGCAGCTATCTGTCGGTATACCTCGTTGGTTGCAAGGAGCTCTGAGTGTGTACCTTCTCCAACAATTTTACCATCATCCAGTACAATAATTTTATCTGCATGAAGAATGGTACTGATTCTTTGTGCTACGATAATAACAGTAGCATCCTTTGTTTTTTCATTTAATGCTTTTCTAAGTATCTGGTCTGTTTTGTAATCCAGTGCTGAAAAGCTGTCGTCAAATACATAGATTTTCGGCTGTTTTGCAATAGCTCTGGCAATGGAAAGTCTCTGTTTCTGGCCTCCTGATACGTTACCACCACCCTGGGCAATGTGTTCCTCATAGGTATTTGGTTTTGCCATAATAAATTCCTCTGCCTGGGCAATCTTAGCTGCCTCTTCTATCCGGTTAAAAGGAATCTCTTCACTGCCAAATCCAATGTTGCTTTTTATGGTACCGGAGAAAAGCATTCCTTTTTGAGGTACATAACCAATCTGTTCTCTTAAATTAGCAATGTCTAACTCTCTTATATCTACTCCGTCAATTTTAACTGCACCCTTTGTTACATCATATAATCTGGGTAACAGCTGTACTAAAGTAGATTTACCACAACCGGTACTTCCGATAATAGCAGTTGTTTCTCCCGGATTAGCTGTAAAATGAATATCCTCTAAAGCATCCTCCTTTGACCCCGGATAAGCAAATGTTACGTGTTCAAAAGATACCTTTCCCTCTATTTCTTTCTCTAGAATTTTTGGATTTTCAAGGTTATTGATTTCTGTTTTTGTGTTTAATACTTCATCAATACGAACTGCTGATACCGCTGCTCTTGGAAGCATAACAGAAACCATGGTAATCATTAAAAATGACATAACAATCTGCATTGTGTAAGTAATGAAAGCCATCATATCACCAACCTGCAGATTTCCCAAGTCAATTCCTTTGGCTCCTACCCAGATAATAAGCACTGTAATACCATTCATAATAAACATCATAGTAGGCATCATAAGTGCCATAGTACGATGAGTAAATAACTGGGTTTTCATTAAATCAGTGCTGGCATCTTCAAAACGTTTTTCTTCATATTTTTCCCTTCCGAAGGCACGGATAACAGAAATACCGGTAAGTGTTTCTCTGGAAACTAAGTTTAATCTGTCCACAAGCTTCTGCATAATCTTAAACTTAGGCATTGCCACAATCATAAGAATTGCTACAAGGGAAAGCACTGCCACAACAGCTACTGCTATAATCCAGCTCATCTGGGTTTTGGTCTGTGTCACTTTAACAATACCGCCAATTCCCATAACCGGAGCATATAAAACAATTCTAAATATCATAATTAACACCATTTGAACCTGCTGAATATCATTGGTACATCTGGTAATTAAAGAAGAAGTGGAAAACTGATTCATTTCTCCATTAGAGAAAGAAATTACTTTCTTGTAAACTTTATTTCTTAAATCTCTGGATACACCTGCTGATAATCTGGATGATAAAAAGGCAACTGCAATGGCCATAATCATGCCTAAAACGGCAATTCCGAGCATTTCAAGACCTTTTTCTTTCAGATAATCCATCTGTATTTTATCAACATTCATTCCCATTGCTTCATACTCTGCCATAACAAAAGTAATGGCTGTTGATTCTCCAATTAAGTCTGACATATCAGCCATTTTTTCTGAAATCTGATTGGAGATTTCCAGTACCACTTCTTTTGGCATCATGGAAAATGCAGTAAGAATATCAGTATCTTCTGGAAGATTCATCTGAGTAATCAATTGCTCTTTCATAGCATCTGCTTCTTCTCCTTGGGAAGTAAACATAGCTAATACTGTTTCTTTTTCTACTAAAATTTTTTTAAATTCATTGTAGTCTTCCTCTGAAATGTATGTAATTCCATCATCTTTTGAACCCTTTTTCTCTACTTCGTTAGCCACTGCTAACTCGTAAACATTTCCGTTTTTTACATAGCTGTTACGAAAGATTTTTTCTTCTTCTGCATCCATAAACATGGCTAACTGTTCAAAGGTTTCTTCTCTCATCCGGTCAGGTATTGGACTTTCAATACCCTTTGACTGAATACCTACGTCCACAATATCCGAAGTATACTCCGGCAGAGCCAGATCGCAGTTAGCCTGAACAAACAAAAGAAGCAAAATAACAATCATTACATGCCATGATTTTTTTGCAAACTTTAAAATTCTTATCATAATACAATCTCCTCGCTTTAACTGTTCGTTACTGTTCACCACCTGACCAGTAACAATTGCTCTATTTAAATCGGCTAATTACTTATTATATGCTTTCACTTTTTAATGACAAGGACATTTTCTGTTTTTTTAGAAATTTTTTACTTTTATAGAGACTAATAAAAGCTATAGACAGAATAGAACAACTAAAACAAGAAGTACGAAAAGAACAAAAAAAACAGTATATTTTATGTTCTCCTCTCTTGTATTCCTGGTTTTTCCTTTTGGAACAACAGGCTCTATTTCCATAGCCTGAATCTGCTGTACACATGTTTCCAGCTGTTTTTTTGATGGATTAATTTTTATATCGTCTTCTATTTCTTCCAGTATTTTTAAATAATTCTGATACTTTGTTATCTGTCTTGCACATTCTGTCTGTTCCATTGCTAATGTAAAAATTCTATGCTTTTCACAATATTCATTTCCCCAATTTGTCTCAGAATTTTCCAGCCATCTCATGAAAAGCTCCATAATTTTAATAAACAAAGGAATCATAATTGCCATGTAAACAATTCCATCCAACAGATAAATCAAAGAAAATACACTGGTAACAAAACTATGTCCAATGTTAATTAGAAAGGCAAATACCACTCCCACAATGAGCAATACTACAAATATGAGCATGTGCGTAATCAGACGTCCCTTGAATAATTCCTGCCTTTTTCTTAAATCTCTCAGTCGGGAAAAATTCTGATTTATGGTAAATGTCAGGTTTTCTCTTTTAAAACATATTTCATATTCTAATTCATTTAATAATTGTCGATCATCTTTTACTATATTATATTCCATGTCATTTTTCCTACTATTATATGCTTAGAGTGTCAAAAGCCCTTCTACGACTTGCTGTATGGTCAAATTATACAATCTGACTATTTTAAAAGGTCTATTTGATCCCCCCATCTCCTATACATTGAAAAAAGGTCTAAGAAATTCTCTCAGACCTTCTCTTTATTCTTTTTAGTAATTGGTTGCCTGCTGCTCGAAGTAAGCCTGTGGATGGTTACATACCGGACATACTTCCGGAGCCTGTTTTCCAAAGTGAAGATGTCCACAGTTAGTACATTTCCAAACAATGTCTCCATCTTTAGAGAATACTACGCCTTTTTCAATATTATCTAAAAGCTTCAAGTATCTTTCTTCATGCTCTTTTTCAATGGCTGCAACACCTTCAAATAAAGCTGCAATATCATCAAAGCCTTCTGCTTTTGCTTCTTCTGCAAAGGTTTTGTACATATCTGTCCACTCGTCATGCTCTCCGCTTGCTGCTGCCTTTAAGTTTTCTTCTGTTGTTCCAATTCCCTGTAGCAGCTTAAACCAGATTTTTGCATGCTCTTTTTCATTGTTCGCAGTTTCTTCAAAAATCTGAGCGATTTGTACATAACCGTCTTTTTTTGCTTTTGATGCAAAATAAGAATATTTATTTCTTGCCTGAGATTCTCCAGCGAATGCTGCCCATAAATTTGCTTCTGTTTTTGATCCTTTTAATTCTGCCATTTTTTAATCTCCTTATCATTTTTATTTTGAAGTTAGCCTATGCTAACTTTTTTACTGTTCGCCACTTTACCAATATCTATTTCTGATTACGAATTTTCTTTAACAGCTCATCATATTGTCTGTACATTTTCTGCACACCATTTTCCAACAAATAATAATGCATAATATATGGAATAAGCAGTACCAGTATTGCAAAAAACAAGCAAATCAATCCCGGTGAGAAAGACACTATTAACATGAAAAAAGTTCCAAACCCCAGCAGTGCAAAAAGAATGGTAACCAGAAGATGAATGAGTCTTTCATGGCTGAAAAATTGTATCTGAATAAGGTGCTCATCCAAAATCTCCTCATAGGAAAGGCTTGTTTCATTCTTTTCTAAGGTCTTGTCTACGTATTCCATGTAGCTTAAAATCCGTTTTTTCATTTTATCATCCCGTTCCATGATTATGATAGCATTTGATTATCTGCCTGCTAATTGGCTTCGCAAAGCAGAATAATTCTTGAAATTACACAGCCTGACAATTATTTTACCAATCTTACAGTCTCTCTTGCAATAGCAAGTTCTTCATTGGTAGGAACTACCATAGCTGTTACCTTTGAATCCGGCTTAGAAATTATAACTTCCTCGCCTCTTATGCTATTTTTCTCTTTATCTACTTGGATTCCAAGATAACCAAAGTAGCTTAAAACTGCTTCTCTTACACTAAAGTTGTTCTCTCCTACACCAGCTGTAAAAGCAATCACATCTACGCCATTCATGGCAGCCACATAGGAGCCGATATATTTTGCAACCCGGTAAGAATAGGTTTCTAAGGTAGCCTTTGCTAACTCATTACCGTCCTCTGCTGCCTGTCCTAAGTCTCTGAAATCACTGGATAACCCACCGGAAAGGCCGTATACACCGGATTTTTTATTGCAGATATCAATCATTTCTGCTGCTGTTTTACCTTCTTTTTCACATAAAAAGCTAATAATAGCCGGATCCATATCGCCGGAACGGGTTCCCATAATTAGTCCTTCTAAAGGTGTAAGTCCCATAGAGGTATCAACAGACTGTCCTTTATTTACGGCAGTAATGGAAGCTCCATTTCCTAAATGGCATACGATAATTTTTAAATCATCTCTGTTTTTTCCTAATATTTCTGCTGCTCTCTTTGATACGAAATCATGGCTTGTTCCATGGAAACCATATCTTCTTACCTTGTAATTTTCATAGTATTCATATGGTAATCCATAAAGATAAGCTTTTTTCGGCATAGTCTGATGAAATGCTGTGTCAAACACTGCCACCATAGGAACCTTTGGCATGATTTCTTTACATGAATTAATACCAATTAAGTTAGCAGGGTTGTGAAGTGGTGCCAGGTCGTTACATTCTTCAATAGCTTTAATCACTTCCTCATTAATCACTACACTGCTTGCAAACCTTTCTCCACCGTGTACAATGCGGTGTCCTACTGCATCTATTTCCTCTAAGGTTTTTACAACTCCAACGTTTTCATCTGTTAATTTTGCAATAACGTATTTTACAGCATCTGTGTGGTTAGCCATGGCTACCTGCTCCGTCTGCTTTTCTCCGTCCTTTGGCTGGTGGGTGATGGCACTTCCATCAATACCGATTCTCTCACAAAGTCCCTTTGCCAGCACTTCCTCAGATTCACTGTTAATCAGCTGATATTTTAAAGAAGAGCTGCCACAGTTAATTACTAAAATATTCATGGTATAAGACCTCTTTTCATTGCTTTTTTAATTTCTTTATTATAGCACTGTTAGAATGGTTTTTCCATAGTCAAATCACGTTCATACGCAACAAAACAACAAGTGTTTTGTTGCTGACTGAGCAGTAACTGGCAGTTCATTCCGCGCCATTGACAAGTCCGTCTAAAATTTTTTTGGCTTTATATGCGGACAGGTTAAAGTTTCGGATACCCATGTCCTCTGTTTTCTGTTTTATTCTATCATAATAATATTCCATGCCATAATCGGCGTCATCTAAATCAGCTTCCGGTTTCAGAATGCCTGCTTCTGCTAAAACAGGTGCCGCATCCAGACTCAGATTATAAAATAGATAACTTTCATCCAGATACATCTTTGGATAATCATATTCTGCTGTTCCCATCTCCTTCACACTTTCGCCAACTGCCTTATTAATATTGTATTTGGCAATATAGTAGTCCGGCTTGGAGAAACTGAAAATCAGGTAGCATAGGGTAACTACTACCATGCAATAGCGGAATAATAAAAACTCTTTCTTGTAAATGGATATTAAAAGTCCTGCCAACAATAATGCAAGTACTGCCAGAGTCCATAATACTAAAACCCGTAAAAAGGTTAAATCATATGTTCTTACATATAAAATCATTCGCATGGCACTAGAGGCAATCATAATGTAAGTACATGCAGAAAATATTGATAAAATAATTTTAAGCACTATATGGTCTTTAAATCTTTCCACACAGACAAGTACAATAAACAAGTTAATCATACATACAAAAAGCAGTTCAAAGAAACCTTCTCTTGCATATTCTGCATAATTGTAGCCTGCCGGAAGCTCCATATTTCCCATAAATAAATATACAATCTGAATTGCGCTAAACAGCACATATATGGCTGCCATTAAAGAAGTTACTGTAATGGCAATAAGGGGCTCCCACGTCTTTTGACTGGGACATTCTTCTGTAAGCTGTTTTTTAGAAAGCCACACAATCATACCAAAGGAGCCTAACATAGCAAACACTGTGGTAAAAGCAATACCAACAAAATGCTCTGGCACAACAATATTTTTAAATAAATCCTGAAAAATCTCACGAAATACTGCATCGGCACTCATAAGGCAGGCACAAACTACCATAAGCAGTGGAATTGCTATTAAAATTCCCAGCCAGACATATTTCATTTTGCTGTCCTTGCCCTTTGCTGCTTCCTTTTTCCTATTATAGTAGGAGAAGCTCTTTGGCAAATAGTGAAGATTTCCAATGGAGCCAAAAAACAATGTGAAAATGGCAGAAAACTGCTTTCCAAAACGCCACTGTCTGTCTTCATAAAAATGGTGTAGTAAAAATCCAAATACCAAAAATGTCATTCCGGTACAATTAAAGAAAATAAGCACTCCACTTGTGGTTAAAAAGTTAGACACACCTAACAGGCATGCTGTAACAATATAAAACCAGGCATCTTTTTTCAATGTAATTTCCAGCTTTTTCATACAAGTAATAAAATATGCAAAAGTGCCTGCCATAAACAACGGCATGGTAATACCTGATTTGTTTTTATATAAGCAAAAGCAATAAAAAATTCCGTACACAATACTGAGTACACCAAAAAACTGAAAGTTAGTCAGAATCCTTTTTACTTTATCGTTTTCATTTGCCAATAAAATCTCTTTTTCTTCCTGCGGGATAACTGTCTCTGTCTGCGGTACAGATAGGTTAGGATAGTTATTTTCATTCATAATACATTCCTCTCTACTCCCCGCTATCCTCCTTATCCGGCACGTACTGAAGAATATCTCCCGGCTGACAGTCTAAAGCTTTACAAATAGCATCAAGAGTTGTCAGTCTTACTGCCTTTGCCTTGTTATTTTTTAAAATAGACAAATTTGCCAGTGTAATGTCGATTTCTCCAGCTAACTCCGTTAAACCCACTTTTCGCTTTGCCATTTCTACGTCTAAGTTAATAATAATTGCCATAACGCCGCCCTCCTATATTGTAAAATCATTTTCCAGTTTATAGGTTACGGCTTTGTCAAATACTTCTGACAATACTTTACTAAAGAGTCCTGCAATTAAAAATACTAACACAACCACTAGTACTCCCGGCGTAATGTAAAGAAACAGGCGAATTACAGTAATGATTGCAATGCAAAAGCTGTAAGTTCCCATTTTACGAAGGCTTGTTACGTTTTCTGTAACAAAACAGTCGCCGTTTAGTACTGTTTTAAACATTTTTCTTAGTTCACCAATAATCAGTATTGCAAACACTCCTGACAAGAAAAATAAAATGATTAACTGCACATAATATCTGCTGAAATAAGAGTTAATCTGTCCATACAATTTGAATGTAATGGGTAAGGAAAGACATACGGGTATTCCTAAAAAATACATAATGTCCAAAATCAATTTTGTAACTTTTGTTAATTTACTGTTCATAAAGGATCCTTTCTAATTGCTTAATTTGGAGCTTTGGCCTAAGCTCCTACACGTGTGTAAATGAAATTGGCATATGATTCCTTTTTTCATTTACCACAATATACCACTCTCCAAATCGAAAGTCAATATAAATTTATCGTAAATCAATAAATATTTATTATTTCTCGATTTTAGTTGAACGTATTGTGACCGTAAAGTTTAAATTGTAAAGTTGACCGTATTGTGTCGCCAAAGTTGTTGCTAACGCAGAATAAGGGGAAACATTTCCTGTTTCCCCTCCTGTTTTGGTAAAGCTTTTCCGTATTCTCTTTTGAATCACTCCTCTATACTTACTATAATTTAAGTATATTGGTTTTGCCTTCTTTTATGAAATTAATCTTATTTTTTCTGTTCATTCCAATGCCTCATCTCCTATTTCACCAGTACGAATTTTTACTGCATTTTCAATATTTTTAATAAAGATTTTTCCATCTCCGAAGCTTCCCGTATTCAACTCAGAAAGAACTTTTTTAATGATTCCATCCACGATTTCATCTTTAACAACGGTACGGACACTTAACTTTGGTAACAGATTTACTCCAACGTTATCATCTCTCGTATAAACTTGTCTTACTCCCTTTTGTTTTCCATATCCAAATATATTAGAAATCATGACACCATTTGCTCCTTCACTGTCGAGTATTCTCTTCAAATTCTCCAGCTTTTCCGGCTTTATAATTATTTCCAACTCTTTCATAGAATCACACTCCTCGTATAATAATTTTATAGACCTCTCATACAGAGGCTATAGACTTATTTTTTATGATGTAGGTATTGGATGAATTGTTGGACATCCTTTTCCATACCCAAATAGTTAATAAGTTACTTTATTGTTATTACCAAGAAAGCTTGCAACCCTAATGCTACGCTAAGACTTATTGCACAAATGCTGAAACCCGGTATTTAGCCACCAGCAGGGTATTTCTTACTAGTGAATACTCATAACGCAAGGGTCAGGTTGGCGTAGTGTTCTAGGATAAACCATGATTACTTTCTTTTTATTTCTGCACTTGATTTCAATCAAGACTTTTTATAAAAATGGTTCCTGCCATTTTAACACTTAGAATTCCTTATCACCTTCTGGTGTCTTCATCCATACCTTCTCTTTTGGCCATTTTATAAAGAGCATGTAGAACCACAGCAGTAAACCTACTCCCATATAGCCTACAAATCCAATCCATGTTGCCTTTCCTATACCGATTGTACAGAACAACGCAATCACTGCCATAATGATTAGTGATGCAACTTTTAACCATGCGGCACATTTATAAGGTCTTTCCCATTTCGGATGCCTTTTATCCGCAACCAGAGAAGAAATAGAAGTAATCACATAACAAAGTGCACAAGCAAATGCCATCAAGTCAAAAAATGCTGTAATAGACTGCATTGCAATAAATCCAATACTTACAACCAGAATTAAGATATTCGGCAAAGTAGGCTGGTTATATTTATTCGTATAAGAAAACGGCTTTGGTAAAAAGTTCTGCCGTCCCATTGCATAAATCATACGAACACCCGAATACCAGAAACCCAATACAGACGTTCCTATCGGAAATACAACACCAACAATTCCCATTACCATTACGAATGGTGCAATTTTATCTCCAAAGCACTTTGTTAAAGCGCTAAAGGTAATAAACGGAGAGCAAGCACCATTATTTGTCAATTCTCCCCATGGCATAACTCCCGCCATACAGAAATAGAAAATGGTATAAATGGCGCCACAAGTAATAACAGAACCAAGAATGGCTTTTTTCTGATCCTTAATTGGGAAATCTCCCTCTTCTACCATAGCCGGTACTGTTTCAAATCCAAAATACGGTGTAATCATAAAAGAACAACCTACAATCCATGCAATTCCAGTGGATGCAAAGCTACCACCATACTGCTTCATATTGCTACTGGTAAAGAAGCTTGTAAAATTAGAAAGACTCCAATGTCCACTAAATAGGAACATCAAAGAACAAACTAAAATACCTACAATACCTGCGAATAACATAAAAGACTGTACCTTACCTGCAACTACGTTTTTATACATACTCAAAATACACCATGCACACAATACAAGGGCACCCACGATTACAGCTGACGTACCGGTAAGATTTAAATTAAATTGGTAATTCAGCCAATCAATAATTCCAAGCACACCTGCTGCCGGAACTGCAATCCATGCACACATAATCAGCCACGCCGACCAAAAGCCTGCATGCTTATTCAAACCTACGGTGTTAAACACCAGACAGGAACCCGTGCTCGGCAACATAGTAGAATATTCTGCATACACAAACGCAGTGGGTAGTACCGCTATCGTCATTAAGGCAAATGCTAAAAAAGTTGCCGGACCTGTGTATGACATAAAAATGCCATCCCAGTAACACATAAATGTAAAAATTGCACCGGTTGCCATTGCATACACATACACCAGTTTCATGGATTTTGACAATACACTTGTTTTTTCTCTCATTACAATATTATCCATAATAGTTTCCTCCTTTTTTTCATAACGTTATATATTAAATAAAAATTCAATAGAATGAAATCCTATTGCATCATTCTTTTAGCCGAACAGTCTTAAATACCGTTCTGCCAATTCTATGGTTCCGTCCATCCAGCCCACACTCAGTTCCGCAACCGGTCCTGATTCCTGATGACTAGCAAGCCATGCTGTAAGCTGCAAACGTCGCATCATAATAAAAGTATCAATCTCTTCAAAATCCGTATCTGTGAAAGGCAGCACCTTTCGATAACCATCCAGCCATGCATTAACAAACTTTGGGACAATTGGCTTTTCTTCAATAAAACTTAGAGCAGATGCTAAATCATGTAAATGCCATCCAAAACCACAATCATCAAAATCAATTACTTTTATCTGTTCACCTTCTAGTAAAAGGTTTGCCAAACGCAAATCCGCATGAATTAGTCCATAGTTGTTTTCTGTTTTTCCATATCTTTCTAACCGTTTTTTTATGATTGCAGCTACTTTTTCTAACATAATCTGAGCTTCCGGTGTCATGTCTTTAAAATCCTGCCATCTGCCCCAAGCTGCATTTTCTCCAATAATAGTGTCATAATTCCACTCAATTCTTTTCAGTATATCTGTGCCATTCCATATTTCTGTCTGTCTATGAAGGTATGCTGTTGTCTCTCCAAGATAAGTAAATTGTTTCACCATGCGTGACTCATTATTTTCATCCGGAGCCTCTCCCGGTAAATATTCACACATCACACAATAATAATCCTTTCCATCACTTCCCTTAACAACCTGTATATCTTCTCCATTCACTCCTTTAATTGGATTTGCCACTATTAGTGGTGTATACTCATTAATTTGATTTAACCATCTCATTTCCGAATTCAATTCATCCAATGTATGGTAACCTGGTCTACTAATACGAAGCACTCCGTCTTTTTCACCAGTTTCTTTATTCTTTACCATATAGGTTGCATTTTCAGAAAGAACTATCAACTGAGATTCATCCTTATCCTGCCACCCATATTTTTCTAATGCATCTGTCGCAAGTTGATTAAATAATTCTGTATTTTCAAATGCCATAACATCATCCTCCATTCTATAGAGCAAGGGGGTACAGCTACCCCTTTGTAGCCGTACCCCCTTGTACCATATCTTTGTCACCTTAAGACTGTGCCAAGATATCTGCCTCTGCTTCTTTAATTCCTTTTGCCATTTTCTCAAGAAGTTCATTGCAATATTCCTTTGTTACAAGAATACCCGGTTTAAACTGAAGAACACTTGGATCAAGCTGAGAATAGATTGCCCAGACACCATTCTCATATAAGTGCTGCATTACCGGAATAGCACCTTCCTTTCCTGCAAACTCCAGTCCAAAAATAGTACCACATTGGCGAATTCCGGTAAAAGTCTCTGGATTCTCTTTTCTAATTTCATCCAGTCCTTTTCTCAAATAATCTGAAACAAAATCAACATTCTTTTTGGTTTCCGGTCTGTTCAAAATCTCAAATACCTTTAATGCACAGGCACATCCTAATTCAGAACCACCGAAGGTAGCCATATGAGCACTTCCATCCTGCGTCATCCAATAGGAAGCTTTTTCATTTAAGATGGCAGCTGAAATTGGATAGATACCACCAGAAAATCCTTTTGAAGTAACAATAATGTCTGGTGTCACACCGTATTTTGTGATTGCCCACATCTCACCACTTCGCAACAATCCTGTTTGCACCTCATCTGCAATATATAAGGTTCCATATTTTTCACATAACTTTTTAACCGCTGGCAAATACCCTTCTTTCGGCATTAAAAATCCATAAGTTGCCGGAATGGTTTCTAATATTGCAGCTGCAACATCTTCACCCTTTAATGCTTCTTCCATTGCTTCAATGTCATTGAAAGGGACTTTTACATACTCATCATTTCCCTTATCTGCCAGAAAGATTTTGGAATATCTATCATTTCCTGCAGCAACTGCAAGTCCGGTATGTCCATGATATGCATTCTGAATACATACTATTTTTTTTCTTTTGGTAGCAGAACGCGCACACTTTAGCGCAAAATCCACAATTTCTCCACCACTAGATCCATAAATTACATGTTTCATTCCCTCTGGAGATGCTTTAATTACTGTTTCTGCCAAAGTCGCCTTTAGAGGTGAAGGAAAATGATGATTTCCTATATCGACATACTTAGTTGCCTCCACTAACGCATCTATCACCTCGGGATTCCTATGTCCTAAACTATATGTACCACCATTGATATGTACATCCATCAGCTTCTTTCCACCCATATCCCAGAAATAGTAACCTTCTCTTTTTCCAATCAACAGGTCAATTTTTAAATCCAGCCACTCTTTTGTTTTTCCGCTGTTCCAATGCTCTATTGATTTTTGGAACACCTCCTCTTTTGATAACTGAAATACTTCTTCACAGATTGATTTTGCCATAATGTCCATCTCCTCTTCTTTTTTATATCACGAAATCATTTATTTTTTTCGTATAGCTCTTCCAACATTTTCTGATATGACGTAGGGCAATACCCTGTTTTTTTCTTGAAAATCTTTGCAAAATATTCAGAATCCGAATATCCTACTGTGGATGCCACATCATATATCTTCATCCTGCTATCTCTTAAAAGAACTTTTGCTCTATCCACTTTCACTTCTGCCATGTAGTCAGTAAAGTTCATTCCTGTTGTTTTCTTAAAAATGTGGCTTACATAACTGGGATTTAAGTACACACCTTCTGCCACACTTTCTAAAGATAGTTTTTCATCTACATGCACTACCACATATTTGCCAATACGATAAACCAGCTTATCATCAATCATCTGGTATTTTACTACCATCTTGCTTGCCTCTTGAAAACACCTTGCCCATTCCTTAATAATGTCTTCCTTTCTCATAAGCGAGAAACCAAATTTATAAGTAAAATCATTACGATAAAGAAACTTTTCAAGCCATGGTTTTCTATCAATTAAAATTTCATAGATGTGATTTTTTGCCTTATCTGCTATTACCTGACAGTTAATGGCATCTCTTTTCCAATCCTCGTAAATCTGGTCTATCATATTCTGAATAATAATTTCTTCCTGACCACCTCCAAGGAATATGTTATCTATTAAAGCATCTATCTTCATTTGTAAATCATTCACCACATAACCAAGTCCTATCATGTCATACACTCGCACTAGAGCTTCCTCCAGTTGCCTCGCATCCAATGGCTGTATCAAGTAGTCAAACGCAGCATTTAAAAAAATTTTCCTTACTACTTCATACGACTTCTCATATCCAATCATGATAATTTTGATTCCCAGAAAAAGATTTGTAATTTGTTTTAATTTCTCTATAGAAGAAACTTCATTTTGTTCCATAACCAGAAGAAAAATGTTTGGGCGCTTTGTATCTAAATAGGTATATATCTCATCTTCATCCTGAATCACTTCTATCAATTCAAAATCATTCCGAATAGACCAAAAGGACATCGCTTTTATCTTTTCTGCCACATGTCCACTTTTATCATAAATGCCTACATATTGCATCCCGTCACCGCCCTATTTCAAATTCTTTACTGTCCCATCGATGTTGTTTCCGGAAGGGTACTTCCTCCATCAATTACAATCTGTGTTCCTGTAATGTAACTGGATTCTTCACATCCGAGAAATGCTGCCAGCTCTCCGATTTCCTCAGGGTCTGCAAGTCTTCCTAATGGAACTGCATCTGCTATGGCTTTTATTGCTCTTGATGGGTCTTCCGGGTCAGATTGCTTTGCCATGCCTTCTACCAGGGGTGTCATCACATACCCCGGACAAATCGCATTCACACGAATATTTTTATCTGCCACCTCTCTTGCCATTGCTTTTGTAAATCCAACCAATGCAGCTTTGGATGTAGCATATGCTACCTCTCCCGGATCTGCCACCATATCACCGGTAACAGAACTCATAATAACAATTGCACCTCTCTTATGCTTCATCATACTTGGCAATACTGCCTTTGTGGTATTCCAGACGCCCTTAATATTTATATCAAAATGAAGGTCTCTGTTTTCAAAAGAATCGCTTTCCAGAAAATCCTCCAATACACATACCCCTGCATTATTCACAAGAACATCTACCGGTCCATAAGTCTCTTCCGCTGTCTGTATCAAATTCTGCACACTTGCAAAGTCGGATACATCTATCTGGACACCAATAGCCTCATACCCTTGCTGTTTTAACTGTTCTGCCAATTCCAACACCTTAGATCCCCTTGCAGCTAGTACACATTTAGCACCATACTTTGCATATACTTTAGCAATTCCTTCTCCAATTCCTTTAGAAGCTCCTGTAATGATTGCTACTTTTCCTTCTAACTTTCCCATATGTTTCACTCCTTTTCTTTCCTGAATCATATTTGTAAAAGTTTTTGAAAACAAAAAGAGACATGCACATTCAAAATGTTCACGCCTCTTTGCATCTCTGCAATTATTATATCCTATTTTTTTCCAAAAACAAGGTTATTTCTTTAGGTTATACCCGATTATTTTTATTTTATACTGTATTTTCTTTAGATTATCAGTAATTCTACTTTTTTACTCCAAAGATACAAATCCGGAATTTACTCTTGCACATATTCTTTGATACTATAAACATAAGATGAGCAGGAAACCATTTTCGTTCTCCTGCTCATTAGTTACCCTATGCTAACTATAAATCTGACTCAATCTGGTCCAAAAATCTCCTAAACTTCTCTGCAGCTTCTTCAATTTTCACTTTATCCCTGCCGTCTAGCACCTTCTCAAATTCAGTAATGGCATGGTCAATGTGAACTCTGATATCACCGCAGGACTCTTCATACAAACGCTCACCTCTGAATAAAAGCCGCTTGTTTACTTCTTCGTCTCTTGGCAGAATTTTAAGGTAGCTTAACTCCTCGAATCTCTTTTCAATCTGCTCTTTTGTAAGCGTACAATCATCCTTCTGAATAATCAGCTTCTTTTCCTCACCTGTAGAAACAACCTTTACTACTACTTCCAAAATGGAATTTACATCATATGTATAAGTTACAACTATGCTTTCTTCCCCTTCTTTTCCTTTCGGCACGGGCACGTTGATTTCACCTAAATACAGATTGTTTTTTGCATAACGGCTTTCTCCCTGTAAAACAGCTACCCGGATAGAAGTCTGGTCGTCGCTGGCAGTATATAAAGTTTCCTGTCTGCTAACGGGAATAACGGTATTTCTCTCGATAATAGGGCAGAAATGACCGCCCTCCTTTCTGTCCTTATCAAGGCTGATTACAACCTCAGTTCCAAGAGTGAACGGGCACACATCGGTTAAAACTACCTCTTTTATCATCTCGTTTCGTTCCTTCATGGCACCCTGCATAGCTGCACCGAGAGCAACAACTTCATCAGGATTTAAGGAAATATTGGGCAGTTTACCAAATAATTTTCCTACAAATTTACGAATAATTGGAAGCTTAGTTGCGCCACCTACCAACACTACCTCATCAATCTGGGAAAGCTTTATTCCTGCATCCTTTAAGGTACGTTCAATAGGCTTCTGGATTTTTTCAAGCAGTGGCAGACATTCCACTCTGTATTTTTCTAAAGGCACGGAAAGCTCTACTGTTTCTCCATCAATGTTACACTGCATAAGGGAAGTATTTCCATTGGAAAATCCCAGCTTGCAAAGCTCTGCCTGTTTTCTAATATGGGCCAGTGTTTTATCTGACAAACTGCTTTCATCCAATTCCTTTTCTTTTATAAACATGTCATATAAAACTTTGGTAAAATCCTCGCCACCAAGGAAATTGTCCCCTGCAATGGCGCGAACCTCCATAATATTGTGATACAGCTCCAAAATGGAAACGTCAAAGGTTCCACCGCCTAAGTCAAATACAAGAAAACGGGTGTTGGCTTCTCTTTGTCCGATTCCATAGGAAATAGCGGCAGCAGTAGGCTCATTTACGATTCTTTCTACTTTTAAACCGGCCAACTCACCTGCTTTTTTGGTAGCGGTTCTCTGCTGGTCATTAAAATAAGCCGGAACACTAATAATCGCTTCCTCAACCGGCTGATTTAAATAAACCTCCGCATCCTCTTTTAAAGCACGAAGAATAAAGGACGCAATTTCCTCAGCCCGGTATTTTTTCCCATGCAAAATAAATTCTTTGTTGGTTCCCATGCTTCTTTTAAATACATCAACTGTATCATTGCCGTATTTGATTTTTCTTTCTTTTGCAGTCTTTCCAATATAAATAGTCTGATTTTCATCCATGCTTACTACAGAAGGTGTCAAATGCTCCCCTAAGCGGTTAGGTATAATTTTGGCTTCTCCATTCTCATAATAAGCAATCAGACTGTTGGTTGTTCCCAGATCAATTCCTACTATCATATGCTCTCTCCTACATGCTTTGCTGTTCAAAACTTTTGCCACAATTCTATTGTTTTTTACTACATCTTTGTTTTTTCTTTTACTCTGGTATAGGCAAACATATAATCCACATCATCCAGATTAGCTTCTAACATACTTCTATAACAAAGCTCTGCCTCTTCAAATCTGCCCATAATTTCTAATAAGAGACCTTTTACAAAAGCCGCTTCGTGACAGGAAATATCCTGACAATGACTGCAGGATTTACAAGCCAGTGCTTTTTCAGTATAATCTAAGGCTTTCATATAGTCATCCTTTGCTAACTCTGCAATAGCTAAATAAGTATATTTTCTGGCCTCGCCATGAAGTACATCCATTTCTGCTGCTTCTTTTTTCAAATTCTCTATATATGGAATCAAATCTACATTGAAAATTGGTTTCTTCTTTCCTTCAGTTAGCATCATTTGACATCTTAAAAATACCAGATTTTTAGCATCGTTTGTTTCATTCTTACGTGCATGGCGTTCTAAGCTTTGATATTTCATTTTTGCCTGAAACATCTTCTTTTTCATTAAGAGTAAGTATACAGACTGCTTTATAACATGAAATTCCGTGTCTGCCTGATCAGCACTTGCAGGACTATCTCCATACAACCTTTGAAGAGTTTTTTTCGCCTCCTCTAAGTTTCCTTCCAAAATGAGACAATCGGCCATATTTTCCCATGCAGTAATCCTGTTTTCGGGACCGGTTTTTGCAAATTCTGCATATTGTTTCATGGCATCTGCATAATATCCTCTTGCCATGTAAAGGTCTGCCAACCGCTTAATATCCTCCGGCTCCTTTACTATTTCTATACATTCCATTAAAACCTCTATGGCACGATCCCATCGTTTTACTCTTCTAAGTACCTGAACGTAAACACGATACTGCCAGGGCTGCATATTTTCTGTTCTCTTTTTAAAGGCTTCATCAAAATACTCCGCTGCTTTCTCATTATCTCCCTGCCATCTGTAAATATTTCCAATAAGGCAATAGGTGTTAATGTTAGCCGGATCTAACTCTATATTTTTCTCATAGTTAAGCCTTGCTTCCGTATATCGTTTCAGTTGCTCAAAGCACCATCCCTTACTTAAATAGCAGAATGCATCCGGCGCAATTTCAAGCTGCTTTGAGTAATACTCAATGGCTTTTTCGTACTCTGCCTGCTCCTCGTAAATTTCTCCAATTCGTCCATAGGCTTTCACATGGACATAATTTGGATTTTCCTCAATCACCTGTTTAAAGCAGGCAACTGCCTGATCATATTCTTTTTTCTGCCAGCACATATGAGCCTTATAGATAATGGCTCTTATAAAGTGTGGATTTTTCTTAAGTGCTTTTTCAAGATAAAATTCTGCTTCGTCATTTGACTTATTGCGTGCGTAAATTCTAGCTATTTCAAAGTACAATCTGTCTACAATATGGGCTTCAAAATCTTTTGTGGATTCCGCTTTAATGCTTAAATCCAGCAATGTTTTCAGCGCTTTCTCACCATCACCTTTTTCATTCTCAATCATGGCTTCCCACATTGTAATGCTGTCACTTTCAGCACCATGCTCCTTTACAAAAGTAAGCACCTCCAAAGCCTCGTCGTAACGTTCCATCAAATAGAAGCAATCTGCTTTTTTGATGTAAAAGCTCAGATTGCTGGGGGAAACTCCAATACAGTAATCCCACTCTTCCTGTGAGTCTAAATAATAACCCAGCTCATAAAATGCTTCACCTCTAAAGGCATGACCTAGTGGAGAATGACTGTCACATTCAAAAATTTTGTCACAGATTTCTATGACCTGATCATACATTCGCCTGTTAAAGTAGATTCTGGCCTTTTCCTCATAAACGTCTATAGTCTGATTACCTGTACCCAGTGCTTTGTCAAAAAATTTATCTGCTTCCTCATACTGTTTTAAACCTGCCAGAGTCTGAGCTGTGCAATGATATGCTGCACATAAGCGTTTCATTTCTTTTTTTCTCTTTTCGGTTCCGTCCGGCTCCAGCTTTTCTGTTATGGCCACCCACTGCAATAAGTAGGTGAGGGCTCTTTCATAATCTTCCTTGTACATATAATTACATCCAAGTAAATGTACATACTCTAAATGGTTTTCTTCATCAGGCTGAATGGACATAAGAAGCTCTAATGACTCCTCAAATTTACTCTGCTGATAGTAAGTCCTTGCTAACTCTATGGCATTTTCCAGATTTTCCGGATTTTCTTCCCATCGTTGTTTATATAACTTTTCAATTTCTTCAATACAATTTAAAATAGATTGTCCCAAATAATCATTTTTGTGAATATCATAAGCTTCATCATAGTACTTTTTAGCTTCTATAAAATCCTTTTGTCTGAAGCAGATATTACCCAAAGCTACCTTTACGCTATACAGATTTTCTGTGCCCTCAAGAATCTTCTCATAAAGCTCCTTCGCCTTATCAAATTCTTCTTTAGCGCAGTAAACCTCTGCCATGGAACGGCGTATTTCCTCATCTTCCGGCATTTTTTCCAATAAATTTTTTGCCAGATTTTCTGCCTCTTCTTTGCTCTCTGCCTCTTCTCTGGATAAAAGATATTTGATACGGAATACATCTATGTATGGATGATACAGCTTAAAGGCATCAATTTCCTCAAGTCTTTGACCAATCTCATCCATTTTTCCTTCTGCTAACAGATGGTATATTTCATAGCTTTTATAAAGGAATTCATCATAGTCGGTTCCGCCTTTGGATTCTATGTACTGTATATCAATATATTCTTTATTTTCAATATTCCCAACAATGCCTTGTTCCACATAATTTTCCGGAAAACTTTCGTATAATTCATCCTTATATTCTCTTAACAGAAATTTGTCGTCCAAAATCCTCCAGATTTTCTGTGGCAGATAATAATGGGACATAAAATAACAAAGCAGTTCGTCCCTTGCTTCTGTTTTCGTTTCCAAAGAAAAGCATACATCATCTTCTAACAGCTCTTTCCATTTTTCTTCATTTCCACGAAGCTCAATATCCTGATAAAGTGTGTCTACTTTTTTCATCCATATGCCAACAGGTGTTTTTGGCTCTTCTTCCTGGTTAGCTTTTGCTGCTTCTTCTGGCGAAACATCCGGTTTATCTGCCTCTGCTACAGCCTCCTCGTATGCTCGTCTTAACTCCATAAATCCCTGCTGGTTTTCTTCCGGGTTAACAAGGACTAACTTTTCACGATACGCATTTTTAATTAGCTCCTTGTCTTTTGTTTTCTCAATCCCCAATATTTCCCAAATATTCATTATATGCCTCCCAATGCTTAACCTTGTGGTCAATCTATTGATATTTACTATTAGACAGACCTGTTATTTACCATACTAAAATCCTTCTCTTACTCTGAAACAAAGTATAGTTATTTTAACATAAGATATGTAATTTGCAAACCTACACTAGTCAAAGGAGTTGGATTTTAGTATAATATTGCATATTAATAAATTTTACACCATTTTAGCGAAAGTTGGGGCAATACATGGATTATATAAGAAAAATGATTCCTGATGATTTAAAAAGAGTAATGAAAATCTGGTATGATGGCAATTTAGAGGCTCATGACTTTGTCCCAAAGGAATATTGGGATAGAAATTTTTCTTATGTTTCCAGAGCAGTTATGGCTATAGATACTTATGTCTATGAGGTAGATGGCAGGGTTGTAGGCTTTATCGGAATGGACGAAGGGTATATTGAAGGACTTTTTGTTGAAAAAGAGTTTCGTGGTATTGGTATTGGCTCCCGCTTGTTAAATTATATAAAAGAAGACTTTGACTTCTTTTCTTTGCACGTATTTGAAAATAATTATGGAGCTTACCGCTTCTATGAAGAACAGGGGCTTATAAAAAAAAGAGAAGAAGTGAATGAGGACTTAGGCGAAGTAGAATATTTAATGTATTATCGTAAAAAGAAAAATGAGATGTAAAGGGATGTAAATGATGAACAAATCAGATGAAAAAGTACTTGTACTGGATATAGATGGAACACTTACTAATTCAAAAAAAGAGATTACAGAAAATACGAAAAGAGGTATTATTGAAACCTTGAAAAGAGGACACAAGGTAATCCTTGCCTCCGGACGTCCAACTCCCGGTATGAAGCGTTATGCGGATGAACTGGAGCTGGAAAAATACGGTGGATATTTGCTTTCTTTTAACGGCGGAAGAATTATTAACTGTCGCACCGGAGAAATTGTATACCAGAAAACCCTACCAAACTCAGTAATTCCGGGACTTTACCGGTATGCAAGAGCTAACGATGTTGGAATTGTTACTTATCTTGCCGACAATATTATTTTAGGTACCAGAATGGACCAATATATCGAAATCGAGTCACGCATTAATGGTATGCCTGTAAAAAAAGTTGATAATTTTCCCGAATTTGTAGATTTTGATGTAAACAAGTGTCTTATGACTGCACCTCCAGAAATTGCTGAGAATTATGAAAAAGAGCTTCAGGGAATGTATGGTGATATTTTGAGTATTTATCGCTCTGAACCTTTCTTTATCGAAATTATGCCTAAAAATGTAGATAAGGCTACTTCTTTGGATCGTATGTTAAATTCTGTAGGGCTAACTAGAGATAATGCTATTTGCTGTGGTGACGGATTTAATGATATGACAATGATTCAATATGCGGGCGTTGGGGTAGCAATGGCTAACGCACAGGATAAGGTAAAAGAAGCCGCTGACTTTATTACTAAATCCAATGATGAGGATGGGATTGTAACAGTAATCGATAAATATATTTTGGATTAGATAAATATTTTTACTATTTTACATTTACTTTTTAACCAATGCTTTATATAAAAATGGATTAAAATGTCTGTTTTTATATAAAGCTTTTTTGTTTTTTCTGTACAGAATTCATTAAAAATATAATTTTGCGTATACTTTTACTATACATTCTTATTGGAAAGGGATATTTATGAAATTTAAAAAAACAGGATTATGCTTTTTTCTCTGGGCTGTGTTTATCTGTTATATTGTTGCAACTATACTTCACTTTGCTTATGATTTTCTAGGTAAACCTGCTTTGCTTGCCGGATTCATGCCTGTAAATGAAAGTATCTGGGAACATTTGAAACTTGTATTTTATCCTCTCTGTATTGTATTTCTGCTTCCCTGGTGTGATAATATTGGGGCTGTTTCCCTAAAAAACCGAATTATTATAACAGCTTTGGCAGTTATAGTGGGAAAATTCATTGTTGCCATGGGACATTATGGATTAAAAGAAGGTTTTTCCATAGAAGGGATCGTTTCCCATTTAATCTTATTATTGGTTGCGTTTATTGTAAGTATTTATCATGGAATGTCTATTAAAACACATAGGTTTCCTTTGTGGGTTTTGGGAGTTAGCTGCCTCTATCTGCTTGCTGATATTACCTTGTTTTATATTTTCTCCTTTTATCCACCGGATCTTCCAATTTTCCAACCTCCGCTATAAATTGACCCCACTAAGGATATGAATACTTATTAACAGTATATTAAAATAAGGCAGCAGAATCCATCGTTCTGCTGCCTTTGTATTTTTATGATTAGGGTGTGAAAAGCCCTATTCAAAATTATAAATTATCAAATTCTGCAATGCATTTCCCAATTAGTATGCTCTGCCCCAATAAACCATCTTAGTTGCCGGTTTGCCACAGCATACGCATTTGTCTGAAATGTTTTCCTGCTCAAAAGGCATACAACGGCTAGTAGCACCGGTCTGCTCTTTGATTAAATCTTCGCAAGCCTGGTCTCCACACCACATTGCTTTTATAAAGCCTGGTTTTTCTTCTACATTTTTTGCAAACTCTGCCATGGTAGCTGCAGTAGAAGTATGGGAATCTCTGTGAGTTCTTGCTCTTTCTAACATTTCTACCTGCATATTTGTAAGTACTTCAGAAATTTTTGCTTCTAACTCATCTAAGGATACTTCCATTTTTTCTCTTGTATCTCGGCGAACGATAACGCATTTATTTGCTGCAATATCCTTTGGACCAATTTCTACACGAACCGGAATACCTCTCATTTCCTGTTCAGAGAATTTCCATCCCGGACTCTTGTCAGTGTCGTCTACTTTTACACGGAAGTTAGCAGAGAGTAACTGTTTCAATTCAGCTGCTTTGTCTAAAACGCCTTCCTTGTGCTGCATAATTGGAATAATCATAATCTGTGTAGGTGCAATTCTTGGTGGAAGTACTAAACCGGAATCATCACCGTGAACCATAATAATACCACCAATTAAACGGGTAGATACACCCCATGAGGTCTGATGTACGTGCTGGAGCTTATTTTCTTTATCTGTATACTGGATGCCGAATGCTTTTGCAAAACCATCACCAAAGTTATGGCTTGTACCGGACTGAAGTGCCTTTCCATCATGCATTAAAGCCTCGATTGTGTAGGTAGCTTCTGCACCTGCAAACTTTTCTTTGTCTGTTTTGCGTCCTTTGATAACCGGAATTGCTAATACCTGCTCGCAGAAATCAGCATATACATTTAACATCTGAATTGTTCTTGCTTCTGCATCCTGGGCAGTTGCGTGAGCTGTATGACCTTCCTGCCATAAAAATTCTCTGGAACGAAGGAATGGTCTTGTTTCTTTTTCCCAGCGTACAACGCTACACCATTGATTGTATACTTTTGGCAGATCTCTGTAGGATTGAATTTCATTTTTATAAAAATCACAGAAAAGTGTTTCAGAGGTAGGTCTTACACAAAGTCTCTCCTGTAGAGGATTTAAACCACCATGAGTAACCCAGGCAACTTCCGGTGCGAAGCCTTCTACGTGATCTTTTTCCTTCTGTAATAAGCTTTCCGGAATAAACATAGGAAGGTATACATTTTCTACACCGTTTGCCTTAAACATTGCATCAAGCTGAGACTGAATCAGCTCCCAGATTGCATAACCTGCCGGTTTGAAAACCATACATCCTTTTACACTTGTGTAATCAATCAGCTCTGCTTTTTTTACAACATCTGTGTACCATTGCGCAAAGTCTACTTCCATGGAAGTAATTGCTTCTACTAATTTTTTGTTGTCAGCCATTTTGTTTTTCTCCTTTATGTTTTCTTTTTGTAAATCTTATTTATGAAACTCTATGCCCGCATGTAATATTGCCGAGCTTTTGGCAACACAGGTTTGTCCGTGCGTAACTACGCATCACTAGTACCAGGTGTTTTATAATATAGGAATTTCAAAAAAATGTCTATATCATAACAAAAGCCCTAAGCCGAAAAATCAGCTTAGGGCGAATCTTATCCGTGTTACCACCTAAATTCAGTATAATACTGCACTCATCCAGTACAAGGCATGCCTTATACTGCTTTCCCTGTAACGGTGGAAATCCGTTGAAGCCTACTGTTACTATGCCGGTAAGTTATCATTGGTTAACCAAATTGCAACTAACTCACTGCCCAATGGCATATAGGTTCGGTTCAAAGCTCCGAGACTGGTTCTATATTTTTCCCATAAAGCCTTTCACCAAGTGGCTTCTCTCTGAAATGTTCTAAATATATACTATTTCTCTTCGTAGCTTTTACGTTATTGTTTGTTTTTTAACTTTTTTAAATTTAGCATAATTGGAGTAGCAAGTCAATATGGAATTTGGCAACGGTGAGAAATGTATGAATTTCGCAACGGTAAGGAATGGAAGTAACAGAAAGTAACAAAAGTCACTTGCAATCTATATTCCAATGTGCTACACTCCATCCATGCAGATGCAGTTCGCGCATCTACTTTCTAAGCCGCAAGGCATCTCATTTCGGTACTTCAATTTCAGAAGAACAATCCGCAATGAAAGTTATAATTAAAAGCACACAGGAGGATAAGTGTATGAACAGTGGATTGAAAAAGTATTTTCCCATGATTCGAGAAAGACAAGAGGTATTAAAAAGAATTCAGAAAAACAAAAAGCTGGAAGCATTGTTTGAAAGTTGGAATGAAGA